>NZ_JBQEOP010000004.1:0-1017947 GCF_052045305.1 Chitinophaga sp. 22308 | reverse complement strand
CCCCCTTATCACTGTTCTCAAAAACAGCCCAAAAAACTTATTGTAGCCCAGGGCTTCAGCCCCGGAAACAAAAAAAGGAGCCTCCCCAGCCCCCCTTATCACTGTTCTCAAAAACAGCTCAAAAAACTTATTGTAGCCCAGGGCTTCAGCCCTGAGAACAAAAAAAGGAGCCTCCCCAGCCCCCCTTATCACTGTTCTCAAAAACAGCCCAAAAAACTTATTGTAGCCCAGGGCTTCAGCCCTGGGAACTAAATATTAAAAATCTATTTTCTGATCGCGTTTGTCGGTTTTGCCCTGGCGGCCGTAGCGGTTTCGGTTGCGCGGTTTCGGTCTTCTTGGTTCTGCTTTTGGTGCGTCCGGATCGGCGTTGTTGGCCTCTATCAGTGCAGCTTCTTCAAAAGGGTGACGCACGGAAGGGATTTTCTGTTTCGTCAGTTTGTTGATGCTGTTCAGAAAAGGTCGTTCTTCGGTAGCGCAGAAAGAGAGTGCGTAACCGGTGGCGCCTGCTCTGCCGGTACGGCCGATACGGTGTACATATGTTTCTGACACGTTAGGCAGGTCGTAGTTGATCACATGTTCCAGTGCTTCCACGTCGATGCCTCTTGCGGCGATATCGGTGGCAACGAGCACCCGTAAACGACCGCTTTTGAAGTTGGTCAGCGTGTTTTGCCGGGAGGACTGTGACTTGTCGCCATGCAGCGCGTCAGCGTTGATATTCCTTTTACGCAGGTTTTTGGCTATCCTGTCGGCGCCGTGTTTTGTCTGTGTAAATACGATGGTACGTTTGATAGTTTTATCCTGCAGGATGTGGTCCAGCAGTTGCTGTTTGTCTTTTTTCTTCACGAAAAACACGCACTGTTCCACTCTTTCAGCTGTAGTGGACACTGGTGTGATCTCCACTTTCTCCGGTTTGTACAGCAGTGAATTGGCCAGTTTGGCGATATTGGGCGGCATGGTAGCAGAGAAGAACAGCGTCTGTCGTTGCTCTGGCAGTTCACGCACCACTTTTTTGATATCGTTGATGAAACCCATGTCCAGCATACGGTCTGCTTCATCCAGTACAAATATCTCGAGGTGGTCCAGGTAGATATAGCCTTGGTTCATCAGGTCCAGCAGGCGGCCCGGCGTGGCGATGAGCACGTCTGTGCCGTTGCGCAGCGCGATCGTTTGCCGGTGTTGTGGTACGCCACCGAATATCACATCATGTTTCAGCCCTGTGAATTTCCCATACGCTTCGAAACTCTCGTCGATCTGTGAAGCCAGTTCGCGGGTAGGCGTCAGGATGAGGGCACGGATATGTTTATAACCGCCTTCTACGCCGGAGCGGGTGTTGTACAACTGTTGAAGGATAGGAATGGCAAAAGCGGCCGTTTTACCGGTGCCGGTCTGTGCACATCCCAGCAGGTCTTTCCCTTCTAAAACGATCGGTATGGATTGTACTTGTATGGGGGTAGGCTGGGTATAACCTTCTTTTTTAATTGCTTTTAAAATGGGCTCGATCAGCCCTAATTGCTCAAATAGCATATTGTATTTATAATCTTCGGTAATAAAATTAAACGCCTCTTTATAGCCAGCGTTCAGCATTGAGGAGAGCAGTAAAGAAAGATTCTGGAGAGAGCTTTATGCTTTGAACTCAACATAACGAACGTAAAGATACGGATTTTCCCGTCAGTAAACGGTAGGGGCGTGGAGATTGGTTATATGTGAAAATTTATTCAGTAAAAAACACTATCATTCAATTATTTACACATATAGAAGGGCTAACCCCATGGGAGCCAGCCCTTCCGGTAATGTCATTAGCGCGACTTATTTGGCCGGCGCTTCATCAGGTTTGGTTTTTGGCTCTTCGTTACCATGGTGACAGGTGTAGCAGGACACGGACATCACTTCTGTTCCTTTGAAGAACTTCTTGTTGATGCGGTGTGTCATTTTCATCATAGACCGTGCGATGTCTTTGTGTTGATTTTCATCACTGGCGAAGTCCAGTTTTTTAGGATCATCTTTTTGTGCTGCGTGACAGTAGCCGCACTTTACGCCCAGGGCAGCATTGAAGCTGCGCATGGTGGCTATCAGCTCATCATGGCTGATGTTTTTGGGTAATACTTTGAGGTTTTTAGGCTTCTCAGGTTCCTGAGGCAAAGCCAGTGAACACAGGGTAACCGCTGTTGCTAACGCAGCTGCTACCATGAATGTTTTTTTCATTTTCATGACCATGGTTTTAATAGTATGTAAAGCTTCCTGATACTGAATCTACAAAAAAATATATATGTAATGGAATTTTTTTGACAGACGGGGTAAGCGTTTGAGGGCTTCGTACGGGCCAAAACGTTAGTCGGCAGCTCAAAAACGGACGGTAGGAACAGGGAAGCAACAGCGTTTTTCCATGTCCGCAAGTTCCGGGTTTTTTGCCGACTTTCGCAGGGGTAACTTTGTCTTAAAATGATAAAGCCATGAACAATTACGATAAAATTGCCACGGCAATTGCATACATCAACGACAATTACAAGGAACAGCCGGAACTCAAAGACATGGCGGCTTCCGTTCACATGAGCCCGTTTCATTTCCAACGGGTGTTCAGTGAATGGGCAGGCGTTACACCTAAAAAATTCCTGCAGTATCTTACGCTGCACCACGCCAAGCAACTGCTGAAACAGGAGAAAACAACCTTGTCCGATGCAGCCTTCGAAACAGGACTGTCCGGCACCAGCAGGCTGCATGACCTGTTCATCAATATTGAAAGTATGACACCGGGAGAATATAAAAACGGCGGAAAGTCTTTGCAGATCAACTACAGCTTCGCAGAGAGCCCGTTTGGCAATATACTGGTGGCGTCCACCGGCAAAGGCATCTGTCATATGGCTTTTGCGGACAACCGCGAAGAGGCGCTACAGGACCTGATCGCCAGTTTTCCCAACGCGCAGTTTACACAGATGACAGACCTCATTCAGCAAAATACGCTGTACATCTTCACCAAAGAACAACATCGCCTCTCAGAGATCAAGCTTCACCTGAAAGGCACCGCTTTTCAGCTGAAGGTATGGGAAGCCCTGCTGAAAATACCTATGGGCAATCTCACCACCTATCAGCAGCTGGCGGCCGCGGTAGACAACCCGAAAGCATCAAGGGCGGTAGGTACCGCCGTAGGCCAGAACCCCGTGGCGTTCCTGATCCCCTGCCATCGCGTTATTAAATCGACCGGCGAATTCGGGCATTACCATTGGGGAGACGTCCGTAAACAGGCCATGATCGGCTGGGAATCAGCACAATCATTTAATCATTGAGTTATGGGGCCATGCTAATATTTTAGTCAACAAACTCCTGACTCACGAAAGCAAAAAATCGTAACTCAAAAAATCCGTAAATGAAAAGGGCCGCCCACTCGTGAAGGGCAGCCCTTATTTGCTTATGAAAGAGGACCAGCACTAGAGAGTGCCTGTCTGTTTATTAGAGGATAATGTGCATTACTGGTTATCCACGGCCAGCTTGTTATACACCAGCTCATCGGAAGAGAGAGGCCAGATGTAGCCAGTAGCTGTTGGCGGTACCGCCAGCACTGTAGCGCTCTTGGCAGGGAACGGAATACCCAGACGGATAATTTCCATGGCCCTGTTACCTTCTCCCAGTAACTCAATATGTTTTTCTTTAAGGATAGCATTAATCAGATCGTTCGCTGTCGGGAAATCAGCTGCTGTAAACACTGTTGTCGCATCTGAACGGCCACGTACGGCATTCAGCAAAGCGATGGCGGCAGGATCTACGGTATTGGATACACGTACTTTCGCTTCCGCTTCAATCAGCAGCAATTCTGCCCAGCGCAGTACCGGTGCAAAGTCCAGGTAAGGGCTCGGACCGGAATATTTCACCAGGAAAGAACGTGAACCAACCGGCATAATAAACTGCCTTCTGGCATCGCTGGCTTTCCAGGAAGCATCTGCCACGATACTACCGGTAGCAGTGTTCAGGGCGTACTCTGCGTTACCACCAACGGAAGCAGGGCTGTAGTAATATCCCAACTGCGTCTGCGTGCCCGGGAAATCGCCGGGGGATGCACCAAACGGCATGTATATCACTGCTTCTTTACCAGCATACTTGGGCGTATACAGGTTCTTCAGGTCAGACTCCAGCACGTAACCGGCAGGGGAAGTGAACGGACCTGTTCCGGCAATCAGCTTGGCGCCTTCTGTCAGCACTTTATCGTATTGCCCCATTTGCAGGTATACTTTCATCTTCAGCGCAATAGCACTGTAGGAGTTACCCTTGTTGGCAGCGAACTTGGTAGAGGCAGTCAATTTAGGCAGCAGCGCTTCTGCAGAGTCCAGGTCACGGATGATCTGGTCATAAGTTTCTTTTACGGTGCTGCGTGCACGGGAATAATCACCCAGTTTGGTATGCGGCTCCCAGAAAAGGATCAGCCCGGGTTTGCTGCCTGCGCCATCCCAGTAAGGACGGGCAAATAACTGCAGCAGGGAAAAATAAGACAGACCTCTTACGAACTTGGCATCGCCGGCGTATATCTTTGCCAGTGAGTCGCCTACCACGGCATTGCCTTTGGCTGCCATACCAGCCAGGAATACATTAGCATTGTTAATGGCCATATAACCCTGGGACCAGATCTCCTTGATCTCCTGGGACTCGCCCACGGCAGTCATTTTCCAGGTAGCATTCAGTGTTACGTTGTTCGTGGTCAGGTTCACAAAATCTTCGCCTCTCACATCGTTTGCGATCAGTACTTTACCACCCAGGAACTTACCGTTTTTCATCACGGTGTACAAACCGGTAGCTTCGTTACCAATCCGTTCTTTCTGCGTAAACGCCTCCCAGTCAGGGATATCGGTTGTCGGTTTCGGTGTAAGCAGGTCTTTCTGGCAGGAAGAGCCAAGGACCGCGATACCTAATGCCAGTATATATGCACTAATTTTATTCATCATCGATCATTTTAGAAATTAACATTTAAACCCACTGTCACAGTACGGCCATTACCCAGCGTGTTACGGTCAATACCCTGACCGGAAGCGTTGTTGCCATTGGAAGATACTTCCGGATCAGGACCGGGGTATTTCGTCATAATGGCGAGGTTCTGACCTCTTACATATACTTTGGCGCCGCTCAGGTGAATGGATTTCAACGCTGTTTCAGGCAGAATGTAAGTCAGGCCCACGGTACGGAGTTTAAGGAAATCTCCTTTGAATGCATTGGCGCTGATAGCGAAGGAAGAACCATTGGAGATGTTATCGCCGTACACCACTTTAGGTGTTTCGCTCACATCACCCGGATTTTTCCATCTGCTCAACACGTCAACGCTGTTGTTCCAGTAACGCTGGTCTTTCATACCGGCAAGGCTGCCGTAGTAAACATAGAAACCAGTCTGGTATGTCAGCAATACGTTCAGTTCAAAATTTTTGTAGCGGAAAGTGTTTTCAAAACCGCCTACCAATTTAGGGTTGGTGTTTTGATAAGCCACCGCGTCTTTGGTGCCTACAGCAGGCGCAGGTTTACCGTCGGCATAGCTGTACACAGCTCCTACCGGATTGTAGTAAACATCTTCTCCTGCTTTATTCACAAAGATCCTTCTGCCCGTCTGCGGATCCACGCCCTTTGTACGAACAACATAAAGCATACTGGCGGGATGGCCTACCTGGTTTACACTGGTTTGTTCCAGGGAGCTGGTCACAAACGGGATTTTATCCAGGCTGCCGGCAAGGTCAGTGATTTCATTTTTGTTGTAAGCAATGTTGAAAGAGGTATTCCACGTAAAGTCCTTTTTAGTTACCGCTGCTGCACTAATGCTGAATTCCACGCCTTTGTTATACATTTTACCTACGTTGGATGGAATGGTGGCGATAACGGTGGAGGAAGGAATACCGGCGGAAGGGATTTGAGGCACAAACAGGATCAGGCCGTCGATATTATTATAGTAGTAGCTCAGTTCACCGGTAATCCTGTTGTTCAGGAACCCATAACTGATACCCACATCTGTTTTTTTACTTACTTCCCATCCCAGGTTCGGGTTGCCCGCCTGGCTGAAATACAGGGAAGGTCTTTCACCATAAGGTACGGGTCTGTAGAGCGATAATGCGTCATAGTCGCCCAGACCGGCGTAGTTCCCCACTTTACCGTAGCTGCCGCGCAGTTTCAGGGAAGAGAACACATTAGCCAGTTTGCTGTTGGCCCAGAAATCTTCTTTAGTGATTTCCCAACCGGCAGACACGCTGAAGAAAGTACCTTTCTTCTTGTCTTCACCAAAGGCTGAATACTGGTCCTGACGCACGCTTCCACTCAGGAAATATTTTTCTTTGTAGTTGTAGTTGGCACGGGAGAACCATGAGAGCAGGTAGTTGCTGCGGCGTAACATGTTACGGCTCAAATCTGTCAACCAGCCACCTTCAGAGTTATTGAAGTAAGAGTCCATCTGGTTTTGACGGCCGATACCATAACGCTCGCGCTGATCACGCTGTTGCTCTGTACCGAACAGTACGCTCAGGCTATGCTGGTTAAAGGTTTTGTCAAACTGCGCGGTGTTGGTCCACGTCCATCTTTTATACTGTGTATAGGTGCTGGTAGCATCACCGTTGCTGCTAAAACCATCACCATTCTTATTATTCTGATAGATGTCGTTGTTCATCAGGATATAGTCGATACCATACTGTGTACGTAAGGTCAACCATTCCCAGGGCTTCAACTGGCCATACACGTTTCCCTGTACGTGATTAGCTTCTGTATTGGAGTGATCGAGGTCCAACAGGATTTTAGGATTGTAGATGCCTACGTTCAAACCACCTTTCGCGCCACCGATACCGGAACCGCCATTGGTATTGTAAGTACCGTCATTGTTATACGGTGATACGATCGGAGAGGTCAGGAACGCCAGACGGGCAAGGCCACCGGAGTTAAAAGCCTCGCCTTCCAGTGAACCGGAAGAACCGGAAATCAGGCTTAACTCATTTGAGTAGGCTATTTTAGTACCTACGGAGAAAATCCTGCCCACTTTCTGGTCTACATTCACCATCAGGTTTTTACGGACAAAATCATTTTGTTTCAGGATACCTTCCTGTTTGGTGTAACCAGCAGAAAAGTAGTAGCTGGTATTTTCAGTACCACCGCCTACGCTCAGGCTATGGCTCTGGGAGATGGCCCTGTCGCGGTATACCACGTCCAGCCATTTCGTATCAATGATGTTGCCATTGGCGTCTTTGTTGAGTTCATAACGTCTGGCATCACCAGCGTTGGCCAACCCTTCATTTTTAACGTCAACATACTGTTGTGCGTTCAACAGTTTAGGTAAACGGTTAGGGGAGGTCATACCTACCCAGCCATCATACATCACACGCGGACGACCAGCTTTACCTTTTTTGGTGGTCACCAGTACCACGCCGTTGGCAGCACGGCTACCGTAAATAGCAGTAGCGGCGGCGTCTTTCGCAATATCAATAGATTCGATATCAGCAGGATTAATACTGGACAATGGGTTCAGCGGAGCGCTGGTAGATCCCACGTCGCCGCTGAAAGTAGGCACACCGTCAATTACGATCAGCGGATAAGCGCTCATGGAGAGGGAGTTAACACCACGGATTCTGAATACAGGCGGGTTGTTTACCACACCATTTGGTACAGTGATCTGTACACCGGCGGCACGGCCACCCAGGCCTGCCTCAAAGCTCTGTACCGGTAAATTGGCCAGTGACGTGCCTTTCACCGAAGCGATGTTACCGGTTACTTCTTTTTTACGTTGCGTACCATAACCCACCACCACTACTTCAGATATAGCTTTGGTGTCTGATGTCAGCTGAATGGTCCCCATGCTCTCTCCGGTAATAGGTAAGGTCTTAGCTTCATATCCTACGAAGGATATGCGCAATGTTTTTGCTTCCGAAGGAACAGATAAGGAAAACGCGCCTTTGGCGTCTGTTACAGTACCGGTTTTACCACCGGGCAGGCTTACTGATACACCTGGCAAAGCAGCGCCTTGCTCATCGGTGATCTTCCCTGTTACCGTGCGATGAGATTGTGCCAACAAGGTCGATGCTAGGAACAGCATGCTGGCTACCACGAGTAAGAACTTCCTCATGTAATTGCAGATTTTGGTTTAGATTATTAAAAAAGAAGTCTGATCAATCAGATTTTGGTCATAGTTTCTCCAGCATCATGAGGCCACTCATGATGATATATTTCACGGCGTTTGAGTTCAAGAATGCTGTTTGGTTTTAATGATATTCTGACATAGATCCACAGCACTGCTGCAGGTTGCTTTAGCTTTAGATTTAGATTTTTTCCTCGCTTGTTTTTTTAAATTTAACTGGTTAAGAAAAACGGTTCGATTTTGGTCTTTTATGCTACAGTCGTCACGAGATGTATCACTGATTTAGATTCTGGTTGCAATACCATCGTTATCCTCTACGATCACTAAGTGAACAGGTCGGAATAAAAATAAAAAAAAATTTCAACCCCGATACACTTTCTCTTCCGTGATCTTTTCCATCAAGACAAGATTTATTTAAAAATAAATGATAATTAATTTGTTACATATTACAAAGACGCCAAAATATTTTTTTATATCTTTATCTAAACAAAAAAATGAGCACACAGGAAAATATCACCGGACACACCGCCTCACAGGGTTGGGAAATTGGTGTAAGACGCACCTTCGCTCTCACCCCCGAAGCTGCATGGCAAATAATTTTCAGTCAGCCGGTCCTCGATGTATGGCTGGACCATAAAGCCGGCATCGCCTTTCAGAAAAACGATACTTACACCACTGTTTCCGGAACCACTATTACCATCACCAGTGTTACCGAAGTAAAAGTCATCCGCATGAAATGGCACGCCAAAGGACAGGCAGCCGCTTCCACGTTACAGATCAGGGTCATTCCGGCAAAAGATAAAACGACCGTCAGCTTTCATCATGAATGGCTGGCCAACAACAAAGAACGCGAAGCGATGAAATCCTACTGGACGCATGTGCTGGATGAAATCGGAAAGGCATCAGACAATTAACGGCAGTCATAAAAATCGTATATCCGTTAACGTTATCAACCGTTCTAATCATGGAAAACCGTTTGCAACATGCTTCACATGATGGGTAATAACCTCTTTCCCATAGATAGCTATAAGGGACGGACCGGCTAAACGTTAAAAAGGGAAACCGCCCGAATGGGAAAAACCGGCCTCCATGGCGCCGGTCATGTGGATTCACCGACAGTTAAGGCATTTTGGGCGCCCGTAAAGC
This sequence comes from Chitinophaga sp. 22308, assembly GCF_052045305.1. Lineage (NCBI taxonomy): Bacteria > Pseudomonadati > Bacteroidota > Chitinophagia > Chitinophagales > Chitinophagaceae > Chitinophaga > Chitinophaga sp. 22308. The sequence goes on along the minus strand of NZ_JBQEOP010000004.1, from coordinate 1,008,724 downwards.
TAAATTCGCCTATAATAACTTATTTTTAAGCTAATTATAAGGCATACCTATCACTGTACCCTGTAACTTTGTTAATACCAAGACCAATGAATACTACGGGAAGCAAAATTATGAACGGCTATAGTATAGTACAAGGACCCCAGCTTCAGGAATTGTTGCATCAGGAAACACTGGCGGATATCTTCAGACAATCTGTTAAAGAGCATGCTCATCACACTGCTCTGATCTTTCAACATCAGTCCCTCACCTACGCTGAAATGGACCACTGGAGCGATGCAGTGGCTGCCATGTTGCAGGCACGCGGCATAGGCCCCGGCAGCGTGGTAGGCGTATGGTGGCCCCGCGGACTGGAACTGCATGCGGCCATCCTGGGCATTGTAAAGGCTGGCGCAGCCTATGTGCCACTGGACCGCGAAATGCCCGCCGAAAGAGTGGAAGGCGTGCTTACCGAAGTAAAGGCCGCCGCCTGCTTCAGTGAAGAATCGCTGCACCTGGACGCGGCCATCCTCTCCGTTCCGCCGGTACCGGACATAACGGAAACCTTTACGCTCACGGCCGGCCCCTCACCCGACAATATCGCCTACGTATTATATACCTCCGGCAGCACCGGCAAACCCAAAGGCATCCCCATCTCGCACCGCCAGATATGCCACCTGGTAAGAGCGGAACAGACCGTTCTGAAAATTACCCCGCACGACAAAGTATACCAGGGCTTCTCTGTATCTTTTGATATGTGGTGCGAAGAAACATGGGTCAGCTACTTCGCCGGCGCCACCCTCTGGGTAGCCGATGCCACCACTGCCAAAGCCATCGATGAACTCGGCAGTGTGCTGCGCGATGAAAAAATCACCATCCTCCATGCCGTCCCCAGCCTGCTGGCCGTCATGGAAGACGATATACCCACTCTCCGCCTGATCAATGCCGGCGGAGAAGCCTGTACGCCACAGGTGCTGGCCCGGTGGGGCGCCCCTCCCAGGACGTTCTACAACAGCTACGGCCCTACGGAAACAACGGTCAGCGCCACCTTTGCGGCCCTCAAACCCGGCGACGCCATTACCATCGGTCATCCCCTGCCCAATTACAATATGGCGGTGGTAGACGATAAACTCAATATTCTCCCCCTCGGAGAAAGAGGTGAACTGGTGATCACCGGCCCCGGCGTGGGCAACGGCTACATCGACCGCCCCGAGCTCACCCGCGAAAAATTCGTTCCCAAGCCGGCGTCCATGGACATGGTCCCCGGCGATACGGTTTACCGCACCGGCGACGCGGCCATCATTCTCCCCGATGGCAATATCGACTTCCAGGGCCGCCTCGACGACCAGATAAAACTGCGCGGCTACCGTATCGAGCTCGGCGAAATAGAAAACCGCCTCAATGCTATCATCGGCGTGATATCCGCTGCCGTAGCGGTGAAAAAAGACAACAACGAACAAGACCAGCTGGTAGGATATGTGGTGATGGAAAACACGCAGGCTTTCGATGAAAGCTTCTTCCGCGCGGAACTGGCAAAAGTACTGCCTCCTTACATGGTGCCCGGCACTATCCTCGAACTGGACGACATGCCACGCCTCCCCAGTGGAAAAATCAACCGTAAGGCGCTGCCACTGCCACCGGCTTTCACACAGCCCGTCACACACGAAGCGATAGATACCAGCGCACCGCTGCAAGACAGGGTGCTGGCCATTCTCACCAAAGTGTTCCCTGACAGGAACATTAACCTGCAACAGGACTTTTTCACCGACCTTGGCGGGCACTCCCTGCTGGCCGCCGCTTTCGTGTCCCGCTTACGCCGCGAAGCCAATGTGCCGCAGGCGTCGCTGAAAGATATTTATATACACCGGCCGCTCCAGGCGCTCGTAGATACCTGGAACGTACAGCCGCAAAACAGTAAGAAAAAGGAACGCAGCTTTAATGAAGTGCCCTGGTGGCGCCACCTCGCCTGCTGGGCAGCACAGAGCGTTTCCCTGCTGGTGATCTTCGGCCTGTTTGCCATGCAGATATTCCTGCCTTACCTGGGATACTACTACATTGAACAGGAAACCAGTCACCTGGGATACGCCATCATTACGGCACTGTGCATGTTCTGCCTGCTACCTCCCGTTTTCTCCGCACTGATCATCATCATCAAATGGCTGATCATCGGCAAAATGAAAGCAGGCGACTACCCGCTGTGGGGACAATACTATTTCCGCTGGTGGCTGGTGAAAACCATGCAACGCCTCATGCCTTCCCAGTTCCTTAACGGCACGCCGCTGTATCCTACTTACCTGCGGATGCTTGGCGTGAAAATCGCCGCTGACGCACAGCTGGCAGCCGTCACCATCGGCGCGGAAGACCTGGTGACCATCGGCAGCGATGTCAGCATCAGCTCCCAGGCGGTTATCAATAATGCCTGGGTAGAAGACGGCTGGCTCAAACTACGTTCCGTACATCTCGATGACCACGCCTATATCGGCAGCAGCGCTGTCATCGCCGGCGACACCGTCATGGAACCATGGAGCGAACTGCAGGACCTCAGCTACCTGCCCGCCAACAGCCGCATCGGTACCTGTGAAGTATGGTATGGCAGCCCCGCGCAACTGAAAGTGAAAAAAGAAATGAGCGAAATGCCGCAGCCACTGCCGGTATCGGCAGCTACCCGCAGGAAATACAGCCTTATCTTTTCACTGTTCCTGCTGGTATTCCCTTTCACCATCCTGCTGCCACTGCTGCCCACCATCATCACGCTCAACCAGCTCGATAACGCCGCGCCGGATTATAATTTCAACTATATGGTCATCACACCATCACTGGCATTGAGTTATATTATCCTCTTCACCGCGCAGACCGTTGTCCTCAGCCGCCTGTTGCAATGGGGCATCAAACCCGGCACCTACCCTATCTACAGCCTGTTTTATGTACGCAAATGGTTTGCCGACCAGCTGATGTCACTCACGCTGATCGTTATCCATCCTATCTTTGCAACAGTATATATCTCCAGCCTGTTCCGCGCGCTGGGCGCCCGTATCGGTAAAAACACGGAAGTGTCTACCGCAAGCAGCGTTACCCACCCGCTGCTCGAAATCGGCAATGGCGCCTTCATCGCTGATGCCGTTACCCTCGGCGAATCCGATGTACGCGGACAACAACTGATCCTCGAAAAAACAATCATACACGATACCAGCTTCGTCGGTAACAGCGCACTGATCCCGCAGGGATATGTATTGCCGCCCAACATGCTGATCGGCGTATTGTCCACACCGCCCACAAAAGAACAGCTGGCCAACAGCACCGCGCGCGACTGGTTCGGCTCTCCCGCCATCGCACTGCCACGCCGCCAGGAAAGCCGTTTCTTTCCACCAGAACTGACCACCAACCCATCTCCCCAACGGAGAATGGCCAGAGGCCTGGCAGAATTTATCCGTATCCTTATACCGGAAACAATGGTCATCTGTTGCAGTATCCTCTTCATCGCCTACGGGCATGACCTGGTAACTGAACAAGCCTGGTGGCAGATATTACTTAAACTGCCTTTCTACTATCTATTTTTCCTCGGTATGCCGGCATTCCTTTTCACCGTCATGATGAAATGGATACTGACAGGTAAATACCACGCTATACAGAATCCCATGTGGACGTCTAAAGTGTGGCGCAGCGAAGGCACCACTTCCACCTATGAAGCGCTGTCTGTGCCGTTCCTGCTCGACTTCCTCCGGGGTACGCCATGGCTGCCGGTTTTACTGCGCCTGCTGGGCGTAAAAACAGGCTACCGCGTATGGCTCAACACCACCGACATCACGGAATTTGATATGGTGGAAATAGGCACCGACGCTGCCCTCAATGAAGACAGCGGGCCACAGACCCACCTGTTTGAAGACCGTGTCATGAAAATCGGCCCCATCAAAATCGGCGACCGCGCCAGCATCGGGGCACGTACCATTATCCTCTATGACAGCGAAATCGGTGATGATGTAAATATCGCGCCACTGTCGCTCGTCATGAAAGGAGAAAAACTGCAGCCCCACACCGACTGGACCGGCAGCCCTATCAGACCGGAATAATCCGACGCTATGATAACGATTACGCCCATACGCATAAAAGATCATTACGAGCTCCTTTCAGCAATGCTGAAGGAGCTCCATTTGTCTGAACTGGAATTTTTCCCGAAAACAGCCGCCTGGGAAGATATTCAGGCGGACTATATGCAACACGTCATTTCCACACAGGAAGAAAATGACGGTACCTGCCTGCTCGCTGCGAAAGACGGCGAACCGGCAGGCTTTATTTTCGCTTATGTAGAAGAACCGGACGAAAGCCGCATTGAAGATTATACCGGCAACACCCTCTATGTCTCTGATGGTTATGTGGCACCCGCCTTCCGCCGCATGGGTATCTACCGGCAGCTCAACGACGCGCTGGAAGCCATCTACATCCAAAAAGGCGTCCGGAGAATAGTGCGTTATACACTCAGCAATAACCTGCGGATGCAACAGTTCCTGGCATCTCAGCAGTATGAACCCGTGAGGCTGGTGTATGAAAAATGGCTTACGCCGGATGGAAAAGAAGCGATCAAATTATTTTAGGGATTTTTAAAGCCCCTACATATCAATAGCGTGGTCTTTCTGAACAGGCTTTCCCTTCCAAACTTTCTGTGCCGTCCACTCCGCAGCAGGAGCGCTCCAGTAAGGGTCATGCGCCGGCAATCCCAAATCCAGGAAACCGGTGGTGCATAGATAAAGGCTGCCGGTAGAAGTATATACATCGGCTATCTCCGGCTGATGACCACAGAAACCGATCTGTAGCCAGCCGTTTTTATCAAAAGTATCCGGCGCTTCAAAAATTCGTTTATTCACCGCCGTTAGTGCGCAACGTACCTGTGCCGGCTGCAGTTCTGCCGGCAATTTCCTTTCAAGGGCCAGTTGTGCCAGCGCCTGGAAAGCACCGTTGCGGTAGGGCATCGAGCGGCCTACTACCGGAAAGGTCCCTTCCGGTGAAATCTGCCTTTCGAGGATAGCCCCGTAGCGTTGCATCCGCTTCAGGGCCAGCTCATATTGTTCTTTACCGCCTTCGCCTTTCTCCGTCAGTACTTTAAGTACATCTACCAGCATCGGCTGTATCACAAAAGAATTGTAATAGTCGTAGTGGAAATGAGGACCATCGCCGTACATACTGTCTCCTTTGTACCACTCCATGATTTTCTCAATGGCAAAGTCCACCGGCTTGCGGTCCCACCCGCCGTCGAACCGCAGCAAAGCAATTTCAATCATCGCGGCAAACAGCACCCAGTTATTGGTGCTAAAGGCTTTGATGCTGCGCAGGTTTTTCAGGGCGTCCACCGTTTGCTGTTTCGTACGGTCAGACAATGGCTGCCACACCTGTTCCGGCGCGCGTATCAGGCCATGTGCCAGAAAGGCGCCGTCTACCAGCGGCTGCGCATCAAACTGCCCGGTAAAATTCATAAAGTCCGGAGAGGAAGGATCTACTGCCTGCGCCATCGCTTTGTGGGTAAGCTCCAGCATTTCAATCCGTTTGCTGCCTTCCATGGTATTGTCCCATCCCAGTTCCAGCCATGGCGCCAGGCCGGCCAGTGTTCTGCCGAAGGCTTCCAGGTAAGTCACTTTACGTACCGGTTTGCTGTAATGCGGCGCTACTTCGGCAGGCATATTGGCCACCAGTTTCCCTTTACTGAGATGCTCTATAACGGGACGGCTTATACGTAGTAACAGGTCCAGATTATAGGCACGGTCATTCACGGGCGGTGGTGCCGCTATATCTGCCAGCATGCTTTTATCTGTCTTCAGCGAACCGGCTATACCGGCCATCGGCACAGCCTTGAGAAAAAAACGTCTGTCCAAGGTGTCAGTTATTTAGCCCACTGCTTGTAACGCAGTAGAGCTTCCACAAAATAATAGTCGGCGTAGGTAAGCGGTACGTCCACCTCAGACTGGTGAGGCAGGGAACCTACGCTATGCATCAAAATAAAATCGTTGTTCTCTCCTTCTTTGGCCAGGTACGCCGGGCTGCAAAGACTGGTGAGCATTTTCTCTGCGGCGTTCCAGTAACGTTTGCCTTCTGTTTTGTTGGTGTAGCGGCTCAGTTCCAGTAAGGCGGAAGCGGCTACGGCGCCGGCGGAAACATCACGCGGTGCATTCGGAATATCCGGTGCGTCATAATCCCAGTAAGGGATCAGGTCGGCCGGCATATGCGGATGGTTCAGGATATATTCAGCAATATGACGGGCCTGGTCCAGATATGCTTTGTCTTTGGTTTCACGGTACATCATGGTATAGCCATACAGCCCCCAGGCCTGACCGCGTGACCAGGCAGAACTGTCTGCCAGTCCCTGGTGTGTTTTCTTTTGCAATACAGCGCCGGTGGCAGGATCATAATCAATAACGTGATAGGAACTGTAGTCCGGACGGAAATGATTTTTCATCGTGGTGTTGGCATGCGTGCGGGCTATCTTGTCAAACTGAGGATCGCCCGATTCGCGGGTGGCCCATGTCAGCAATTCGAGGTTCATCATATTGTCGATGATCACCGGGAATTTCCAGGTGCCGTGGTCCCATGATTTGATGCAGCCTACCGTAGGGTTAAAGCGGGTGGACAAAGACCGGGCGCTGTTAAGCAAAATACGTTTATACGCTGTATCGCCGGTAATGCGCAGGGCGTTGCCGAAAGGGCAATACATCATAAATCCGAGATCGTGCGTGCGGGTGTTGAATTCGTTCTTCTGACAGAGCGCCATCCGTTTAAGGGCTTCTGTTTTAAAAGCCGGGTCTTTCGTGTATTCGTACAGGAACCACGTAGTGCCGGGATAAAATCCGGATGTCCACCAACCGGCGTTGGAAGTCATCAGGCTGCCGTCTTTATTAGTGCTGCGGGGCAGCACGGTGTCCGGCACATGGTGCATCATCAGTTTATATTGTCTGGCGGCAAACTGCAGTGTTTCATCGGCTTTGCGAAGCAATGCCTGGTTGGCTTTACCAGACTGTGCATACGATTGCATAAACATCGCAGGCAACAGCAGCAGGGTAAAGAACAGGTTCTTTTTCATAATAAGTTAGTTATAGGTTGACTTATTTCTTTTTCGAGGCGGCCTTTGTATTGGCGGCACTGGATTCTCTGGCTATCAGCTGAATAGGAATGATCTCCTGGGAATAGCGCGGGGTACCGGTCTGACGGCTGGTGACCAGTTCCATCAGCGCTGCTACCACCCGCTCGCCCATCATGGCCGCGTATTGGTCTATGCTAGTGATAGGCGGTGTAACGATTTCGGTCCTGGGGTCATTGGAGTAACCTACTATCTTCAGGTCTTCCGGCACCCGCAGGTTGATTTTGCGACAGTACTCCATGATCGTAATGGCAGTAGTATCATTAGACGCGAAAATGCCATCGGGATAAGGCTTCTGCGCGAAAATTTTTTCGCAGGCCTGCCATGCATTGTCGCGCGTAAGCTCCTGGTAAAAAACCCTGGTTTTACGGAAAGGCAGTTTATGCTGCTGCAAAGCGCTTTTGTATCCTGCTACCCGCTCCAGGTAAAGGTTACAGGTTAGCGGCCCGGAGATATGCACAATGTCTTTACATCCTCTTTCAATCAGGTGACTGGTAGCGGTAAACCCTCCCAGGTAATCATCTCCCTTGATCACTTTTACGTTGTAATCTTTGGGCACGCGGTCAAAAAATACCAGCGGGATATTGTTGTCTTTAAAAACATCAAAATGGGAGAAGTCGGTGGTATACAGCGTAGTGCTGACTACCAGGCCGTCTACCCGGGCGGAATACAGCGTATTGACCAGGGCTACTTCCTGGTCATAGGAGTCGTTGGACTGGCAGATGATCAGGTTGTAGCCGTGTTCCTGTAATTTATTCTGGATAATGGTACTGATGGCAGCGGGAAAAAACATGGAGATACGCGGAATGATCAGGCCAATGGTTTTGCTTTTGTTGTTGCGTAAACCGGCAGCCAGCGCGTTAGGGCGGTAGCCCAGTTTGCGGGCCATCTTTTTAACCCTGTCTTTCGTACGTGCGCTGATGTTAGGATTGTCGTTCAGGGCGCGGGATACAGTAGATACCGATAACTTCAGTTCTTCTGCGATATCAACGATTGTTTTTTCTGTACGTTTGCTCATGTATTAGCCATTAACGGTAAATATTAGTTATCTGCCCATCCAGCCGCCGTCTACTGTGAGTATGGTACCATGTACATAATCAGCAGCTTTGGAAGCGAGGAAAATAACGGGCCCCGCAAAGTCTTCCGGTTCACCCCAGCGTCCTGCCGGTATCCGGTCCAGTATGGAGGTACTGCGTTTTTCATCCGCCCTCAGGGCAGCCGTGTTGTCGGTGGCGATATAGCCCGGAGCGATCGCATTGACGTTCACGCCCCTGCCGGCCCATTCGTTGGCGAACGCTTTCACCAGTGAGCCTACCGCCCCTTTGCTGGCGGCATATCCCGGCACATTGATCCCACCCTGGAAGGTGAGCAATGAGGCTGTAAAGATAATCTTTCCGGCGCCTCTTTCAATCATCCCCTTACCGATTTCACGGGTAAGGATAAACTGGGCATTCAGGTTGATGTTGATCACCTCGTCCCAGTACTCGTCCGGATGCTCTGCTGCCGGTTTCCGGAGAATAGTGCCGGCATTGTTGACAAGGATGTCAATAGTCTTTACATCCTGCTGTAACCGGCGAATAAAGGCATACAATGACTCGCGGTTGGAGAAGTCGCTCTGGTAGGCTTTAAAACTGCGGCCCAGCGCTGTCACCTCTTTCTCCACTTCGCTGCCCTGCAATTCCAGGGAGGCTGATACGCCAATGATGTCCGCGCCGGCAGAGGCCAGCGCCACCGCCATCGCTTTTCCGATACCTCGCTTACAACCGGTAACGAGCGCGGTTTTTCCTTTCAATTGAAACAGGTCCATATGTCAACTTTATTGAATCGTTACTTTAAGTGGTTCTCTAACGCGTTGTGAAAATGCTTCCAGATATTTAAACCATTCTTCGGCATTCGTAATCCGTCCGCCTTTGTTCCAGGCGGCGCCGAAATAATACACGTACGGCTGCTGGCTGTGGGCTATTCCGGGACTCAGTAAATGCACGTTATCTGTTTTCATGCCGGGCACGGAAGCAGGGAAAACACAGCCTATTCCAAGGGTGCCGTCTTCACCATGTTGTGGCTCCCAATAACCCATTACGCCATTCTTCTCGTCCAGCAGCACGGCACCGGGGTCTTTCCGTTTTACGATGCCTGTCACCACCGGCAGCTGATCGCCTTTGAAGGTGTATTGCACCTGCATTTTGTTCAACTGGGAACCGGCGTCCAGGGAGATGGTTTTGGTAACGGAAACGGGTATATTACCGGCCTGCCATGTATCGTAGGTGAGTACAAAAACGGTGCGGAGCGGACCGTTGTCCAGCCGCTTCCATTGACGGTAATTCTTCGGGAAATAGATAGTATCCTTACCATAAGGCGCGATATCACCGGCGCCCAGCGTAAGTCCTACACTGTAATAATCAAGCCCCTGGCCGTTATCATGGTGGTAGTTGTCCAGCTTGTACCAGGTGTCGATCACCATATCAGTGGTACGCTTGGCCCATACATCAATACCGTAAGCCATTTCCTTGGGCGTTTTTTCCAGTGCGGGGCCATACATGCGGTAGGCCATCCGGTCATTTTCCCAGGCATAGTCATCTTTCCTTTCCGGTACAAAACGGCCATAGGCTTTTGGTGTTACCGCTGCGGGCGTGCCTGCCTTCACCGCCAGCTGACGGCTGCCGGCGGGCGTTACGCTCACCTGCAGTAATACGGCTTTCGGCGTTTTACCGCCATCGTATATCAACTGGTAAGGAACTTCCTGGTCGGACAACAGGTCCATCACTTTGAAAGATTTGCGTGTGTCCTTATTAAGTTTCGCTGTAAACTGATCGTAAGGAATCTCTACGATCTCACCCTCGCGGTTCAGGCCCGTAGGGTTGGTAATGGCGATATCACCGGGGCTGTTCTGCTGAAGATTATATTTGATCAGTTCAGCGCCGGCTAACAGGAAAGCACCTACGCCATATACTTCCGAATCATCGGCAGTGGCTTTGCCGGGGGCAGCCGCCACTACCTGCACAAAGCCCAGTTTACCGTCCGGCTGCACGCAGTCTGTCAGCGCCTGCCATCCTTTGTGGATAACGGGCAGGAAGTCTTTCTCCGGTAAAATACCATTGTTTACGCCCCACATGAGCGCATACACGTAGAAGCCGGTACCGCTGGTTTCTTTGGAAGGATAGCTGTCAGGGTCCAGCAAGCTGGCATGCCAGGTGCCATCGGCTGTTTGCAGTGCAGCAATACGGTAAGCCATTTTTTTGAACAGCTCCACGAAACGTGCCCTGTTAGCGTAGTTTGCGGGCATATTGTCCAGCAGGCGGGCCAGGCCGCCCATCACCCAGCCGTTGCCACGGCTCCAGAACACTTTGGCGCCGTTTTTCTCTTTCTGGTCAAAGTAGCGGGCATCACGGTAGTACAGGCTGTCGTTTTTGTCGAACAGGAAGTCGGTGGTTTTCCACCACAATTTATCAGCGGTCTCCAGGTAACGCGGGTCACCGGTGGCCGCAGAGAGATAACCTAACGCTGGCGGGCCCATAAACAGGGCGTCGCACCAGGCCCACTCCCGGTGATGGATACCGTTCTTCCAGTCCAGCGGCTCGGTATGAGGCGCAGCTACAATACTGTCTGCCAGCTTCCTGAATTTATCAATCATCACAGGGTCCTTATAATACGGGTACAGCTGGGCGTAGAGCTGACCGATACAGTACTCATCCGCGAAAAAACGGTCAGGCCCTGTATTCCAGTTATTGTCTTTTCCTACCTGTATCAACCGCTGTATAAAAAACGGATTGTCGGTCACCTGGCTGAGGGCCATCATGCCGGCGTACATGGCGCCGTTGGTCCAGTTGGTTTGTGGATTGGCCCAACCTTTCCGTTCGATGGACTGCCATTGCCAGTTGGCCACTCTCTCCATGTAAGCACGGATAAACTGCGCCGACAATGCATTGAGCGAAGGCGCCACAATAGCCGTTTGCTGCGGAACAGCCCCCGCATCCGGCCCGAAGTGCAGGGCCGACAGGCCCAGCAGGCTTCCTGCAATGATGTTTTTCATTTTCATGATAAATATGATGATCGGGTTTTAGCGTAATTCAGTGATCTTGCAATGGTCCATATCGCCATAATCCAGGTTCTCTCCGGCCATACCCCAGATAAAGGTGTAGTTGCTGGTACCGGCGCCGGAATGCACGGACCAGGGCGGAGAAATCACGGCCTGTTCGTTCTGCATCCAGATATGGCGCGTCTCCTGTGGCTGCCCCATAAAGTGGCAAACGGACTGGCCTTCCGGTACTTCAAAATAGAAATATACCTCCATTCGCCTGTCATGGGTATGCGCTGGCATCGTGTTCCATACGCTGCCGGGTTTCAGCTCGGTCATGCCCATTTGCAGCTGGCAGGTTTCCAGTACGGAATTTACCAGCAGCTTGTTGATGGTACGATGGTTAGATGTTTCCAGTGCGCCCAGCGTCACTACTTCCGCTTCATTCCTGGATACCTTACGGGTAGGATAGCTGTGATGCGCGGGGGTGGAGTTGAGATAGAATTTCGCCGGCTGTGCAACGTCTTTACTGTGGAAGACCACCTTTTGTTTGCCTTTCCCTACATACAATGCTTCTTTGAAGCCGATCTCAAATTGTTCTCCGTCCACTTCCACCATGCCCGCACCGCCAACATTGATCATTCCCAGTTCTCTGCGCTCCAGGAAATACGCGGCTTTCAGCAGATCAATCGTTTGCAGTTCAAGGCCGCCTTTCACCGGCATGGCGCCGGCTGTCAGGTACCGGTCGTAATGCGTGTGTACCCATGAAATCTGGTCTGCCTCAAAAATTTTTTCTATCAGAAATGCCTTTCTCAGCGCTTCGGTATCCATGCTTTTCACCTCTGAAGGGCTGCTGGCATACCTTGATTCATACTGTGTGCTCATATCGTTGGTTATCTTTTTTATTTACAGATAGTTTGATGTTTCTTATTGGTGGATACCCGCCGGTTGTTTCAGGAAGACATACACGGTCCGGCTGTAGCGCGTCATGTAGGATGACGGCATGCACTAACGTGGATTGCCTTGCTGAATGCTTTTGTTCACTGTTTTGAAGCAAATAGGCAGTATGCTTCACCGTATTTGTTTTCCGGCGCACCGCTCCGCTTCTAGCTTCACTACTTTGTTAAACTTCTCTTCCATTCAATTCCTTTCACATCTCTGTACCGTTATTCAACAGCCCCGCTTCGCTACCATTGACCCCGATGAGATACTGAAGGGCCCCTGATGCTGCTTGTACTACAGAATCCTGTACGTTCGGGTTGTTGATACCGTCCGCCACTTTTTTGTTCAAACATATTTTTCAGGAGTGGCCCTCCCGCGAAGTCCAACCAGGACCACTTTTTCTTTAAGACTTCATCTAAAGTAATGCAAACGTTTGCAAAATACAAAGCTTTTATGGAAAGATAGTAAAAATTTAATTGTATAAATGACAATTATACTATCCTATTCCTTTGTTCTGCCCTGTTTTCAGGACATACGCAGCATTTTTACATTAAAAAAGTCATAATATTATTTGCCAGGGCTAGTGCCGGCGTTTGATAGCAAAATCAACACTGTATTTATCTTTTAACGCCTGTCCTTTGGCTTTGAGCGTGATGCGGTACACGGCGTTGCCCCACACCGGCGACAACCGGCCATCATCATCGACGGCCTGTCGCTCCGCCACGGCTTCAAAACGGAAAACATCATACGCGATTTCCATGGTGGCAAAGTCTTCTGTCAACAATACCTTTCCCGGTGTTTTGGTATCCGGAGGCAGACAGGTTATAAAATGGAGCTGGTAAGGCGCTTTCCAGGATTGCAGCTCATAGGCCTCGGTCAGCTTCAACCGGGAATCTGCCGGCGTAAAAGTGAAAGTACGCTTCAAACTCTTTACCATGGCCGATTCAGGATAGGCTGCGGCAATGTCCATATCCAATATCTTCGTGCTGCCTTTGTCTGAGAAAGATACCTCCTTCGCCTGAAACCTGCGTCCATCCTGTTGTTGCACACCATTCACCGTTGGACAGTTATGCCATTGTGATTGCATATACCACAACTGGTACCGGTCTTTGCTGAAAGTCTGTTTGGTATAAGTGCCCACGCCAACGTCTATGATGGCAGGCTGGCCGTCCATATACAGCACAAAATTACCGATATCGTTATGGTTATGGCTTTCGGCGTTATGGCCGCCTTTAGCAGCAAAAAACAGTCCCCGTGAGCTGCCCTGCACGGAGCGAAGAGACAGCACCTGCAAGTCGGGCAACCAGTTTATACCGGTAAAAGGTGCGGCCGGCGTGGTGCTCAGAAAAGACTTACGTCCTTCCAGATCATATATAAATGTCAGCAGGGAATTGGTTTTGATGCGGTTGGTATCCGGATTGGCCAGCCGGTACAGATAGGCAGCAAACTCCTTCATCTGCTGGTCTTTGAAAATTTCGCCATACAGGAATACGGTATGTGGCGGCGGGATGGTGCTGGCGGAGGCGTCAGCGAAGTTCACAAACCGGCTGCTGTCGATATGCATCTTGTAGATATAGGCGCCGATACGATGTATGAGTTCATTTTTACTGAGGTCCGCCTTGCCGGCGGAAGCCCAACGCATCCAGTTCACAAACTCTATCAGTTTGCCGCCGGCATGTCCCCAATAACTGGGGCCTTCATCACAGCCACCATCTTCGGGATATCCGTTCAGGAAAAAATCAGCGCTGCGAATAGCCTTCTCTATCACTTTATTACGTGTATTCCTCTCGTTTACAGCAAGCAGGGCTGTCTGCAGAATATTGGTATTGATCCAGATATTCCAGTTGTTCATCGGTTTGCCATTAAAGCCCATCCACCAGAAATCAGTCCGCTCCAGGAACGGGACAACAATACGCCGGTTCAGCTCATAGTCGATCCGTTTGCTGATCATAGGCGAATACTTATCCAGCTTTCTGTCCATCAGGAACTGCGCCCAGCTGATGGTGGCCGCCGTTTCCCCGGCAAAGAGGTCAATGATCTGTTCAGCAGGATCTGCCAGGCCGTTGCCGGCTTTCTGGGCCCCGATATGTGCCGGCAATACCCAGGTGCTTTCCTCGAGGATAGCCCACAAGCCATTTGCGATCTGTGGGATGTACTTTCCATTGCCGCCGGCTAGTTCACCCGCCACCAGCACTGACAATACCTTGCGCCGCTCGAACTGCGCATTTTCGAAATTGACCCGGTTCCCGTTGTCGCGGTATTCCAGGTACAAAGATGCCGGTAAGGCGGGCCAGGTGAAGCTCATCGCCTTATCAGCATCCGCCAGCATGCGCTCGCGGGTCACTGCCGGTAGTTGTTGTATCACTTCCAGAATGTGATTGCGCTGGTTCTCCCGCCAGCTCATATTGCTGAAGGCGGAACTGCCATCCGCCGCTTTCCAGGCGGTATACAGGTAGTCCCTTGGCGCCGGCTGGGCAAACAGCTGAAAACTACAACATACTAAGATCAACAACAGTGAAATGCGCATACAACAATTATTTCGGGTAAGATATAAAATATGCTGCATGTTTTCCATCAGATCACAGGATGATCACAACAGGACAAGCTGGTATGCCATCAAAAACATATCAGGTTATGATTAAAAAACATCAGTGTAAAACAGGTAATTTTTTAAGGTTCAACAGGCCCGCGGGAAATGATAAATCATTCGTAACTTGCTACCATCAAACGTTACAGCGTGTCAGGCAAATAGTCAAAATCTTATCAAGGATTAATATTATAGTATTAACAGCCGGTAACGTTATTTACTACTTTAGCTTTTATGAACACTTACTTACAAATTCATCCGAATGATAATGTGCTGGTGGCCCTCCAAGATATCCCCGCCGGTACCAATATATCATTTAACGGCCAAGACATACAGCTTCAGCAAAATATCTCTGCGAAACATAAATTCCTGATCAACGATATTGACGGCAATGCGCCTATTACCATGTACGGTGTACTGGTAGGAAAATCCACCCGTCCGCTGAAAAAAGGGGAAAGCATCACTACAGATAATGTCGTACACGATGCCAATGCCTTCCACGAAAAAGACGGCGCCATGCAGTGGCAGGCGCCCGATATCAGCAAATGGAAAAATGCCACGTTCATGGGCTACCAGCGCGAAGACGGACAGGTGGGCACCCGCAACTACTGGCTCGTTATTCCACTGGTATTCTGTGAAAACAGGAATGTGAGCGTGATTAAAACAGCTTTTGAAAAAGGGTTAGGATTTGCGCCGGCAGAGGTTTACAATGAACAGGTGCAGGACCTCGTTACCCTCTATAAAAGCGGCAACATAGAAGCGGTAAAACAATACGAAGCAGGCAATATAACGGCAACGGATAAACGTAATGTTATATTTCCCAATATCGACGGTATCAAGTTTCTCACCCATGAAGGTGGTTGCGGCGGTACCCGTCAGGATTCGGACGCATTATGCGCCCTGCTGGCCGGCTACATCCACCACTCCAACGTGGCGGGGGCAACCATCCTCAGCCTGGGCTGTCAGCATGCACAGGTGTCTATTCTCCAGGAAGCCCTGAAAAAACTGAATCCTCAGTTCAATAAACCCGTACTGGTGTATGAACAACAAAAAAGCGCTTCTGAATTCGCCATGCTGTCAGCCGCCATCAAGGATACCTTCCTGGCACTGATTGAAGCGAACAAACAGTCGCGCCAACCCAGCCCGCTGTCCAAACTGGTCATAGGCCTGGAATGCGGCGGCTCCGACGGTTTCTCCGGTATCTCTGCCAACCCCGCAGTAGGTCATACCTCCGATCTGTTGGTTGCATTGGGCGGTACTTCCATCCTCTCTGAGTTCCCGGAACTCTGCGGCGTGGAACAGGAACTGATCAACCGTTGCGTCACAGAAGAAATTTCTGATAAGTTCATCCGGATCATGCGCGCTTATGAAAACCAGGCCCAGTCAGTGGGTTCCGGTTTTTATATGAACCCGTCCCCGGGCAATATCAAAGACGGCCTTATCACTGACGCGATCAAATCTGCCGGCGCTGCTAAAAAAGGCGGCACCTCTCCGGTGACTGACGTGCTCGACTATACGGAATACGTTACCAAACCAGGCCTGAACCTGTTATGCACACCGGGCAACGACGTAGAGTCCACCTCTGCGGAAGTAGGCTCCGGCGCCAACATCGTACTGTTTACCACCGGCCTCGGCACGCCTACCGGCAACCCGATCGCTCCCGTGGTGAAACTGGCCACCAACACCAAACTGGCCACCCGCATGAAAGATATCATCGATATCAATACCGGCACTATCATCAGCGGAGAACACAGCATCGCCGAAATGGGCGAACAGATCCTCGATTACGTCATCAAAGCGGCCAGCGGCGAAATACATACCAAAGCCGAACAACTGAACCAGGATGACTTCATTCCGTGGAAAAGAGGCGTTTCGTTATAGTTCCCAGGGCTGAAGCCCTGGGCTACGTTTAGACCAATCAGCAAAGGCTGACTTTACTAATGCACTTATTTCTGAGAATGTCATCATAAAAAAGGCCGTCTGAATCTTTCAGACGGCCTTCCTTTTTTATTGGAGTTTAGTTGTGTAAAAACGAGCTCACCATTCTCACTTCATCTCTATTCATCAAAAGCACCAACAAATCGTAGCCCAGGGCTTCAGCCCTGGGACTCCAGGCATTTATAGCTTCACCTGTTCCATTTTCGGGGCAAAGAAATGCATCACTGTCCATGCCAGCAAATAAGCCACGCCACACATCACAAAAAGGATGTTGTAGCCGATGCCGATATTGCCCAGCACTTTATAATGCTCCAGCATAGCGCCTATTACGATGGGGAACAGCGTACCGCCGATAGAGCCGGCCATACCGCCGATGCCTACCACAGAGCTTACAGCACGTTTAGGGAACATGTCTGAAGCGGTGGTGAAGATGGTGGCAGACCAGGCCTGGTGGGCTGCGGTAGCAAGACTGATAAGCGCTATCGCCAGCCATACATTGTTGATATACTGTATCAATACGATCGGTGCCACACACAATGCGAATATGAGCATCGATACCTTACGGGCTTTAAAAATAGGCCATCCGCTTTTTATCAGGTGAGATGATAACCATCCGCCACCGATGCTGCCGAAGCTGGTCACCGAATAGATGATGATAATAGGCAGCCCCAGATTGGCTTTCAGGTTAACGTGAAAGATAGATTCCAGGTATCCTGGCAGCCAGAAAAGGAAAAACCACCATACCGGGTCGGTGAGCAGTTTGCCAAACACAAAAGCCCAGGTTTGCCTGATGCCCAACAATCTTCCCCATTTCACCGGTTGCGGTGCTGCTTCTTCCACTTCCTGGTCAGAATGAATATGATCGAATTCCGCTTTGCCTACTCTTTTCTGACGGGCAGGCACTTCATAATAAATCCACCATAATACCAGCCAGATGAAACCAATGGCACCGGTCCAGAAGAAAGCATGGCGCCAGCCATGGTTACGGGCCAGCCAGTATACCATCACCGGTCCTACCACTGCGGCAATATTAGATCCGCTGTTAAAGATACCGGTAGCAAGGGCCCTTTCTTTTTTGGGAAACCATTCCGCAGTAGCTTTGATCGCCGCCGGGAAATTGCCCGCTTCACTCACGCCCAGGATAGAACGTACTATACCAAAACCCATGGTGGAGCGTACCAGCGAATGCGCCATGGCAGAAAGGCTCCACACGATGATAGAAATGCTGTATCCGTTTTTGGACCCCATTTTATCTACCAATCGCCCAAAAAACAATAAACCAACGGAATAGGCCGCAGAGAAGATCATGACCAGGTTGCTATAATCCTGTTCAGTCCAGTTGAATTCACTGGAAAGGTCACTTTTCAGTAAACCCAGCACCTGCCTGTCAATATAGTTAATCGTGGTAGCTACAAAGAGAAGTGCGCACACACGCCAGCGATAGTTACCTAAAGTTGTGGAATTCATTACGGCTGATTTGGAAATTTATAAGTTGGCTTTAATTTACGCCTTGTCACTGAGAAATGCAAACGTTTGCACTATTTTCTCTTTCAGCGATGCCCAATCACGACTGTCAATCAGGGATTTAGCAAGCAAATTGCTGCCCATGCCCACACAAACAACACCGGCATCAAACCAGGCGTCCATACTCACACGGGTAGGCTCCACACCACCGGTAGGCATAAATTTCAGATTCGGGAACAGCGGCTTGATAGCTTTTACATAAGCCGGGCCCAACACGTTGCCGGGAAACAGTTTCACCAGCTTCGCCTCATTTTTTTCCGCCACGGAAATTTCGGTAGGCGTCATACAGCCCGGTATCCACAGGACCTGCTGTGAACGGCAGTAAGCGCCGGTTTCCGGATCGGTGACGGGGCATACTATGAAATCAGCGCCCAGCTGCGTATAGGCGGCGGCGGCGGCGGCATCTTTGATGGTGCCGATACCCAGGTACAAATCAGGCATCTTAGCCCGCTTCAGCTCCAGCAACCGGGAGAAATTCTGCTGCGCCTGCGCTCCCCTGCTGGTAAATTCAAATACGCGGAGGCCTCCGTCATAACAAGCCTGCAGTACTTCACAACACACATCGGCATCGTCATGATAAAATACTGGAATAATACCGCTCTGCTCAAATGCAGCAATAATGGTTTCCGGGCGTGGTGCCATAATTACATCAGTTTTATAATGTCCTCGTAAGAGGTCGTGTTAAAATCTCCTTTTACAAAAAACTTGGAATAAGCGGCGGCGGCGGCATAGGAAATAATACCCTGATCATCCCTTCCTTCCAGCTGGGCATGGATAAGTCCCGCCATAAAACAATCCCCGCTGCCCACACGGTCCACTACTTCCCGCGTTTCATATTCCCTTGAAATACTAATCTGCCCGTTATGGTAATAGAAAGTGTAATACTGCGCATGCGTGGCGTCCTTACTGAACCGGAAAGTAAAAGCCACTCTTTTACAACGTGTATACTTTCCCGTTATCTCTTCTGCTACCTGCTGTGCCTGCGCCAGGTATGCCGCTTTGGTATCTGCTTCCAGCGCTGCGGTGTCCAGTGCGGTGTCCAGCATGGTATGAGCAGCCCAGATATTCCCCATCACTACGTCACAATAAGCTACCAGCTCAGGCATCACTTCATGCGGCTGCTTTCCGTATTGCCATAATTTGCTGCGGTAGTTAAGATCGGTGGATATAGTCATTCCCTTACGGGTGGCGGCTTCCAGCACCTCTTTACAGATAACCGCCGCGTCCGGGTTCAACGCGGGACTGATAGCGCTCCAGTGAAACCATTCGGCATCGCCCAGCAGTTCGTCCCAGTTAACTGTTCCAGGCACTATCTGGCTGAAAGAAGAATATTTACGGTCATATACCACCTCTGCATGTTTCAGGTCACTGCCCTGTGCGAGATAATAAATACCGATACGGTCGCCTCCCCATAACATACGGTCGGTAGCAATGCCCCTGTGGTTCAGCTGACGCAGCACTTCCCGGGAAAAACCGTTTTCCGGCACCTTGCTGATATAGGCCACCGGCGTGCCCCAACATCCCAATGCGGCGGCCACGTTAGCTTCTGCGCCACCGACAAAAATAGCGGAACTGTTGTTGCCCAGGTCGGGTGACAGGCGCAGCAACAGCTCCCCGAAAGTGATAACTTTTACAGCTTTCATCTAAAAATCAAAATATGCTTTTGCGTTGTAGTAACAAATATCCTGGACCATTTTCCCTAACCATGGAATGTCGTTGGGGAGTTCACCGTTTTCCACATCACGACCAATGAGATTGCACAAAATACGACGAAAATATTCATGACGGGGAAAAGATAGGAAACTCCTGGAATCTGTCAGCATACCTACAAAACGGCTCAGCAGCCCCATATTGCTCAGGGTATTGATTTGTTTCTCCATCCCGTCTTTCTGGTCGAGGAACCACCAGCCGGACCCGAACTGGATCTTGCCTGGAACGGTACCATCCTGGAAGTTGCCGGCCATGGTGGCAAACACTTCATTCCAGGCGGGATTGAGATTATAGACAACAGTCTTTGCCAGTTTGTTTTTCTTATCCAGTGCGTCGAAGAAGGCGCTCATGGCGGAGGCCATGCTCCAGTCACCGATGGAGTCCACACCGGCGTCTGCGCCTAACTGCTGCAGTAACCGGGAATTGTTGTTACGGATAGCCCCTGCATGGAATTGCTGCGCCCAGCCCCGCTCGTGGTTCCATTCACAGATTTGCAGCAGCATAGCGGTTTTAAACTGCTCACTCTCATAGGGAGTGGCAGCCTGATGGTCGCGGGCATTGAGGAAAATAGTGTCCAGCTCTTTCTGTGTATACGGAGCAAAACTGAAAGTGGTGATGCCATGGTCGCTTAACCGGCCGCCTGCTTCATGAAAATAGGTATGACGCTGTTGCAGCGCCGCTACCAGGTCCTGATAGGAACGGATCTCGTGGTTGGTGACCTCCGCCAGTTTATCCACAAAGGCATTGAATGCTGCCGGACTGTCTACTGCCATCGCTTTATCGGGCCGGAAGGTAGGCAGCACACGGGTGCCGAAAGGCCTGTTGGCCAAGGCTTTATGATGTTCCAGTGAATCTGTGGGGTCATCGGTGGTGCATACTACTTCCACTTTAAAATGTTGCAGCAACTGCTGCGTGGAAAGCTGTGGCAGCCTGGCATTACCGGCTTCCCATACCTTTTCGGCAGTGGCTTCGCTCAACAGATCGGTGATGCCGAAAGGATTTTTCAGCTCCATATGCGACCAGTGGTACAGCGGATTACGCATGGTATAGGGCGTGGTAGCTGCCCAGTGACGGAATTTGGTAAAGTCGTCCGCACTGCCGGTGATGTACGTCTCCGCCACACCGTTGGCCCGCATGGCGCGCCACTTGTAGTGATCGCCGCGCAGCCATATGTCGGTCATGTTTTTGAAGACCTTGTTCTGCGCAATTTCGTCAGGAGGCAGATGATTGTGATAATCAATCACCGGCATTGATTGCGCATAATCAAAATATAATCGTTTAGCCGTTTCTGTTTGCAATAAAAAATCTTCCGTCAGAAATCCCTTCATATACTAATGATTAATTTTTTTGTTGCTGGAGTTGCATAAAGTGTTTCACACCATTGGCCATCAGTGCTTCGAGGTAACCCGCTACTGTTTCGGCAAACTGCGGAATAGTAGCCAGATCAGGCCCCCAGAGCCTTTCATCGGCACATACGCTTTCTGCCAGTTGCAATGGAGAAGAATATGCTTCCCAATGTGCGGCAAAAATGGCGATGTTATCATCGGTGATCTGGTACTCTTCGTCGCCCCGTTTACCAAAGTACTTACCGTCTTCCACACGGACTGGCTTCAGGAACAACAGCATCGCGGCAAAACCGAGGCACATGAATTCAGGCAGCGTCTTAAACTGATCAAAATACCGGGTCAGGGTGCGTACGTTGCGCGCATTCATCTTCGAGCTTTCCTGGAAGGTGATGCTGATGAGCTTATGTGCAATGAACGGGTTCGCGAAACGGTCCAGCACGTCCTGTGCAAAGCTGGCCGCCTGCGGACAGGTTTGTTCGATGGTAGGCAATATCTCCCGCAACACTACTTCCTGGAAGAAATGACGCATATAGTCGTCCTGCATGCATTCATATACAGTGTTGAGGCCAGAAAGGTATGCCAGTGGCACCGCCGCGGTGTGACTGCCATTGAGCAGGCGCAACTTCTGTTCCCGGAAAGGCACGATGCTGGGAGTGATCAGCATCCGTTCGTCTGCCTGATGGAAACCCAGTACTGACTGTACGTGGGCGTCTCCTTCAATTGCCCATAGCAGGAAAGGTTCTACTTCGATCCACAGTTTATCGGTATAGCCAGCTTTCTCCTCCTGTTCTGCCAGGTTGCGGGGTTTGCCTGGCACAATCCTGTCCACCAGCGAGTTACAGAATTGGTTCTCTGTTTCAATCCATTGCACAAAAGCAGCCGGCATATCGTTATAAGCCGCCAGCTTTAATACGATTTCTTTTAATAAACGTCCATTGTCCACGACCAGTTCAGTAGGTACTATGACAAAGCCTGTATTGCTGCTGCCACGGAAGTATTCGTACCGCGCTTTCAGCACTGCCAGCAGTTTGCCCGGAAAAGATGACGGGGCGCTGTCCCCGATTTTCTCCGGGACATATTGTATGCCCACTTCCGTGGTGTTGGAGATGATGGTTTGTAAGCCCGGCTGCCGTACTGCCGCCAACACTTCACCCCAATCTGCATTCGATTGCAAAACCCGGCTAATAGAAGAATTGATCAGCACCTGGTCAACCAGTTCTCCCTGCGCAATACCTTTGATATGCGTGGTGTAGAGGTTGTCCTGGCTGGAGAATTCGCTGGTATCGCCATCCGTGGATTTCACGACCACAACACGGCCTTCATAGCAGCCGCTGCGGTTGCCCTGGTCCACCAGGTAATCTACCAACCCACGTAGTAATACGCCGGTACCAAACTGTAATATCTTTTCCGGGAAATGAAAGATTTTTTCATCAACGCCGGAATTTGTCTGATTTAATATATACTCTTTGTTTAATATGTGTAGCATCTCTTCTAAATTAGGCTAAATAGATACTTAATCCAATAAATATATAATCTTGCTATTACAAATTATAGTGTGTGGACAAATATTAGCCAAAACTGGGTAAAATGCTATCAAGCCCATAAGCAGCCTCAATGGGCGCATTAATTCTATCAATAGGCGGTTGCCCGGAAAATCAGTAATTTTGCATCCTTAAACTATAAAAAATGAGCAAGCATGGTAAAGTGCTGGTGGCCATGAGCGGCGGTATCGACAGTACCGTTACAGCGCTGATGTTGCATGAGCAGGGCTATGAAGTGGTGGGTATCACCATGAAAACCTGGGATTATGCTTCTGCCGGTTCCAGTAAGAAGGAAACCGGCTGCTGTAACCTCGACTCGTTCAATGATGCCCGCGCTGCCGCGGTGCATCACGGATTTCCGCACTTCGTGCTGGATATCCGCGATGAATTCGGGGACTTTGTCATCAATAACTTCGTAGACGAATATATTGCCGGTCGCACCCCTAATCCGTGCGTACTGTGCAATACACATATCAAATGGCGCGCCCTCATGAAACGGGCCGATGCCATGGACTGTGATTTTATTGCCACCGGACACTACGGTCAGATCCGGCGCCACGACAACGGCCGCATGGTTATCAGCAAAGGAATCGACGAAACAAAAGATCAGAGCTACGTATTGTGGGGCATCCAACAGGATGTGCTCGCCCGCACCATCCTCCCCCTCGGGAAGTACCGGAAAACGGAAATCAGGCAGATGGCCTTCGACTTCGGTTACCCCGAACTGGCCAAAAAAGCAGAAAGCTATGAGATCTGCTTCGTGCCCGACAACGACTATCGCGGGTTCCTCAAACGGAAAGTAGAAGGACTGGAAGAAAGAGTCAACGGCGGCAACTTTGTGCTGGCTGATGGCACCATCGTGGGTAAACATAAAGGTTATCCCTTCTACACCATCGGACAACGGAAGGGCCTCGATATTGCCCTCGGACGCCCGGTATTCGTAACGGAAATCATCCCGGAAACAAATACTATCGTACTCGGTAACGAAGACGAACTGCAGAAAAATGAAATGTTCGTGAGCGGCCTCAACATGGGCAAGTATGAAACTATCCCTGAAGGCATGGAAGCCATCACTAAAATCCGCTACAAAGATCCAGGCGCTCTGAGCGTCCTGCACAATGAAGACGGTAAAGTGAAAGTCAACTTCTTTGAACACGTAAAAGGTATCGCACCCGGACAATCAGCCGTCTTCTATGAAGGCGACGACGTAATCGGTGGTGGCATCATCCAGCGCGGACCGATTTCATTGCACCAATAATCTTATACACAATAAACATACAAGGGCGGGAACCATCCCGCCCTTTTTTTGTATTTTAGAAAGACAACCATCTAATTGTATGCATCCGTTACCCAACGTATTTCCACAACTGTACACCTCACGCCTGGACCTTGTAGAGCTGCAGCCCTGGCATGCCGCCGATCTGCTGGAACTCTTCAGCGATCCCCTGGTTACGCAATACTACCACGTCATGCCCTTGAAAACAGAACTGGACGCGGAAAGGGTCATTTCCTATTTCTATCACCGCTACAAAGACCAGCTGGGCATCAGATGGGGCATCACCCTTCAGGGACAGTCAAAACTCATCGGCACCATCGGCTTCAACAGCTTTCCACAACTGCACCGCGGCGTGATCGTCTACGCCCTCGCACATGCCTACTGGGGCCAGGGATACATGACAGAAGCCATCCTGGAACTGGTACGCTACGGCTTCCGTGAACTGGAGCTCAGCCGCATCGAAGCGGAAGTAATGCCCGCCAATGTTTCCTCCGAAAGAGTACTGATAAAAAACGGCTTCCACCAGGAAGGCACACTCAAAAAATGGATGGAATGGGAAGGGAGATTGTTTGATATTAATATGTGGGCTTTAGTGAGAGAGTAGGTTGACAAAAAATTTATTGTCAAATTTTTTAACAATAAATTTTTTGTCAACCATTTAAGAAAACCTTACCGCAAACATCGTGTCCGCACCCTTGCCATATCCGGCAATTACGCCACCCTCCTGCTTCCGCAGTTCGCTGGTCTCCTCAATATATTTCACCACTTCTTCATTCTCCTGCCGGAACACGGAACAGGTAATATAAATCAATGAACCGCCCTTTTTCAGGAACGGTATAACGTTATGGGCTATACGTTTTTGTAACTGCTGGTATTGGGTGATCTCTTCGCGTTTGAAGAAGCTGACGCTTTCCGGTGTACGTCCCCAGGTGCCGGAACCGCTGCACGGCGCATCGAGGATGATACCGTCGAACCGCTGCTGCCCCATTGTTTCAGGGAAACGATCGGCGGTGAGGTCAGCCACGCGCGCTTCATAGTTTTTGATACCGGCGGCAGTAAAACGTTGCTGCAGGTTTTCGAGAATGGAACGCCGCACATCGCTGACCAGCAATTGTACATTGGGCTGCTGGTCTTTCAGCAAGATGGATTTACCGCCGCTGGCGGCGCAGCAGTCCCACCAACGCTGGTTAGGCGCCGGATGGAATAAAGTGCCGGTCTGCTGACTGGAAGCGTCCTGTACTTCGTACCAGCTTTTCTCGGTCAGCAGCGTTTCTACTTTAGTACCATTAGGCAAGGCCACAGTAGCGTTGTTTTCAAAAACTTCATAGGGCACGGCAGCTTCCTGCAGCAGCTTCAATACCTTGTCCATACGGCCGTTCCGCACACGGATAAACAGCCGCGGCTGTTGCAAAAACGACATCCCGAAAGCTTCCGCGTCAATAGCGGGGGACAGTTCGTCCAGGAAAGGAAAAATACGTGTAGCCGGTACCGGTAAGTCCAGCAATGCGGCTTTATCTGCCAGTGGCAAAGTTACCTTTTCATCCCATTCGGGCCTGAGTGCTTTCAGCAGGTCTGTAGAAGCAGTTTCGCACAGGAAAGTGCCTGCGATCAAACGTTCTGCTGTGCTCAGTTCCCGGCCCCAGTCACCTAAACGGTAATAGTGATATACCAGCTGTGAAATCCAGCGCCGGTCGCGGCTGCCCATGTAAGGGTGTTCCTTGAAAAAAGCTTTCAGGAAATGATGTAATGGCAGGCTGCCCTGATAGGCGCCAATAATTTTGGTAGCAGAGGCTACATAATTCTCCCAACGGGTCATATACAAAGGTATCCTAAAAAAACGGGGCGAAGATTGCTCTTCGCCCCGCTATATTTTTAAAAAGCTATTATTAGAGTTTCAGCAGCGCTTTCAGCGGATCTTTACCGAACAGCAGTTGTTCAGGATTTTCCAGCATTTCTTTCACTCTTACGAGGAAGCTCACTGACTCACGGCCGTCGATGATACGGTGGTCATAGCTCAGCGCGATGTACATCATCGGACGGATCACTACCTGACCGTTAACCGCCATCGGGCGGTCCTGGATTTTGTGCATGCCCAGGATAGCGGATTGCGGGATGTTGATGATCGGTGTGCTCATCAGGGAACCGAATACGCCGCCGTTGGTGATGGTGAAAGTACCACCGGTCATTTCAGGGATGGTCAGTTTGTTCTCACGCGCTTTGGTAGCCAGTTCCAGCACGGCTTTTTCGATACCGGCCATGTCCAGGCTTTCAGCGTTGCGGATCACCGGCACTACCAGGCCTTTAGGCGCGGACACTGCGATGGAAACATCACAGTAATCGTGGTATACCAGCTCTTCGCCATCGATATAGGCATTTACGGAAGGGAACTCCTGTAATGCAAAGCAGCAGGCTTTGGTGAAGAAGCTCATAAAGCCCAGGTTCACCTCGTGCTGTTTTTTGAAGATGTCTTTGTATTTGGCACGCAGCGCCATGATGTTGGTCATGTCTACCTCGTTAAAGGTAGTCAGCATAGCGGTGGTGTTTTTGGCTTCTACCAGGCGGCGGGAAACGGTTTTACGCAGGTTGCTCATTTTCTCGCGACGTTCGTTGCGGGAGAACATTTCCTGGCCGATGGCTACGCCCGGGTTCTGCAGGGCGGCATACACATCATCTTTCATGATTTTGCCGTGAGCGCCGGAACCTTTGATGGTAGCCGGGTCTACTTGTTTATCGGCAATCACTGCGGCCGCTACCGGCGTAGTGCGGATATCATTCGGGATGCTGGTCACCGGGGCCTGCTGGGCCTGTGGGGCGGCAGCTTTAGCTGGCTGAGCGGCCGGCGCAGCGGCGGGTGCGGCTTTACCGGCAGGACGCGCTGCGCTGGTATCTATTTTACAGGCTACATCGCCTATTTTTAAAGTATCTCCTTCTTTGGCTACCAGGCTCAGTACACCGGCTTCTTCGGCGTTCAGCTCAAAAGTGGCTTTCTCTGATTCCAGTTCACACAGCACTTCATCTCTTTCTACATAGTCGCCTTCTTTTTTGGTCCACTTTACCAGCGTTACTTCGCTGATTGACTCACCTACTGTAGGCACTTTCATTTCAATGACCCCTTTGTTCACCGCCGGTGCTGCAGGCGCTTCAGCTGCTGCTGCCGGAGCGGCGGCTGCAACCGGTGCTACCGGCGCAGGAGCGGCGTCCTGGGCAGGCGCTGCCGCAGCGGTATCAATAGTGCAAGCCACATCACCAATCTTCAGCGTGGCTCCTTCCTGTGCTGCGATTTTCAGGATACCTGCTTTCTCTGCATTCAGTTCAAAGGTGGCCTTCTCTGATTCCATTTCACACAACACTTCGTCCTGCTGCACATAATCTCCGTCTTTTTTCAACCACTTTGCAATTGTTACCTCGCTAATAGATTCTCCTACCGTAGGGACTTTGATTTCGATAACCATATTTTATCAGTTGATGGTGAACCAGTGTTTAGCTGCTGACGATCTTCGTCGCTAAAGGCTAACAGCTGAACACTCGTTTCTGTTTATTGTTTGCTGTTTTAGTTAGATGTTAAAAGCTGTATCGATGATCTGCTGCTGCTCACGGGCATGCACTTTCGCATAACCGGTAGCGGTAGACGCACTTGGATTACGGCTGATAACACCATAGTTGATCTGCTTCAGGTTCATCTGCAGGTAAGCTGCAGCGCCCATGTTCAGCGGCTCTTCCTGTACCCAGAAGAAAGTAGCGCCTTTGTATTTCTGCGCAATCGCTTCCAGCTGTTTTACAGGCAGCGGGTACAACTGTTCCAGTCTTACAATGGCCACATCTTTACGGTCTTCCTTCATCTGTTTGTCGCTCAGGTCAAAATACATTTTACCGGTACAGAGCAACACTTTTTTCACCACGGAAGCATCTGTAACGAACGGATCGTCCAGTACTTCTTTAAACCCGCCCTGGGTGAACTCTTCCATAGTGGAATAAGCACCGGTATGGCGCAGATTGGCTTTCGGTGAGAAGTTGATCAATGGTTTGCGGAACTGCCAGGTCAACTGACGACGCAGCGCATGGAAGAAGTTGGCAGCAGTAGTGATGTTGGTGATCACCATGTTCTCTTCTGCACAGGTCTGCAGGAAACGCTCCGGACGGGCGTTGGAGTGGTCCGGGCCACCGCCTTCATAACCATGAGGCAGCAACATTACCAGGCCATTCTGCGTTGTCCATTTCTGTTCAGCACTGCTGATATACTGGTCAATAACAGTCTGCGCGCCGTTTACGAAGTCGCCGTACTGCGCTTCCCAGAGTACCAGGGCGTTAGGGTTGGCCATGGCATAACCATATTCAAAGCCCAGCACACCGTATTCGCTCAACAGGGAGTTGTATATTCTGAACTTGCCTTGTTTTTCGGCCAGATTACTTAAACGGTTATACGTTTCGTTGGTATTTTCATCAAACAGTACAGCATGACGGTGGGAGAAAGTACCGCGTTTCACGTCTTCTCCGCTCATGCGTACGTCTTTGCCTTCAATCAGCAGGCTGGCATAAGCCAACAGTTCACCGGTAGCCCAGTCAACTTTGCCTTCTTCCTGGTACAGTTTGATTTTGTCCTGTAACAGTTTGCTCACTTTACGCAGTGGCACGAAGTTCTCCGGCCATTTCATCAGGGCGTCAAACAGGCGTTTGAAGTCCTCTTCTTTAATAGCGGTCACCGGAGAGCTTTCGAAATCCTGCGGGGTCGCTTTGCGCAGCGCCTGCCACCATTCTTCCGGCTTCTGGTTGGAATAAGGCAGCGGATGTTGTTTTACTTCATCCAGACGGGCCTGCAGGTCGCCCCAGAAGGCTGTCTCCATTTCTTTGGCCAGCGCCTGCGCATCGGGTTCGCCGTTGTTGAGCAGGTACTGGGTATATACTTCACGCGGATTCGGATGTTTGTCGATCAGCGCATACAGGCTGGGTTGGGTGAATTTAGGCTCATCACCTTCATTGTGGCCATGTTTGCGGTAGCAAACCATGTCGATGTAGATGTCCTCATTAAACTCCTGACGGTAGCGGGCAGCCAGCTGGGCTACTTTCACCACGGCTTCGGTGTCATCGCCATTTACGTGGAATACCGGCGCCTGCACGATAGAAGCAACGCTGGTACAGTAATCGGAAGAGCGGGCGTCATCAAAATCAGTAGTGAAACCGATCTGGTTGTTGATCACAAAGTGAATGGTACCACCAGTGGAGTAACCCTTCAGTTTGCTCATCTGCTCCACTTCGTATACAATGCCCTGACCAGCCACGGCGGCGTCGCCATGGATCAGGATAGGCAATATCTTGTCATAGTCACTGTCGTAGATCACGTCAGCCTTGCTGCGGGAGAAACCGATCACGATCGGGTCTACCACTTCCAGGTGAGACGGGTTAGGCATCAGCTGCAGGTTCACCGTGTTACCGGAAGGCGTACTTACCTGTGAACGGAAGCCGAGGTGATATTTCACGTCGCCACTGCCCATGGTCATGTCTGGAACGGCCAGGCCTTCAAATTCGTTGAAGATCTGCTCGTAGGTCTTACCCAGGATATTGGCCAGTACGTTCAAACGGCCACGGTGTGCCATACCGATCACGGATTCTTTTACGCCGTATTCAGCAGCCACGTTGATCATCGCGTCCAGTGCCGGAATAGTGGATTCACCACCTTCCAGGCCAAAACGTTTCTGACCGATATATTTGGTGTGCAGGAATTTTTCAAAAATAACGCCCTGGTTCAGTTTCTGTAACACCCTGCGGCGTTGCTCCAGAGACAGCGGTTGCGTCATAATGGCCTCAAATTCTTTTTCCAGCCATTTGGATTTATCGCGGTCATTGATATAGGTATACTGAATACCAACAGAGCCTGCGTAAATCTTTTTCATATGCGCCACAATCTCTTCCAGTGTGGCGTCTTTCAGTCCAACCACGATACCTGCATAGAACCGGGTTTTGAGATCAGCATCTCCCAGTCCATAGCTGGCCAGATCGAGATTGGCCCTTCTGTCTTTTCTTTCGCGGATAGGGTTGGTTTTAGCAATGAGATGGCCCTTTTTGCGGTATGCCTGGATAAGGCGGTATACGCCCAGTTCCTTGGCCTGTTGATCACCACTCACCGGCACGGAGCCGCCGCCTGCTGCCGGAGCCGCACCTGACGCTTTACCATTTGCGTTGGAAACCGCAAAATCAAATCCTTCAAAAAATTTCACCCAATCAGGGTCTACAGAATTGGGATCTTTGAGGAAATCCTGGTATAACGATTCAATGTAAGCAGGATGTGAGTTAGTGACAAATGAGAAGTCCTTCATTTACAACGAGTTTTGCTGATCTTCAGTTCAAATACTTTTCTGTTGGTGCCCGATATATTAATATATGGGATTGCAAATATCGCACGTTTTTTAATACAGAGGATGGAAAAAATGAGAAAATATCATATGATTTAGGTTGATTGTAAATATGGTTTAATGCCTAACTTTGATCGCCGGACGGAAAACTTGTTTTTTGTTTGTTTGGTATTTGGAATATCCTTACCTTTGCCGTCCGAAACTTGAAATTTGAAAAATGGCAAATCATAAAGCAACGAAAAAAGACGTACGTCAAAGCAGAAAGCGTAATGAGCGTAACCGTTACTACGGTAAAACTACTCGTAATGCCATCCGTGACCTGAAGGCGATAACTGACAAAGCGCAAGCTGAGAAAGAATTATCTGATGTGGCATCTATGATTGACAAGCTGGCTAAACGTAACGTTATCCACAAAAACAAAGCTGCAAATCTGAAAAGCAAGCTCGCTAAGAAAATAGCTACCCTGGCTTAGTCCTTTCAGTAACAAATATTTACAGCTCTTCCTTACCAAAGGAAGGGCTTTTTGTTTTTCCTATCGCCTTCATATATATTTTCTTCTTATGAGAAAGCTATTCACTATCATAGTGCTTATGCTGACATTCGCCACTACCCGGGCCCAGCAGTTTATCACCCGCTATGAAAAAACAGACGGCCGCGAAACAGCCACCTATCCCGAAGTGATCCAATATTACCGGCAACTGACCACCCGCTATCCGCAACTGCTGAAAATGTTCACCGTCGGCGCCACAGACGCCGGATTCCCCCTGCACCTGGTCATCTGCTCCCCTACGAAAGATTTTGACTTTAACAGCCTCCACCGTAAGAATAAACGGGTATTGCTGATCAATAACGGCATACATCCCGGCGAACCCGACGGCATAGACGCCTCCATGATGCTCCTCCGCGATATCGCTCAGGGTAAAACCAAACTGCCGGACAACATCGTCCTCGCAGTCATCCCTGTATATAATATCGGTGGCGCACTCAACCGTTCGCCCAATTACAGGGTCGATCAAAACGGTCCCGACGCCTTCGGCTCCCGCGGAAATGCCCAAAATCTCGACTTAAACCGCGATTTCATTAAAACTGACTCCAAAAACGCCAGGACATTCCAGGAAATATATCACCTCACCGACCCTGACGTGTTCATTGATAACCACGTTAGCAACGGCGCCGACTATCAACATATCATCACCCTCCTCTCTACCCAGTACAATAAACTGGGTGGTCCTATGGGTGAATTTATGCACAACGCCTTTGAACCAGGCCTGTATAAACTGATGAAAACAAAAGGGTACGACCTCGTTCCCTACGTGAACCACTTCGACGAAACACCGGACAGCGGCTGGGTCGAATTCTCCGACCTCCCCCGTTACTCCTCCGGCTATACCACCCTCTTCCATACTTTCGGATTTGTGCCGGAAACACATATGCTCAAACCTTATCCACAGCGCGTAAAAGCTACTTACGCCCTGATGGAATCCTTTATACAGTTCACCAGTGAGAACAGCGCCACCATCAAACAACTGCGCGACCAGGCCAAACAAAGCGTTGTTACACAAAAGAGCTTTCCCCTGTCGTGGAAGTTTGATATGAACAAATACAGTCTCATCACCTTTAAAGGTTTTGCTTCCGGTCACAAGCCCAGCGCTATCTCCGGCCTGCCACGCCTCTACTACGATCGCAGCAAACCTTATGAAAAGCAGATAAAATTCTATAACTACGCCAACGCAGAAAACTATGTGGACAAACCACAGGCATATATCATTTCCCAGGGCTGGTGGGCTGTTATCGATCAGCTGAAAAACAACCGCGTACAAATGCGCCGGCTGCCCAAAGACACCACCATCTACGTGGAAGTGTACCATATCAGCGATTTCAAAACATATCCAAAACCATTTGAGAAACACTATCTCCATACAGACATCAAAGCCACCAGCACCAAAGATTCTATTCACTTCCGCAGCGGTGACTACTATATTCCCATGGACCAAACGGCCAACCGCTTCCTAATGGAAACACTGGAGCCCACCGGCGGCGACTCTTTCTTCGCCTGGAATTTCTTTGACGCTATCCTCGGCCAGAAAGAAGGTTATTCCCCTTACGTCTTTGAAGATACCGCCGCTGAATACCTGAAGACCCATCCGGAACTACAAACGTTACTGGACAAGAAAAAGGCGACCGACACCGCTTTTGCCAACAGCGCCAGCGCACAACTGAATTTCATCTACAAAAACTCACCATACGCAGAACCGGAATACATGCGGTATCCGGTGTACAGGGTGTTGTAGCGGATATAAAATTTGCCAAAAAGAAAGGAGACGCGATAATATCGGGTCTCCTTTTCTTTTTAACAAAAGATGTAAATGGAAATAGTACTTATTGTTGCTTACTCCGTTTAAAGCTTGATATTATTAACCAATACCAATCAGGTTGTTACCCCACTTTATTAAAATCATTTCAATATGAAATTCAAACAATTGTTAACCTCTATTCAGACGACACACAGCCACTTTCAAGAAACAGCAGCGAAGGCAGTTAACCGTGCGCTCACTATTCGCAATTGGATAATCGGGCATTATATCTTTGAATACGAACAAAAAGGAGAAGACAGGGCTAAGTACGGTGAACGGCTGCTAGCAGAGATTGCCCAAAAACTGCCCGATTTAAAACTATCCATGACTAATTTGAAGCTATGCCGGCAGTTTTATTTGTATTACCCTCAAATATGGGAAGTAGCAAAAGATGAATTAAGAAAAAACACCATGCGAATTGGTCAGTCAGTGACTGACCAATTACAATTAATTGATTATAAGTCGAATGAAATATATTCAAATACAAAAAATAACTATACATACTCTATCTTACTAGAGCTACCTCCCGAAAAGCTCATTAACAACCTGTCCTTTACCCATATTGTAGCGTTGCTCATTTTAGAGGACCCATTAAAACGGGTATTCTATGAACATGAGTGTATCAAGGGCAATTGGGGCGTAAGGGAATTAAAAAGACAAATCAATTCCTTCTATTTTGAACGAATGGGACTAAGCGACGATCCTGAAAAACTATCACGCATCATTCAGCAAAAAACCACACAAACCATTACACCTGCCGACTTTATCAAGAACGAATACTCCTTTGAATTCCTTGGTATCGCTGATAGACTGACCGTTGGAGAAACGGCGCTTCAACAACGGCTACTCGATCATCTGCAGGAGTTTCTGATGGAAATGGGTCATGGCTTCTGTTTGGAAGGACGACAAAAGAAGATATTAATTGGAAGGGAATATTTTTTCATAGACCTCCTTTTCTACCATCGTATACTAAAATGCCATGTTCTGGTTGAGCTAAAACTGGATACCTTCAGACACGCCGACGTAGGCCAGCTAAACACTTATATTCAGTATTACAAAGCGGAAATGATGCAACCGGGAGATAACCCTCCCATAGGTATTCTTTTGGTAGCAGACAAAGATGCTGCCCTGGTAAAATATGCGACTGCCGGATTAGACATCGATTTGTTTGTCTCCAAATACAGTATCGAACTACCTACGCAGGAACGCCTCGAAAAATTTATTGCGGATGAATTGAGAAGATATGACGATTAAACCCGCTCCAGCACAATCACCGTATGCTGCTCCCCATAAAAATGGTTATAGAGTAACACCCTGTTTACCACAGCTGGCAGCTCCTTCAGCATAGGGAACCACTGTGTGGGGACCTGTTGTGTATGCAATATCTGTGCGGCCAGCCACATGCCAAAAGCACCGGCTGTGTCATGTTCGCCACAAAGATGTTTGAAAGGCAGTTGAGGCACGCCGGGAAACAGGGCATCTGCCTGCTGGTAGAAATGTTCATAACGGCTGTCGCCATTACGACCGGTCAATACCAGGTCAATGCCGTCTTTGAACTCCGTCAAACCGGCAGCTACCTTAGCGACTGTGGGTTTGTACAGCATCTTAAAGCCGGTTACGGCAGCTTTGCTGTCTGGAGCAGGCGTTCCCGTTAGTACGAAGAAAGTAGCGCCTTCTCCGCCGATGCTGCCGGGCGACAGCTGATCATAAAGCTGACGGCTGTCTGTAGGAGCCGATTTCCAGAAACCGATACGGCTTTTGATATAGAAATGCTCTGCGGTCATTTCCTCCAAAGCGCCGGTGAGGGTATTGGGAGCACCTTCTGCCAGCAGCATCATGCTGTCAAGCAGCGCGTTTTCAAAAGAAAAGCCACGGTGCACAAAAGTATTGTTGTAAGCGGTCCCCTTTACCTGGAGGGCAATGAGACCATTGACAGAATTATACGTCGATTGAATGAAGGGAGTGGGGTTCAGCGCAGTTTCCTTGTACTGCTCTATCTCCCGGATGAATTTCTCAGTGTCCTGGAGACTCCCTTTGCCGGTGCCGGTCACAATAGGACCGATAGCTTCCACGCCGCTGTCACGGATGCTTTGCAGCGCGGTGGTCAATCCCATTTTCAGCAGCCGGGTCATGCGGCGCAGGCTGTTGGCCGGAATAAACGGTTTGTAATCAGGCTCCATACAGGTAAGCAGGTTACTGTCCGTATGCACCAGCGGCGCAGAAAGAATATCCCCCTCAAAAGTAGCTTGCGGGGAAATAGCCGCCATTCCTTGTATGTAACACTTAACCTTCATATTTGCTGATCACCAGGGAGGCGTTGTTACCCCCAAAGCCGAATGAGTTTGAAATAACATTGTTCACGGAAACGCCTTCCATCAATTCCGTTACCGGAGCGATGTTCAGCTCTTCCATTTTTTCCTTGAAATTGAGATTGGGGAATATCAATCCCTGTTGAATGGCCAATACAGCGTAGATGGCCTCTATGGCGCCGGCAGCGGCCAACGTATGCCCGGTGAAAGGTTTCGTGGAACTGAACAATGGAACATTGTTGCCAAACAACCGTTCCAGCGCTTTTCCTTCAGACACGTCATTGTTGAGCGTGGCGGTGCCATGCACATTGATATAGTCCACTTCTTCCAGTGTTCGGCCACTCATGGCCAATGCGGCTTTCATGGCTTCATAGGCGCCGTCGCCGTCCGGCGAAGGGGACGTAGGATGGAATGCTTCGTTGGCATTACAATACCCGGTAAACTCTGCCAGTATGCGGCTGTTGTTGGCCCTGGCAAACGACTCGCTTTCCAGTACAAGATAAGCGGCGCCCTCACCCAGGTTCAAACCGGTACGCTGCTGGTCAAACGGCCGGCAGAATTGTTTGTCCACATTTTTCAGGGAGTTGAAACCATTCAGGGTAAAGCGGGTCAGCGCTTCTGTGCCGCCGCAGACCATCCGGGGCAGAAATCCTTGTTTGATCATACGGGCGCCAAACATCAGCGCATTGGCCGATGAAGAACAGGCCGTGCTGATAGTGGCGATATGCTCGCTGAATCCTACGGTGTCGGCTATACGTTGTGTACAGTCCGCACAGTCAAGCGTATCGATATATTGCAGGAAAGTGCCGCTTTTGGCGGGATCAACAATATCAAAATAAACCTTTTCGGTGTCACACATGCCGCCTACGGTGCTGGCGTTGATAAAGCCGGTAGGGGCTGTTTGTACGTCCGTAATACCGGCCTGCTGCAATGCTTCCCGCATGGCGGTAAGCCCCAGCAGGGCGGTACGTGTATATCCTTCGCGGGGAGTGATGCCGGCAAGGGCAGACAAAGCGTCGTTATGATGCTTCACCTCCGCTACCGGCAACACTTCTTTGTATATGGTATCGATATAACTGGAATAACCCAAACCACTGCGTTGTTGCCGCAATTGCTCCAGGTTTTCAGCCACGTTATCACCTATGGCGGTGATCATTCCCATCCCTGTTATAAACACTCTTTCCGCCATGTCAGCTTCTTACTTATGCTGGCTGTTTGGATTGAATAAAGTCGGCCATAGACTGCACTGACTGCAGGATCTTACGCCCTTCGCGGGGATCTTCCACTTTGATGTGATATTGTCTTTCCAGCAACACCATCAGCTCCAGGGAGTCAATGCTGTCCAGACCAAGCCCTTCACCAAATAAAGGGGCGTTGTCGTCAATATCTTCCGGTTTGGTATCCTGCAGATTTAAGGCTTCAATGATCTGCACTTTGAGTTTGCTTTTTAAATCTTCCATAATCAAGTTGTAGGTTTATCTCCGGCTGTACACGGAGATTCCCTTTGTGGGGAGTAAAAATACAGTTTTACTGTTGTTTAGAAAATAGTTTATCAGTTCATTCTTCGTTTTTCGACAAATCCGGCCACAGCCAGCATCACCCCGCCTGTCAGCACAAGACGCAGTACATTCTTCCACACATATCCGATGTCGCCGTTACGCAGGTAAATATCATTGATGGCGTCCAGTCCCCAGCTGAGCGGCGATAAACGGCCGATCATCTGCATATTGGCAGGCATTACTTCCAGCGGTATCCAGATGCCTCCAATGGCCGACAGGATCACGATGGAAATAGCGCCGAAGTTCAGGGCCTGATTAGGTGTTTTAAAAAGCGTGCCGATCAGTATGCCATAAGCCGTGGCGGCCAGTCCTATGGAGCCGGCTACCAGCAGCGTGGCGCCCTGGTCGTGCCCCATCACCAGCCTCGGCAGGTCCAGCAAAGGCATGGCATAAATGCCTACCAGCATCATCAGATAAAACTGTAACAGGCAGATTCCCACGAAAAACAACATCTTTCCCGCCAGGATCAACAGGTAAGAACCGGGTATCAGCTTCATTCTCAACAGGCTGCCGTCTTCCCGCTCCCGGATCATATTACCGGCTATAGGGATAACGATAAAAAACATCGCAAAAATGCTCCAGGCGGGCACGTTATGTTGTACGGAGTTGGACACTACGTCCAGCTGTTTGCTGTTGCCCGTGGCATGCTCCTTCAGCCCAACTGCCTGTAAACGGATAGGCAACGTGTCATTGGGAACGGCCGTGGTGTCTTTGCGGCGCAACTGTTGCTGTATACGGTTCAGCAGCATATCTGTTTCCACCTGCGTCAGGAAATTGTCCAATGCCTGGTGAATAGCCCCTTTAAAAGCCTTTTTGGCCGCCGGATCAAAATAGATGACCACATTCAGGGAGTCAGCCCCCTTTTTTACCGGTAAAGACACGCTCATGCCCATCCGTTGTGTGATATCATTCACGATCCTGTTTGCATTGCTTACGATCGCCGCCGTGGAACCTGCCGGCACAATGATGCTGATTTTATAGCGGCCGTTATTGACCAGCTCGCGGGCCTGCTGCTCGGTAACGGGATGCCCGTCCAACGTATCGATAATATTGAACTGCCCGCCGGATGCCAGCCCTTCCCGGATATATTTGCCCAAACGCCCATGGTCGTTGTCTACGGTCAATATATCAAACTTCACGTCCTGGTAGTCCTTAAAAGGCGCGTCCTGTATCAGGGCCATCACGGTGATGAGTACCACCGGCATCACAAACAGCAGCGTAAGCCCCATTTTGTCGCGCAACAGCAGCTGCCATTCTTTTCTTATGGTAGCCAGTAATCTAAGCATAGCTTTCTTTCATTTTGTTAGTCCCGCAACGCATGCCCGGTATAGTGTAAAAAAACATCTTCCAGGTTGCGGCACTCCGGCAGTTCATCGATCAGCGACTGGGGCCGGCCCTGCAGTATCATTTTACCTTCGTCCATGATGGCCACCTCATCACAAAGTGATTGCGCTTCTTCCAGCAGGTGGGAGGTATACAGGATACTGGCGCCCTGTTCGTTGTAGCTGCGCAGGAATTGCAGGATCATGCTGCGTGACTGTACGTCCACCCCTGCGGTGGGCTCGTCCAGGACCAGCAAATCGGGGTTATGCAGGATAGCGGCGATAATGTTCGCACGGCGTTTCATGCCCCCTGAATATTTATGAATTTCTTTGTGTGCGCTTTTTTCCAGGCCAAATACTTCGAGATAATGCATCACTTTTTCATGCAGCGATTTGCCTTTCAGTCCGTACAGGTTACCGAAATACGTCAGGTTTTCCACGGCCGACAGTTGCGGGTACAACGCTATCTGTTGCGGTACAATGCCTATGATTTTTTTGATCTGTTCCCTGTGGGCGGCGTTCTGCGGCAGGCCATGTATCATCACCTCTCCGCTGTCTGCCTGCACAAGGCCGCACAGAATAGAGATAGTGGTCGTTTTACCGGCGCCGTTAGGGCCCAGCAGCCCTCCTATTTTCCCTTCCGGAAAGGCAAACGTCAACCCTTTAAGCGTGGCTTCCGCCGCGCTTTTGTAGGTTTTGCGCAATTCCTTTACTGCTATACTTGCCATATCCACCGGGTTATTGAAAGATGGAAAGTTACTTCCATCAGCACATTGCTAAATTTTCGTCAGTGATAATTTTTTGAAAAAGGCTTCTTCGGCTGCCGCACATTGCAGCAACATCTCGCTCAGCTCTTTATAGGACACATTATCAGCGGCCCTGCTTTTGCACACCCTGCCGGCAGCAAAAGCAAAATTACGCCAAAGGTCTCCGGCCTGTGTCAGTTCTGTGGCCAGGCGGCTCAGTTCCGGCTTGTTCAGCAACACTGCCGATTCCTGCAGGAACGCGGCATATACAAAACGGAAACCGGCGCCACCGGTACCGATCTCCTCCTGCATCCGGATGATATTGCCAAGGTACAAAGCAGATTTACGTTCACCCACTTTCTGCGGATAGTCCTTTACACGGTTGGCCAGAAAACGGATACCCTTTACCCCGAACAGCGGGAGCGGTATCTTCAGCATATAATGACAGGTCTGCGCGATCCCTTCTTTGATCGGTTTTTCGAAAGAGGCTTTTCCGGGGACGTGCACCGGGTAGTACATTTTCCCTTTGGGGGAAGGAAACCCTTTTGCAAAGCGGGCCTGTGCCAGGCTGTCGGGATCTATTTCGGTAACGGTGTCCATCACCGGGTCGCTCACCAGGTACTGGTCTTCCCGTTTACCATATACCACCAGGTTATGGGCATTGAAGTGAAAACGGTAGGAAGGCGGAAAATAAGGCAGGTAATAAACGCCGGAAAGCAACCCTACAGGCGTGCCGTCGGCAATTACCCGGTCCAGCGCCGCCATTCCTTTTTCAGGGGAGGAAAACTTTGCCGTCTCCATTTTCACGCCCAGCCGTTTACATACCCGCTGAAAAATGGCGCCCGGCCAGATACGGTAAGTGGTACCGGGCACACCGTTGACTTTCACAAACGGCAGGTGCCCGAAAAAGATACCGGCACCAATGCCAAATGCCATCGGCTCACTGATCTTCAGGCCATGGTGCCCCAGCAGGTTGGAGATCACACCACTTTCACAGTGGGCTGTCTGCGTATGATGAAACTGATGATTGTTCATAGTTGTTTATGTGTTCACGCAAAGCAGCAAAGCAATAAAGCAGCAAAGATCATTCAACATAAATTTCTTTGCTGCTTTATTGCTTTGCGACTTTGCGTGATAATGCATTATTTGATATGCAATAAATCGTCCTTACTAATCTTAAAGGCATCTGCATAGCGCTGCAGCATCTTATCGCTCAGGCGCCGGAACACGGCCGGCTTCATATGCCTTTTCACCTGCCATTGGAATTTCCCCACGTAATTGGCCAGCAGGGCCAGGTCCATCAGGCTCTTTTCCATGTAATAGGCGACAGGGCTGATTTCGCCGGACTGTACCAGCACCCTGGCCGCCGCCACTTTTTCGTTTACTTCCTCCCAGGCCTGTGTCATGGCAATGTTCTCCGGCTCCCACCCTGAACTCTGCACCTGTACATAATTCCCGGTGTTGTCTACCGCATACATAATCTGTTTGAATGTGCCTTCGTGGAGGTTATCACTATCCTGTGGCACTTCGTCTTTTTTCATGACTGCGTTTTAGAAGTGAATGCCTATACAACCGTGATGTGTGCGTAAGCATAGGAAAAACGTGCGCTTTCAGGCACCATCATCACCACTTTCTGTCCCTTTTTGAAACGGCCGTTATTCATCAGCTCTTCCAGCATCAGGTAAGGCGAAGCGGTACCTACGTTACCTACCCAGGCCAGGTTGGTGAACCATTTTTCCAGCGGAATAGGAACACCGAGGCGGGTAATTTCTTCGTCGATCTTTAAACGGAAAAATTCAGAAGATAAATGTGGCAGGAAGAAGTCAATTTCATCGAGGTTGATGTTATGTCTTTCTACCAGTTCTTTCCACATCTGCGCGCCGGAAGGCACTATATTTTTACCCAACAGGCGGGTATCTTGTTTGAAGGAGAATACGCTGTGTTGTGCCCATTCATCAGGGGTCATATCAATCCAGCCTTTGGTGGTGCCGTCCGGATTTTTGATGGAACCGGCGTACATACAGGTTTCCAGTTCGTTGGCGTAAGACAGGATTTCCACCCAGTCTACACGCAATGACAGTCCTTCTTCATTAGGCTTGTCCTGGAAAAGAGCGGCGCTGGCGCCGTCAGACAACATCCAGCGGAGGAAGTCTTTTTCAAAAGCGATGATCGGATTTTCATCCAGCGCTTTCAGGTTCTCTGCTTCAGGCTGGAATTTCTGTGCAAGCATCCAGGCAGAGAATTTTTCAGAACCGGTGCTGACCGCATTGGCAGTGTTACCGCAACGGATAGACATCCAGGCATATTTAAAAGCCTGCATGCCCGCTGCACATGCGCCGGTAGCAGCGATCAGTTCCACGGGCTGGCATCTCAGCAGACCATGTACCATCGCGGCATGATTAGGCAGCAGCTGGTCTGGCGAGGTAGTACCGCAGGCCAGTAACTGTAATTTGCTGATGGGGAATTTTTCATCAAACAATGCGCTGACAGCGTTGGCGGTCATCTCAGCGTTGGAATGAGTGGAATTGCCGTCTTTATCCAGGGAATAATACCGGTTTTTGATCTTGTTATTGCCCAAAATCTTCAACCGCGCACGGGAAGGTCTTCCGTCTACCATGCCAAGGATACTCTCCATCTCTTCATTTTCAACAGGCTTGTTGGGTAAGAATTTAGATAGCCTGGTAATATAAACTTCCTTCATTTGAAAATAATTCGTCTTTTAAGGCCGCATGCAATCCCATAGTGACAACCGTTATTGGCCAGCCTTTCTGCGGAGATAAACATGTTTGTTTTAGTATACTTTTTAAGCGGACGTAAATATATAACTCTAAACGGAATTACAATTATCACGCCACCTGCTGATATTCCGGTACCGGCAAAAGGTTAACGCAAAGTAATGCCTTTGTAATAATCCACCTCTCCTTTCAACTCGTTCCGTTTCAGGTTGAGTTTGATGAACGAAGAAATCAGTGTAATGGGTGTTAACACAAAGATGCCTACCAGCAACAATAACCGGTACATCGTTACCCTGCCCTGACGGGCCGCAGCACCAGGTCCTCCTTTGGCGCTAATGAATTTGGCCCAGAACCGGAAAGCACTGACGCCATTGTTTTCCAGCAGTACAAGGTTAGGCAATAATTCCACTGCGTCCAGCGACATCAGCTGCGGATGCAGCTCCTGCCATTGCCGTGTTTCCAGCGCCTTAGCAATAGGGCCGGCAAAACGGCTGGAGGTGAGTATCTCATTTTCCTGCACACCTGCCTGCGGCAAAAAACGGGTAGCTTCTTTTTTTCCTTTGAATGCCCAACGCAGAACAGTGATCAGTGAAACCAGGTTGGGCGACTTGTCCACCAGCACAATATTTCCCACGAGGTTAGCCCCCAGCCTGTGCAGGTATCCCTTTACCCTTTCCTGCGCATTGAGCCACATATTGCGGCTGCCCAGCAATGTGATCACCTGTTTGCCTTTCAACAAGCGGGCGGCTGCTTCACTTTGCAGGAAAGCGGCTGTCGGCTGGGAAGGCGACAGGAACCAGGGCTGATAAGCCAGCAGTACCAGATCGAAGTGTGCATTTACATCCACCTTCAGCGGCTGGATACCACGAGGGGTGTCCTGTACGGTTTCAGGCATTGTATCGAAAAACTGCTGCTTCCCCCATGGAAAGGGAAATGGCTTTTCAGGGACCAGCTCCTCGTATGTAATATCCACACTATTTGCCAGTGGCGCCAACACATGATCAATAATCCTTTTTAATTGGCCTGTCTGGGTATAGTATACCACCAGGACCTTCGGTCTTTCGTTCATAAAAGGAATAGGAGTTCAACAATTCAAACTGTAAACATACAAAAAAGGAGTATTATTTATGTCATTTAATAATAATTTGACAGATGTAAGGCTGAGCTTTGGGGGTGGGGGCATTCTCTGTTGGCTTGTGCCCCAGCCAGATACTGCCTCAGCCGGCTTGTTATTGCTGCG
Source organism: Chitinophaga sp. 22308 (assembly GCF_052045305.1). Taxonomy (NCBI): domain Bacteria; kingdom Pseudomonadati; phylum Bacteroidota; class Chitinophagia; order Chitinophagales; family Chitinophagaceae; genus Chitinophaga; species Chitinophaga sp. 22308. The sequence goes on along the minus strand of NZ_JBQEOP010000004.1, from coordinate 966,137 downwards.
GCAGTATCTGGACAAAAGGACTTTAGATTTTTTTGAAAATCAATGTAAATAACAGCAAAACTGCTTTCGATATGATTTTTGAAATGTTAAAAATTTGTAAATATTGTCGGGCTATATTTTCCTGACAGAGCCAGAACCCGCTACAGAACTGGATACATTGGGATTTCCTTTATATTTCACATCACCGGACCCTACAATTTTCGCTTCCAGTTTTACGCTGGCATGAACAGCAGCATCACCACTGCCGGCAATTTTTACTTCTGCGTCTTCGGACAACAGGTTGTCACCCACATAATCGCCGCTGCCGGCAACAGACACCCGCACCGCTTTGGTTTCTCCCTGCAGGTTCATATTACCCGAACCGGCAATGGAAGCCTTTACTTCCGGCGCATTGATGGTACCATTCAGGTTGCCGGAGCCGGAGAGGGTGAGTTTCATTTCGTCTTTGCTGTTAAACTTGTCTACCAGCTTTATATCACCAGAGCCGGACAGCGCAATTTCATCCACTTCCGGAGTGGTCAGGTATACATTAACGCCCTTGCGGGTGAAAACATTGGCATCGTGGCGGAAACGCACTTTCAGGCGACTGTCTTCATTCACCAGTTCCACCAGCGGCGCAATATTGTCTTCCGCTTCAATCACGGCCTTCTTGGCAGCTCCCTGGGAAAGGAATACGTTCATACTGCCTTCTACCTTGATTTTATGAAAGGATGGGGCGTCTCTTTCTTCTTTGATAACGTTGCCGCTACCTTTTACGCGGTTCTGACCGATACAGGCGCTGAAAAGGCCCGCGATGGACAGGGCTACAGTCATGCAGCAGAGGGTGATTTTGGTTTGCATAAGTTTAGATTATAACGAGAAAGATACAACTAGATTTCCTATTTTCTATTTTCAGAATCCGAAATTGAAGGAAGGACTTTATCTTTGCACCACCATGACAGAAAAGATACTTATCCTCGATTTCGGTTCCCAATACACACAGCTGATCGCGCGCAGCATCCGGGAACTGAATGTTTATTGCGAAATTAAACCTTGTCTCCAGCCAATAGCCTGGGACGATTCCATCAAAGGCGTTATTTTGTCCGGCAGCCCTTTCTCTGTAAACGACGAGAAAGCGCCCACCCTCGATATCGCTGCCATCGCCGCTAAAGTGCCGGTACTTGGTATCTGCTACGGCGCTCAGCTGATGGCTAAAAACTTCGGCGGTGAAGTGGCTAAAAGCAACATCCGTGAATACGGCCGCGCTTTTATGGAACACAATGACAAAGAGGAAAAATTATTATACGATATCTCCGGCAAAAGCCAGGTTTGGATGAGCCACTCCGATACCATCAAACGTATCCCTGAGAGCTTCCAGATCATCGCTACCACCGAAAACATCCCGGTAGCAGCTTTCAAAAGCACTACCCTGGCGGCTAACCCGATCTTCGGCCTGCAGTTCCACCCGGAAGTGACCCACTCCTTGGAAGGCAAACAAATCATCCGCAACTTCCTGGTACATATCTGTAACTGCCAGCAGGACTGGACACCAGCTGCTTTTGTACAGGAAACCATCGAAAAAATCAAAGCACAGGTTGGCGATAAAAGAGTGGTAATGGCCCTCAGCGGCGGCGTGGACTCTACCGTGGCGGCAGAACTGATCCACAAAGCCATCGGCAAAAACCTCTTCTGCATCTTCGTAGACAACGGCCTGTTGCGTAAAGACGAATACGAAACCGTACTGGAATCTTATAAACATATGGGCCTCAACGTGAAAGGCGTCAACGCAAAAGACCTTTTCTACGGCCAGCTCGATGGTGTCTCTGATCCGGAGAAAAAACGTAAAATCATCGGTCGCCTCTTCATCGAGGTATTCCAGCATGAATCTGCTGCACTGACAGACATTTCCTTCCTCGGACAGGGTACTATCTACCCCGACGTGATCGAATCCGTATCCGTAAACGGCCCTTCTGTTACCATCAAATCCCACCACAACGTAGGTGGGCTGCCTGAAAAAATGAACATGCAGCTGGTAGAACCCCTGCGTTTCCTGTTTAAAGACGAAGTACGCCGCGTAGGCCGCGAAATCGGTATCAGCGACGTCTTCCTCGGACGCCATCCTTTCCCCGGGCCAGGCCTCGCTATCCGTATCCTCGGCGCTATCACCCCCGAGAAAGTGGCCATGCTCCAGGAAGCTGACGCTATCTATATCGAAGGGCTGCGCGAAGCAGGCCTTTATGATAAAGTATGGCAGGCAGGCACCATCCTCCTCCCCGTACAAAGCGTGGGCGTAATGGGCGACGAACGTACCTACGAATTCACCGTGGCCCTGAGAGCTGTAACGTCTACCGACGGTATGACGGCCGACTGGGCACACCTGCCTTACGAATTCCTGGCTAAAATGTCCAACGACATCATCAACCGGGTAAAAGGTATCAACCGCGTGGTATACGACATCAGCTCCAAACCACCTGCTACGATCGAATGGGAATAATATTTCCCTGAAAAATACAAAGAGCAAAGGCACAAGGGATTATTTTATCTTTTTGCGCCTTTGCTTTCTTATTTTACTTTGCGTGCACTACCCCGGAATGATTTTTGTAAATTAGCGCCCATTATGAACCAATTGATATCTGTTAAAAACCTGCTGGCCGGATTGGCTCTGTCGGTACTGTTCACAGCCTGTTCTTCCTCCAGAAAGAGCACCAGCCGTGTGGACGGTCCCCCACCCTCCCTGAGCAAGCCCACACCGGAAAAGAAGCCAGAAAACAAAAACGAAGCTGCCAAAGCAGCCCCCTTCAATGTACCAGCCTTCGCCCGGGAAGTGAAGAAACCTACTTATAACGTTGCGCTCTTTGCCCCGCTGTATCTCGACTCCGTATTTGCCAACTCCAACGATATTCCCGGCCGTACCATGCCCCGCTATGTAATGGCCGGCCTTGAATTTTATGAAGGCGCCCAATTGGCCCTCGATACCCTGCAACAACAGGGCTATAACCTGAAAGTCAATGTATACGACAGTAAAGGCCGTCAAAGCATTACTTCCCTGATCAACAACAAAGCACTGGACGCCACCGATCTGATCATTGGTTCGTTCAACAACCCGGAACTGAAGGAAGTGAGCGACTTCGCCAGAAAGAAAGAAATCAACCTCGTGTCCGGTACGCTCCCTAATGATGTGGGCATCAGCGACAACCCTTTCCTGTTCATTCCCAACAGCACCCTGAAAACACACTGTGAAGCCATCCAGAACTACGTACAGGAGGCTTTTTCCAATAAAAACATTGTACTGCTCCGCCGGAACACCACTTTCGAAAACCGCCTCGCCGCTGATTTCAAAGGTTCCTACGACAAAATGAACAACCCTAAAAAATCCAGGATACGGGAAGCTATCTGGAACGAAAGCACCACCCCGGAAGAGCTTTCCAAATACCTGCTCACCGACCGGCCCAACATCGTGATCGTTACCGCGCTCGACGAAGCCGGCGCCAAAAGCATCCTGCGCAAACTTGCCACCGCCAATGCTACCTACCCGATGCAGATATTCGGTATGCCCACCTGGGACGTGTTAAAGCTGAAAGAGCCTGAATTCAAAAGCCTGCAGGTGTTCTACTCCTCTCCCTATTTTAACGACAAATCAGACTCTTACAGCCGCTACCTGAGCGACTATTTCCGCAGAACATACAGGGCACGCCCTTCCGATATGGCATATAAAGGTTTTGATCTTACCTACTATTTTGTAAGGCTTCTTCATAATAATGGCGTATATTTCAACAGCGCGGTGGAATCATCTCCCGCTGTTATTACCCGCTTTAATTTCCAGCCGGTATATGTACGCGACGGAGAACAAACACCTTCCTACTTCGAAAACAAAAACATCTTCATCATCCAGAAAGGCGACAGCGCGGATGTGAAAATGAACCAATAAACTTTTTACAGCTGTCCATGAGATAGCTTGTTGAGTCGAACACGGCCATGGCAGCAGCCATGGCCTTTTTTTGTATATTCATGGATATGGAGCTGCTACAATTTACCGACAAAGGCATCTGGTGCGCAGCAGGTGATTTTTATATTGATCCCTGGAAACCCGTACAACGTGCGGTGATCACACATGCGCATTCCGACCATGCCCGCTGGGGCAACCAGTCCTATCTCTGCGAACAAGCCAGCGTTCCCCTGCTCAAACTGAGGTTGGGCAATGATATTAGCGTGCAGGGCATCGCCTATGGCGAAAGCATTTATCTTAACGGTGTAAAACTTTCACTGCATCCTGCCGGCCATATGATCGGCTCGGCACAGGTAAGGGTAGAGCTCAACGGGGAGGTGTGGGTGGCCAGCGGAGACTATAAACTGGAATCTGATGGCATTTCTGCGCCGTTTGAACCAGTACGCTGCCATACCTTCATCACGGAATCCACTTTCGGACTGCCTGTTTACCGATGGGAACCACAACAGCAGCTGTTCTCCCGTATCACCAACTGGATATACGAAAATCAGCAGGCCGGCAAAGCCTCTGTCATCACCGCTTACAGTCTCGGTAAAGCCCAACGGCTGCTCCTTCATCTGCAGGACAAAGTAACCCGTATGATGGGCCATGGCGCCATTACCAACGTAAACGACCTGCTGATAGCACAGGGATATCCATTACCCCATGTCGAAAAAATAACGCCCGATACTCCTAAATCAGCTTTTAAGAATGCAGTGATTATTGCTCCGCCTTCGGCGGATGATTCGGCCTGGATGCGCCGCTTCAACCCTTACTCGCTGGGCGTATGCAGCGGCTGGATGCAGGTAAGGGGACATATGCGCAGACGTAACGCCGACGCAGGTTTTGCACTGTCCGACCATGCTGACTGGAACGGGCTGCTGGAAGCGGTGGCCGCCACCAGCGCCACACGCGTGTATGCCACGCATGGCTTTAGCAGCGTATTTGCCCGCTATCTCAGTGAAAAAGGCATCGACGCCAGGGAGGTAAGCACCGCCTATGGCGACGAAGAAACCATTACTAACCCGGAAACATAATACCGTGCAACAGTTCGCCCAACTCGTCAAAGTGCTGAGCAACAGCACCAAAACCAACGAAAAACTGGATGCGCTCAGCCAGTATTTCGCCACCGCCCCGGATAAAGACAAAACCTGGGTGCTGGCGCTGTTTTCCGGCCGCAGGCCCAAACGTACCGTCAACAGCACACAGCTGAAGACATGGTGCATACAGGCCACCGGGCTGCCTGAATGGCTGTTCAATGAATGTTACCTCACTGTAGGCGACCTTGGCGAAACCATCGCGCTCCTGCTGCCCCCATGTACCCATCCGGCCAGTCATCCGTTACACTACTGGCTGCAACAACTGCAACAGCTGGAAAAAGCCACGGAAGCAGAGAAACAGGCTTTTATCCTGCAAACCTGGGACGCGCTGGATGACGGCGAACGCTTTGTGTTCAACAAACTGATCACCGGCGGTTTTCGTATCGGCGTATCACAAAAAATGATGGTCAATGCGCTCGCTAAAACCTACGATATCCCCGCCGCCACACTGTCGCACATGATCAGCGGCACCTGGGACCCCGGCGCTGTGACCATCGAAGCCCTGCTGCATCAAAGCACCAGCGGCGCCGATGCATCACGCCCCTATCCTTTTTACCTGGCATATGCCCTGGAAGATGCCCCCGCCGGCCTCGGCCCTATCGAAGACTGGCAGGCGGAATGGAAATGGGACGGTATTCGCGGACAAATCATCAAAAGAGAAGGTCAGCTGTTTGTATGGTCACGCGGCGAAGAACTCATCACCGACAAATTCCCCGAATTCACGGAGCTGACAAACACCCTTCCCGATGGCACCGTGATAGACGGTGAAATACTCACCTATGCCAATGGAAAACCATTGCCGTTCCAGACTTTACAAACACGCATCGGCAGAAAGAACGTCACCCGCAAACAGCTGCAGGAAGCGCCCGTGGCCTTTCTCAGCTATGACCTGCTGGAATGGGAAGGCGCCGATATCAGGGAAAAACCACTGATAGAAAGAAGAACATTGCTGACACAGCTCATTCACTCACAACAACAGCCGGCACTGCTACTGTCGCCGGAAGTAACCGCGCCCTCGTGGGACGACCTGGCACAGATACGCACGCTCTCACGCGAACAAATCAGTGAAGGACTGATGCTGAAAAAAAGAAGCGCGCCCTATCAGGTAGGCCGCAAGCGGGGCGACTGGTGGAAGTGGAAAATAGATCCGTACACTATCGATGCAGTAATGATATATGCCCAGAAAGGACACGGACGCCGGTCCAATCTCTACACCGACTATACCTTCGCCGTGAAAGACGGCGATCAGCTGGTACCTTTTACCAAAGCCTATTCCGGCCTTACCGACAAAGAAATTGCAGAAGTGGACAACTGGATAAAACGGCATTCACTGGAGAAATTCGGGCCGGTAAGAACGGTACAGCCACAACTGGTATTTGAAATCGCTTTTGAAGGCATTGCAGCCTCCAACCGCCACAAATCAGGCGTGGCCCTGCGTTTCCCTCGTATCAACAGATGGAGGCAGGATAAACCAGTGGCTGAAATCAACACCCTGGATGATCTGAAAGCACTGTTGCGGCAAAGCGGCGGCCAGGAAACATAAACCTCAGGAACGCACTTTTACCAGTTGAGCTTTCACCACCGGTTCGCGCCACCAAAAGCGGTACAGCTGCAGGATAGCGCCGATGGCAATTAGCGCCAGCACCAGCAATCCCGCGGCATAGCTGTTCCATTGATAAGTGCCCGCCAGTTGCATCATCAGCCCCACCAGCGATAGCCCCAATCCACCTCCCATGGCGTTGCAGGTGCCATTGATGCCGGAAGCCAGTCCATGCTGTGCTTCAGGGACCGCCTGTATGGCCAGGATCGTAATCGCAGGAAAAGTGACCGACATGCCTAGTGAATTGATACATAACACCGCCAACAGCATAAATGGCAGATGCCACACAGTGAAATAACTCAGCGCAAAAAACAGGATACCGGCCAGCATGAAGCAGCTGCCCGTTATGCCGGTAAGGGTTACGCCCAGCCGGTGAAACAAATGAGGAAGCACATATTTGGATATCAACCCGGACAAAATGCTGAAGGGAAACAGTAACAGTCCCGCCTGTGAAGAACTGAAGCCCAGCACCTCCTGCAGGTATAACGTCAACAGGAAAATATAGGGCAGGAAAGTACTGCCCAGCAAGGTGGCGCCAATATTGCCGGTCACCACTCCCTTCAACCGGAAAAGATCAAAGTCCACTAACGGTGACGCATGCACGCGTTCTCTTCTGACAAAATAAATCCCGGCGGTCACCAGGGCTGCCAGCAACAACCCGAACGTTGCCGGATGTGCCGCAATATGGCCGAGGTCATGTATCAGCCAGGCAGACAGCATCAGTAACACAGTAATCAATATGCCACTCAGCAGGTTACTGTCCAGTTGCCGCTCCGGCCGCCGGTCACGCGGAATAAACCGGAAAGCCAGCGCTATGGCCGCGCCAATTACCGGCACGTTGATAAAAAAGACCCACTGCCATCCCATCCAGGCGCTGATAAGTCCACCGATGGCCAGTCCGGTGGCAAAGCCGATGCCCGCCATAGCGCCGAAGATGCCAAAGGCCCTGTTCTTCTCTGCCGGTACTGTGAAGGTGTGACTGATAATGGCCATGGCCGCAGGGATGGCCAATGCAACGCCCAGGCCCTGCAGGGCGCGGAAGCCCAACAGCCAGGCAAATGACATGGAAAAACCTGCCCCCAGCGAAGCCAGTACAAACAGGACAGCGCCGGTAATAAATATTTTTCTGCGGCCTATGGTATCTGACAAACGGCCACCCAATAATACAAATCCCGCATAAAACAACACATACACTGTCTGTACCCACTGAATAGCATCCGGGCCGAAATGAAAATACTGCTGCATGCCCGGCAATGCCATGTTTAACACCGATACGTCCAGCGCTTCAAAAAATATTGCCATGCAGGCCACTGTCAGAATAATTCGCTTTTCCATAGTCTCCTTTTCGCCACAAACCTAAAATTTTAGAACATGAACCGATCATTTTTGATAATTTTGGAACAAATACACACAAATAAGTCTATACATAGATTATTTTCCCAAAAAACAGATAAAATGGACCATAAAAAAGAACAGGCGCCTCCTCCACTGACGCTGGATGAAAAAGACATGGGCATCCTTCGCCTGCTGCAACAGGACGCTAAAATGACGATCCGCGATATTGCCCGGCAGCTGAACCTGAGCACCACGCCGGTATATGAACGTATCCGCAAAATGGAGCACGCAGGGGTCATCAAACAATACGCCGCCATCGTAGATCCCAGGAAAATCAATAAAGGGATGACCGTACTGGTTTACATCACCCTGAAAGAACACAACAAAAAAAACGGCAAAAAATTCATACAGGAAATCGTCTCATTCCAGGAAGTGACCGAGTGCCTCAATATCTCCGGGGAGTTTGATTTTATGATCAAGGTACAGGTAAAAGACATGGACGAATACCGGGAGTTCTATGTGAATAAACTGGGAGAATTAGATAATCTGAGCCATACCCAAAGTATTTTTGTGATCTCTGTGATAAAAGAAACACATCAGGTTGTATATTAGGGGCGGACAGTAATCTAATACCCTAAACCTACACTGCGGACCTATGTTAAAGTTATACACATGGTTGTATACAGCATGCCTTTTATTCTCCATATTGCCGGCCAACAGCCAGTCGCGCTATTTCGCGCACTCCGTAGGCGCCGGACTGTTTACGGCCAGCAGTCATTTTGCCGGAGGCATCGTTTATTCACCACGATTTAATTTCGGCGTGCTCTCCAGGCGTTCTGCCTTTGCCATAGGCACACAACTGGCGCTGGGAAGCAGTTTGCGCGCCAGCTACAACCGTTATTCAGGAGGTAATTCCACCAGTTTTTTTATGGCAGATGTTCCGATTCTTATTACGTACAACTATGGCAACTTTGCCACGTCCGGATCACATAGCCGGCTGGGCATCTTTACCGGCGCAGGTTATGGGTTCCACAACGGCAGCCGCGTTATGGACAATGTGGACGAAGAAGATAACGACAGTGACCAGGTGCATGTGTCCGGCCCCGTATTGACCACCGGCTGCCGTTTTATGATCGGCCGTACTTCCCTGGGGCTTCATTTCAGTTACCTGTTCAACAGCAACCATTACAATCCCGATATAAACGGTATCGGCAGCGCAGGGCTTTCCTATAATTTTCATTCCTCCCGCAGAGGCATCTAACGTTTCGCCGGCAGCAGGTTGTCGAAACCAATGTGATAATCGAGGTAACTACCCGGCGCTTCGCCCGGCGTATGCACCACCACCATGCTGCATAATGCCCGACGGCTGCGGGAACCGGCAGTTTCAAAGGCAATTCCCAGTTTTTCGTCGTCATATACTTCTATGCGGCGGGCCCTGTTTTTTGACACGTACACTTTCGCGAGATGCAGGCCGGGATAAGCCTTTCTGATGGCGCTCATAGCGCTGCCGGCACCCACGTTTTTGTCTGTCCTGAAGCGGGGAGAGGTAACCCTGATCTCTTTTACATACTGTGTGTCCTGTGTACGCATGGCCGTGAATACAGCCAATACAGACGAGGAATCTGTCGTACCGTCTTTTTTATGGCCGTACCATATCCGCCATGCTTTCATCATGGCTGCATCGCCGGCATCCGGCTTTCCCAGTGAAGCCAGGTCATTGGCAGGCATCTCCAGTTTTACATGTCCAATGGACGCTCCCGGCACAATCTGCCAGGCTTCCTGTTGACCGTTGACTACGGAGGTGATGAATAACGATGCAATTAAAGCAAACAGACAGCGCATATACGAAGTTTTGTAATCATGCCGCAAAAACATTGCCATGCTGGTTTTCAAGCCAACTTATCAGTTACGTTAAAAAAAATTAAAAACCGTTTTGTAAAGATTTCCTTAACAATTACACGGCTACTTTTACATCCGTAATGCATTACTGTCACAACCTATCAGTCGTATTCACATCACCGAAATAAAACACTGTTAAAAAAAATGAGAAAATTTCTATTTGCGTCACTGGCCGCTATGGCAGTGGCAACGGGAACCTACGCGCAAAAAAAAGTTACCTATGGCTTAAAAGGAGGACTGAATCTCTCCAACAACAATGCAGAATTTGATTTCTTCCGGGCAGGTATCTATGCCGGTGGCTTTACAGAAATTAAACTTAACAAACACTGGGCAATACAGCCGGAGCTCTTGTATTACCGCAATCAGAGCCCGGGCCTGGTGTATTTGGCAGCGGACGATCATCTGGCAAGAGGCAAAAGAAAAGAGGATTATATCGCCATTCCACTGATAGTAAAGTATTACATCAAACCTAAACTGTATGTGGAAGCAGGCCCGGAAGTAAATTTTCTCCTGAATGCCAAAGAGGATGTTCCTGGCAGGTCATATAACACTATCGGGCACTACAACCGGCTCAACGTGAGCGGCTCTATTGGTGTTGGCTATCAGCTTCCGCATGGCTTTGGTGTTAACGCCAGGTATTCACTCGGCGTACAATCACCTGATGCGGGTGCCACAACTTATAACAACACTGCAAAAATCGGCATTACCTATACTTTTCCCTCTAAGTAACCGGCCTTTTCTCCATTACCGTTCCCGCAAAACAACTTTGCGGGAACACTTCGTTATTCTCCCAAAATATGTTTACTTTAATTCCATGAACCGTAAACATTTTTTATCTGCCCTGATGACTGCCGGCATTGGCATACCTGCCGCCAAAAGCCTGTCTGCCATGGGTATTACCGGTACCGCCCCCTCCAAAGAACCACAAATTCCACCCTATCTTAAACCCGGAGATATCATCGGTATCACCTGCCCCGCAGGTTATATTAGCAGGGAAGAAGTGCTGCCATCCCTGCGTATCATGGAAAGATGGGGATTCAATATTCGTATAGGCAATACCGTTGGCATGCGGGATTATTCTTTCGGCGGCACAGATGCGGATAGAGCAAAAGACCTGCAAGCCATGCTCAATGACCCCAACGTAAAAGCGATTATGTGCGGCCGAGGTGGATACGGAACAGCACGGATACTGGACCAGCTGGACTTCTCCCGTTTTCAACGCCATCCCAAATGGATCATCGGCTTCAGTGATATCACAGCATTGCACTGTCATGTCAACCGCCACTTTGGTATCGCTACCCTGCATTCCAAAATGTGTAACAGTTTTCCGGACGACTTTAATAAAGCAGAACCGGTAGTACAAGACACGATCATGTCTATCTACCAGGCACTGACAGGTAAAAAAATGCAGTATACTGCAGCTCCGGATGCCAACAACCGCAAAGGCACCGCCCGCGGTGTATTGATAGGCGGCAACCTGTCAGTGATACAAAGTATTTCAGGCACCTATTCTGAAATTGATACCAACGGCAAAATCCTTTTTCTGGAAGAAGTGGGGGAATATCTGTACAACATCGACCGGATGTTTAACACCCTGCAACGTTCCCATAAGCTGGACAACCTCGCCGGGCTCATCATCGGTGGCTTCAACAAAATAAAACCAGATGATCCCGGCGAAGAATTTGGCCGCACGGTATACGATATCGTAATGGAAAAAGTGAAGAATTTCAAATATCCGGTGTGCTTCAATTTCCCGTCAGGCCACCAAAAAAACAACTATGCCCTCAAATGCGGTATGATGCACACTCTCACAGTGGCAGACGATAAAGTGCTGTTAAAGGAATAACTATTTCACCATAAAAGTGACGATAAACAGGATAGCCAGTACGTACATCACGGGACTGATCTGTTTATATTGGCCTGTCAATACTTTCAACAATACATAAGACAACATGCCGAACACGATCCCTTCTGCAATACTGTAGGTATAAGGCATCATCACAATAGCCAGAAAAGCCGGAATAGCTTCTGTCACATCGTTAAAATCAATTTTCACCACCGCGCCCATCATCAGCATCCCGACAATGATCAACGCCGGAGCTGTGGCCGCCTGTGGTATCATAGCAAATACCGGTGCAAAAAACAGCGACAGTAAAAACATCACAGACACCGTCAGCGCCGTCAGACCTGTTCTTCCACCCGCAGCCACGCCGCTGGCGCTTTCCACGTAGGCAGTCACCACGCTGGTGCCTAACAGTCCGGCTGCTGTAGTACCTACCGCATCGGCCATCAGCGCCTGTTTAGCCCTCGGCAGCCGGCCGTTTTCATCCAGCAGTCCGGCTTTGTTGCAAAGTCCGATCAGGGTGCCAACGGTATCAAACAGGTTCACCATCAACAGTGTGAATAAAATCATCAACATGTCCAGGCTGAATATTTTATCGAATTGCAGTTTAAACGCGATAGGCGCTACAGACGGTGGCAGGCTTACCAGGTGCCCTTCGGGCAGATGCGTAATACCTAGCGGGATACCGATCACCGTAGCCGCCAGAATGCCAATCAGTAAAGCGGCATTTACTTTCCGGTACATCAGCACCGCGCTGACGATCAGGCCTATTAACGCAATCAATGGCCCGATGCTGGTGACATTCCCCATTTTCAGGATCACGCCTTCCAACCGGCCGTCTCCCACATGCCGCATACCGGTTTCTATGATACCGGCATTCGCCATGCCTATCAGGGCTATCAACAACCCTATGCCCACAGAAATGGCATGCTTCAGGTTTTCCGGGATACTGTTGATAATCGCTTCCCTTATCCGGAACATGGATAAAATGATGAAAATAACCCCTTCCAGGAAAACCGCTGTCAACGCGAACTGCCAGCTATAGCCCATTCCCGACACAATAGTGTAGGCGAAGAAGGCGTTCAGTCCCATGCCCGGCGCCACGCCTATAGGCAGGCGGGCGTACAACGCCATCACCAGCGTGCCGATAGCTGCCGCCAGGGCTGTGGCAGTGATCAATGCGTTAAAATCCATCCCCGTCCTGGACAGGATACTGGGGTTCACGGCAAGAATATATGCCATGGTGGAAAAGGTGGTCAAACCAGCGAGGACTTCTTTCTTTACCGTAGTATTGTTTTCGGAGAGCCTGAAAAATTTTGCGAGCATGCTGCAAAAATAAGCGATTCACGATTTATCATTTTATCCTAATTTCATTTCATGCAACAACATTCGCGTGGATGGAAAGTGATTACCGGATGGCTGGCAGACAAAGGCCTTCAGCCTTTTAAGTTCCAGGAAGATGCCTGGGAGGCATACCTGCAGGGCCAGTCGGGGATCGTGAATGCACCTACCGGGTTTGGTAAAACCTTCTCGCTCTTCCTCGGCGCCGTGATCGCCTGGATCGATGCCCATCCGAAAGACTATCATAAAAAAGCTAAAAATGGCCTGCAACTGCTGTGGGTAACACCGCTCCGCGCGCTCGCAAAAGACCTGGGCCGTGCCATGGACGAGGTATTGCGGGAGCTGGACATTCCGTGGGAAGTAGGCATCCGCAGCGGTGATACGCCGGTAGCCACCCGCGCACGCCAGAAATTACAAATGCCGGAAGTGCTCATCATCACTCCGGAAAGCCTGCACCTGCTGCTGGCACAAAAGGAATACCCTGCTGTTTTCAAGCACCTCCACACGGTGGTGGTAGACGAATGGCACGAACTGCTGGGCAGCAAAAGAGGCGTCATGGTGGAACTGGGGCTGAGCCGCCTGCGCGGGCTAAGGCCTGAACTGAAAATATGGGGCATCTCCGCTACCATCGGCAACCTCGACGAGGCACTGGAAGTATTGCTGGGGCCGTACCATAACAATGGCCTCATTGTCCGCGCCAACCTGAAAAAAAATATCGCCCTGCAAAGCGTGATCCCTCATGAGATAGAGAACTACCCATGGGCCGGCCATCTCGGTATCCGGATGCTGCCGCAGGCATTGCCTATCATCAACGACAGCCAGACCACCCTCGTTTTTACCAATACCCGCTCACAGTCGGAAATATGGTACCAGTCGCTGCTCAAACACGAGCCTATGCTGGCCGGCGCCCTGGCGCTCCATCACGGTTCCATCGATATGGAACTGCGTATATGGGTGGAAGAAGCGCTGCACAACGGCATACTGAAAGCAGTGGTATGTACTGCCAGTCTTGACCTCGGCGTGGATTTCCGCCCGGTAGACACGGTCATACAGGTGGGCAGCCCCAAAGGAGTGGCCCGCTTCCTGCAACGGGCAGGCCGTAGCGGCCACCAGCCGGGGGCTGTCAGCCGTATCTTTTTTTTGCCCACCCACGCGCTGGAACTGGTGGAAGCTGCGGCCCTCAAAGCCGCCATGGAAGAAGACCTTATAGAGAGCCGCATGCCGGTGCTGCTGGCTTATGACGTACTGCTGCAATACCTGATGACCCTCGCCGTTTCCGATGGCTTCCATGCCCCGGAGATATACGAAGAAGTCCGTAAAACCTTCTGCTACCAGCATATCACAGAAGACGAATGGCAATGGATACTCGCTTTCCTGACCACCGGCGGCGATGCGCTGGGCAGCTATGATGAGTTCCGCAAACTGGAAAGGCAGGGAGATCACTACTACTGCAAAAGCCGTATGCTGGCCATGCGGCACCGGTTGCATATCGGCACCATCGTCAGCGATGCCATGCTTAAAGTCAAATTCATGAGCGGCGGTTATGTAGGCGTGATCGAAGAAAGCTTTATCTCACGGCTCTCGCCGGGCGACAGCTTTACACTCGCCGGCCGCAACCTCGAGTTTGTGATGATCAAAGACATGACCGTGCTGGTACGCAAGTCCAACGCCAAACGCACTATCGTGCCCAGTTATATGGGCGGCCGTATCCCGCTGTCGTCCAACCTCGGCCGGATGTTGCGTCAGAAATTCAACGAAGCGCTGTCCCGCCGCACGAAAGACCCGGAACTGATAGCACTGCAACCGCTGTTCAGCCGCCAGGAAGAACTGTCCCATATCCCGAAGGACAATGAACTGCTGATCGAAAAAATCAACACCAAAGATGGTCACCATCTTTTCGTATATCCTTTTGAAGGCCGGCTGGTACATGAGGTAATGGCCGCCCTGCTGGCTTACCGTATCAGCCGCATCACGCCGATCACTTTCTCTATCGCCATGAACGACTACGGCTTTGAACTGCTGTCAGACCAGCCCATACCGCTGACGGCCGAAAATGCCAAAGCACTGTTTACCACAGACAACCTGCTGACAGAGCTGCAAACCAGCGTCAACGCCACTGAGATGGCACGCCGCAAATTCCGCGATATTGCTGTGATTGCCGGCCTTATCTTCCAGGGATATCCGGGCAAACACAAAGCCAACCGCCACCTGCAGTCTTCAGCCTCCCTGCTGTTCAACGTATTTAAGGACTACGATCCGCAGAACCTGCTGCTGAAGCAGGCTTTCAACGAAGCCTTTTTCTACCAGATGGAAGAAGCCCGTCTCCGGGAAACGCTGGAACGTATTGCGCAAAGCCGCATCGTGATCACCGAGCCGGACAAGCTGACGCCTTTCTGCTTCCCGATCAAGGTAGACAGCCTGCGGGACACCATGACCAGCGAGAAGCTGGAAGACAGGATCAAAAAATTGATTGCCGTCAACGAATAAGAATTAATAATTTGCAGCCCATGCAAAACAAGGACACCGCGGCGGGGGAGATATTCCGGTTCAAACAACAACACTGGCACCTGTTGCCGGAAAAGGCGATTTACTGGGAAGAAGAAAGAGCACTGGTCCTGTCAGACCTGCACCTGGGCAAATCGGCCCACTTCCGTAAGGCCGGCATCGCTGTGCCGGCAGGCATTATGCAGGAAGACCTGTTCCGGCTGCAGCAGCTGATCACGCGTTATCTGCCGGTACGGCTCATTATCGTCGGCGATATGTTCCATAGCCGTCACAACAATGAAGTACAGTATTTTAAAATATGGCGCGGCCAGTTTTCCCATATTCAGGTCGACCTGGTATTGGGCAATCACGACATCATGGCCGATGAAGTATACAGCCAGCTGGAGGTAAATACCCACGACACCCTTACCGTCCGGGACATTCACTTTATCCATGAGCCTTGTGGCGACGACAACGGTTACAAATACACGTTCTCCGGCCACCTGCATCCCGCAGTGGTGATGGCCGGCCCTGCCAGGCAACGGCTGCGTCTACCCTGCTTTTATTTTGGCCGGCATTGCGGCATTTTACCCGCTTTTGGCGACTTTACCGGCCTTGCCACCCTTGACCCTTACCCGGACGAGCCGGTGTTTGTAATCGCCGGAAAATCGATTATCCGGACGCAATAAGTTTTCTGTCCACATGAAAATAGCTTACCACGACATATATGCCCATCCGTTACCGGCCGACCACCGTTTTCCCATGGTGAAATACGAGCTGATACCGGCCCAGTTGCTGCGGGAAGGCGTTATCAGCCAGGAGCAGCTGTTTGCGCCGGAAGCGGCCACCGAAGACGTGATACTGGCCACCCATACCGCCGACTGGTGGCATAAGCTGCGCGACCAGACGCTGTCAGAGAAAGAACAGCGGCATATCGGCTTCCGGCAGTCGCCCCGCCTGACACAGCGGGAAATCGTGATAGCACAGGGCACTATCGATATCGCCCTGCATGCGCTGGACCACGGCATCGGCTTCAATGTGGCCGGCGGCACGCACCATGCCTTCGCCGACCGGGGAGAAGGTTTCTGCCTGCTCAACGACTTCGCCATTGCGGCCAATTATCTGCTGCAACAAAAGAAAGTGAAAAAAGTGCTGGTCGCCGACCTGGACGTGCATCAGGGCAATGGCACTGCGGCCTTGTTTGCCGGCAATGACCAGGTCTTTACCTTCAGTATGCACGGCGCCCATAACTATCCCTTCCATAAGGAAACCTCCGATCTGGACATTCCCCTGCCTGACGGCCTGACTGACGGCCCTTACCTTCAGCTGCTGGAAGACGCTCTTCCACGGCTCATAGACCAGGTTAAACCGGATATCGTGTGTTACCTGTCAGGGGTAGACGTTCTGGAGACAGACCGGTTTGGCAAGCTCAAAGTAAGCACTGCAGGCTGCCAACAGCGGGATGAAATCGTTTTCAGCTTGCTGTACAGGCATGGCATACCCTGCGCTGTGGCCATGGGTGGCGGTTATTCCACCCGGATCAGCGATATAGTGAACGCACACTGCAATACCTTTAAAACAGGACTGAGTATTTACGGATTTTGAGATTTTGTCATTTTGATATTTAGCAAATCCTTTGGCAACCGGGAGGTTAAATAACAGAAACTGTTGTAAAACAGCCCGTCAAATATCAAAATATTAAAATTTCTAAATGATCCGTCCGTCTTTCATCAATAACTGCCGGTCGCTCAGCGGCGCCAGTTCTTCGTTGTGGGTAACGATAATAAAGGTTTGCTGAAACTGGTCTCTCAGTTGAAGGAACATATTATGAAGCTCCCGGGCATTATGGGAGTCGAGGTTACCGGTAGGTTCATCGGCCATGACCACGTCGGGGTTATTGATCAGCGCGCGCGCCACGGCCACCCGCTGTTGTTCGCCACCGGAGAGCGCATTTGGTTTGTGCTCCAAACGATGCTCCAGGCCCAGGGTTTTCAGCAGGAACGCCGCTTTTTCCTTTACCTCGTTTCTGCGGGTGCCGGCAATAAAACCGGGAACGCAGACATTTTCCAATGCACTGAATTCAGGCAGCAGGTGATGGAACTGAAAGATAAAGCCAATATGTCGGTTCCGGAAGTCGGCCAGCTCATTGCCACTTAAACCCGTCAGATTGACATTATTCAGCCATACTTCGCCCTGGGTGGGCTTATCCAGCGTACCGAGTATATGCAGCAGCGTACTTTTGCCTGCTCCGGACGATCCAACGATGGTTACGATCTCACCTTTACTGACAGTAATATCTACTCCCCTGAGAATCGGTAAGTTGGAATAATTTTTGGTAACATTGCGAGCGGTTAGCATAACCCAAAGAAAAGTAAATAACCGATAAAATAGTAAAAGTTGTTTATTTCAAATTAAATAATACTTTTGCGGAAAATTAAAAAGTAAAAATTTTAATAAGATGTACTGGACATTAGAATTAGCTTCATACCTGGAGGATGCTCCATGGCCAGCTACTAAAGACGAACTCATTGATTACGCCATTCGTTCCGGTGCACCGATCGAAGTAATCGAGAATTTGCAGGAGCTGGAGGATGAGGGAGAAATTTATGAGGGGATTGAAGATATCTGGTCTGATTATCCGTCGCAAGACGACTTCTTCTTCAATGAAGATGAATACTAGATCCTGAGCGTTTATAGATTGTACACTCCCCGGCACCCTGTGCCTGATAAAAAATTAAAGCCGTTACTGTTGTAACGGCTTTTTTATTTGGGTATTCAGTCATTTGATTATTTAGGTACTCTCTGAAGGAAAAGCCCTAAATAATCAAATAACTAAATGACTAATGTTATTGTTTGTCCAATGCGTCCATGATAGCATTGGAAACACCGGTGAAGGAGAATCCGCCGTCATGGTAGAGGTTCTGCATAGTGACCATTTTGGTCATATCGGAGAACAGGGTTACCAGGTAATCCGCGCAGTTGTCGGCAGAAGCGTTACCCAGCGGGCTCATTTTTTCTGCATAACCGATGAAGCCACCGAAACCTTTCACGCCGCTGCCGGCAGTAGTTGGCGTAGGGGACTGGGATACGGTGTTCACACGTACTTTATTTTTGATGCCGTAATGGTAACCGAAGCTGCGGGCTACGGATTCCAGCATGGCTTTAGCGTCGGCCATTTCGCTGTAGTCAGGGAATGCACGTTGTGCGGCGATGTAAGTAAGTGCCACTACAGAGCCCCATTCGTTGATGGCATCCATCTGATAAGCGGTCTGCAATACACGGTGTAAGGACAGCGCGGAGATATTGAGGGTTTTCAGCGAAAAGTCATAGTCCAGGTCTGTATAGGAGCGTCCTTTACGAACGTTCAGGCTCATGCCCACAGAATGGAGCACAAAGTCTATTTTACCGCCAAAATGCTCCATGGATTTGGTAAAAAGATTTTTCAGGTCATCCGTGATGGTTACATCTGCCGGAATAACAGGGGCCTTGCAGATTTCAGCCAGTTTGTTGATCTCACCCATACGCAGCGCTACAGGTGCATTAGTGAGCACTATTTCAGCGCCTTCTTCCACACAACGGAGCGCAGTTCTCCAGGCCAGTGACTTTTCGTCCAGTGCACCAAAGATGATACCTTTCTTTCCTTTTAATAAGTTATGAGCCATTTGGTCAAAATTAATTTTGGCAAAAATAGTCGTTATAGTTGAAAAAAAAAGTTATTGCTTCCCTGCCATGGCTTTTTAGCATCCGGGCAGGGAAGCAATAACGGTTACGCCTGTGTTATCTTACCATTTCGCGGGCATTTTCAAGGGCGGCGGCTGTAGGCCGTTCTCCACTGAGCATTTGCGCGATCTTGTCTATTCTCTCTTCCATAGACAGCAGCCTTACGCTGGTGGTCACTTTCTCTGCACGGGCATCTTTATATACAAAATAATGTGCGTCTGCTTTACCGGCTATCTGTGGCTGGTGCGTGATACAGATGATCTGATGCGCTTTGGCGAGGTCTTTCAGGATAACGCCCACCTGTCTGGCGGCTTCACCGGAAATACCGGTATCAATTTCATCGAAGATAAGGGTAGGCAACGCCACTGATTGTGCCACCAGTGATTTGATGCAGAGCATTAAACGGCTCAACTCACCACCGGAAGCCACTTTGCCTACCGGTGCAAACTGGTTGCTGCGGTTGGCGTCGAACAGGAATTCGATCGTATCCTGTCCGTAGGGGTTCAATTCACCCTGCAGAATATCTACTTTAAGACGGGCATTAGGCATGCCTACCTGTGCCAGCAGCGTATTCACCTTTTTCTCAAAGGGTGCCACCTGCTCTTGTCTCTCAGCGGTAATGGCTGCCGCGTCCTTTATCAGGGCTTCATGCAGCTGCGCCTGTTCTTTCTCCAGCGCGGCCAGTTGTTCATCAAGGTTGAGCACACCGTCCACTTTGGCGGTCAGTGCGTCTTTGATGGCCAGCAGCTCGTCTGTCGTCTGGACGCCATGTTTCTTGAAGAGCCGGTATCCCAGCGTCATCCGTTCATTTACCTGTTCTATGCGTTGTGCGTCGTAGTGTACCTGGTCGTTGATACTGTCTACTTCTCCGGCAATGTCCTGCAGCTCCAGATAGGCTGACAGCATCCTTTCCGATACGGCCGGCATGTCTTTATGGAACGAGGAGATATGTTGAATAGAGGATTGCAGTTGTTTCAGCTGTTGCAGGATCGGTTGTTCATCTTCTTTCAACTGGAAAAATACCCGGTTGAGGGTGTTTTTGATCTCTTCCGCATGTGTCAGCAGCTGCAGCTCATTGTCCAGCTCCTCCACTTCGTTGGGACTGAAATCCGCTTCCAGCAGTTCGTCCAGCAGAAACTTGTTATAGTCCAGCTCCTTATTGGCCTGATCGCGGTCATCCTGTAGCTGTTTGTATTTTTTCTGCACCTGCTGGTATTGCAGGAACAGGTTATGATATACCTGCAGGGCGGCCGGTTTGGCCAGTGCATCAATTACTTCCCGCTGGAAATCGGCGTTGCCCAGTTCCAGGGTGTCAAACTGCTGGTGCAGGTCTACCAGGTAGCCCGACAGTTCAGACAGCTGGGATATGTTGACAGGAGTATCATTCACAAACGCTCTTGATTTCCCGGCGGCGCTGATTTCCCGGCGGATGATCAGCGAATCTTCCAGGTCCAGCTCATGTTGCTGAAAAAAAGCGGCCACTTGTGATTTTTTCACCTTGAAGATGCCTTCGATCACACATTTGCCGGTTTTGTCGAACAGCACGCCGGGATCAGCACGTTCTCCCAGGATCATGGACAGGGCGCCCAGTAAAATGGATTTACCGGCGCCGGTTTCACCGGTGATGACATTAAGGTTACCTGAAAAATCCACTTCCAGGTGGTCAATAATGGCGTAGTTTTTAATGATTAGTCGCTGTAACATAAGTCAGGAAATAACTTGAATCACAATTTTCCTCCCCGCTCAACTGCCATTTACACGTTGCATGCCTGCTTTTGCCCGTTGATCGAGGGAGTTTTTATAATCGTGGCCTTTCATGTCCAGACATTGCTGATAACATTGAATGGCTTTGTTTTTATCTCTTCTTTTTTCGTAAATATACCCTAATTGCAGGGAAGCCCTGGCGGCATAATACTCCGGCCTGTTAGCCCCTACCTTGATCGTTACCTCATACATGGTAATGGCTTTGTCGTCTTGCCCGGTTTCATCATAGATACGGCCAAGGCGGTAGGCGTATTCCAGTTTGTCTTCCATGGCAGGGAAATCGGCCGCTTTTTTTGTCAGCAGCAGTTTCAGTGCCTCGCTAAAGAATCCGCCGTCACTTTGCAACCGCACTTTCAACAGGAAGGGATTGGGCCATTTGCCGCCTTCAGCTTCCTTCAGCGCCTGCTTGTCTGCATCTGTTTCCGTACCGCCACGGCTCAGGATCATATTCCTGTACTTGTTGGCCATGGCCTGGTTGCCCTCCAGGTAATAGAACCAGCTTAACCGTTGCAGGCATTCTTTTACATAGAACTTCCCTTTAAACTCATTGACAAACTTCTCCAGGTACACATGCGCATCGTTGTCCAGCCGGGTCAGTTTCAATAAGCCGAATACGTAGTTATAGTATGCTATGTCTGCGTATTCATTGCTGTCGTGCCGTTCTTCCAGCACCCGTATGCCATTGGCCGCTTTCTGGTTGTTCAGCGACAGGTTGGCCACCATCAGGGCGTACAGGTAGTTATTCTTTGTGTCCAGTTGCTTCTTTTGCAGAAAAGCCCAGGTGTCTTCGGGTTTATTCACAATAAAGAGCATCAGGTAACAGTAGTAATAATAGGATTCTTCCCTGAACAGTTTGGCTTCGGGCGCATTACTTTCGATAAACGCGTTCACATTATCCATGCCCTGGTGGATGCTGCCCTTCATTCCGAGGATGTTGGTGATCCACTTATATCCTTCCGGGATAGTACCGAAGACCGTTTGCATGGCCCCCAGCAACAACCGGTTGGGCATAAAATCCGGGAAACGGCGCTGATTTTCCTTCAGGGTCATGTATGCTTTGCGTATCTCCCAGGTAGCGTCCCATTTTTCATTGAACTTGATTTTGATCATCGCCCATTGAAACTTGATAGCCGCCTGTGTGTACAGATAATAGGGAGAATCCGGTGACCCTTCCAGCATCTTGTCCAGCCGGATGGAGCGCATGCCTCTCTTCCGGGCGTATTCCGCCGGGTCTTCATTGAAAAACAACGGGAAGAAATCCACGTAGTTATCCAGAAAATAAGGCACCAGGTTGTCCGGGTTTTCTTTCTTTTCTGCTTCCAACAGCGCCTTTCCGGCGTTTAACCGCAACTCCATGATCGCTTCGTACGCCTGTTCACAACGGCTGTTGAAATCATAGGTCTTCTGTCTTGCATCAACTGTAAATCCTAATCCCAGCAAAAGAATCAAAGAAAAAATAATACGCATAAGGGCAAAATTCCTGGAATAATCTCAAATCTCACATAACAATTCCACAAATCCCAAATTAACAATTCACATTTTTTAAATGTTGCATGCCCCCACCAATTTCCTGCCACAAATTAAAAGAACTGCTACGCAAACTACCTGCGTACGGTGCACAGGGGCAAAGCTAACATATTTAGTAAAACAAAGCTAAATAAATTAGTATATTTTTATAACGATAACGCTTATACGAAAAAAGGGCATCCATGGATGCCCTTTTCAATGTTTTTGATATGCCTGATCGCATCAGATGGTGACAGTCGCCTCGAGGTCGTTGTCTACCAGGATACGGCCGCAGTGCTCACAAACGATGATCTTTTTGTGCTGACGGATCTCTGCCTGACGTTGAGGAGGGATCGCGTTGTAGCAACCGCCGCAGGAATCACGCTCTACTGTTACCACGGCCAGGCCGTTACGGTAGTTTTTGCGGATTTTTTCGTAGGCAGCCAGTAAACGGGGATCTACTTTAGCTTTAGCATCTTCACTTTCCTTGCGGAAAGCTTTCTCCTCTTTCTCGGTTTCAGCCACGATTTTCTCCAGTTCCCCTTTCTTATGCTTCAGGTTAGCTTCTTTGTCAGCAATCGCCTTTTTAGCCACTTCCAGGGTGCGGGATTTTTCTTTTATCTCTTCGTTTGCGTCTTTGATATGCTTTTCAGCCAGTTTGATCTCCAGTGACTGCATCTCCATTTCCTTGGTGATCGCCTCAAACTCACGGTTGTTCTTCACATTGTCCTGCTGCTTCTCATACTTCTTGATCAGCGCTTCTGCATCTTTAATGGCAGTTTTCTTGCTGGCAACGAAGTCCTGGATACCTTTGATCTCATTCTCAATATGAGACTGACGTGTATTTAACCCTTCGATCTCATCTTCCAGGTCCTTTACTTCAATCGGCAACTCCCCTTTCAACACCTGGATTTCATCCAGCTTGGAATCAATCTTCTGCAGCTTGAGCACAGATGCTAATTTTTCTTCAACGGAGTATTCTTTTACGGTAGCCATGTATTATAAATAATTTACCGGGTTTGTTTTAATCGTAGATTTAAGAGGCGCAAAATTACGGAATTTTTCAGTCAATATATGATAAAATAATTCCACTGTGAACTGCTCACTCTCGAAATGTCCGATATCTGCTATAACTATTTGATTATCAGCGTCAAAAAATTCATGATATTTGAAGTCCGCGGAAATGTAGGCATCAGCCCCCGCCGCAATGGCCCGCTTCAGCAGGAAGCTGCCCGCTCCCCCACATAAAGCCACCTTCTTTACCGGACGGCCCCTCAAAGGAGTATACCGTACACAACCAGTCCCGAACTGCTGCTTCACCCATGCCAGGAACGCCTGTTCCTCCATCGGCTCCGGCAACTCTCCCACCAGGCCTGAACCTACCTGCTGGTAGGCATTGTCCAGCGTCACCACATCGTAAGCCACCTCTTCATAGGGATGGCTCATTAACAGGGCCTGTACAATCCCGGATTCCAAATATACCGGAAAAATCACTTCCAACTTTATTTCCGCCTCAAAATGTCTTTCCCCCGGCGTGCCTACATATGGGACCGTACCCTCACCGCCCTTAAAAGTGCCCTCCCCGGCGGCATTAAAGCTGCATTCACTGTAATTCCCAATATGACCGGCACCGGCGGCAAACAAAGCGGCCCTTACCTTCTCAACATCAGCCACCGGCACAAAAGTGTACAGTTTCTTCAGCAGACCGGTCTTCGGCTGCAATACCCTGCACCGCTCCAGTCCCAGCCTGCCGGCCATCTGCGCGCATACACCGTTGCGCACATTGTCAAGGTTGGTATGGGCTGCATATACCGCAATATCATGCTTGATGGCTTTAATAGCCACCCGCTCCACATAAGACCGGCCATTGATCTTTTTCAGACCGCCGAAAACAATCGGATGATGCGCCACCACCAGGTTGCACCCCCGGGCAATCGCCTCATCGATGACCGCCTCGGTGGCATCCAGCGTCAGCAGCACATTGGTCACCTCCCATGACGGGTCACCGAAAATAAGGCCGGCATTATCGTAACTCTCCTGGTACGGCAAAGGCGCATAAGCCTCCAGTACCTGTATGATCTCTTTTATCTTCATAGCAAAGCAATTGGTATCCTGTACATTTGCAAAAAAATCCAGTTATGACAGGAAGCAAATCTACTGCAGAACAATATACCGGGTACCAGTCAAAGATGCAAAAAATTGCAGACGTAAGAAATGCCATGGCTGTATTGGGCTGGGACCAGGAAACATACCTGCCTGAAAAAGGCGCCGCCTTCAGAGGCCGGCAACTCACTACCCTCAGTGGTATCGCCCACGAACTGTTCACCGAAGACGCCCTCGGCGACCTCCTCCGGCAACTGCACGGCCACAACGAACTTGACGCCCTCCAGCAGAAAAATATAACCCTCTCGCTGGAAGACTACGATAAAAACAAAAAATACCCGGCATCGTTCGTGGCAGAGATGTCCAACGCCACCAACGAAAGTTACCATGCCTGGATCAAAGCCCGCAAAGCCAACGACTACAGCATCTTTGCACCGGCCCTCACTAAAATGATCGCCCTCAAAAAACAGGAAACCACCATCCTGGGCTATGAAGGGCACCCATATAACGCACTGCTCAACGAATACGAGAAAGGAGCCACCACTGCCATGCTGGATAAAATCTTCGAGGACGTGAAAAACGCCCTGTCTCCCCTGCTGGCTAAAATCGAAGCCAGGCCACAGGTGGAAAAAGATTTTCTGCTGAAACACTACGACCGGGACAAACAATGGCAACTGGGCCTCGACCTGCTGAAAGAAATGGGTTACGACCTCCAGGCCGGCCGGCAGGATATTTCAGAACATCCTTTCACCACCAGCTTCAACCCCCATGATGTAAGGGTCACTACCCGCATCGATGAAAATGACTTCGGCAACATGACCTGGAGCTGTATCCATGAAGGGGGCCACGCCCTCTATGAACAGGGCCTCCCGCCCGAACAATACGGCCTGCCCTGCGGAGAAGCCACCAGCCTGGGCATCCACGAGTCACAGTCACGCCTGTGGGAAAACAACGTAGGCCGCAGCCTTAATTTCTGGAAGTTCCACTACGGCCGCCTCCAGCAACAGTTTCCCGAAAACCTGGGCGGCGTATCGCTGGATAGGTTCTACCAGGCCATCAACCAGGTGCAGCCCTCCCTGATCCGCACGGAAGCAGATGAACTGACCTATCATTTCCATATCATGATCCGCTATGAAATAGAAAAAGGGCTGATGGACGGCAGTATCCCGGTCAACGAGCTGCAACACGTCTGGAATGAATACTACCGGAAATACCTGCACGTTACCGTACCGGACGACGCACAGGGCGTTTTACAGGATATCCACTGGTCGCACGGCAGCTTCGGCTATTTCCCGACCTACTCCCTTGGCAGCTTCTACGCCGCCCAGTTCTTTACCACCGCTCAAAAGCAGGTGCCCGGACTCGACGATGCCATCAGCCACGGCAATTACCATTCACTGCTGGAATGGCTCCGCACCCATATCCATCCTTTCGGACGGTTTTATACGTCCAACGAACTTTGTAAGAAAGTGACCGGCCAGGAACTACAGTTCAGCTATTTCCTTGACTATGCAGAGAAGAAATATGCTGGCATTTACAACTGGTAAGCCACGCCAATAAAAAGATACCCGGAAAAAAGGCCTGCAGACTTGCGTCAGCAGGCCTTTTCAGTTATTCACATCGTTAAACTTCAACACAGACAAGCAGTCACAGGAATTGGCCTGTGGTTTGTTATAACGTTGATGAATGTTGGAAATGCAAATCACCAGACAGCCAAACGACCAAATCAGATTGTCGGAAAAACGATACATGAAATATTAAATACATATATTATTTTTTTGCAATTCAATATCTGTCTAAACATTTAATCATGAAAAACCGAATCTGGGCCTTTATCATGGCCATGCCTGCACTTACACTGCTATTTACCGCCTGCAACAAAAATGATTCTAACAACAGTGGCTCCGCTAAAATGACGGTGTTACTTACCGATGCTCCGGCCAACTATGACGCAGTGAATGTAGACATCCAGGACGTTCAGGTGAACGCCACCAACACCGACAATGGCTGGCAATCCATCCATCTGCTGCGCCCCGGGGTGTATAACCTGCTCAACTTCAGGAACGGCCTTGACACCGTATTGGCTTCACAGGACCTGCCCGCCGGCGATATTTCACAAATCAGGCTGGTGCTGGGCACTAACAACAGCGTAGTGATAGGCGGTACTTCTTATCCGCTGTCTACGCCTTCCGCACAACAGTCAGGTCTGAAACTTAACGTGCACGCTTCGCTGACGGCCGGCATCGAATACCGCCTGTGGCTGGACTTTGATGCGAACCGTTCTGTAGTAACTACCGGCAACGGCAACTATATCCTGAAACCGGTTATCCGTACTTACACACAGGCTACCAGCGGCTCTATCAAAGGCATCGCCTTACCGCTGCTCCATGTGTCCGGCGTTTATGCGCTGCAAAATGCTGATACCATAGCAGTGGCCAAGCCCGATCCGCTGACAGGCGCCTATCTGATCCCTGGTCTGAACGCCGGCGCCTATAACGTTTCCATTGTAGGGGACGGCACCGTAAAAGACACGCTGGTAACCAATGTGAATGTCACCACCGGCCAGGTAACTACTGTCAACTCCATCACACTTCATTTGTAATCTAATCTATAACACAAAGCCCCGGGCCGTGGCCCGGGGCTTCTACTGTAAATATCTTTTCCTCCGCTACTTCACGGCTGCGGCCAGTTCCTCTGCAGTGGCCACCCCCTGCTTCCTCCACACTTCCCTGCCGTTTTTATACACGATCAATGTCGGTAACCCTTTGGCACCAATGGCTTTCATGACATCGGTATCATTGCCGCCATCCACCTTCATCAGCTTCACCTGCTGATGGCTTTTGAGAAAAGCTGCCAGCACCGGCTCCAGCTGCTTGCAGGGAGGGCACCACTCAGCACCTACATCTGTCAGCACCACACCTTTGGCGATTCCTTTGTTGTAGGCCTCCATAGTCAGCTGTGTTTTTTTAGTGTTCACGCCTTCCAATTGCAAACCAGCCTGCTTCCAGGCATTCACGCCATTTTCCAGTTCCACTACCCTGGTGAAGCCATTCTCGCGCATCCATTGCGCCGCTTTGCTGCTGCGTCCTCCGCTGAGGCAGTAGATATACACCGGCTTCTGTTTATCCAGGTATTTCACCCGTTCGTTAAACTCCGGTTTGTTGGTATAATCAGCCTGTAAAGCTTTAGGCAGATGACCCGTGTTGTATTCCTCCGCCGTACGCACATCAAATACCTGTACGCCTGGCTGTTGAATGTCCTTCGCAAAAGTTCTGGCATCTTCCTGTTGCGGCTGTTGGGCTTGTAAAGCGCCACCCATGCATACCAGCAGGGCGGCCATCAAAAAACGGTACATACTTGATTATTTCGGTAAAAAATTAATAAACACTTCAGATCCCTGCCGGGCAGGATGGGAATTATAACACATCTCCAATGTTTTCAGCTCAAACAACGGCGAGAACAACTCCCGGTATTCAGCCATGGTCCCCCCAAAAGGCGGGCCATCATGTGAAAAACTTCTGTTAAACAATACACCCGCCAGATGCCCACCAGGCTTGACCAGCGTATGCATATGCGTGACATAGTCCCGGCGGAGGGAAGGGTCCAGCGCGCAGAAGAACGTTTGTTCCAATACCACATCATAGCTGCCCTGATGCCGGAAAAAATCACCCTCCACGATCTGTAAGGCAGTACCGGCGAAAGCTTTCCGCAGCTGTTCTATCAGTGCCGGCGCTATGTCCAGCACCGTTACCCGCCGAAATCCTTTCTCCAGCAAATAAGCCGCTTCGTAGCTGTTCCCTGCGCCCGGTATCAGTATCTCCAGGTCCCGGTGCTCCAGCTGATCGATATATGCCTGCATGGGCGGTGATACCCGTCCCATATCCCAGCCAATATCTCCTGTCAGATAACGATTATTCCAGTATTGCGGGTCTGTAGTCTCCATGTTATCATTCTTCTTAAAATCGCTATTTACAAACATAATTGTTATTTTTATACTTTATTTCCAGATTGACCACCCTATGCCTGATGAAAAACACTACGATTGCCATCGTTTTGCTACTCCTGCTTGTATTTTCCTGTGACCTGTTCGCGCAAAACGTAGAGATTTTACCTGATAAAACTGCCGACTGTCCGCCTTTCACAGTTGCCTTCAACTCCCGGCTCGATCCCGGCTACACCAGCCTGGAATGGGATTTCGGCATTGGCGCCAGGGTGACAGGCAACCCTGCTCCTTCCAGGATATTCCCCGATCCGGGCGTATATCACGTCACCCTCACGGTGGACTATTCCGGCAAAAAAATCGTTAAAACAGTAGACATCACGGTTTACAACAGGCCGGTCGTTTCCTTTACGGCAGATAAAACCAGCGGCTGCAAACCACTGAAGGTCAATTTTACAGACCACTCCACACCGGGCGACGGCACCATCGAAAGTATTATCTGGAACTTCGGCGACGGCAGCGCGGATGGCGGTCCCGCGGTTTCCCATGAATTCACGGAGACCGGCTCCTACAACGTTATCAGCCTGGTGACCAACAGCAAAGGATGCCGTACCAGCAGCGATCCCATGACCATCACCGCCAAAGAAGCACCCGTATTGTCTTTTACGGCAGATAAAACACAGAGCTGCGTAGCGCCATTAACGGTCACCTTTCAGAATACCAGCACCAACACTACCGGCGATCCTGTTTCGTATGTGTGGGACTACGGCGACGGCACCACCGGCACCGATGCCACACACATCTACACCGCCGAGGGCAGTTATACCGTTTCGCTTATCCCCACCAGCACCAACAGTTGTGCAGCACCACTGGTAAAAAAGGACTTTGTCGTCATCAAAAAACTGACGCCCGGCTTCATACTGAAACAGGGATGCGCAGGCTCACTGGCCACACTTTCCAGCACTACCGTGCCCACACCGGACAAGGTCACCTGGGTACTGCCCGACGGTACCACTTCCACAGGTACCAACGCTTCGTTTTTTGCGGCCACCGCCGGCGATTATAAAGTGAAGATGAGCGCTATCATTGGCACCTGCGCTCAGGATATTGAACAAACAGTACGTATCAATGAACGCCCGACGATCGATCCGACAGGCACTCCTACCAGGTCCTGCGCTGCCCCGCTGACCACCAGCTTCAAAGCACAGTCGCAGAACGCTACTTCATGGT
The DNA here is from genome assembly GCF_052045305.1 of Chitinophaga sp. 22308. Lineage (NCBI taxonomy): Bacteria > Pseudomonadati > Bacteroidota > Chitinophagia > Chitinophagales > Chitinophagaceae > Chitinophaga > Chitinophaga sp. 22308. Next base: position 936,308 of record NZ_JBQEOP010000004.1, on the reverse strand, counting down.
TATGGGATTTCGGCGACGGCACTACTTCTACAGAAGAAAATCCAACGCATACCTATACACGCCAGGGCTCATATTCAGTTACGCTCCAGGCTTCCAGCGGCAGCAATTGCACCACCACAGCCAGAAAAGACGGCTACGTTGTCATACTGCCGCCGTCTGCCACCATCTTTCCCGCCGGTACGGAAGGCTGTCTGCCGATGACCATCCCCTTTCAGGCGCAGGTCAATAGTATCGATGCCGTGGTCAGCTATGAATGGAACTTCGGCGATGGCACTACCTCCAACCAGCAAAATCCTACGCACATTTTTGACAAAGAGGGAATTTTCACCGTTACGCTGAAGATAACCACAGCCAGTGGCTGTACGGCGGAGGCCAGTACTGTTTTCCATACCGGAGCACCGCCCGTCGTGGACTTCACGGCGACACCGCTCATTTCCTGCGCGATCGACCCCGTGCAGTTTACCAACCTGTCCACACCGGTGGGCCCTTATGTGACCTACATGTGGATTTTCCCACAGGACAACGGCACCATCACCGGCAAAGACCCTTCCTACAGCTTTAACCACATAGGCCAGCACGATGTACGCCTGGTGGTGAACAACAACGGGTGTATCCGCGAACTGTTCAAACCCAAATACATTCAGATATTACCGCCACAGGCCCGGTTCACAGTGATTCCAGACTGTGTGGACCCCTATCACCGGCAATTTAATGATGCCTCTGATTTCGGGCCGGAACCAGCGCCACAGAAAAAATGGTTCTGGGATTTTGGAGAAAACGGTGCCACCTCCACGCTGCAAAACCCGGAGTTCCGCTATACCACTACCGGCAGTAAAACAGTGAAATTGCGCGTGGACAACGGCGTGTGTAAATCCGACACCATCATAAATATCAATATCATTGATGAAAAACCTGTACTGATACCAGATGTTCCCTGGGTATGCATCGGTAAATCATTACATGTGAGCCTCGGTCCGCTGACTGCCGGCAATATCAACTCCTATGCATGGGACTGGGGCGACGGCACACAGCTTTACTTCATGGGTTATGAAATTGATCCGTCTAAAGGACTGTCTCACATCTACCGGAAATCAGGCACCTACACCATCAAACTCACAATAACGGATAAAAACGGATGTATACGTACAGCCGTTCCCGTTACTGCTGTTGTACACGGCGCATTGGCCGACTTTACCGTATCCGGCAGAAAATGTATCAAAGATGAACTGACATTTACGGATAAATCCACCATCGACGCCGGCAACAAAATCGTTAACTGGACATGGGACTTCGGCGATGGAAGCCCCGTGGAAAGCAATAACACCCAACCGCTCAACAGCAAACATACCTATACTAACTTCAAAGCCTATACGGTAACGCTGACCACCACCGATCAATTTGGATGTATCATTCCGGCGCAGCAACAGGTATACCTGGAAACGGTGAAAGCCGACTTCGCGCAACCGGCAAACGTGGTGTGCAAAGGCAGCCGGTTTTATTTCAACGACAGGTCCGCCGGCAGCGTAGTGGACTATGCCTGGGATTTCGGTGACAACACCACCGGCACCGGTGTTAATCCGGCTAAAGTATATACCGCCCCCGGCACCTATGATGTAACGCTGAAGATCACCACCCGCGAAGGATGTACGGACCAGATCACCAAAAAACAGGCGCTGCGTGTACCCGATCCCGTGGCAGACTTCTCTTTCCCGCCCAACCTGGAGCTCTGTCCGCCGGTAACTGTACCATTCACCAACAAATCCAGCGATTATGTGAAATCCCTGTGGGAATTTGGCGATAACAGCACCTCTTCTAAAAACGATCCCGGTAACCACATCTATGTGAGGGCCAAAACATACAACGTTAAACTGACAGTGTATTCAGAAGGAGATTGTCCCGCCAGCAAAACCATCCCGGTGACGATCGAAGGACCTGACGGATCATTTGCCGTGACGCCGGCAACCGGCTGCGTGCCGCTGGCAGTAAACATTACAGCTGTCGCCAACAAAACCACCAATTTCCAGTGGGACTTTGACGATGGCACCGTATTAAAAACACAGGCTCCTGTTGCGCCTGCGCATACCTATACCAAGCCGGGCATTTATACACCCCGGGTATCACTGATAGATGATAAAGGTTGCGCTGTAAAAGCCGAAGGAAACGACAAGGTGGTGGCAGACAATGCCGTGGCGGATTTCACGGTGGATAACACTGCCGCCTGTGGTGGTGGCAACGTGCTGTTTAAAAACAACAGTACCGCTGTGACCAACGATCTGCTGGGACTTCCCTTCGCCAGCAAATGGACGTATGCGCCCGCCAACACCAGCACCGGAAAAGACGGTTCATTTAATTATCCGCAGCCCGGCAATTATAACGTTACCCTGGAGATAATCAGCAACTACGGCTGTAAAGACCAGAAAACACTGCCGGTGGTAATACCGCCGCAACCACAGCCTGTTATCGCCGCTATCCCTGAGTTATGCATAGCAGGAAAAATACAGCTGCGTGGCAGCGATACCAAAAATCTCCCGGCCACCAAATGGAAATGGCTGTTGGGCAATGGACAGGAGTTTGATGTTCCATCGCCGCCGGACATGGATTTTAATACCATTGGCGTAACGCCGGTTAAACTGACCATCACCAATGCTGATGGCTCCTGCCCTGCAACAGCCGCTACTAATATCGTGGTGCATCCCGCCCCGGGCCTCCAACCCACACCGCCGGAGTCCAGCATCTGTAAAGGCGCATCGCTGCAATTATTTGCCAACACAGACGCCAATGCTACCGTAAGCTGGACACCTTACAATATTTCGAGTCCAAACAGCAAAACTCCGCTCGTCACGCCTGACAGGGACATGGTTTACGAAGTGCAGGCCACCAGCGAGTTTGGCTGTAAAAGCAAAAGCAGTGTACGCGTGACTGTGATACAGCCGTTCCGGATGTTTGCGCTGGATGCCACCATCTGTTCTGGCAAAAGCGTACAAATGCAATCCGGCGGCGCTTATCGCTATAAATGGACGCCTTCCGAAGGACTGAGCAACGCCACTATCCCGGACCCTGTTGCCAGTCCCGCTACTACCACCAGTTACCAGGTAATAGGACATGACGATATCGGTTGTTTTACCGATACGGTGCTGGCAAAAGTGACAGTACAGCCATCGCCGCAGATCAACCTCGGGCCTGACATGGAAGTAGCTGCCGGCAGCGTAATACCCATACCTGCCGTAGGCAGCAGTGATATCACGCAGGTGGAATGGACGCCCATCACGAACCTGAGCTGTTACAACTGCCTGGCGCCCGTGGTTACGCCCAAAGGCAACACCACCTACCACGTAAGTGTGACAAACCGCTTCGGCTGTATCGCCAGCGACGATATCCATATCAAAACGATCTGCAACGGTGGTAATATCTTCATTCCCAATACCTTCTCGCCCAATGGCGACGGCACGAACGATATTTTCTATATCCGTGGCCGTGGCATGCAGACCGTCCGTGTATTCCGCATATACAACCGCTGGGGCCAGGTAATGTTTGAGCGTTTCGGTATCAATGGCGATGATCCTTCCTTCGGTTGGGACGGCCGTTTCAAAGGCACCATACTCAACCCGGACGTATATGTGTATTACGCAGAAGTCATCTGTGACAGCGGGGAATCAATCATCATGAAGGGCAATGTGACACTGATCAGATAACACGGACATACCACGTGATCGTGTAAACTATATTAAAGGGACAGGCGTTATGTTTATTGGTACATCAACCAACTGACACCTACTGCCCCGATGATAAAGACGCACATTCCCCTCATGGTGCTTCTCAGCACTTTTCTCATCCCGCTGGCCCCCACCAGCGCGCTGTTAGCACAAAGTGTGGCGATCATCACCGATAAAACCAGCGGCTGCGCTCCGCTAACGGTAAATTTCAATGCCCGACTCGATCCGGGTTATACCAATGTGGAATGGGACTTTAGTGTAGGCGCGAAGGTAACCGGCAATCTGTCGCCCTCCAGGATATTTACGACACCGGGCACCTATCATGTTACCTTAACAGTTCAATACCCGGGAACTCAGATAGTCAAATCTGTAGACATTAACGTCTTTAACAATCCACAGGTTTCGTTTACTGTGGATAACACCAGTGGTTGTACACCTTTGACAGCCCACTTTACAGATCAGTCCGATCCCGGCCAGGGAACCACCATCGCCAATATCCTCTGGAATTTTGGCGACGGTGCCGCCGATCAGGGGACAACCGTTACCCACCAGTTTACCTCCCCGGGCACGTACAATGTTATCAGCCTGGTGACCAACAGTCAGGGTTGCAAAGCGTCCGGCAACCCGGTGAGCATCACTGTGAAAGAAATACCAGTGCTGTCTTTTACCGCAGACCAGACAAAAAGCTGTTCTGCACCCTTCACCGTTACGTTTCAAAATACTACTGTCAATAATACCGGCACGCCCATTTCGTATATGTGGGACTACGGCGACGGCTCCACTGGCACCGATGCCAGTCATACCTATACAGCAGAAGGCAGCTATACCGTAACACTGATACCTACAACGCCCAACAGCTGCGCAACGCCCCTGCAGAAAAAAAACTATATCGTCATCCAGCAAATTGTCCCGGGGTTTTCAGCGCAAACAAAATGCCCCGGTGATCAGGTAACACTTACCAGCACTACCACGCCAACACCGGATAATATCACCTGGACACTGCCGGATGGCAGTACTGCCAGTGGCTTCACCGCTGGTTTTATTGCCGGCGCGCCAGGTTCCTATACCGTAAAAATGGCACTCAGGTTTGGCAGCTGCTCGCGGGAAATTCAACAAACGGTAGTGGTCGATCCACGTCCGGTTGTGGACCCAATCGCCACGCCCCTGCGTGGCTGCACGGCGCCTTTTACAACGTCCTTTCAGGCACAGTCACAATTTGCAGACTCCTGGCAATGGAACTTTGGTGATGGCACTACTTCCACCGCAAAAGATCCCTTCCACACGTACACCAGCAACGGAACTTTTTCAGTGACGCTGACTGCCACCAACAGTGTTGGTTGCGCCACCACCGTTACCCGCACTAATTATATCAACATTTCCCTGCCGGCACTCACTATTACGCCGTCAGGCGACTCCGGCTGTATTCCCTACAACGTGAGTTTTACCGCCGCCCTTAACCCCGCCGAAGCCATCACCGACTATCAATGGGATTTTGGCGATGGCACCACTTCCACACTGCCCAACCCCGCTCACACCTATACGCAACAGGGTGCTTATACTGTTTCGCTCCGGGCAACATCTGCCCTGGGCTGCATAGTGAATGCCAATGTTGCTTTCCGCGTAGGCACACCGCCAGTGATTGACTTCACTGCTTCACCGTTACAGTCTTGTCCCATGGAGCCGGTGCAGTTTACAAATCTTTCTACCCCAAAGGGACCGGGCGTCACCTATCTGTGGATATTCCCGCAGGACAATAGCTCCAGCACGGAAGAAAATCCGGCTCACCGGTTTACGGAACCCGGCCTGCACGATATCCGCCTGATCGTTAATAACAACGGTTGTATCAGCCAGCTGGTCAAAACCCAGTACATCAAAATTCAGCCTCCTAAAGCGGAGTTTACGACCACGCCCGATTGTGATGATTTCTACCACCGGAAATTTACTGACCAATCCAATTTCGGACCGGCCCCGGCCCAAAAACAATGGCTGTGGAATTTCGGCGAAGGGGGCGCCACTTCCACGCTGCAAAATCCTGATTTCCGGTATACCTCCACTGGTAAGAAAACCGTCACCTTAACAATATTCGATGGTGTCTGCCACTCAACAACCTCCACAGACATTTATATCATCGATGAAAAACCGGTATTACTCCCCGACACAACCCAGATATGTCTTGGTAAATCATTGCATGTAGGCATAGGTCCGGTGAACCCCGCCAATATCAGATACTATCTGTGGGACTGGGGAGACGGGACTGTATTGGAACTGGCAGGTACCGACATCGATCCGGCAAAAGGACTCTCCCATACCTACCAACGCTCCGGCACCTATGTTATTCAACTGACGCTTGGCGACTCCAACAGGTGCAAAAGAATTGCTCCTCCTGTAACAATAACCGTACACGGCGCGATGACCAACTTTACGGTCACTGGTCAGCCATGCAAAAACAACCTGCTTACTTTTGCGGACCAATCCACTATAGATGCCGGGAACCGTATTGTCAACTGGACATGGAACTTTGGAGATGGCAGTCCGGATGAAAGCAGCACGACACAGCCTTTACAAACAACACACCGGTACACGGATTTTAATGCCTATGTAGTAACGTTAACGGCCACCGATCAATATGGCTGCCAGACAAAGACACAACAAACGGTAAACATCTCAGTTGTCAAAGCCGACTTCACCGTTCAGTCAGGCGTAGCCTGCAAAAACAGTCCCATTACCTTTACCAGTACATCAACCGGTGATATTGTAGATTACGCATGGGATTTCGGTGACAATACCACCGGCACAGGTGCCAATCCTGTTAAAACCTACAGCGCCCCCGGCACCTATAATGTTTCACTAAAAGTCACATCCCGCATAGGTTGCACAGACCAGATCAGTAAGCCAGGCATATTACAGGTGCCCAACCCGGTAGCGGATTTCACCTTCCCGTCTATCCAGGAACTCTGTCCGCCGGTGAAAGTGCAGTTTACCAATACTTCCAGCGGCTTTACCAGGTCAGCCTGGGATTTCGGCGACAACAGCACATCCACTCAAAACGATCCTGGTGCGCACATCTATGTCAAACCCGGGACCTACAATGTCACGCTCACCGTTTATGCAGATGGTAATTGTTCCGCTGTTAAAACGGCGCCGGTGACTGTGGAAGGCCCACAGGGATCGTTTACCGCCACTCCTGTTACTGGCTGCGTCCCGCTGCCGGTAACGATGACTGCCACCGCCAATAAAACCGTTACCTACCAATGGGATTTTGACGACGGAATTGTAGTCACAACATCAACGCCACAAGCGCCGCCACATACCTATGCCCAGCCGGGTATTTATACGCCGCGCGTTTCATTGGTAGACAACAGGGGCTGTGCAGTAAAAGCAGATGGTAACTACCAGATCGTAGCAGATAAGATGACTGCCAACTTTACGGTCGATAACAGCGCTGCCTGCGGCGGCGGAAACGTCTTGTTTAAAAATACCAGTACCGCTGTTACCAACGATTCACTCCATCTGCCCTTCAGCAGCAAGTGGATTTACAGTGACGGCAGTACCTCCGTCAACACAAATGGCTCCTTTACCTATCCTGCCACAGGCACCTACCAGGTAACACTGGAAATGACAAGCAGCTATGGCTGCAAAGACAGCAAAACATTGCCGGTATTGGTTCCTACACAACCGCAACCCACCATCACGCCTATTCCGGAATTGTGTATTTCCGGCACGGTGCAGCTGCATGGCACTGACAACAGGAACATCCCAAACACACTCTGGAAATGGCAGCTGGGCAATGGACTGCAATACAACGTCCCCAATCCCCCTGATGTCAATATCAATACTGTTGGCATTACGCCGGTGACGCTTACTATTACCAACGCCGACGGATCATGCCCCGGAGTGGCCAACACCAATATCGTTGTACATCCGGCACCCAACCTGCGTCCTACACCAGCGGAAGCCACTATCTGCAAGGGTGCCTCCCTTCAGCTATCCGCCAATACCGACCCTGCCGCCACCGTCAGCTGGACGCCATACAATATCTCCAGCGCCACCAGTAAAACACCCGTGGTAAGACCTGACCAGGATACTACCTACACTGTAAAGGCTGTCAGCGAGTTTGGCTGTAAAAACGAAGCGACTGTCTCTGTCAGGGTGATACAGCCATTCAAAATGTTTGCGCTCAATGCCAGCATCTGTTTTGGGAAAAGCATACAAATGCAGACAGGCGGCGCCTTCAGGTACCAATGGTCTCCCTCCGAAGGGCTGGACCACCCTGACATAGCCGAACCTGTTGCCAGTCCGTCCCGTACCATCACCTATCGGGTAGTAGGGTTTGACCAGGCAGGATGTTTCACCGATACCACTTTCGCCACGGTCACTGTAAACCCGCTGCCACAGGTGGACGCCGGGCCGGACGTAACTGTATCTACTGGCACTAAAGTGCCCATTACCGCCAAAGGAAGCAGCGATATCACCGGCATTACATGGCAACCGCCAGCAGGCCTGAGTTGTAACGACTGCCTCACACCTGTGGCTACCGCCAAATCGTCCATTACCTACCACATCAGCGTGATGAACCAATACGGCTGTATTGCAGGGGATGATATCCACATCACCACCCTTTGCAACGGGGCCAACATCTTCATACCCAACACCTTCTCTCCTAACGGGGACGGTATGAACGATGTTTTCTATATCAGAGGGACCGGTTTACAGAGCGTACGTGTTTTCCGGATCTATAATCGCCTGGGGCAGGTGATGTTTGAACGCTTTGGCCTGGCTACCGATGACGCTTCCGCCGGATGGGACGGACGTTACAAAGGTGTCCTGCTCAATCCGGACGTATTCGTCTATTATGCGGAAGTTGTTTGTGACAACGGGGAATCCACCATTTTGAAAGGAAATATTACGCTGATCCGGTAACCAGTGTTTGGTTCAGACCACTAAAACCCTGCTCCGGCGGCTGAAAGACGGGAAATAAATCAAAAAATCATAAATTAATAAATTACATATATAATATTTTTAGTTAATTTGTGGTATGTATCCTCTGAAATACCACCAGGTTAAATGTCTGAGCATCTTATTGCTTTTGATGTTCCTCGTGCCGGGCAATTATTTGCTGGCACAGCAGGCTGATTTTTCCTATACCTCCTCACCGGCTACATTATGCAATCCGGTCACACTCACTTTTAAAAACAACAGCACAGGCAGTGCCACTGCCTACAGCTGGGATTTCGGTGACGGCAGGACATCTCACGACACCAATCCGCAGATCACCTATACGGCGCCGGGACCCAAAAAAGTAACGCTGGTAGCTACTTTTTCCAACGGGACCAGCACTTACTACCGTACCTTTGAGGTGGGAGCTACCCCACAAGTAGCTTTCAGCGCCGATGTGACCAACAGTTGCAAGCTCTATACCGCCAATTTTACAGACGCCACGCCGAACGCCATGGCCCGTACATGGGACTTTGGCGATGGCACCACGCCAGTTACCACCAGTAACGCATTTATCTCGCACGCCTACACGAAAGCCGGCAAATACGATGTAACACTGACCGTTACCAACAGCAACGGTTGCCAGGCTGTGCTGAAAAAAGCGGCCTACATCACCATCTCCCAGCCGCAAATATCCCTGGACGCACCTGTAAGCGGTTGCGTACCTTATACTGCCACTTTCAATGCCACGTCCACCAACGACCTCAATGATCCGGTGGCCGAATGGAAATGGAACTTTGGCGACGGCGGCACTGCCACCACTACCACCGGCACAACCTCACACGCCTATGTGCAAACCGGCACCTACACTGTAACAGTGACCATCCGCACCAACGGCGGCTGTGAAATCAGTAAAACATTCGATAAACAGGTACGTACCGGCAATCCGCCATCAGACGTAAGTTTCACCGCCACACCTGCCAGCGCCTGCGTAGGCGCGCCCGTAAGACTGCTGGCCAGCGCCAAATACGCCGACAGCTATAGCTGGGATTATGGTGACGGCACCAAAGAAGAAGTATATACCAACGATATCCGTCATGGTTTTGCCACCAACGGCATTATCACGATCAATATGAAAGCCGGCAGCAACGGTTGTTATACGCCCGCAGCCCCGGTTATGGTTAACATTACCGGTCCGGTATCACAGTTCACCGTTACCCGGGATTGTAACGACAAGAGCAAATTCATTTTCACCAACACTTCCACCGGCACAACGCCAACTACCACCTACCAGTGGGACTTTGGCGACAACACGCCGGTGACTACCGGTCTGAATGCTTCTCATTCCTATACCACACCGGACAAATACACAGTACGCCTGACTATCAGCGACAACAGCAGCAACTGCACCCACAGCAGTTATCAGACCGTGTATTATTTCAAAGCCGACTTCTCGGCAGGCGTAAGCAGCATATGCCGCGGCAGCAAAGCCACCTATGAGGTATTGAACGTGCCCGTCAACCTGGTGGCCGATTACACCTGGCAGTTTGGCGACGGCTCCACCTATATCACTACCGAGCAGCGTTTTGTAAAAACATGGACTACCGCCGGTATCTTCACCGACCAACTGACCATCCGTTATAAAGATCCCGCCTATTGCGCCGATATTGTTACCAAAGCAAACAATATCAGCATCCTGGCGCCGCAGGCAGACTTTACGATCGCCTCCACCACCTGCGCAGGGCAACCAGTTTCTTTTGCCAACAATTCCACGCCTGCCACCAACATCCCGATTGCCGGATGGCAGTGGGACTTTGGCAATGGTAAAGTGTCGTCCGCGCAAACACCGCCTGCCACCACTTATTCCGCCTCCGGCGGATATCCGGTGAAACTGGTGATCACCGATGCCCGCAACTGTCAGGATTCTGTGACGAAAGATATCAATATCAATGCTACGCCTTTTGTCCGCGCCTCCGCGGCACAACCTAAAATCTGCGAAGGCAGCGCCGTAACCCTGCACGCCCAGTCCGACGCCACCGTGCAATGGCTCAATGCAGCCAGCCTCAGTTGCGCGTACTGCCCGGACCCGGTAGCCTCTCCGGTGATCAATACCCGCTACCTGGTGGAAGCATCTAACATATACGGTTGTACGACAAGGGACTCTACTGACATCGCTGTAGTGCCTAAGGTAAACCTCACCGTCAGCAAAGACACGATCGCCTGCTACGGTTCTTCTGTACAACTGAAAGCCAGCGGCGCCGCCATCTATAACTGGACACCGGTTACCGGCCTGACCAGCAATACTATCGCCAATCCGGTTTCCACGCCTGTTGAAGACATTACCTACCAGGTAACTGGTACCAATGATGCGCTCTGCCCGATGAGCGCACCGCTGTCTGTAAAAGTGTCTGTAAAAAAAGTGCCCACTATCAGCGCCGGCAACGACCAGACAGTCATGGCCGGAGATGTGGTCCGCCTGATGGCCAACGGCAGCTCCGATATCGTGAAATGGCAATGGTCACCCGCCGACTATCTCGATAATCCGACGTCGCCTTTTACCAATGCGGCGGTCAGAAAGTCCATTTCCTATGCTATCACGGGAACTAACCAATACGGATGTACGAAAAGTGACGTGGTAAAAATCGACCTCGTCTGCAATACGGACCTGATATTCATTCCCAATACTTTCACGCCTAACGGTGACGGGGTAAACGATATTTTCTACCTGCGCGGTAAAGGCATCAGCCTGGTGAAATCGTTCCGCGTCTTTAACCGCCTCGGACAGGAAGTATTCCATCGGGAAAACATTCAGGTGGAAGATGTCAATGCAGGATGGAACGGCACCTTCAACGGGCTGCCACAGGGATCAGACGTATACATTTATTTCGTGGAAGCATATTGCGACGCCAACGAATTTTTCCGCCTGAAAGGCAACGTAACATTACTCAGATAATAAAAAGCGGTTCTATATGAAAACTGTATATAAAGTCTTACTGACAGTCATTGGCCTCAGCTGTGGATTACAGTTGAAGGCACAGGACATACACCTGTCACAGTTTTATGAAACACCGATACTCCGTAACCCGGCCCTGATCGGTATTTTCAACGGTGATGTACGCTTTCAGGCCGTATACCGCAACCAGTGGAACAGCGTGACCATTCCATATCAAACCGGCACCGTGAGCGGTGAAATCAAGTTTCCTGTAGGTAACAGCAACGACTATATTACCACCGGGCTGCAACTGACCTATGACCGGGCCGGTACCTCCAAACTGCAATCCACCCAGATCTTTCCGGCGTTCAACTATCACAAGTCACTGAATGAAGACAAGACAAGTTTTCTTTCCCTCGGCGTTATGGGCGGACTGGTACAGCGGCAGTTTGATCCTACCAACATGACGTTCAACAATCAGTACACCAACGGCCGTTTTGATCCGGCAGCACCTACAGGCGAAGAGGGCAAACTGGCACTGAAAGGTTATACCTATCTTGATGCGGGGGTGGGCCTTAGCTACAACAGCGTGATAGGGGAAGATGTGGCCTACTTCATCGGCGCCGCCTTGTACCACTTCAACCGGGCAAAGATTTCCTTCTACAATGATAAAAACATCGAGCTGGCGCCCAAGCTGACCTTCAATGCCGGTATCACCATTCCGCTGGAAGAGCGGGTGAAGCTGATTGCACATTATAACCAGCTGCATCAGGGTGGTTATTCCGAGTATATCGGCGGCGCACTGATTGGTTATGGCCTAATGAACGAAGGACTGGAGTCGACCCGGGCCATATATGGCGGCCTATTTCTCCGCTGGAATGACGCCATTATCCCCACTATAAAAATAGATATGGAAAAATTTGAGGTGGCCATGAGCTACGATGCCAATATTTCGCAGTTGCGGACTGCCAGTCAGAGCTTCGGCGGGTTTGAAGTGTCATTGGTTTTCAAGGGTTTCCTCAACAGCAGGAACAGCACTTTGGAGCGTTTGAACTGTCCTAGATTCTAAACTATTGATAACCAACAACTTACATCACCAAATTAAAAGCGTTAAATTTTATCTAAAAAAGCGGGAAACCTAACAAAATGGCGCATAGTTTGTTATTTTTATGAGTGAGACAAAGGGCTAATGCGCTGTTATTAACAAACAAAAAATTGGGAAATATTTGAAAAAAACTTTATTTTTATAATACTATGTGGAAAACCTCTACCCTCATTTTTCTTACAGTTTTCTGCCTCTTATCCCTTGTGGGTAAAGCTCAAAGCGGGTCCCTGCCGAATAATCCGGAGGGGGGTAGGCAAATTGTAAAACTTTACCCCAACCCTGCCACCAACGTCATCAATTTTGAAATTCAACAGCATAATAACGACCGCATATACGATCTTATTGTGTACAATTTCCTCGGTAAAAAAATTGATCAGATAAAGAGCATCAGCAGTCGTACTACTGTCAATCTGGACAACTACTACAATGGTCTCTATATCTTCCAGCTTCGTGATCAGCGGGGGAACCTGGTGGAATCAGGCAAGTTCAATGTTGTAAAATAGCTTTCAGCTACCGACTTTCCCTCAAACAGATTATGCTTACATTATCCTAAAGAAAGCCTATACCGAAAGCTACTCTACTTATCTTTTTTTACGCGATCTCCACGATCAAAAATTTCAGGTACGTCGTATTCTCAATATTCCTCAAAATGGGGTGATCTTTTGCCTGTGTCTGGAAAGTGACCTGGCGAAGGCGTTTTTTAGCATCTTTTGCAGCAGCGTCGATCGTTTCCAGGAAGAGTTCCGGTGATACCAGGTTGGTGCAGGAAGCTGTGACCAGAAAACCGCCCTGATTGAGCAGTTTCATACCCCTGAGATTAATTTCCTTATAACCGGTAACGGCTTTCCGGATATTCTCACGGCTCTTGGTGAAAGCCGGCGGATCAAGGATCACGACATCAAATTTGCGTTCTTCCCGGGTATATTGTTTCAGTTGATCAAAAGCATTTACCGCCTGGAACTTGCACACGTCCTGCAGGTTGTTGAGCTCCGCATTGCGGCGGGCAGTTTCCACGGCATGTTCTGAAATATCCAGTCCCAGTACGCTTTTAGCACCATAATACCCTGCGTGGCAGGAGAAAGTGCCGGTATAACAAAACGCTTCCAGCACGTTGGCGTCTTTCACGATCTGGCGTATTTCGCGGCGGTTGTCCTGCTGGTCCAGGAAATAGCCGGTTTTCTGGCCGTTTACGATGTCCACATGGAATTTCAGCCCGTTTTCGTTGATGATGACATTGGTATCAAAAGGTGCGCTGAGGAAGCCTTTCTGTTGCTCCATTCCTTCCAGTTCCCTTACCGGCACGTCATTCCGCTCATAGATGCCTTTCGGTGAAAAGATGCGGTTGAGCGCTTCCACGATGGCAGGCTTCCATCTTTCCATGCCCAGCGCCAGTGTTTGCAGTACAAAGTAGTCGTTGAACTTATCGATTACCAGGGCAGGCAGATCGTCAGCTTCCCCGAAAACGAGGCGGCAGTTTTCCACATAACCCAGTTTCTGCCGGTATTGCCAGCATTTGAGAAGACGGCGGTAGAAAAATTCGGGGTTGATTTCCTCGCTTTTATCTCGCGTCAGCAGGCGTACCAGGATCTGGGACTGTGGGTTGATATACCCTCTGCCGAGGAAAGAGCCCTGATGGGTGTGAACATCCACGATATCACCCGGCACTACTTCCCCTTTGATTTCGGACACTTCATTGCCGAAAATCCAGGGATGGCCCAGTAATACCCTGTTTTGTATCTGTTTCTTTAAAAAAACCTTGGTCATTGACTTTATTTCGAACCGCAAAGGTACAGAGAAGATCTGTCTTTTTGGCGGCCAAACCGGGGTTGGCAAAATAATTGACTAAGCACAATTGCAGATAATCATTACAATTATGACAGAAAAAGACCAAGACATGCAGACAAACGGACAGGCAAACAATGCTGGAGAAAACGAAAAAGGCATGCCTGATTTCAATGCTGAAGAAAATATCAGTGAAACATCTCATATGACTAATGCATTAGAGGTTGAACCTGAAGAGGAGTTGATCAAAAAAGATCAGCAACTGAATGAAATGCGGGATAAATACCTTCGTCTGCAGGCTGAGTTTGACAACTTCCGTAAACGCACCGCCAAAGAAAGACTGGAGCTGCTGCAAACAGCGGGTAAAGAAGTTATCATATCTTTGCTGGACGTACTGGATGATTCAGAGCGGGCTGCCAAACAGCTGAGCACTGCCAACGATATCACTGCGCTCAAAGACGGGGTAAACCTGGTATTCAACAAGTTGAAGACCACCCTGCAGGCCAAAGGACTGAAACCTATGGAAAGCCTGCACGCCACCTTTGATACTGACCTTCATGACGCCATTACCGAGATTCCGGCCCCTACGCCAGATCTTCAGGGTAAAGTGGTAGACGTATTACAGGAAGGTTATTACCTGAATGACAAGCTTATCCGTCATGCCAAGGTGATAGTGGGTAAATAATGGGCGTGACGATGTGGCATATATCGCAGCGATCGCCTGTGCAGATGTAAAACAATATTTTTTACTGAAAAAAACCGGTGCCTGGCACCGGTTATAAGTGATTTTATAATGTCTACCAAGAGAGATTATTACGAAATACTGGGTGTTTCCAAATCCGCCTCCCAGGATGAAATCAAGAAAGCTTACCGCAAGGTGGCCATGCAGTTTCACCCTGACCGCAATCCCAACAATAAGGAAGCGGAAGAAAAGTTCAAAGAAGCAGCCGAAGCCTATGAGGTATTAAGCGATGCTGACAAACGGGCACAATATGACCGTTTCGGGCATGCTGGCATGAACGGCGGCCGTAGTGGCGGTTTTGGAGGTGGTGGCATGAACATGGAAGACATCTTCTCCAATTTCGGTGACATTTTCGGTAATGACGATATTTTCGGCAGCTTCTTCGGAGGCGGCCGTGCTGGCGGCGGCGGCCGTCGTGGTCGTGGTACCCGCGGTTCCAACCTGCGCGTGAAAATCCGCCTGACCTACGAAGAAATCGCCAAAGGCGCCAATAAAAAAATCAAAGTAAAAAAATACGTTCCCTGCCAGCACTGCGGCGGCCTGGGCGCTAAAGATAAAAACGCGTTCCAGACCTGTAACACCTGCGGCGGCTCCGGCCAGGTGAGAAAGGTGACCCAAACCTTCCTCGGCCAGATGCAGACCGTTACCACTTGCCCCACCTGTCATGGTGAAGGCCAGATCATCACCAGCAAATGTGGCCACTGTAAAGGTGAAGGCCGCATGTATGGAGAAGAAATGGTAAGCATCGACATCCCGGCAGGCGTACAGGAAGGCATGCAGCTGAGCATGAGCGGCAAAGGCAATGCCGGCGAAAGAGGCGGCGCCCCCGGCGACCTGCTCATTCTCATTGAAGAAGAGCCACATCCGGAACTGCAGCGCGATGGCCTCAACGTAGCCTACGATCTGCACATATCCTTCCCCGATGCCGTTTACGGCACACAGGTGGAAGTGCCCACCATCGACGGTAAAGCAAAAATCAAAATACCCGCAGGAACACAAAGCGGTAAAATCTTCCGCCTCAAAGGCAAAGGATTCCCCTCTGTCAACTCCTACGAAAAAGGCGACCAGCTCATACATGTAAACGTATGGACACCGCAACATGTCAGCGCGGACGAACGGGCCATGCTCGACAAACTCCAGACTTCTGACAACTTCAAACCCAATCCCGAAAAATCGGAAAAAGGCTTCTTTGAAAAGGTCAGAGACATATTTAGTTGATTTTATTATTTGAATATTTTTTTATTTAGTTATTAAAAGCGAAGACCATAGCGGATTTCTGTTCGCTATGGTCTTCGCTTTTAAATGATTAAATAGCCAAATAACAAATATCAGAATAAGATGGATTCCAAACTGCAGATGTTCGAGAACCGGCTCACCAAAGTATTCCGGCATATTTCCAAACTGGCCAAGCGACAAAACATCACCTGCTACCGGGTGTATGACGACGATATCCCCGAATTTCCCTTCAGCATTGAAATGTATGAAGACCACGTGTATATCGCCGAATACCAGCGCCGCCACGGCATGGAAGAAGCCGACCACGAGGCGTGGCTCGACACCTGCCTGGAACTGATCAGCAAAGTGCTGAACGTACCACCCTCCCATATCTGGGTGAAACAACGGCAACGGAAGGAAAACCGCCAAAGCCAATACGAAAAGCTCAGCACGGAAAGCCACGAAATGACGGCGAATGAAAGCGGCCTGAAATTTAAGATCAATCTCTCCGACTACCTCGATACAGGCCTGTTCCTCGACCACCGCACCACCCGCAACATGGTACGCAACGAAGCGAAGGATAAAAAAGTGCTGAACCTTTTCTGTTATACCGGCTCCTTCTCTGTGTACGCTGCCGCCGGCGGTGCCACGGAAGTGACGTCTGTAGACCTCTCCAAGACCTACCTGGCCTGGGCCGAAGACAATATGCGGCTCAATGGCTTCGACCCGGCGAAACATCCCTTTGTACACGCCGACGTGCTGCAATATCTCGATACCCTTAAACTCAATACCTTCGACCTGGTGATCATTGACCCGCCCACCTTCTCCAACAGCAAACGGATGAAGGAATTCCTGGACATCCAACGGGACCATGCAGAGCTGCTCAATAAAGTATTGCTTGCCACCAAAAAAGATGGGGTAGTGTATTTTAGTAATAACTACCGGCGTTTTGTATTGGAAGAAGATAAAATCAATGCCAGCAGTATCAAAGACATCACCAACCAAACACTCCCTTTCGACTTCCAGCAGAAGCTGGTGCGTAAGTGTTACCGCCTTATCAAATAAGCCTTAACGTTTCATCTTACGGACCATCTTTACCATCTTCAGGAATTCCTGCCGGTAGCCTTCCTTGTCTTTTCCCAGGGCCCTGCGGGCGATCTCTGAGACCATTTCGGTATCACCGCAGCCACGATAGGCGGAATTGCGGAGTATCATGCCCAATAAAGCTACCGCAGCGGCAAACCGGCAATCGTCCGGGGCCGCCTCAAAAGTTGTTGCGTTGGCTTTCACACCGGTTTGCAGGGTACACAGCACCGTGTCCAACGGATGACGATAAGTAATGCTAACATTGGCCAACAGGCTGTCAGCCGTCATAACACTGTCCCGCGGCACAATTTCATACATCGCCACCGCGCAATGCCCACTCCCGATAATACCGCCGTTGTGTTTCGATAAAGTGTCCGTACTGGCTTCATATACCTTGTTCTCATAACCGATAAGCCTATACGATTTTACTGTACCCGGATTAAAGGTCACTTCCGTTTGTACATCCCTGGCCACTGTAAAAAGCGTACTGCCGAATTCCCGCGCAAAGACCTTGCTGGCTTCTTCCAGGTCGTCTATATAGGCGAAATTGCCGTTTCCCTTGCTGGAAAGGGATTGCAGCTTCGAGTCCTTGTAGTTTTTCATACCAAAACCGAGGCAGGTCAGCAACACGCCGCTTTCTTTTTTCTGCATAATCAGCTCCTCCATTTCCGCATCGCTGGTAAGCCCAACGTTAAAATCGCCGTCAGTGGCCAGGATAACGCGGTTGTTCCCATCGGGGATAAACTGTTCCGCCGCTATCTGATACGCCATTTTGATAGCCGCTTCTCCGGCAGTGGCCCCGCCGGCGCTGAGATTATCGATGGCATTAAGGATTTTCTCTTTCTGATCGCCGGCCGTAGCAGGCAGTTTAACACCGGGAGTGCCGGCATAGGCAACAATCGCCACCTTGTCTACCGGACGCAGGTTGTTGACCAGGATACGGAAGGCGGCCTGCAACAGGGGCAGTTTGTTAGGCACGCCCATCGAACCGGAAACATCGATCAGGAAAACAAGGTTACTGGGCGGCAGGCTGTCTGTCTGCAGCGCTTTCGCTCTCAGCGCTATCTGCAACAGCCGGTGCGCCGGCTCCCAGGGGCAGGTGGTGTAGTGGCTGTAGACAGCCAGGGTCTTACCTTCGGACGGTAGCGGGTAGTTGTAATGGAAGTAGTTCACCATTTCTTCTATCCGGACGGCATCTACAGGCACCGGTTCTTTCAGCCGCAGGAAACGCCGGATATTGCTGTAGGCAGCCCTGTCCACGTCTACCGCAAATACCGATACCGGCTGCGTCTGTACGCGGGTGAACTTGTTTTCATAAGTGGTGCCGTATGTTTCATTGTAAAAAGCATGTATGCCCATGCCTACATTGCCGTAGTTGGGGTTGCTGTTCTGCCTTGTGCGGGCGCTGGCTTTTGCCAGGGCAATGGCATCAGGGGCTTTACGTATAGGCGCCAGTGTTATCAGCAGACGGTCGGTGGCGTTCACCTTCATCTGCAACGGGCGATAACCTTCCCGGGTAAACAGCAGTTGAGAGACAGCTGAAGGAATCGTTATTCTGAAAAGCCCGAAAGCGTTGGTAAGTACCCTGGTGGTATCATCAACAATACTGACAGTTGCTCCGGCTACGGGACGATGGGTAATGCTGTCCTCTACTGCTCCCGATACCCAGATTGTTTGTGCATGTACGCCGCCAGCCCATAACAACAGGAGTAATAGGAATTTTCGCATATGTTAAGGTAATCATTTCCGGTAAAGGAACCAAGCATCCCAAAGGGTGTAAAAAAAGCGAAGACCACGCTGATCTTCGCTTTCCACGTTCTTTATAACATTGTTTGTTTGATTTATATGCTATTCTTCGCCTTCCACCAGCTGATAGATTTCCGGCAGATTGCGGCCCAGGCCATCATAATCGAGGCCATAGCCCAGCAGGAATTTATTAGGCACGGAGAAGCCCAGATAGTCGATTTTAATAGGATGTACCATGGCTTCCGGCTTGGTGAGCAGGGAAGCCACCAGCAGTTTTTTAGGTTGCTGATGTTCCAGCTGTGGCAGGAACTGGCTCAGTGTTTTGCCGGTATCCACAATATCTTCGAGGATCACCACTGTACGGCCGAAGAGGTCTTCGTCCAGACCGATGGCCTGCACCACATTACCGGTAGATTTGGTCCCTTTGTAAGACGCCAGTTTGATAAAGGATATCTCAGCGGGAATGTTGAGATATTTGAACACGTCACCGGCAAACATAAAAGAACCGTTGAGAATAGCGATAAACAGCGGGCGTTCATCTTTAAGGTCCCTGCTGATGTCTGCAGCTATTTCCTTAATACGCTGCTGCAGCTCTGTTGCACCAATATAGGGCTGGAATTTTTTGTCATGCACCTGAATAACCGACATAATACTACTTCATTTCCATATTTAACAATAATAAGCCGAAAAGGATTACTTGCTTATTTATTCACTAACAGGCGCTGTCCAATTTTAATATCGAAGCCCTGCAAATTATTCCATTCCTGTAACTGTGTTACGGACTTGTTGTACATTTTAGAGATACCGTACAGTGTTTCTTTAGGCTGTACTTCGTGGTACCTGGCGCCGGCAGCAGTTGATACCGGGGCTGGTTTGTATACCGGAGGTGGTGTAGCCGGCACCGGAGGAGCGGGAGCGGGCCTGTAGACCGGCGGTTGTGCAGCCGGCGGCGGTGTGGTGTTTTTGGCAGTGCCGTTGTTATTGCCTACTTCCCCTACTTTCTTCAGATCGTCCACCATACCAGCGGGAACGCCGCCCTCTTGCGGGCGTGCAGGCTGTGGTTCCGGAGCAGCAGTACCAGCACCAGTATTTTTAGCCACTTCTTCCTTTACTTTTTCAATTTCTTTGCGGGGAGAAAAATCTTCCGGCGGTTCCTGGTCTTCTTCTCTGATGATGCGGGTGTTTTTCGCGAGTGCGGGCGTGCGGGAGGCGAAACCATCGAGGGCCATGCGCTGGCCGGCGGCGGGTTCTTCCCCTTCATGCATTTTATTGCGGCGGCGCAACCATCTCAGGCGGATACCTTCTGCCTGTGCAATATCGTGCATGGTTTCACCATTGCTGACGTTATGGAATTCCTTATTACCTTTTTTACCTTTTTTCTGCAGGAAGATAAACATGTCTTTCCGGGGAGGATTGTCATTATCCAGGTCGTTGAAGCGGACCAGTTTGCTCAGGCGGATATCGTGTTTGCTGGCCAGTTGTATCAGGGAGGTGCCGGCTTTTACGTATACCACGCGGCGGCCGTTGATTTCAAACACGCCTTTGGGATAGTTGCCGGCCACAGGTTTGCCGCTACCCTGTTGAGGCCTGGAGGAAGGAGCCGGGCGGTTGTCCGGACGGCTGTTGTTACCCGCGTACACAGGTGGTTTTTCTTCGTTATAATCCTGTTCAGGAGCGGCTTTGCCCATCGCTATCAGCGTGTATTGCTGCAGGTTGTAATCTTCGATCACCTTGATCAGCTGCTGCGGATAGGTTTTATTGGTGGCGTATCCGGCCTGTTTTAGTCCGAAGGCCCAGGATTTATAATCGTCCCCGTCAAACTGGAACAGGAAAGCGTACCGGGGATTGTTGCGCAGGAAATCTGAGTGGTCGCGGTAAGAGTCCCGGGCGTTGTCGTATACGCGGAAACATTCCTGGGCGGCGTCGTCATCATAGCGGATGGTTTTGCCGGTCCAGGTGTTTTTGCATTTGATACCAAAGTGGTTGTTGGATTGCAGACAGAGCGTCCCGTTGCCGGACTGGGTTTCCACAATGCCCTGTGCCAGTTTGATGGCTGCGGGCACGCCGGTACGGCGCATTTCCTCCATGGCAATACTCTTGTAAGTAGCGATGTATTGCTGGGTGGTCATTTTCTGTGCCTTCAGCAGAGGCATGCAGCCAATAAGAAAACTGACTACCAACAAAAATTTTCTTACTTGCATGTATAATCGAATTTAATGGGCGTGGGTGTTGATGCTGGTTTACTTTTTCCTGATCAGGAGGATACCATCGCGGATGGTGAGCAACACCTGTTCTGCGCGGTCATCTGCCAGCACTTTTTCACAAAATCTGACCATGGCTTTGGCCTGGCTTCCCTGCTCATTTTCCGGCTGTAATACCTGTCCGTGGTACAATACATTATCAGCCAGAATAAATCCGCCGGGGCGCAGTTTTTCCCAAACCAGGTCATAATAATGCACATAACCGGCTTTATCAGCATCAATAAACACTAAATCAAACACCTCGTCCAGTGATGTCATCACTTCGGCTGCTTTTCCGATATGCATTTTTATTTTATCAGCATACCCGGATGCCTCAAAATATTGATGGCAAAGGGTTTCCAGTTCTTCGTTGATATCGATGGTGTGTAATATGCCGTCATCAGGCAGGCCTGCGGCCAGGCAGATGGCGGAATACCCTGTATATGTTCCCAGTTCCAGTATCCGGCGGGGGCGCAACATACGGCTGATCATCTCCAGGAATTTACCCTGTACATGGCCACTCAACATATGCGGCAATTCCACTTTCAGGTGCGTTTCACGGTTCAACTTGTACAACAGCGGATTTTCCGGGCTGGTGTATTTCTCAGCATATGCCTCAACTGCCGGTAGGAGCTCCATATATAAAATTTCTGCAAAGCTATGAAAAAAGCGGTTGCGGCGACACCCATCAACATAACGTTGCCCGGCCGGAATTTATTCTTCCGGCTAACGGGCAGGTATATCCGCGCCTGACGGGCGCGGCCGTATTAAAAGTTAGGTCTGAGTTTATTGGTGGTATAAAATACGCGGAAATACTCCACTACTTCGTCTGCGGTATCGAAAAGCTTCAACAGGCCCAGGTCCTGCGGGTTAATATTGCTTTCCTTTTCCATCATTACGGTACGTATCCATTCCAGCAGGCCGCTCCAGTATTCACGGCCTACAAGTACCATCGGAGTTTCTTCCATCTTCTTGGTCTGGATAAGGGTGGCCACTTCAAAAAATTCATCCATGGTACCAAATCCGCCGGGCATCATCACAAATCCCTGGGAATATTTGGTGAACATTACCTTGCGGACAAAGAAATAGTCGAAGTTGAGTCTTTTATCGGGGTCAATAAAGTTATTGGGGTTCTGCTCATGGGGCAGGGTGATATTGGCGCCTACGGATTTACCATGTGCAGTCTGTGCGCCTTTATTGGCGGCTTCCATTACACCCGGGCCACCACCGGTAATGATACCAAATCCTTCCTCCGCCAGTCTGCGGGAGATTTCCTGGGCCAGTTCATAATAGCGGTTACCCGGTTTGGTACGGGCAGATCCGAATATAGATATACAGGGGCCTATTTTGGCAAGTGATTCAAAGCCTTCCACGAATTCCGCCATGATCTTGAATATCTGCCAGCTGGAATGCGCTCTTGTTTCTGTCCAGTCTCTTTCTTTGAGGTTTTTTAAACTACCATTCATGCCATTGCTGTTTTTGTTGTAAAGAAATGCTGTCCTCCGCTTACGGGCAGGGATACCCTGTAATTTATAGAATTATTGGCTTTTTGGCATATAAAGTAATAAAAGCAGGTAACTTAAAAGAAACCCGCTTTACATTTAACACGTTATGAACATGCAGCCATGTTGTTAAAACCTGGCTGCAGAAACGTTGCTAAAGTTGGGTGATACAATTTGGTGAATATGTTCCAGCACAATATGAGGCCATCGTGGGCAATTGTTTTCATAACGTTTGATCTGCATTTAATTTATTAATAATTCATACAAAATCCTAATCCTTTTATGCTTTTGTTGTTTGATATTTTAACATTCGGCCCCGGGCACAAAAAAGGGAAACCATTTCGCCTATACGAAATGGTTTCCCTTTTTGTATTGTTCACTGCACTATAAGGAGGTGAGCTCTTCTGCCAGACCAAATGACAGCGTCATACCAGCTCCACTGAGGGCGTTTACGATAGTGACGTCCTTTTCAGGGCTCATTATCAGTTCGGTGCCGCCGTTGGTCAGTTTAGGGTAGATGCCATGCCATTGTTCCTGGATAGTGTAGGTGGGCGCCTCCAGAAAAGTGTGCATATATTTCAGGATGAGGTCATTGATAAATGCCTTATCAAATGGTTCGAAGTCCGGACCATATTCGTGTGAATCACCGATGGTCAGTTCGCCGGCGCCGTTCTGCGAAATCAGCAGGTGGACGCCCCATTTCACGTACTCCGGCATTTCTGCTGCAAACCGTTGCTTCAGCGGTGCCAGTGCGGCGCAATCGTTGAACGAAGCATAATGGGCCAGGGTGAGGCCGGCACACAGCGCCGGGCCCAGCTGCCAGTCGCCCGGCTGCGGAACGGTACGCATCATCTGCAGTTTGCATTTGGTAAGCGGGGCCGCAGCATACGCTGCAGGATACAGTGTTTCAAAATCCGCTCCGCTGCAAACATATACCTGTTCTACTTTCCATTTTTCGTCTTTGGTTTCGACATAGGGCATGCTGATACCGTTAACGGCTGTATTAAACCGGACGGCCACATTCATTTTCTCTTCGAGGTGGCGTGCGATGGAGGCACTGGCTTGTCGGGGGTTGACCGTCATTTCCGTCGGGCTCCAGAGGGCGCCCTGCAAGCCTGCTGTTTTGATGGCCCGGGTATATTGACCAATATTCTCCGGTGCTACCAGCTGGCAGTCAAATCCATTGGCAGGCGCTGCTGCTGCAAATTCTTCCAGTACGGCCAGTTCATCTTTTTCGTACACGAGGTGCAGTGAGCCTGTTTCCTGGCATTGCAGCCCTGTGGCTGCGGCCAGCTCTTTCCACACGCTGCGGCTATGCATGGCACGCTGGTACATCTTACCGGCACGCTGGCCGATAGGCCATACCAGTCCGAAATTGCGGATGGAAGCACTGATCGCCCTGCTGTTTCTTTCAAATAAAACTACTTTTTTCCCTTTGGACGCCAGTTTGTACGCCATGGCCAGTCCTACGATGCCGGCGCCTACTACGGCTACATCCGCTTGTTGTTGTTGCATGATCGCTATTGAGCAAGAGTTTATAATATAGATAACAGTTCATCAAGAGAAGCTACCAGGTGGGTATGCGGGCCTTTCGCCAGTTCTTCCCTGCTATAGGCGCCGGTAGTCACACCTACCACATAACGACAGCCGGCATTGGTACCTTCTTCCAGATCGGAAATAGTGTCTCCTACTTTCATCACTTCTTCTATACTGCGCACGCCCAGTGTTTCCATGATACGGTAGATCATATAAGGATAAGGACGGCCATGAGGCACTTCATCGCTGGTGGCTACCGCGTCGATCAGCCCCTGCTCCTGCCAGCCGGTGCGTTGCAGGATCACGTTAGTGATATCGCGGTCAAAACCAGTGTCCAGCGCCACTTTGACTCCTTTTTGCCGCAATGCCGCGAAGACCTCGGACACGCCCTGCTTCTCCCTTACGGAAGTATCTGTAGCGTAGTGCGCTTTCATGTTCTCCACAAAATGCGTGTGCAGCTGGTCAATAAACTGATCGTCTGCATGCCGCACATCGTTCTTTTGTTGCAGCAAATAACGGATCGCAAATGGTTTGGCGTACCCCATCACTTCGTTCACTTCTTCCAGGGATACCTGTACGCCTGCCAGTTGAATGGCCTGTTGCAGCACTTTGGCCACATTGGCCTCGTCGTGCAGCGTGGTGCCCGCAATATCAAAAACAGCTAATTTAATCTCCATCTCTTTAAAAATTGATGGAACAAAGGTATAAAAGTTGTAAAAATAAGTTTAGCATTTATAAACAAATTTAACAAGGAGGTAACATGAGGAGGAATAAAAAAAAACCCGTCCGGCTTACGCCAAACGGGTCATATCAATATTTTCCGGAGAAATCAGAAGCCCAAACCGGCGCCTACACGGTAGATCAGGTTATTACGGTAAGGGGAGCGGTTATCCTGGATCACATCATACATAATAGAGATACCGATACCTACCCGGCCACCTACGCTTTGGGTATAACCTGCGCCCACCAACAGGCTGGGCACACTGTAGTTGGTACTGAAATCACTTTTCGGATTGGTATAATACACCGTTGATTTCTGGGAAACGAAGTTATACTCCGGCTGAATGTGTACAAACAGCATCGGGATAGGATATACACGTCCCCAGATACCGCCGCCGAAGATGGTATATTTATCACGCTGGGCTACTTCGCCATAACCATTATAGCTTTTGAACTGTCCGTACTGCGCGTTTACGTTGATACCGGCGGCGATGTAGTCATTGAAACGGTAGCCCACGAGCGGGGACACCTCCACATTGGTATAATCGCCGAAAACCATGCCCAGTGAACCTCCCAGTATCAGCCGGGAACGGTCGAAACCGCGCGGCGCACTGGTGTCTGTTTTATAATACTGTGCATGCGCCAGCTGGGCGGAGATAAGAAGACAGATACCTATCAATAAACGTTTCATACCTGGTTTGTTATGTTTAACTAATGTTAGGGGTAAAAGCATGTATCCGGGCAAAAATAACCATTTACTGATTCTCTTTAGAAAGAAGGACAAATGGTAGACTTTTTCGCATTGGAAAAACTACGGTTAGAATATAATCCACTGTAAACCAAGCCGATCTCATACGCACCCCTCCTGCTGTTAGACACGGCCAGGTTGGAAGTAGTGACATCGTAACTGAACTGGAGTTTAATATTACTCAACTGATACCCCACCATGAACATAGCAGCATCTTTGGCGCGATAGTAAATACCACCGGACACCTGCTTGGTGCCATCACCGGAAAGATTGTACGCCGCGTTCAGCCCGATCACAAACTCGCTGGTGCTGGCCTGACGGGAGTAATAAGCACTGGGGTTGATGATCAGCAGATCACTGGTTTTGATGCTCGCATTCAGAAAACCGGTATAACGACGGGGCACTTTATTATCACCGTTATAAAAGGTTTCCCGGGGCGTATTGACATGCTGTACCGCGAAACCTGTATTGATGTACAGGTTTTCTGTCGGGAAATAAGCATAATTCATTCCTACGTTCAGATCAAAATAATTCACGGCGGACTGTGTAAACGGCTCTGCGGTGGGCATCTGGGAGTCAAAGAATTTTCCGTTCCACTGGTCCCCGAAAGTCAGTTTGGTAATATCCACCCGCTTGCCGGCAGATCCGGCCTGGAAGCCCATTGACAACAGGCTGCTTTCACCCAGCAGTTGATGATAGGCAACAGAGGCGTAGCCTTTGGTGGAAGTCAGATTTCCACTACCCGCCACATCACGAAGAATAACACCGCCTACGCCCAGCCATCCGTAGATGAGCCGGTCGCTCAACAGCTGGAAATCACCATATACCGACATGGTCCGGTAAGGCACCGGAATACTGGTCCACTGGTCGCGATAATTGGCCCCCACCCGGAAATTTCCGTCGGGGATAAAACCGGTATTGGCAGGGTTGGTGGTTAACGGCGAATTGTAATATTGCGAAAAGTGCAGGTCCTGTGCGGACACGCTCACCGTGAGCAACATTACGATCACCCACCCTGCGGTGATGTTAACAATCAGCTTCTTCATGACTCATCATCTTAACAAGGTTACATTTCCTGTCTTATTGGCCTTCGTACCGTCAGTAAACTCGAGGCTTACCACGTAAGCATATGCGTCCATTGGTTGCACAGCTCCCTTAAACGAGCCATCCCAGCCTATTCTGGGGTCAGTACTTTCAAAAATCAATTGTCCCCAGCGATTAAATATCTTGAGGTTAAACTTGGTCGCACCAAAAGACTTCACATAGAATACATCGTTCATTCCGTCGTTGTTGGGAGAAAATGCTGAAGGCACATCAAACAACGGCACCACAATAGCGCTCACCTGTTTGCAGACAGTGTGGGTACATCCTTCCTGATTAGCAGCGGTAAGGCACACGTTGTAAGTACCGGTTTTAAGGTACTGGTGCTGCGGGTTACGGGCAGAAGTCGTATCACCGTCGCCGAAGTTCCACAGGAAATGCAGCGGTTCTTGTCCCTGCGTCAGGTTGGTGAAAGTTACAGGTGTATTCTCGGTAGCCTTGGTAGGATTAAAATCGAAATCAGCGACCGGTGGTGCAGCCACCAGTACCTGCTTTGTGACACTGTCTTTTTTGTTACAGGTATTTTCATCCAGCGCCAGCAGCTTCACTTTCCACAATCCCGGCACATTGAATTTGTGTATCGGGTAAGGCTCTGTGGACTGTTCGCCATTATCTTCAAATGTCCAAAGGAAGCTGTCGCCGCCCAGGGTGGTATTATCCAGTTGTATTTCCGTGCCCACACAAACCGTGTCCGGCATACTGAACTGCGCAGTAACGTTAACGGCCACACGTAGCGGCTTCGTAATGGTTTCAGGCGCATTACAGAAGTTACTGTCCACCAGCGTGAGGCTCACGTTATAGACACCCGGTGCGGCGAACTTATGCGTATAAGGGAACTTGGACGGCCCTACATACTCGGGTTTGGAACCATCGCCCAGATCAAAGATGAAGGAACTGTCGCCGAATGCGCCGACAGGTGTGGCGTTGCTGGTAAACTCGTAGGCCAGGTCGGTACAGGGCAGCTTTCTTTGTGCATCAAAATCAAACTTGGCTTCGTTGTTGCCCAGCTTCACATCGATGTAGGCCGTATCTGCGCCGTTACAGCTGGCACGGTCAACTTTCACCAGCATGATGGTGAAAGTGCCAGCCTGGTTAAAGGTATGCTTGATCGTATCTTTTCCGTTTACCACGCTTCCATCCGGGAAATGCCATTCCCATCTTTCTGCCGGCAGGCGGGTGGTGTCTACAAAGGTGATGTCACTGGGCACACAGAAATTCGATCTGCGGTTCAGTGTCTTAATACCTGCTTTTACGCCGTCGAGGTTAAAGGCGATTTTCAGGGCGCCATAGTTACAGGCCGGCGGCGGCGTGCTGGAATAAGCGCCCGGCGTAGTGGGATAACGGGGCTTGCTGCCGTTCTGGCTTACGTTACACCAGGCACAAATACCCTGGTAGATCACCCCGTTACGGTCAAAGCGGCTGGTGCCGCCATCTACGTGTTCATACAGGCCATTACCGCCAAACCAGCTGCCAAACAGCTGAGCGGCGGCATCACGCTGCAACACAAAGAAGTAGAAGTCCATGCCGTCTGTAGAGCTCTGAATAGCATTTTTCGCCGGCAGCCCGAAAGTACCGGAGTTGGGGTAATGCAATGAGTTATTGATACCTCCGCCCCAGCCAGACACATACACGTTTTCGCAGCGGTCCACCAGGAAAGCGGTAGGAGAAATAGACGGTGTAGAGGCCAGCTGCCGCCGTTTGCCGAAAGTAGTGGAATAAACAAACGCACTCAAGTCGGACTGTAATTTCACAATATACTGCAGCGAGTTATCATTGTAGTCGCCGGGGTTCAGCAGTTTGATCGGCCATGTGCCTTCAGTAGTGCCCATCGCGTATACAAACCCGTTCTTATCAAGCTGAATACCGTATACCTGGTCGGCCGACGGATCATCGGAGCCGAGGTAAGTGCTCTGTAATATTTTTGTTCCGTCGTTGGTGATATGGGTAATAAAGCCATCACACACACCGCCGCGGTAATTAGGATAAATCGCTCCGGGAGTGACGGTAAAATTACTGCTGGCGGTACCACCAGCCACGTATAATGTATTGAGCTTATTGAGCGCGATCACATACGCAGCATCTTCTGCCGAGCCGCCGAGATAACTGCACCATACCAATGACTGGCACAATGGGTTGATCTTCATCACCACTCCATCCTGTGATCCGCCGAAGGTGCCCTGGAAAACACCTGCTGTCACCGGGAAATCGTTGGAACGGGTACAGCCTGCCACATAGATATAACCCGCATCGTCAATTACGACTTCACTGCGGGCGTCGTCGCCGTAGTTACGCAGCAGCACCCAGTCACCACCGGCGCGGTTTTCACGCATATTAACGCCATCATCGGCGCTGCCGGCAACAATCAATGACCCGATCAGCGCGCTCCCCGTGGCATTGAGCTTGGTGACCACGATGTCCCAGCCACCACGATTGTTGCCTTCCACTTTATCATAAGGGTAGTTGGCGGAAGTGGTCCTGCCGGAAATCACCAAATTGCCCTGTTTGTCCACAAACAAGCTGTGTGGCTGTTCCTGTCCGTCACCGCCAATGTAGGTGGCATAAATCAACCTCGTACCATTGGGGTTGAATTTGGAGATGCCGATATCAAAAGTTCCGCCATTGAACGCTGTCTTATAAGCACCGTTGGTGGTAGGATAACCGGCGCCAAACACGATACCGCCGCCATAGAAGTTACCGGCATCGTCATAGGTAGCGGTAAACCCCCAGTTATCTGCCCGGGAACCGGAAACAGTGGAGAACACATATACCGGGTCTATCACCAGCGGGTAAGCAGGATCATATTCACCGGAAATCTTAAATCCTACCTTATTACCGTTCAGGCGGTAGGACACTTTTACGGGCACGCGTTGGTTATTCACATACTGGTAAGCATATGGCAACTGTTCAATGACATCGCCTACCGTAGTATGTACCAGCAGTTGTCCTTTTTTTATTTCCATGCCGCTGGCGCCTTCATATGATAATTGAACTTTATCAGGATTGGCGCCTGCTGCCACGATGATATCGTATTTCAGTTGGGAGGCATCGGAATACACATGTGCGTCGATACCAGGGTACAGTGATTTATACAACAGCCCCTGATAGGACTTTACATTGGAAGCCCATTTGGAGCGGTCGTTACCGATGAAATAATTGCTCAGTGATTCCTGTGCTTTTTCCGGGATGATTTCCGGGTTTTCGTTGGCGCCGATAAAATTAACCTGGTAAGCATGACCTCTTACATCCGGCAGGCGACGGGGCCTTCCGGGCGATGGTTCCCCGCTTCTGGCATCTGCGGCTGATTTACCGGCAGCACTATTTTTGGGTACCACCACGGCACCGGAATCAGCAGCTTCACCATGACCGTGCATATATTCATACAGGTCATGCATATCATCCTTGTTATACAGCATGAAAGTGAAGCCTGTTTTTCTCAGCCAGATATCGGCGGTGCCCACGTCTGATTTATACAAGACCTGAGGGTCCCACTGGCCTTTATTTTCGATAAAGTTCAATGGGGTGAAATTGGTTGACTGTTGCCCCCGGGCAATAAAACCGGTAAACAACAGGAGGATCATCATTCCAATAAGGCCGCTCGGGAGGGTAAATTTCAACGGGATAAGATTTATTTTAATGCCAAAAAAACCAATATACATCTATAAACGCAGAAGCCCATTAAATTGTTACGGGCACTAGCTATAATACCGCTGTCCTGACGATACGTTTTAGGGATTATATCATATATTCAGACGGTATAAATTAATAAACGTTAAAAGCGTCAGGAAATTTTACTCCATTGAGATTTCCCGCGCTGAAGCGCTAAATATTCTTTTAAGCCTTGATTTTCAGGGAGGACGAGATCAGGATCTTCTGATAATATTTTTTCGGCGCTGGCGCGGGCGGCTTCCAGCACGGCCCTGTCCTGCACAATGTCTGCCAGTTTGAAATCCAGTATCCCACTTTGGCGGGTGCCTTCTATATCACCTGGGCCACGCAGTTCCATATCTTTTTCCGAGATGATAAAACCATTGTTGGTCTGTACCATCACGTTGATACGTTCTTTGGAGACTTTACCCAGTTTGCTGCCTGTCATCAGAATGCAGAAGGACTGTTCTGCGCCGCGTCCTACGCGGCCCCGGAGCTGGTGCAGCTGGGAGAGGCCGAACCGTTCGGTGCTTTCAATGACCATGACAGATGCATTGGGCACGTTAACGCCTACTTCGATCACCGTAGTGGCCACCATGATATGTGTGTCGCCGGAAACGAAGCGCTGCATGTTGGTTTCCCGCATTTCTGCCGGCTGGCGGCCATGCACCATACTGATATAAAACTGCGGTTCAGGGAAAAATGCTTTTACTTCCTCATAACCTTTCATGAGGTTTTCGTAGTCCAGTTTTTCGCTGTCTTCGATGAGTGGATATACGATATAGGCCTGGCGGCCTTTTTTAAGTTCATCTTTGATGAAGTTCATTACCTGCGGGCGCTGAAATTCTGTGCGGTGAACGGTGGTGATGGGTTTTCTGCCGGGAGGCATCTCATCGATCACGGACACGTCGAGGTCGCCGTAGATGGTCATTGCCAGCGTGCGCGGTATAGGCGTTGCCGTCATGACAAGGATATGTGGCGGGACGGTGTTTTTTTCCCATAGCCGTGCCCGTTGGGCCACGCCAAAACGGTGCTGTTCGTCTACGATGGCCATGCCCAGGTTCTGGAACACCACTTCTTTTTCCAGCAGGGCATGGGTGCCTACCAGGAAGTGGATGCTGCCATCGGCTACGCCAGCCAGTATTTGTTTGCGGGCTTTGCCTTTGATGCTGCCTGTCAGCAGTGCGATTTTCACGGGCATATGCTGCAGCAGGTCTGCCAGCCCTTTATAGTGTTGCTGTGCTAAAATTTCCGTAGGCGCCATGAGGCAGGCCTGAAAACCGTTGTCTTTCGCCAGCAGCATGGTCAGCAATGCCACCATGGTTTTGCCGCTGCCCACGTCTCCCTGCAACAGGCGGTTCATCTGCCGGCCATGCACGGTGTCCATGCGGATTTCCTTCAGTACGCGTTTCTGTGCGCCGGTAAGGTCAAACGGCAGATGGTTGTTGTAAAATTCATTGAAAGATTCACCGACGGCGCCAAACACGTAACCATGCGACAACTTTTGCCGTTTGATTTTAAGGCGGCATATTCTGATCTGTGCGATGAACAGTTCTTCAAATTTCAGGCGGCGCTGGGCCTGGTGTGCCTCGTCTTCATTACCGGGCAGGTGTATCTTGAAATACGCCCTGGAACGAGGCATCAGCCGGTACTGTTGTAACACTTCCACCGGAATATTTTCCCTGACTTCTGCAGGCGACATCTGTTCGAGCAGCGTCTTTGTCAGTTTTCCGATAGCCTTTGCCGTTAGTCCGCGGGCTTTCAGTTTTTCGGTGGTGGAATATACCGGTTCGAGGTATTGTTTTCCTGACGCGATCTCTTCCGTCAGCAGGTCCATTTCCGGATGCGCCAGCTGTGGAACGCCGTTGAATACGGAGATACGGCCATATACCAGGTAGGCCACATTTTCCCGCAGTGATTTTTGCATCCATTGCCATCCCTGGAACCATACCAGTTCAATGACGCCGGTTTCGTCCTTGAAGGTGGCCACCAGTCGTTTTCCTCTGTTCTCACCTATTACTTCCATGCGCAGGATACGGCCGCGTATCTGCACAAAATCCTCATAACCGCTCAGGGAAGCGATCTTGTCTATCTTGGTACGGTCCACGTACCGGAAAGGAAAATACTGCAAAAGATCGCCAAAAGTATGTATGCCGATCTCTTTGCGCAGCAGCTCTCCTTTTTGCGGACCTACGCCTTTGAGATATTCTATCGGATTGGATAATATGGGTGTGAATGTTGAGATAATAAACCGGTTTTAATGAGCCACGAAGATAATTTAAAAAGATTAGCGAAGATAAAAGCTGCCACAGCTTTCATCTTCGCTAATCTTCTATTTTCGGTCAGTATCCTGAATTATTCAGCGTCAGCTGTTACCTTTCCTTCAACGAACTGTTTCATCCATTCAGTAGTAACGGATTTAGGTCTTTCGAGGGAGAGTCCCAGACCTCTGTCCCAGCAGAGGGAAGCCAGTACGCCCAGTGCGCGGGATACGCCAAACAGTACGGTGTAAAATTCATATTCCACCATGCCGTAATGTACCAGTAATGCGCCGGAGTGCGCGTCCACGTTAGGCCATGGGTTTTTCACTTTGCCCAGGTCCTGTAAAATTGGCGGTACGGTTTCGTATACGGTCCACACAATTTTCACCAGTTCATCGTTAGGCAGGTGTTTTTTAGCAAATTCCATCTGCGCGGTGAAGCGGGGATCTGTTTTACGGAGTACAGCGTGACCGTAGCCTGGCACTACTTTACCTTCAGACAGGGTTTTGCGTACATACGCTTCTATCTGTTCTTTGGTAGGCATGCCACCACCCAGTTCTTCGCGCATGGAGAGAATCCATTTGATCACTTCCTGGTTGGCAAGGCCGTGCAGCGGACCAGCCAGGCCGTTCATACCAGCCGCGAAAGACAGGTAGGCATCGCTGAGGGCGGAACCTACCAGGTGCGTCGTGTGTGCGCTCACGTTACCACCTTCGTGGTCAGCGTGGATCACCATGTAGAGGCGCATCAGTTCTTTGAAGCCTTCATCGGAGTAACCCAGCATATGTGCGAAGTTACCTGCCCAGTCCAGCATGCCGTTAGGCTGGATATGCTGGCCGCCTTTGTATTTACGGCGGTAGATGTAAGCAGCGATACGGGGAAGACGGGCGATGAGGTTCATCGTGTCTTCATACATGTAGCTCCAGTAGTCTTTTTTATTGATACCTTCAGCATAAGCTTTTGCAAACGCGGATTCGGTTTGCAGCGCCATAATACCTACAGTAAACATCGTCATCGGGTGAGTAGTGATAGGCAATGCCTCAATAGCATCAAATACGTGATTAGGTACATGAGAACGGCGGCCCCACATGCTGGATAAATACTGTACATCTGCTTCGCTCGGCAACTCACCAATCAACATCAGGTAAAACAGCCCTTCCGGCAGTGGTTCAGCACCACCTGGCGCTTTGGGTAAATGTTCTCTCAACTCCGGAATGGAATATCCGCGAAAACGGATACCTTCATTTGCATCCAGCAGGGAAGTTTCCGTTACAATGCCGGTAATACCGCGCATCCCCTGATAAACCTGCGCCACTGTTACGTCTTCAATTTTTTTTGTGCCGTGGTTCTTTACCAGGTCCTTTACTTCAACGTTAAGATCATCTGCTTTAACCTTGAACTTTTCTTTTATGTACCCCATTTTACTGCTATTGTTTATAAAATGAAACAAAATCGATCAATTGTCAAAAGTAATGATTTGTTAACGAAGTTACCACCATTTAGCAGTATTTAATGTCAATTTAATAAGCAATTCACATCGAAAGAACCAGTGTAACAAGCCACCTCCCCGTAATATAACATATTTGAAAATCATCAATTTATAAATAAAAAATAAACCGCATGATATCGACGTTAAAGAAATGTAAATTTTTTCAGAACCAATTGAAAATATTGAAAGCATAGGCTTCAAAATTTCATTTTTGTTCATCAACATGGACAATTTTTGTTTATCGAAACGGAATTGGAAGCGGATATAACGCAGGGGAGAAAACAAAGCAGATTTTTTTTGCGTCCGGGTAAAAATAAGGGAGATTTAAGCCCTCCCACCCCGACCGGAGCGCCATCAAATTAAAAAGGCCCCTTAAAGGAGCCCATTTTTGAAAATAAAGTATGTATAGCCAATACTTATAAGCTATGAAAAATAAACACCCTGACACACATCGTAGCCCAGGGCTTCAGCCCTGGGTCATTTAGGCGCACGGCGGTACAGGTAAAACGCCAGCCCTCCGAAAAGCACATTAGGTATCCATACGGCCACCAGCGGGTTCAGGTCGGCTTTGGTACTGAACACAGTGGTAAACTGCATCAGGATGATATAGCTGGCGCTGATCACAATACCCACGGCCAGGTGCAGGCCACTGCCGCCCCTTACCTTTTTGGCGGCAATAATGCCTCCGATAAGGGTGAGGATCACCACCGCAGCAGCTGCGGCCGTTCTCCGGTAGTATTCCACCCAATAGGTGTTCAGTCCTTCGGAGCCGCGGATGGCTTCCCGTTTGATATATTTACGCAGATCGGGCGTGGTCATGGCTTCCTGCAGGTTCTTCACCTCCAGCAGGTCTTTTGGGTTCAGGGCGATCTTTAAGATGGAATCCTGGCGACTGTACCATTTCTCCTTTAAGCCATCCATATTTCGTACAGACACGTAGTCCAGTCTCCATGCCTTTTTGGTGGAATCCCAGGTGATACGGTCGGCACGCAGCTTCACGGTCATCAGTTGTTTATCCACTTTTTCCATGGTAAAGTTGCTGCCGCTTTTATAGTTGGGATCGTAGGTACCGAAAGTCACGTAGGTAAAGCTGTCGATACGGCTGGTACGGTCGTATTGCGACTGCTCATTGTCTGGTGTATGTATCCGGGTATTTTCAAAAGTGGTACGGATACGGTTGGCGTTAGGTACCACCCAGTAGTTGGCCAGCCAGAGGATGCCGCCAAACAGGAACGCACCTACCCAGTAGGGGCGCAGGAAGCGACGGAAACTCACCCCGGCGCTCAGGATGGCAATGATCTCCGACCGGTAGGCCATTTTGGAGGTAAAGAAAATAACCGAGATGAATATGAACAGGGGAAACAGCAAGGCTGCGATATGCGGGATAAAACCAAAGTAATAGTCCACGATCACATCGTGCAGGGATATATGATACTTAATGAAATCATCTATCTTCTCTGTGATATCGATCACTACGGAAATGACCAGCAATATCATCAGGGAATAAATAAAAGTTCCAATGAGCTTGCGTAAAATGTACCAGTCTATTTTAGTCATGAGCCCAAAGATATTAGTTTATTTTATTGTCTGAACTTTTACAGTCGCGTTTTCAGTTGCTGTACCATTCCTGTTTTCCACGTAGCGAAAGTACCGGCCAGTATCTGGCGGCGGGCTTCCTTGACCAGCTCCAGATAAAAAGCGAGGTTGTGGATACTCGCCAATGTCATGCCTAAAATTTCACCGGCCACAAACAGGTGGCGCAGGTAGGCACGGGAATAGTCGCGGGTGGCAAAACATTCGCTGTTGGCGTCGATCGGATTAAAATCGGTGGCCCATTTTTTATTACGGATGTTCATCACGCCGTTCCAGGTAAAGAGCATGCCGTTACGGCCGTTACGGGTGGGCATTACGCAGTCGAACATATCCACGCCGAGGGCGATATTTTCCAGGATGTTCCAGGGCGTGCCCACGCCCATGAGGTAACGGGGCTTGTCCTGCGGCAGGATTTCGGTCACCAGGCCGCACATTTCATACATTTCATTTTCCGGTTCGCCTACGCTCAAACCACCGATGGCATTGCCTGCGGCGCCACGGGAGGCGATATACTCCGCAGATGCCTTACGGAGGTCTTTATAGGTACTGCCCTGTACGATGGGGAACAGTGTCTGTTCATGGCCGTAGGCGGGCTGTGTGTCTTTCAGTCGCTGAATGCAGCGGTCCAGCCAGCGGTGCGTCAGCTCCATGGATTTACGTGCATAACGGTATTCTGAAGGGTACGGCGGGCATTCATCGAATGCCATGATAATATCGGCGCCGATGGTCCGTTGGATATCCATCACGTTTTCGGGGGTGAACAGGTGTTTGGAGCCATCGATATGGGATTGAAACACTACCCCTTCTTCCTTGATTTTGCGGTTGGCGGCCAGGGAAAATACCTGATACCCACCACTGTCGGTCAGTATAGGGCGGTCCCAGCCGTTGAATTTATGCAGGCCGCCGGCCAGTGACAACACTTCCAGCCCCGGGCGCAGGTACAGATGGTAAGTATTGCCCAGGATGATCTGTGCCTGTACATCGTCACGTACCTGGTCCTGGGTAACGGCTTTCACGCTGCCCACTGTGCCTACCGGCATAAAAATCGGCGTTTCTATGGTACCATGGGCCGTGGTGATCTTACCTGCCCTGGCATTACTGCCTTTATCTGTAGTTATCAGTTCAAAATTCACAGCTCTTAATTTCAGCGTGCAAAGATCGGATTATTTGGCTATTTTCTCATTTGATGATTTTATCCTTCGAAGCAGGATTTTTTATTATTTTACAGATAATAAAAATATTATATTTTTGCCAGCATTATGCTTGACAATCTGGGTGAAATTGCCTTATACTTTTTCGCTGCCGTAGCAGGAATTCAAACGATATATTATCTGTTTGTCTTTTCCCGGGTAGCTTTTTATCGTCGTAAGTTTGACCTGGACCAAGCGCCTGGCGGCCCTTTTTCAGTGATCATCTGCGCCAAGGATGAAGAACTTAACCTGCAGAAAAATCTGCCGGGCGTATTACAGCAGCGTTATCATGTGCATCATAAACCGGAATATGAGGTGATTGTGGTCAACGATAACTCTGAAGATGATACCAAATACTATCTCCGCTCCATAGAGCCGGGTTATCCACACTACCGTCATATTGAAATCAAACAAGCCGCCAAATTCATCCCCGGGAAAAAATATCCGCTGTCCATAGGCCTGAAAGGCGCCCAGTACGATAATGTACTGCTTACAGACGCCGACTGCAAGCCGGGCAGCACATACTGGTTGACGTTAATGAGCCAGGGGTTTGACGATGACAAGGAAATAGTGCTGGGTTACGGCGCTTACCATAAAAAACCAGGCTTCCTGAATAAAGTGATCCGTTACGAAACCTTTTTCAGTGCCCTGCAGCACCTGTCCTTTGCCATGAGCGGCATGCCCTACATGGGCGTGGGCCGCAACCTGGCTTACAAGAGGGAGCTGTTCTTCCGCCATAAAGGATTTACCAGCCATCAGCACCTGGCCAGCGGCGATGACGATCTGTTTGTCAATTCCGCCGCCAACCGCAAAAATGTGGGAGTAGTCATCGATAAGCAGGCATTTACCTATTCAGAGCCTAAACTGAGCTGGAAAAGCTGGTTCAGGCAAAAAACAAGGCATATGTCCACCGGCAAACACTACCGCTTTGGGCATAAGTTTGTGCTGGGCCTGTTTTCCCTGACACATTTCCTCTTTTACCCGGCCCTTATTTTCGCGCTGTTTTTCCCGCCGCCAATTTTGTGGTACGTGCTGGGCATCTTCGCGACCAAGGTACTGGTGCAGTCCATTATCACCTACGCCGCCATGCGCAGGCTCGATGAAAGCGATCTTTTCAAGTTCAGCTGGCTAATGGACATCTTCATGGTATTATATTATATCATCTTTACGCCAGCGCTGATGTTCCGCTCCAAAAACAAATGGTAGGTCATCTACCTGAATGATAACAGAATGGCGGAGATACTCCGCCATTCGTCGTTTTATAAGGGCCAATTCTTTACTTTTGCGCCATGGAGATTATTTTAAAGTATTTCAGCGATTTTACGCCTGCCCAGTCACAACAGTTGGAAGCCCTGAAAGGATTGTATGAGGAATGGAACGGGAAAATCAATGTGATTTCCCGCAAGGATATTGATTCTTTGTATGAGCGGCATGTGTTGCATTCCCTGAGCATAGCGGCCATCGCAGATTTCCAGCCGGGCACCCAGATACTGGACCTGGGCACCGGCGGCGGTTTCCCCGGCATTCCGCTGGCCATCTTCTTCCCGGAAGTACAGTTCCACCTGGTAGACTCCATCGGCAAAAAAATCAAGGTGGTACAGGGCGTTGCAGAAGCCCTCGGCCTGAAAAACGTTACCAGCGCACATAGCCGCGTAGAAGAGATTAAAAACCGTAAATTCGATATCGTAGTGTCCAGGGCAGTAGCCCCGCTGGCCGACCTGTGGCGGTGGAGCAAGCCCCTGCTGAAGAAATCGGCCGTGCCCGGCAAACAGTTCGAAAAAGGACTGATATGCCTGAAAGGCGGCGACCTGGCGCAGGAAATCTCTGAAAGCGGCGTAAAACCGCGGTTAATAGACATTTATGATATTTTTCCGGAAGAAAGTTTTAAGGAGAAATACATTGTGATGGTTAAAAGCTGAGGAATAACCGCCATGGACGCTCGTTTTGTTGCCCCTGATATTTTTTTTTAAGAAAAATAAAATATCGTTTTTACTGTTTCGTCTTCCTTATTACGATGAAACAGTTGCTCCTCACAAACAGCATAATGGCCCAAGAGCAAAACGACCGCATACAGGCTACGGTAAAGCAGGAACGCAAGCGTTTACTGCACTTCATCCGGCAGCGTGTCAACAACGCGTCGGATGCGGAGGACATATTGCAGGACGTACTGTACCAGTTCACCGAATACCTGCGCCTCGGCAGTCAGATAGACTCCATTACGGGCTGGCTCTTTGCGGTGACGCGCAACCGGATCACCGACTGGTTCCGCAAGAAAAAAGAAACACCTTTCACCGACTTTACGCGCGAAATAGAAGGAGAGGAAGTCCTTTTTCTGCCGGAAATCCTTGCTGATGAAAACTTACAAGCCGACACCCCGTTAACGCGGAAGATCATATCGGAAGCGATTACACAGGCTATCGATGAATTACCTGCCGAACAAAAACAGGTCTTCCTGCAACACGAACTGGAAGGCAAATCATTTAAGGAAATGAGCGAAGAAACAGGCATCGGCGTCAACACGCTGTTGTCCAGGAAACGCTATGCAGTACTGTATCTGCGGGAACGGCTGGCAGAACTTTATCAGGAACTATTTAATAACTAACATCAAATTATTCAAGATATGCGACCCATCAAAAAAATAGGATTGGTTTTCTTAGGCATCGCCTTTTTTGCCCTTGTCATCCTGCTGACGCAGGTTTTATGGAACAACCTGATTCCGGAACTTTTCCACGGCCCCGTTATCTCCTACTGGCAAGCCCTCGGCCTGCTCGTACTCGGTAAACTGCTGTTTGGCTGGCATGGCCACAAACCCGGCGGCGGCAAATGGGGCGGCGGATGGCGCCAACGCAAAGAATGGAAAGAAAAACTGGCCAACATGACTCCCGAACAACGGGAAAAAATAAAACAACGCTTCCGCCAGTACTGCGATCCCCGTGGATTTAACTGGCATGAGGACGAATTTGACCAGCAGAAGGACCGCGGCGAAAAAGAGGACAAACAAGTATAACCCAACTAAATCCATTCCGCTATGATAGGCATCTTCAAAACCAATATCGGGAACACGCAGGAAAAACAGGCCATGATACAGGCAATCACCTCCCGCTTTGAGGTGGCCAGCTGCCACGTGGACCTCGATGATTGCGACAGGGTACTCAGAATTGGTGACCTCCGGGTAGCTGAGAATATCATCATTGATTTTGTACAACAGCAGGGTTTTTTGTGTGAAATACTGGAATAAGTGAGTTTTTTGCAGGAAGAAATGATCCATTTATCGGGTTTAGCACCCGAAAAGTAAATATTAATATATTTTATATCTGTCATTTTATTGGACAGGTCGCAAAACCGGCGTAACTTCAGGAAGAATGCAAAGTGGCCCGGGTATCAGTTTGGAAGCTTCCGGTTTTGTGTTTTATGCACCCTTTAAATCATTTCCTATGTACCTGAACCAGCATGAGATCCATTCTCAGATAAATAGCAGCTTCGATAATTTCGTTGATTTTGTGCAGACATTGCCGGATCACCGTTTTACCGCTACGCCCTATGGCAAATGGTCTGCAGGACAACAGCTCCAACATCTCATTAAATCGTCCAGGCCGGTAGCTACTGCCATGGGCTATCCAAAAATACTGCTGCATTACTTCGGCACCAGCCGCCAGCCGTCACGCTCCTACCATCAACTGGTGGAAGACTATCGTCAGCTGCTGGCCCGGGGCGGCAAATCCACCATCACTTACCTGCCCGGCATTGTTTATGGCGCCCAGCGGCCCATACTCATAGAGGCCTTCCTTAAACAAAAGAACAGACTGCTCGAGAATCTGGGCAGATGGTCCGAAAACGAGCTAGATAAGTATCGCCTGCCTCATCCCCTGCTGGGGAAAATCACCCTGCGGGAAATGCTGTACTTCACGGCCTATCATACAGAACACCATCTGGAACAGTTGAAATTCCATGAATTACAACGCCATAACTGGGAAAACCAATTGCAACAACTCATCTTTTAATCGTTATATGCCCAGCTTATTTTTACGCCTGATCAGGACTGCGATGCCGTCCTGATTTTTTTTTGCCCGGATTTTGTAATTTGAGATATGACCACAATTTGTCATACGCATAACCCCATGCCAGTTTAGCAGTACAAACCGTACATTATTTTTGAAAAATCTATCATGACGAAAACAGCATTAGTATTAGGAGGAGGCGGTGCCCGTTGCGCCTTCGCCATAGGAGTGGTCAGGTATATCCAGCAACATCATCCGGACATTCAATTCGATATCATTTGCGGCACCAGCACCGGCTCGCTGATCGCGCTGCTGGCAGCCATCGGTGACAATGAACTGGCAGAAAAGATCTTTACCGCCAATGTCACACCCGATTTCCTGTCTACCAACCATGCTATCCAGCGGCTGGCCAACAACCACCTTTCGCTGTATAACATTATTCCGTTACTGCATAAAATCAATGCTATCGTTACGGAAGACCGCTACCAGCAACTGATGGCTTCGCCACGTGAAC
Organism: Chitinophaga sp. 22308; assembly: GCF_052045305.1. NCBI lineage: Bacteria > Pseudomonadati > Bacteroidota > Chitinophagia > Chitinophagales > Chitinophagaceae > Chitinophaga > Chitinophaga sp. 22308. Next base: position 894,515 of record NZ_JBQEOP010000004.1, on the reverse strand, counting down.
TGTTCATTGCTACCAGAAGCCTTCAAACCGGCGGCAATATCTATTACTCCAACCGCGAGTCCAACAGTAACGGTTATACGGTAAAAAAACTCGGTGACGTATATACGCTGCGTGACGCAATGGTAGCTTCTTTCACGCAACCGGCATTTATGCCGCCGGTAGACATTACGGAACCAGACCAGCCGTTGCAACAACTCATTGATGGCGGCGGCCCTTTGTACGCTCCGGTAAAACTCGCCATAGACAGGGGCGCAACAGATATCTACCTGGTACTGCACACGCCGGTGGAACAGGAAGCCTATCATATCCAGTTTAAAAACCTGGTCGATGTACTGGAACGTACTATGGACTGGGCCACGATCAATATGTCTGAAAAAGATATCGCTGTACCTATGGTGTACAATCACTCGCTCCGTTACCTCGAAGCTATACAGCGCCAGTTACAAGCTGCCGGCGTACCGCCGGAAACTGTCCACCAGTGTTTTGACCTGCCGGAAGCCGCCCCTTTCAAAGGAAAGAAGATAGTAAACCTGCATGTGATAAGGCCTGATACGCCGCCGGCTGCCGGCATGGGCGGACTGGAATTTATCAACCGTGCTATCAGAAGCATGATAGCCGATGGGGAAACAAAAGCTGCTGAAACATTTAAACGGCTACATATTCAACCAGTGTAAAAGCGAAAGACCGAAGCATAGCTTCGGTCTTTCGCTTTTACACTGTATCGCTATTTTAGGACACTGCTTTATTATTACTTCTGTCGACATCTGCCAAACGCTGGCTGGGATCTATTTCCAGCTCTTTTATTTCAGACAGTGGCAGGTCCAGTTCCACCTCATAGGTAGCGTTGGTCCAGTACCAAACGGGATCGACTATACGTTTTACCGCAGATTGTTCATTTGGCTTCTCGCCAAACATGAGCGACATCGGGATATAGTGCATCACCTGATTGCCTTTTTTATCGGTCACCATAAAGTCTACCGGCATAGGGAACAAACCGATACGACGCAGGCGTACAACCGTTTTGCTGCCTTTGCTATATACGCTGTCAATACCGTAATCAATATGTTTGTTGGAATTGATAAAGTATTGTTTGTACCAGTCCAGCTGAATACCGCTCTGCTTTTCCATTACGCGGATAAAGTCGTTGACATTCGGATGTTTGAAGCGCCATTCGTTGTAATAGCGTAACAGGCCTGCATCACGGTTGTCTTTACCGATCACGTAGCCCAACTGCTCCAGGAATACGGCGCCCTTTGAATAGGCGGTAAGGCTGTAGCCGTAGTTGCTGTTAAAGTGATCTGCATGTGTGGAAGCCGGTTCTTCATAAGGGCTGTTTACAAGGGCGAAATAGCCATTGTAGGAGCCTTCATGCGGATTTTTTCCTTTCAGGGAATCAACGGTGCTATAGTAGGTAGCATCTTCTCCGAAGGTGGTAAAACCTTCGTCCATCCATGGATAGAGGCTTTCATTGGTGGCCAGCATGCCCTGGTACCAGGTATGCATCCATTCATGCAATGCCAGATTATAGAGCGCGGAGATGTTCCGGTTGCCCATGATCAGGGTGGCCATCGGGTATTCCATACCGCCGTCGCCGCCCTGGATGAAGGAGTACTGCTGATAAGGATAGGCCCCGTAATGCGCTTTGATGTACTTATAGGCGCCGGGGATCAATTTAGCCAGCTCCGGCCATGATTCGCGGGTGCTTTCATTTTCGATATAGAAGAAGTGCGCCGTAAAGCCGTCTACTTTTTGCGTAATGTGTTTGTAGTCCGGATCTGCGGCCCATACGAAGTCATGCACGTTAGGCGCCACAAAATGCCAGGTCAGTGTATTTCCGGCAGGGCGGTTTACTTTGGCGCCTGGTGTTTCGTAACCATAGCCGATCTGGTTAGGGTTTTGCAGGTAACCGGTACCAGCCAGCACATATTTTTTATCGATGGCTATTTTCACATCATAATCGCCCCATACGCCGTAGAATTCACGGGCGATATAGGGAGTGGGATGCCATCCTTCGTAGTCGTATTCGCACATTTTAGGATACCACTGGGCCATGGAGAAGTCCACCCCTTCTGAATTATTGCGGCCGCTTCTGCGGATCTGCACCGGCACCTGTGCTTCAAATTCCATGTCGAACACGGCTTTTGAGTGTGGCAGGATAGGTTTGTCCAGCGGCACTTCCAGGATCGTTTCCACTACTTTGAATGCTTGTGCTTTGCCATCTCTTTTCAGGGAGATGATTTTCTGGTAGCCTATCTCATCCGGTTTCAGTTTGGAGATGCGGTCCTGCACCCGGGCGTCCCAGTCCCGGCGGGGATTGCCGTTTTTATCTTTACCGAGCACGATTTTTCCCAGGTCGCGACTGCGCACGTCCATCATACTGCCTGGCTGAAAGGCGTTCCAGTACAGGTGATAGAAGACTTTCTTCAGCGTGTCAGGGGAGTTATTGAAATACTCCAGATGTTGTGTACCGGTCAGTTTGTTGGCGGGGGCGTCCATGGCCACGTCCATTGTATACTTTACCCTTTGTTGCCAGCGGTCTGACTGTGCATTTAGTTGTAACCAGCTGCCTGTCATCATAGTAAGGGCCAGGCAGCTTCCTAATACCCCGTGCTTCATTCAGTATATTTTTATTCCGGGCTAAAATAAACAATTCGGGATAGCTATCCCGTAAAATTGGTCAAAATATACATCAGCAGGTCTTCCGCCTGTATGGGCGGTTATTGGGGGAAGATGTTACGGGATATCGGTAGATGGGTCAGCCGGCGCCTTGTACAACGACTACGATCTCGCCTTTTACGCCTTTTTCGAGGAAGTAGTCATGCACTTCCTGAAGGGTACCGCGTTTATTTTCCTCGAACATTTTGGTGAGTTCGCGGCTAACGCAGCAGGGGCGGTCGGGACCGAGGTACTGTATCAGATCGGCCAGTGTTTTTACCAGCCGCATGGGCGATTCATAAAAAACGAAGGTGCGTTCTTCAGTGGCCAATTGGGAAAACAGTGTATGGCGGCCTTTTTTGAGCGGCAGGAAGCCTTCAAAAGTAAAGCGGTTCATGGGGATGCCGCTATTGACCAGTGCGGGCACAAATGCGGTGGCGCCGGGCAGGCATTCCACGGGCACGCCGGCACGGATACATTCGCGGACCAGCAGGAACCCGGGATCAGAAACGCCAGGCGTGCCTGCATCAGTGAGCAGGGCCATGGTTTTGCCGGATTGCAGCTGTTGCAGCAGGTGCTGCACTATTTTGTGTTCGTTATGTTGATGGTAGGGAGTTACCGGTTTGTTGATCTGGTAATGTTTGAGGAGCACGCCGGAGGTACGGGTATCCTCGGCCAGCACCAATTCCGCCTCTTCCAGTACTTTAACAGCCCGGTAGGTAATATCGGCGAGATTGCCGATAGGAGATGGAATGAGGTATAATTTCATGTGAGTTACGAATTACGGAATTACGAATTACGAATTATAGATTTCCCAATAAACCCGGGCAATTCGTAATTCGTAATTCGTCACTCGTAATTATTTTTATTGTATCTGTACTTCGAAGTATTCCATTACCTGATTGGCCAACAGCTTCTGGCAGGCACTTTCAGCGATCTGATGTGCTTCTTCCTTGCTGGCGGCTTCAATTTGCAGGGTAATATGTTTGCCAATCCGTACATCTTGTACCTGGCCCATGCCAAGGTTTTTGAGACCACTCATCACCGCTTTACCTTGCGGGTCCAATAATTCTTTCAGTGGCATCACATTGATATGTGCAGTAAAAGTCATTGTGCTAAAATTTGGCGCAAACCTACTAAAAAAAATTACGAATTACGAATTACGAATTACGAACGGAGGGGCTCTATATAGAAAGGATACTTAATAACCGCCCTGCCAGCAAGCCTTTCGTAATTCGTAATTTGTAATTTGTGATCCTATATGGGTGTTACTTTCGGAGGTACGGCCAGCGAGAGCAGTACGTAACAGATGAATACAAACGGAGCTGTTGCGTAGTTGAGGAAGGGAATGCTGACAATCACCAGCACTGCCAGCAAGAGTCTTGTCCAGTTGGCCTTCAGCGATTTCTCCTTTATTTTCAGGCTCAGCATGGGAATTTCTGACACCATCAGGTAGCATAGCACTGCAATGATGCCATACAATACCCAGATGTTCTGTAACCAGTGGGCCAGATTATAGGGATTGTACAACACGATCATCGGGAAAGAAGCCACCAGCAGTCCTACAGCCGGCGTAGGCACGCCTATAAAGTTGTCAGACTGGCGGGTATCGAGATTAAACTTAGCCAGGCGGTAGGCCGCAAAACACGGTACCAGCAAGGCCGGCGCCAGATTCACCATAGATACTTCAAACGCATCTGGCATCTGGTAATAGGCACTCCGCAGCAGCCGGTACAACATCATACCTGGCACCACCCCAAAAGTCACCACATCTGCAAGAGAGTCCAGCTCTTTGCCCATGGGCAGTTGCACCTTCAGCAAACGGGCCACCAGCCCGTCGAAAAAATCGAAAATTGCAGCCAATACCACCAACGCAGAAGCCCAGTATACCGGCTCCGGGTTGGTCACCGTATAATCATTGCCGTTAAATTCCACCCGGAACTCCGGCGCATGCAGCACACAGATAATGGCCAGCGCACCACAAAAAAGGTTACATAGGGTAATAATGTTAGGAAGTTGTCGCATTCAAATGGCTTTAAAACAGTTACAAATTACGAAATACGAATTACGAATGGGGGATTTCTTTACGGAGCGGTCAGTTACTACCTTTCCATAAGGAAGCCCTTCATTCGTAATTCGTAATTCGTATTTCGTAATTTGTAATTCTTGACTGGGTTATTTCATCAGTGATTCGATCTCCTCAGCAGTGACAGGAATATTTTTGAAAAGGTCCACATTGCCGCTGGCAGTAAGCCATATGTTATTTTCAATGCGAACGCCCATTTTCTCTTCTTCTATGTAGATGCCTGGTTCAACGGTCATCACCGCGCCTTCCGGAATAGGCTGGTGTAAAGAAGGGCCCAGGTCATGCACGTCTACGCCCAGATGATGGGAAATGCCATGATAAAGGTATTTGCGGTAAGCCGGGGATTCAGGGTCCTGGTTTTTGATGTCCGCTTCCGTGATCAGTCCCAGTTTTACGAATTCTTTACCGGCTTCCTCTCCTACCATTTCGTGGTATTTAGCGATGGTAATGCCGGGGCGGAGAATGCTTTTCGCATAGTTATGCAGATGCAGGCAGGCATTGTACACCTGGCGCTGGCGGTCGGTGAATTTACCGTTTACGGGTATAGTACGGGTAAGGTCAGCATTATAGCCGCCGTATTCCGCGCCGAAGTCCATCAGGATCAGTTCACCATCTTTACACTCCTGGTTGTTGGACACATAGTGCAGGGTACGGGCACGGTCGCCTGAAGCGATGATAGAGCCATAAGCCTCACCGGCGGAGCGGTTGCGCAGAAATTCATGTACAATTTCAGCATGGATTTCGTGTTCCCATACTCCCGGTTTAATAAATTTCAGGATGCGGCGGAATGCTTTTTCCGTAATGTCTACCGCTTCCTGTATCACTTTCACTTCTTCTGCTGTTTTCACCGCGCGCAGTTCCTTGAAGATAACGGCCGCCCGGAGATAGTTGTGCAGCGGGTAGCGGAGCTTCATTTCCTGTGCGTAGCGGTAATCCCTTACCGGCACCAGGTTGGCTTTGCGGTTATTTTCATTGGAGTTCAGGTAGATGTTGGAAGCATCATTGATCCATTGCTGCAGCAGCGCGTCGAGGCTGTCGAGCCACACTACAGTGCCGATGCCGGAGATGGCAAAGGCTTCGTCCTTGCGCAGGCGGTGGCCGTCCCATTTTTCTTTCAACTCGTTAGGACGTACCAGTACCAGTACTTCCCGGTATTTCGGATCGGGATTGTCCGGATATAATACCACCATGGTATCTTCCTGATCGATGCCGGTAAGCCAGTACAGATCGGAGTTTTGTTTAAACTTATGCAACGCATCGCCGTTGGTCGGCAATTCATCATTGGAGTTGATAATAGCTATTGACTGTGGCTGCATTTTGGCCACAAAACGCGCACGGTTTTTAACAAACAGCTGCGAGTCCAAGGGCAGATTCTTCATATCGTCTGTATTTCAAATGAGGCTCCAAACCTAGTCCAAAATTTTGTGATTTCATGAATCCGCTGTGTGATAAATTTAAATTCAGGAAAACTGGTTAAAAAGCGGGAAGAGCCGGATAAATACTGATACTCCCTTGCGAATACTTAATGTTATATTCACACAGCCGTCGTTTGAAATACTGCAAGGAAACGCAGCCAAATTAAAAATCTATCAACAATAACCCTGGGTACCACTCAGTTTATCTAAATTTTAGTGGTGTAACACCGATAAAATTTGACGATATCAAAAAATGCCTAGTTTTGCCATTACACCAAAACAATCTTGCTTTTTATGCAAATGAGTAGCGTAAGGAACCCTGTTGCTGACTTACGGGAACTGGGCATAGAGAATGTGTCGAATGTATATTACCAGCTGTCTCCAGAGAAACTGGTTGAACAGACATTAGCCAGAAAACAAGGCGTACTGGCCGACACAGGAGCGCTGGCCGTCAATACCGGCCAATTTACCGGCAGATCACCCAAAGACAAGTTTATTGTAAAAGACGACCTCACAGCTGACACTGTTAACTGGAACGACTTTAACATTCCCGTTTCTGCAGACGTATTTGACCGCCTGTACAAAAAAATCACTGCCTATTTTACCGGCAAAGACATATGGGTACGTGACTGCTATGCCTGCGCAGACCAGGATTACCGGGTTAACATCAAGGTAGTGACCGAACTGCCCTGGTCAAGCCTGTTTGCCTATAATATGTTCCTGCGCCCCACGGAAGAAGAACTGGACTACATGCATACCGACTGGACCGTTATCCAGGCCCCGGGCTTTCTGGCAGATCCTGCCGTTGACGGCACGCGGCAGGGTAACTTCAGCATGGTAAGCTTCTCCCGTAAAACCATCATTATCGGTGGCAGCGCTTATACCGGCGAAATCAAAAAAGGCATTTTCACCATCCTTAACTATGTGCTGCCACATGACAAGCAGGTACTGAGCATGCACTGCTCCGCCAATCAGGGAGATGAAGGCGATACCGCCATCTTCTTCGGTTTGAGCGGCACCGGTAAAACCACCCTCAGTGCAGATCCTTCCCGTAAACTGATCGGCGACGATGAACACGGCTGGACATCCACCGGCGTGTTTAACTTTGAAGGCGGTTGTTATGCCAAGTGCATCGACCTCTCTGAAGAAAAAGAGCCGCAGATATTCCGGGCAGTTCGCCCCGGTGCCCTGCTGGAGAACATCCAATTCTTCCCCGGCACCAACACTGTTAACTACACTGATTGTACCATTACGGAAAACACACGGGTGTCTTACCCACTGTCTTATATTGACAATGCACTGGAACCTTCCATTGGAGGTATTCCTAAAAACATATTCTTCCTGACCTGCGACGCTTACGGCGTATTACCGCCTGTTTCCCGGCTGACGCCCGGCCAGGCCATGTACCAGTTTATTTCCGGCTATACCGCCAAAGTGGCCGGCACAGAAGCAGGTGTCACCGAACCTAAATCAACCTTCAGCGCCTGCTTTGGCGCGCCTTTCATTCCGCTGCACCCGGCACAGTACGCCCAGATGCTCGGTGAGAAAATGCGCCGTCACCAGGTGAACGTATGGCTGATCAATACCGGCTGGACCGGCGGTGCTTATGGCATTGGCAGCCGTATCAAACTGTCTTACACCCGTGCGATGATCTCTGCCGCCCTGAAAGGCGAGCTGGACAACGCCACCTTCCATCCTCATCCTGTATTCGGCGTGGCGATGCCTGACAGCTGCCCCGGTGTTCCGGCTGAAATCCTGGACCCACGCAATACCTGGAATGACAAAGCAGCCTATGACGAAAAGGCGAAAGACCTGGCCGCCCAGTTCATCCGCAATTTTGAGAAATATGCTGCCGCTGCAGACGCTGAAATCCTCGCTGCCGCACCAAAAATCTAATGCTTTCCGATGTGATCAAAAATCTTTCCCTGCTGCCCACGGGCGGCAGGGAGATTTATATGCAAGTTTTGCCTTATAATTTCCACTATCGCGCATTCTGACGGGCGCAATGCCCGGGCAAAACAAGCGCTGCCCCCTGGTCGCTTGTTTTGCCGAATGCCGCGCAATCAATTACGAATTACAAATTACGAATTACGAACTAAGGGCTATTTTATGGAACGGTTATTAACTAACCTTCCGGGAAGCAGCCCTTAATTCGTAATTCGTAATTTGTAATTCGTAATTGATTCGTAGCTTTGCACATGCAAATTTTAGACGGTAAACTCGTTTCTGAGGCTATTAAAGCCCAATTAGCCGCTCAGGTGGCTGAATTAAAGGCTGCTGGTAAAAAAGTACCTCATCTCGCGGCCATACTGGTAGGCAACAATCCCGCCAGCGAAACTTATGTGGCTTCCAAGGTAAAATCCTGTGCAGAATGTGGCTACAACTCCACCCTGCTCCGTTTCGACGAACAGATTTCTGAAAAACACCTGCTGGACCAGATCATTTTGCTCAATGAAAATGCAGATGTGGACGGTATCCTGGTGCAACTGCCTTTACCTAAACACATCAACGAAGAACTGGTGATCAACACTATCGATCCCAGCAAAGACGTAGACGGCTTCCACCCCATGAACGTGGGTAAAATGGTGAGCGGTTTACCAGCCTTTATCCCTGCTACTCCTTATGGCATCATGCTGATGCTGGAACATTATAACATTCCTACTGCCGGCAAACACGCGGTAGTAATAGGCCGCAGCCATATCGTGGGCACGCCGGTAAGCATCCTGCTGAGCCGCAACACCAACCCCGGCAACTGCACCGTTACCCTCACCCACTCCCGCACACAAAACCTGGCAGAAATATGCCGCCAGGCCGATATCATCATCGCTGCCATTGGTAAACCGGACTTTGTGACCGCCGATATGGTAAAGGAAGGCGCCGTAGTAGTGGACGTAGGAATCAACCGGGTGGCTGACGCTTCCAAAAAGAGCGGTTTCCGCCTCAAAGGAGACGTTAAGTTTGATGAAGTAGCGCCTAAATGCAGCTTCATTACGCCAGTGCCTGGCGGCGTAGGTCCGATGACCATCGCAGCCCTGCTGAAAAATACCTATCACGCCAACATCGGCCTGAAAGGAAGTATGAACTAAAAGTTGCGGTAATAACCGAACTTTGTGCCGTAAATCATGTCAGTAATAACAACAAATATCAAAACCAGCACCCTGCCCGTGATGGAAAGCTTCTACACCCTTCAGGGAGAAGGCTACTATCAGGGCAAGGCAGCCTATTTCATCAGGCTGGGCGGTTGTGACGTAGGTTGCCATTGGTGCGACGTAAAAGAGAGCTGGGATGCCTTAAAACACCCGCAACGCGAGATCACGGATATCGTGGAAGAGGCTGCTGCCCATCCGGGCCGCCTTGCCGTTATCACCGGCGGCGAACCACTGATGCATAATCTGGACGCGCTCACCAAAGCCCTGCATAAAAAAGGGTTCCGCACCCATATGGAAACATCCGGCTCCTCTCCGCTCAGCGGCAGCTGGGACTGGATTACCCTGTCGCCTAAAAAATTCAAGGCGCCGCTGCCGGAAGTATGTAAAGTGGCCAGCGAACTGAAAGTCGTCATCTTCAACAAATCCGACTTTGCCTGGGCAGAAAAATATGCCGCGCTGGTCAGCAAACAATGTAAGCTGTACCTCGCGCCGGAATGGGACCGCAGCGCAGAAATGACGCCGCTGATCATTGACTACATCAAAGACCATCCCGAATGGGGCCTGTCTTTACAGGTACATAAATACATCAATGTACCCTAAACAGGACCGGGGAGAAGATAAAACGAAGAAGCCACTGCAATGAAAGCAGTGGCTTCTTCGTTTTATCCTCTATCTTCGTTACACAACCCAGAAACATTTATGAAACGTACGCTGTTATTATCCGCCTGTTTATGGTGCTGTTGCCTGCAAATACAAGCCCAGACAGTTACTTACGAAACAGCCCCTAAAAAAGCAAAAGCCTTCTTTGACGAGGCAGTAGACGCCGTCCGCATGTACAGAAGCAAAGATGCGATCGATCTGCTGCAAAACGCCATCAAAGTAGCGCCGGGCTTCACCGACGCCTATGGCCAGATGGGCCTTTGTTACATCGATCTGAAAAATTATTCCGCGGCCAAAGAAAGTTTCACCAAACTGAAACAACTGGACAGCAGCGGACTCAAACCGGTGATGGTAGCTTATTCCCGCTCACTGGCCGGCACCGGCGATTTTCAGAGCGCCCTGAATGTCATCCGTCAATATCTTGTCACCAGCAAAACACTGAATAAAAATGCCGAAAGGCTCAGGGACAATTATGAGTTTGCCGTCAGCCAGCATCAACAGGTGCCTTTTCATCCGGAAAACCTGGGAGATAATATCAACAGTAAAGACCCTGAATATTTTCCGTCGCTCACCATCGATGCACAAACATTGATTTATACCCGCCGTGTAAATGGCCGCAATGAAGACTTTTTCATCTCCCGCCGCGACAGCAGCGGCTGGCAGCCCGCGCAGAATATGGGCGAACCCGTAAACACCTCGTTCAATGAAGGCGCCCAGAACATCTCGCAGGACGGTACATTGCTTGTGTTTACCGGTTGCGAATTTCCCGAAGGCAAAGGCAGCTGCGACATCTACTATTCCGAGAAAACGCCCGAGGGCTGGACAGCGCCACAGAACATCGGCGCACCGATCAATACGCGGGACTGGGAATCTCAGCCCTGCCTGTCTGCCGATAAACAAACGCTTTATTTCGCCCGCGAAACAACCGATGCAGGCGCCGACATCTTCGTGAGCCGCCGACAGGAAAACGGCCGCTGGAGCGTGCCGGAGCGGCTTGGCCCCAATATCAACACCCCTGGCAGAGAAACCACGCCTTTCATCCACGCAGATGGGCAAACGCTGTATTTCGCGTCCAACGGGCATCCCGGCTACGGTGGCCTCGACATTTTTTACTCCCGCCGTCAGCCTGACGGCAGCTGGGGACCCGCCACCAACCTGGGTTATCCTATCAATACCATCGATGAAGATGCCTCGCTCGTAGTAGAAGCCAATGGCAAAACCGCTTATTTTGCCTCCGACCGTTCCGACACCCGCGGCGCCCTGGACATCTACCGCTTTGAACTTTATCCTGAAGCACGGCCACTGCAAACCCTTTACGTAAAAGGCTATGTGTATGATACTACTACCCACAAAAGACTGACCGCCAATATTGACGTGATAGACCTGCAAGGCGGTTACGCTATCGCCGCCGTTAAAACAAACGATAACGGCGATTTCCTGGCGCCACTGCCGGTAGGAAAGGACTATGCTTTCCATGTGAACAAGAAAGGATATTTGTTCTATTCCGATAACTTCTCCCTGAAAGATCATCACCCCGGAACACCTTTTGAGAAAAATATTCCGTTGCAGCCACTGGCCGTTAACGCCAGCATTGTCCTGCATAACATTTTCTTCCAGAGCAACCAGTTCAGTCTTGAACCAGCATCCGTGACAGAGCTGGACAAACTGGTGAAACTGATGCAGGACAATCCGGCGATTAAAATTGAGATTGCCGGTCATACCGACAATATAGGCTCCGATAAAGACAACATGGTGCTATCCGCCAATCGGGCCAAGGCAGTGGTGAAATACTTGACAGACAAGGGTATCACGGTGAACCGCCTCACGTTCAAAGGTTATGGGGAAACACAGCCGATTGCCACCAACGACACGGAGGAAGGACGCGCCACCAACAGGAGAACAGTGTTCCGTATCGTGAGCGTAGAATAGATTTAGGGATTTTTTGATTCGTGAATAAATGACAAGGATAAAAGCGAAGACCGAAGCAAGTTGTGTATCAACCTACTTCGGTCTTCGCTTTTATCAACACACGAAATCAAAAAATCCGTAAATATTTTAATAGTTCCGCAGTTGTGCTTTCATCACGCTGTCTTTCTGTTGGGGCGTGAGTTTATATTGATAGTTATACAATGCCCCCTCCCAGTCGCCGTACATCGGATTGGGCAGCACGATATACCGGCTACCGAAGCTGGCAGCGGATTGCAGGGCTGTACTATTTCTTTCCGCAGCAGGTTTTTTATCGAAAGCGGCGGCGAAGTCGCTGAGGTTATCCCCGAATAGCAGCACAATCTCATACTGCTGCAACACTTGCTGGCGGCGGGGTTCCTTACCGGAGCCAGCGGTTTTCAGCAGCAGGTGTTGATCATCTGCGTCAGGGAAGCCGTAGCGTTGCAGGTTTTTCAGCGTAGCGGCCCTTTCAGCCTCCAGTCTGTTGGTGATATAGAATACTTTCACGCCTTTGGCAGCTGCGTATTTAAAGAAGTTGGGAGCGCCGGGCACTGTATCAGCCATGGCTTTAGCAGTCCATTCCATCCAGCTTTTCTCATCATAGCTTTTGCCGTTAAGCGCCTGGTGTACCGAATAGGGACTGTTATCGAGCACTGTTTCATCGATATCTGTTACGACCGCCAGTGGCAGATGATGGGGTTGCGCCAGGTACTGATCGAGCCGCAAAGCAGCCAGCTGATAGGCTTGCAGGCACAGGGCCTTGTATTCGCCCGACTGCTGTTGCCACAAGGCAGCCCATGCGGGGCCGTAAGGTGTGAGTTGCGTAGCCGGGGCAGCGGGTGTTTGTACAGCTACCGGCGTTGTTGTTTTACAGGCCAGCATTCCCAGCAGCAGTGTACCTGTCCATAACCTTTTCATCATAAAAATTACTGTTGTTGACTGCAAAAATAAATGGTTCCGGCAACATGTGTGCTGACGGGAAAATCGTAATTTAAAAGGAAATTGTTTGTTATGCCCCAGGAGTTGCTATACCAGATAGCTTTAACCCGTATTCCTTTAATTGGCGATGTGATTATTCGTAAGCTGCTGGAGACATTTGGCAGTGCCGGTGATATTTTCCGTGCGCGGCGGCGGGAGCTGGAACGCATCGAAACAGTGGGCAGTATCAGGGCCAATGCCATCCGCAGTTTCCGCGATTTCAGCGAAGCTGAGAAAGAGATACTTTTTATGGAGCGGTATGGTATCCGGGCATTGTTCTGTACAGACCCGGACTATCCACAGCGGCTGCATCACTGTTATGACAGTCCCGTGCTGTTATATTTTAAAGGCGCTGCTTCGCTGAATGCCAAGCGTATGGTGAGTGTGGTGGGCACCAGGAGGCCATCGGCCTATGGCAGGCGTATTTGCCGGCAATTGACGGAAGAGCTGGCTGCCGCGCAGGTGACCGTTGTCAGCGGGCTGGCCTATGGTATTGATGTACTGGCCCACGAAACCGCTTTACAGGCCGGTACGCCTACTATTGGCGTGTTGGCGCATGGGCTGGACCGTATCTATCCGGCTGCCCATAAAGGCACGGCAGTGGCCATGATGGCACAGGGCGGGTTGCTGACCGATTTTATGAGCGGGCACCTGCCTGACAGGCAGAACTTCCCCAAGCGCAACCGTATTGTGGCTGGTATCTGTGACGCCACCGTGGTGATAGAAAGCGGGCTACAGGGAGGTTCGCTGATCACGGCAGATCTGGCCAGCGGCTACCACCGGGACGTGTTTTGTATCCCCGGACGGGCAGATGATCCACTGGCAGCGGGCTGTAATCATCTGATAAAAAATAATAAAGCCATGTTGATCACCGGAGCGGCGGATGTATTACAAATGATGGGATGGGAAGAAAAGTCAAAGCCAGCGGCGGTCCAAAGGGAATTGTTTTTACAATTGTCAGACAATGAACAAAAACTGCTGTTGTTATTCCGGGAGAAGTCGCCACGGCACGTAGAAGAATTGTATCTGTTGACCGGCCTTACCGGTAGCCAGGTGGCGGAAGCGTTGTTCAGGCTTGAAATGCAAACAGTGCTCAAAAGCTTGCCCGGACAGCGTTACGAGCTGATTATATAAGTCCGCGGTCAGGGTTAATAACGTAATATTAACATGCGATCAGGGTGCTGCTGGTGGTGAATATTTTATTTATTGGCAAAATAGAGCTACATTTGCGTGCAATTATTTTTTAACTGATTAATAATTGCATCATGCCTGCGGGAAAATCTAAACCCAAATTTGTAGCTGACGGCCTTACCTTTGACGACGTGCTCCTCGTGCCGGCCTACAGCGAAGTTCTGCCTAAAGAAGTAAACATCTCTACGCAACTCACCAAGAACATACGTCTGAACATTCCGATGGTATCAGCGGCTATGGACACTGTGACAGAAGCCAATCTGGCTATCGCGCTGGCGAGAGAAGGGGGTATAGGTATTCTCCATAAAAACATGAGCATCGAAAGACAAGCGGAGATGGTAAGAAGGGTAAAACGCAGCGAAAGCGGTCTGATTATGGACCCCGTTACCCTGAAGGCCGATGCCACTATTGGCCAGGCGCTGAAGCTCATGAAAGAAAACGGCATTGGTGGTATTCCCATTATCGATGACAATAACAAACTGGTTGGTATTCTGACTAACAGGGACCTGCGTTTCGAGAGAAACAAAAAGCGCCTGGTAGCTGAAGTTATGACCAGTGAAAAACTCATCACAGCACCAGAAGGCACCGATCTGAAAAAGGCGGAAAAAATCCTTCAGCAATATAAAATTGAAAAGCTGCCGGTTGTTAACAAACAAGGTAAACTGGTTGGCCTGATCACTTATCGCGACATTCTGCAGCTCACCAGCTATCCCAATGCCGTAAAAGATGAATTTGGCCGTTTGCTGGTAGGTGCTGCACTGGGCATTACCCCCGATGTACTGGACCGCGCCCAGGCCCTCATCAATGTAGGTGTTGACGTCGTTTGCCTGGACAGCTCCCATGGTCACTCTATCGCCGTGATCAATACGCTCAAAAAATTAAAGAAAGCATTCCCTAAACTGCAGGTGATCGCTGGTAACGTTGCTACCGCAGAAGGTGCGCTGGCACTGGCACAGGCGGGCGCTGACGCAGTGAAAGTAGGTGTAGGGCCAGGTTCTATCTGTACCACCCGCATCGTAACCGGCGCTGGTTTCCCTCAGCTGTCGGCTATCCTGGAAGCTTCTGAAGCATTGAAGAAACTGGGCATCCCGGTAATCGCTGATGGCGGTATCCGTTATACCGGTGACATGGTAAAAGCTATCGCTGCCGGTGCTTCCTGTATCATGGCGGGTTCTATCTTCGCCGGTGTGGAAGAAAGCCCCGGAGAAACCATCATCTACGAAGGCCGTAAATTCAAATCCTACCGTGGCATGGGCTCTATCGAAGCCATGCAGGAAGGCAGTAAAGACCGTTACTTCCAGGATGAAGACGATATCAAGAAACTGGTCCCGGAAGGCATCGTAGGCCGTGTACCTTACAAAGGCTACCTGTCTGAAGTTATCCAGCAATTTGTTGGCGGTCTGCGCGCAGGTATGGGACTCACCGGTTCTAAAGACGTGAAAGCCCTGCAAGCTGCACAGTTTGTGAAAATCACTGCTGCTACCGTGAAAGAAAACCACCCGCACGATGTGGTGATCACCAAAGAAGCACCGAACTATAGCCGATAATCAATTACGAATTACGAATTACGAATTACGAATTATTACGCGAAGTTTATACTAATTTAAAAAGCGAAGACCTGAGCATATAATATTGCTCAGGTCTTCGCTTTTTAATTCGTAATTCGTAATTCCTAATTCGTAATTATTTCGCGTCCCACCATACACGGTCAGCGGTGGTCACCTTCTGGTCCGGCTGCGGGTTAGCCAGGATTTCATTGGAAGGATAAGGCCATCTTCTCGGGATGTAGTTCACGAATGGATTTTCCGGCAGTGACAGCTGCGGATAACCGGTACGTCTCCAGTCATTGTAGGTTTCGATAGAGAGGAAGCCTGCCACGTATTTTTCATAGATGATCTGCTGTAAAGCATTGGCATCTGTGAGTGCGGGGCGGCTGTTGATATAAGCCTGTGCATCAGCTGCGCCTACTTTCAGCATGTCCATGTGCGCTTTGATAGCGGCCTGGTAAACCGGTGTGGCAGCAGCGGCGCCGGATTTAAGGAAAGTAGCTTCTGCCTTGATGAACATTGCTTCTGTGTAAGTAGCGAGGTACAAAGGCGCATCAGCGGATGCATAGAAGCTGTTCACCTGGGACAATACGGTCGGATCGGGAACAGTAGTGGCACCCGGCGTACGGCCGGTATAACCGCCATCCGCATCGGTGGTAGCGATGATTGGCAGACGCGGGTCATTATTGCTTTTCAGGAAATCGACGAAGGTTTTGTTCATCACTACGCCGCCGGCGCCTGGTTCTGTGTTTTTAAACCAGGGGCTTTCTGCCTGCGCAGCGCCGGTGTAAGACACCGTAGCGTTATCGCTGTTATCAGCAAAAGCATTGGCCAGCGCCGCCAGGGCGAGATCTGCCTGTGCAGCGGCCGTATGGCCGGGCGCTTTGGTCAGGCGCAGATAAAAACGGGCTTTCAGCATGTAAGCCAGTTTTTTCCATTTGGCCATATTACCCTGGTAGATGTAGTCGTCTGAACCGGGAGCCACAGCGCTTTTCGGCTGACTGGCAAAATAGATGGCACTGTCAAGTGTAGACTGTAATGCCTGGTAGATAGATTCCTGGCTGTCGTATTTCGGACGGGAAATAGCCGGCAGCTTCATCGCTTCGGTGTAAGGCACGTTGCCCCACACGTCAGTAGCAATAGCCAGGTTGAAGGCAAACAGCGTTTTACCGATCGCCATGTATTCGTTATGACCGGCAGCTCTGGCCTGGTCCATCATCAACCGGAGGTTGTTGAGAATGTTGGGATAAATGTAGAAAGTCCAGGTGTTGTCCACATCTACCGGGAAAATACGGTAGGTTTCCTGACCAGGTGATGGCTGGTTCTGGGACAATTGCTGCATCCAATAAGCGCCGTTTACGCCATTGAAGCCGCCTACTACCTGTGTGGACACTGTCACTTCCACTGGCGGAAGGATCAGTTTCTCTGATACTTCCATCGGGTTATTAGGGTCCTTGTTGACGTCCAGGAACTTTTTACAGCCGCTACCCAACAGCACGGTGCTTAAAAATATGGTGGCTATATGTAATCTTCTCATGATTGTTATGCTTTTAAATACTACTAAAAGGTTGCTTTTAAACCGATGATCACGGTATGGTTGGAAGGCACCATGAAGTTGGCGAAGCCCTGACCATTGCCGCTACCGTTAAGGCTCACTTCAGGATCGGAACCGGTATAGTTTTTATGCAGGATAAAGTTGGTACCGGTAACATTCACTGCCAGTGATTTAAAAGGTGTTCCTTTCAGCATATGACCGAAATTGTAACCCAGTGATACCTGTCTTAATTTCAGGAAAGAACCGTCCTCGATAGAGCTTTCATCAGCAGCGGAATAGATGTTGGCGTAGTAAGCCTGTGTTAACGGAACAGACAGTGTATTCTGTTTCTGGGTGCTTTCTATCAGACCAGGGAATACCACGTTGGTACCGCGGTTTTCGGTAACCTTAGGCGTACCGTAGAACAGCAGGTAGTGGTTGTCCAGGTTGAGGATGTCGCCACCATGTTTGTGATCGAGCACAAAGGAGAAAGTAAACGCTTTCCAGGTGAGGGTACTGGTAAGACCGCCCAGCCATTTCGGTGTTACGTGGCCGATAGGAGCAATATCATCAGCCACTTGCGGATAACCATCATCGCTCAGCAGCATCTGGCCGGCGTCGTTACGTTTGAAGTGGGTGCCCATAATCACGCCATAAGCCTGGTCAGCAAAGGCATAGATACCCGGTGTGGTGAAACCTGCCAGGAAGATGCTGTTGAGACCTGGCGCCAGCCTGGTAACTTTGTTGTCAATTTTGGTATAGTTCACACCGATGTCCCATGTCAGGTTTTTGGTTTTGATCGGTGTAATGTTCAATACTACTTCCACACCTTTGTTGCGCATGTCGCCGGAGTTCATGCTGGCAGCAGGATAACCGGTAGCACCGGAAATCGGTGTGTTGGTGGTCAGCAGGTCGGCACTTTTCCTATCGAAGTAACTTACTTCCAGGCCGGCCCTGTTTTGGAAGAATTTGGTTTCGAGACCAACTTCAAATTCTTTTACGCTTTCGTTTTTAAGCGGGTAAGCATAGGTGGTGCTTTGCAGATAACCGTTCTGACCCTGGAAGGGGAAATTGATGTTACCCACAGACGCTTTGATGTAAGGAGTGGTTAAGCTGTAAGGACCTACGTTATCGTTACCTACGGCAGAGTAAGACACTCTCACTTTACCAAAGTTCAGGATTTTGTTGTTAGACATGCCCAGTGCTTCGGTGAAGATAAAGCCGCCGCTCACAGAACCGTAAGGGTAGAACTGTTTGTCTTTAGACAATACGGAAGTACCGTCGTAACGGCCGGTCACAGCCAGTGTCAGCATTTTTCTCCATTCTACGTTTGCCTGTGCATAGAAACCCACTTTCCTGGATTTATACAGGTAATAGCTGGAAGTCACATTGCTGGTGTTGGCCACTGTGTACAGACCGGGAACAGACAGGCCCACGCCTTCCACATAGTTGT
Source organism: Chitinophaga sp. 22308 (assembly GCF_052045305.1). Taxonomy (NCBI): domain Bacteria; kingdom Pseudomonadati; phylum Bacteroidota; class Chitinophagia; order Chitinophagales; family Chitinophagaceae; genus Chitinophaga; species Chitinophaga sp. 22308. Next base: position 875,900 of record NZ_JBQEOP010000004.1, on the reverse strand, counting down.
TGTTATTGTAGTTGGAGAGGATATTGTTACCCAGGATCACGTCAGTGGTCCAGTCAGTACCAAAGTTTTTATGCGCCTGCACAATCAGGTCATGGTTGAACTGCTGGTATTGGATATCGCGTTTGTATAGTCTGCCATCAACAGATTTGGAGCCGATAATACCCATATTTTCATGGTAGTCGGTATTGTTCACATACATATCGGCGCCGAATCTTTCGGTGATGGTCAACCAGGAAAGCGGAGAGTAAGACAGGTTGATCACCGGGATGATACGGTTCACTTTATCTGTCAGACCGGTGTTGTCTACGAGCCAGTAAGGGTTGTTACGGGCAGCGCGGTAAACCTGTTGGGAACCGTCGGCTTTAGTGGTCGGGAACGGGTTCCAGGAGATAGGCGCTGCATAAACGGTCCACAGTGGATTTGCGAGGCCGTTACCTTCCAGCAGACGGTCGTTGTCAGAGTGAATGTAGTTGAACTGTGTGGTGAGGCGCAGGTTTTTAGCCAGCTCGATACCATATTTAGCAAACAGCGCATGCCTTGAATAATCGGTGTTAGGCATGGTACCATCTGTTTTCACGAAAGAGTAGGACACCAGGTAGTTGGACTTATCGGAGTAACCGCTTACAGACACGTTGTTATCGGTAGTATGACCTGTACGGAAGAAGTCTTTGATGTTATCTCTTTTCTGAACAGGCACACCGCCTACTTTCAGGGTATCGATGAGTGGTCCCCAGGAAGCAGAGCCCAGTTGACCGGCGTTACCGTTTACATATTTACCACCGGACCCCTGCGCGTATTTATCCTGGAACTTAGGCAGGATAGGATTCTCGAAGGAGTAGCTGGAGCTTACGGATACCGTAGGTTTGCCGGCGCCGGCGCCCATGCCGTTTTTGGTGGTGATGATGATCGCGCCTTTAGCCGCTGCGGAGCCATAGAGGGCAGTCGCTGCGGAACCTTTCAGCACGTTGATGCTTTCGATGATGTTGGGATCGATGTCAGCAGCACGGTTGGAGGTACCGCCACCGCTGAGGGCGCCGTCAGGGTTACCAGCTTCGCCGTTATCCATAGGGATACCGTCGATTACCACGAGGGCCTGGTTTTCACCGGTGAGGGAGCTGTTACCGCGGATCACGATCCTGGCGGAGCTACCGGGCATACCGCTGGAGTTGGTGATTTGTACACCGGCCACTTTACCAGACAATGCATTCACCAGGTTGTTTTGTTTAGCTTCCACGATGGAGGCTCCTTTCACTTCCTGGGTAGCGTACGTGAGCGTACGTTTGTCGCGTTTGATGCCCAATGCCGTTACCACTAATTCATTGAGTGACTGGTTGCTGCCAGTCAGTCTAACTACGAGCGGGCTGCCGCTGGCATCCGCTGCCACTGTTTGATTGGCATATCCCACAAATGAGAAAATGAGGGAAGCTCCCGCAGGTGCTTCCAGTTTGAAATTTCCGTCCGGTCCGGAAATGGTGCCTTTGGAGGTGCCTTTAATGAGTACGTTTACACCAGGCAAGGGAGAACCGTCCTTTGCGTCGGTTACTTTACCGGTAATGGTCCGTGTTTGCGCATATGCCTGCAGCATACAGATGGTCACGAACAACCAAAGGAATAACCCTTTCTTCATGAGCAATTTAGATTTTGAAAGATGATTTCTGATACCAGATAACAATGGCATAGCCAGCTCTTAGTTCGTATAGCCATTATAGTTATACACACTAAAAGGTTTTAGTAGACAATAAAATCCTGATCCGGGACGTAGTGCCAGTTATGTGACAGTGATGATCCGGGAAAATGGTGTTTTTAGGTAAGCACTTGGCTTAAGTGTTCAGATAATTGGTCGCTGTTTTAGATTAGATGTTGTTTTTTTTGATTTAGATGATGCAAAAACCTTTTAAGCACAATATTGGAAACCTGGTCCGGGAGGACCGGGCCTATATCGTCGCTTCACGAGTAAGGTAACGTAACCTGGCTGGAAAATAATGACGCCCAGCCTGCGTCTTTCCTTCATTAACTCTAACAAGTTCCACTGCTTCGGTTGATGGCTGCGTCCTGCAGCCCTGCATTTCATCGTTCCTTTCTACGGCTCTCCAGTTGACTTTATAAACGCGTTGTGGACAGTGACATACTTTTTATGCGATCAGTCCGATATGTATCATCGAATGGCCTAAATTATGAAAAAATTGTTAAACTTTTCAAGAGCAGATATATATGATTTTTTATAATCTATATTCTCTACTTATCAAGAACTTTTCACTTTTTTTATCTTGTACTTATAATAAATGTCCGTTTTAATATTGAATTAAATCATTAAAATCTACTTAAAATAGCGCGGGTGCTTTCCTTATCTTCGCCCCTGTTTTGATTTATATCCGATCATGAAATTATCCGCTTTTCTCTGCAGTATTTTCAGCGGCCTGTTGTTATGGCTGGCCTGGCCTACCATGCCTCTGACCCCGCTGGTCTTCATTGGTTTCACACCATTATTATACCTGACTGAAAAAGTACATCACAGGGGAAAATATTTCGGATGGATATTTTTCTCTTTGCTGATATGGAACGTGGCCACCACCTGGTGGGTGGGCAACACCACCGTACCGGCCAGCGGCGTATTTGCCAACAGCTTTAATGCCCTGCTGATGAGCATTCCCTGGCTGGCCTACAAAAACAGCCGCCGGCGCCTGCCGGAAACGATGTCTTATTTTGCCCTGATCGTATATTGGCTCACGTTTGAACTGATACATCAGACATGGGAACTAAGTTGGCCCTGGCTGGTACTGGGCAACGCCTTCGCCCTGCGGCCGGGATGGATACAATGGTACCAGTTTACCGGCGCCAGCGGCGGCACCCTCTGGGTGCTGCTGGCCAATATCACCATCTACCAGGTATGGAAACGGGCACGGATATACGACCTCAGCTGGGACCAGCTGCTCCGCCAGGAAATATGGAAACCGGCAGTGATCATCCTGCTGCCCCTGCTCTGTTCCACATTCATTCATCCCACTCCGGACAACCCGGCACAAAAAATCGGTGTGGTAGTGGTGCAGCCCAACATTGATCCCTACGATGAAAAGTTTACGGCCAGCTCTGTGATGCAGCAACTGGAAAAGTTCATCCGTCTTTCGGAATCCAAAGCAGACAGTAATACCCGTTATATCGTATGGCCGGAAACGGCCCTGTTCCCCCAGGGCGCCTGGGAACACCAGTTGAACTACCAGCCTGAGATACAGGCCATCCGCCGCATGCTGCAGCGATACCCCAAAGCCAAAGTGATCACCGGTGCTGTGACCATGAAACAGTACCGCGAACCAGAGGAGGTACCTGCCACCGCCCGCCGCATGGAAGACGGTACCGCATGGGAACCATTCAACACCGCCCTGCAAATTGACACCTCGCAAAACATCCAGGTTTACCATAAATATGAACTGGTGCCTGGCGTAGAGTTAATACCCTATGTACGGTACCTCTCTTTCATGCAAACACTGGCGCTGGATTTTGGCGGCATCACCGGAGGCTATGGCCGCACGCCCGGCGTTACCCTGCTGACCAACCCGGCAGACAGCATCAATATATTCCCTACTATTTGTTATGAGTCTGTTTTCAGTGATTACGTGGCCGACCATACCAAATCCGGCGCCGACCTGCTGATGGTGATCACCAATGACGGCTGGTGGGGCCGTACCGAAGGTCACCGGCAACATCTGCAGTATGCCCGCATACGTGCCATCGAAACCCGCAAATGGGTAGTGAGAAGCGCCAACACCGGCATCTCCGCGGTGATAGATCCCGCAGGCAACGTGTACCAACCGCAACCCTACTGGGAAGAAGCCGTTTTTAAGGCGGATGTAACTCCCAGGCGGGAACAAACGTTCTATGTCAGAAATGGCGATCTTCTGTCCAAAGGAGCGGTAATATTTTGTATCTTGTTGCTGCTACATGCTTTTATTTCACGATTTATTCCCGGCTTAAGACATGCGGAAAACAACGGATAACGGAAACAGCCAATACGAGGACCAGGGCAGCGGCCCGGTGATAGTGCTCATTCACGGTTTTGCAGAAAACGCCCATATCTGGGACATCCAGCAGGCCTATCTTAAAGACCGCTTCCGCGTTATCATCCCCGATCTTCCGGGTGCGGGAAATGTACCTTTGACAACACCACTGACCATGGAATCCATGGCAGATTACGTGTATGCCATCCTGTTAGCCGAAAATGTGGATAAAGCAACGATCATCGGTCACTCCATGGGCGGCTATGTAGCCCTCGCGTTCCTGGAGAAATACCCGCAGCTGGTACAGGGACTGGGGCTGTTCCACTCTACCGCCACCGCAGACACCGAAGAGAAAAAAGAAGCCCGGGGAAAATCCATCCGGATGATACAACAATATGGCGCTGAAACATTTGCCAGACAAACACTGCCCAATATGTTCAGCCCAAAGTTCAAAACCGCGCAGCCTGGCCGTACAGACGCCTATGTACAAATGGGCATGCAGTGCTCCAGTGAAGCCATGATAGCCTACTATGAAGCTATGATGCAGCGCCCGGACCGCACCAGCATACTCAAAAACACAACGACACCTGTGCTGTTCATCATCGGGAAAGATGATGCAGCCGTACCGACAGACATCATATTGCCGCAGATAACCCTCCCCAGGGTAAGCAGCATTCATATTTTTGATGAAGTGGGACATATGGGCATGTGGGAAATATATGAAACCGCCAACCTGGTCTTGCAGCAGTTCGTGGAGTTCTGTCAACTTTGACAAGACTTTTATCACCACAACCAAAATCGCCCTGTTTTGAAGAAAATAACTCTTCTCCTGATATGTTTTGTATGCACCCTTCCTGTGTATGCCAGCCATATTATCGGCGGCCAGATTTTCTATAAACTACTTCGGTCCGAAAGCGGCATGAACACCTACCAGGTGACACTGAAGCTATACCGCATCTGTGAAACCGGCGAACGCATTGCGGAAATGCCCAGGAGCGTTATCCTGGCGTCTTTCGATAAAAAAGACAACGGCTATGTGGCCCAATACCCGATTGACCGCACCGCCTTCGAAGTTAAATCAGCCACCCAGATAGATCCCTGCATCGTCAACCCGCCTAAAATCTGTTTCCAGGTAGGTACCTATGAAACCACCATCACGTTGCCCAGTAACGAAAAAGGATACACGATTGCCTTCCAGAGCTGCTGCCGTGATCCTTTTATGATGAATATAGTGGCCGAACCTATTCAGGGATCTACCGACCGCGGTACCGGCGCCACCTATTTCGCAGAAATCCCCGGCACCGCCAGCGGCGCAGTAGATCCTGTGACCAACACCGTAAAAAACTCCAGCCCCGCTTTCAATAAAGAAGAAGCCATCCTGGTATGCGCCGACAAAAAGTTCGAATACGATTTTTCCGCATCGGACATCGACGGCGACCAGCTGGAATATGAATTCTGTGATGCTTATAAAGGCGGTGCGTTGACGCCGCAAAACGGTATCCCTCCTATGGCAGAGAATCCTCCCTATGATTTTGTGCAATACGTTTCCCCTTTCAGCGGTCAGTCCCCCCTGGGCGCTAAAGTCACCATCGACCGCAAAACCGGTATGATCTCCGGTACCGCGCCCGCCGCCGGGAAATACGTGGTGACCGTCTGCGTCAATGAATACCGCAACGGGAAAAAAATAGGCACCCTCCGCAAGGACTTTCATATCACGGTGACTACCTGTGTAAAACTGGTGACTGCCGCCATGCCGGAAAAATACGCCGACTGCAGCAGCCTTACCATCACCTTCATCAATAACAGCACCTTAGGCAAACCCTACACCTGGGATTTTGGTGACGGCACACCGCTGCTGACAGTCACTTCCCCTGACCCTCTTCCACATACCTATGCCCAGGAAGGCACCTATCACGTAAAACTGTGGGTGGACAAAGACAGTAACTGTGGCGACAGCGCGTTGGCTACCGTATACGCCTATCCAAAATTTGATCCGGACTTTAGCGTTGCCGGCCTATGCACCGAAAAACCCTCTGCATTCACGCCGGATGTAACGCGGGTAGACCGCGGCCTGGTATCCTACTACAAATGGGATTTCGGCACCGGCAATGCCGATGATACCACCAACACGCCCGCTCCCCGGTTCCAGTACAAACAACCAGGCACCTATAATGTGCAACTGTTTGTACGTTCTACCGTAGGCTGCGAAAAAAATATCGTCCATCCGTTTACCGTATACGACCGGCCGCCGTTCAGCGCCACTGCTGATACGCTGCTCTGCTACAGGGACAGCCTGCATCTGTGGGCCGCTTCCGATATGCCCGGCACCTACCAATGGACACCGGACAACTATAAAATACTGAATCCCAATACGCCCAATGCCATCGTATTTCCCAAGGTAGACACGGCTTACACCGTTAAGTTCACCGACCAACAGGGATGCACCAACGAAAAAAGAGTAGCGGTAGACGTAAAAGACTCGCTGCTGATACAGACAGTGCCCGGCGACAGCACCGTTTGTACCGGTGATGAAGTCCATCTCTCCGTAAAAACAGACGGCGCCTATGCGTATCAGTGGACCAACCTGGGTGGCAACCAGGTGGTCAGCAATCTGATAGATGCATTTGTGACGCCGGCGCCTCCGCAGCAGACCTACAGGGTGCTGGCCAGCCTTGGGAAATGTTTTACCGCCGATACCGTTAGCCTGAAAGTCGTGGATCCGCCGAAAGCCGTCGCCTACCCGGATACCACCATCTGTTTCGGTATGCCCGTTCTCCTGCGGGCCGAAGGCGGCTCTTCTTACAGATGGAGCCCGTCCTTCTATGTGAAAGACCCTGCCCTGCCCAATACTTTTGCCTATCCCGTTGACACTACCCGCTTTACGGTAACGGTGACGGATACACTGGGGTGCCCTAAAAAAGTGACCGCCAGTGTGCTGGTGAAGGTAGTGCCCCAGGTACATGCGTTTGCAGGTAACGACACGATCGTCATGCTCAATGTACCGTTCCAGTTACAGGCTACCGGAGGCGTGCGGTATACGTGGACACCGGTCACCGGTTTAAACAATCCTAATCTCCCTAATCCGGTGACGTTGATCAACCGTGACGTTACCTATACCGTTACAGCCTACAGCCAGGAAGGATGTACCGGTACCGACGATATCTTCATCCGTTTTATTGCAGGCCCGGAAATCTATATCCCTAATGCCTTTTCACCGAATGGCGACGGGCTGAACGACGTATTCCGGCCGATACCGGTAGGCATGGTGCAAATGGATTTCTTCCGCGTGTTTGACCGCTGGGGAAAACTGATGTACGACAATACCACCTATATGAAAGGATGGGATGGCAGGGTTAATGGTCAGCCTGCGCCTGTAGGCACTTATGTATGGGTGGTACAAGGCAGGGACATCAACCAAAAAACTGTGCTCCGGAAAGGCACTGTCACACTTATCAGATAAATCTGCTGACAGGTAGCTCATTAGGTATTCCGATATTTAATTGCATATAATCAACTCACCTCAAACCCTCTGTAGTACCGGGAAATAATACCTTATCCGACTGAACCGGGTCTGCTTTTTTTTTGTTAAATTCAGATAGCAGTACCCCGAAATATGAAGAGCACCCTGTTACTGGTACTTGGCTGCTGTTTGTTTCATCTCCACACAGCCGCCTACCACATCATTGGTGGCGAAATTTATTACAAGACGATAGGTATGAGTGGAGATAATTCCCGCTACCATTATCTCATCACCCTTAAACTATACCGTGACGCAGACTTTACCTGCGGCGACCGGCAGGGTTGTATTGACAGGTTTGAAAACCCGGTAGCGGCCAACGTGTACACTGCCAATGGCACCCGCGTAATCTCTTCGGTATACCTTTATATCAGTAAAGTAGTACCTCTCATCGATACACTTAAAAACCCCTGCCTTGCACCACAGGCGCAACACCTGGAGGTAGCCTTTTATACTGCCACTATAGACCTGGCGCCCATCCCCGGAGGGTATTACGTGGCGTCACAACGCTGCTGCCGGGGAGAGAAACTAACCAATATATACGATTCCGAACATGAAGGCTCTACTTATTATACCATCATTCCAGGTACGGAATCCAGGCCTAACAACAACAGCGCCTATTTCAACAAGGACTCCGCTATCGTGATTTGCAATAAGATGCCGTTCAAAATAAACTATGCCGCCTTTGATGAAGATGGCGATAGCCTGACCTATCATCTCTGCAGTGCATTGACAGATGGTACAGTGAACAATGAAACCAATTCCACCACCCCTCCGCCCTACAATGCCACGGTACGGTACATCCCACCGTATTCAGGTGCCAACCCGATGGGCGGCAGCCCGGCCATTACCATCGATAACCAGGGCATGATCACCTGTACGCCCGACAGGCCGGGCAAATTTGTGGTCACGGTATGTGTGAACGAGTTTGACAGGGTGACCAAAAGATTACTGGGCACCCATAGCAAAGATATCCTGCTCACGGTATTTGACTGCACTACCAGGATTGTAGCCGGTTTTCCGTCGGTGCTCAACAACTGTGCTGAATCACCCGAGCTACAGGTGGCATTCCCCAATTACAGCGTGGCGGGTTACACGTCTTCCTATTACTGGGCCTTCGGAGATGGTACAGACACCACCACAGACAGCAAAACTATTTTCTTTCATCAATATCCCGACACCGGTGTATATAAAGTAAAACTGGTGGTCAATCCTCACCTCTCCTGCAGCGACAGTATTACCGGAGAAGTACACAACTATCCCGGGTTACGGGCTGGCTTTATCAGCAGCGGGGTTTGCAAGGGAGACCCCATCAACTTCAGCGACACATCTTCTTACCGTTGGGGCAATATTATCAGCCGCACCTGGGAATTTGGCATAGCTGACAGTGTACTGGTCACCGGCAATACCCGCGACATCGCGCACCGGTTCGATAAAGGCAACCTGTACACCGTTTCCCTCACACTACATACCGATAAACAATGCGATAAAACGGTCACCCAAAGCATACGCATATACGAAGTATTTCCCTTTGCCGGTAATGATACCATTCTGGCCAAAGGACAGACCATGGTCATGCAGGGCAGCGGCGGCGATCTTTATTCCTGGCAGCCTTCCGATGGCCTGAGCGATCCCGGCATAGCGCACCCGTTGCTGAACTATAACAAGGATATAACTTATGTGCTGCGGGTATCCAATCAGCAGGGCTGTACCGGGTACGATACCGTCAGCGTAAAATATTATACCGGTCCGGAGATGTACATCCCTAACGCTTTTACGCCTAATGGCGATGGTGTTAATGACCGCTTCCGCTTTATCCCCGTGGGCATCGTCAATTATAAATTCTTCCGGATATTTAACCGCTGGGGACAGGAAATCTATTCCTCCACCGACTTCCGAAGCGGCTGGGACGGCACTTACAGGGGAATGCCCGCTCCGGTGGACACCTATCTCTGGATATTGCAGGGCACTGATTTTAACGGCCGGGAGATCCTAAAAAAGGGAACTGTCACGCTCATCCGTTGACTATCGGAAAAAGTATCGTTTTTAGGCAATATCACGCTAATTTTACAGTATTGTTTCAACAGGCATTCACCTATTGGTGAGCGCCATCAATCAGATATTATGGGAATCGTTCTTATCACAGGTGCTACCGCTGGTTTTGGCCAGGCATGCGCAGAAACATTTGCTTCAAAAGGATATGATGTGATCATCACCGGCCGGCGCAAAGAGAGGCTGGAGGCTTTACAGACACAGTTATCACAGGAGTACGGCGCCAATGTGCTGGCGCTGAATTTCGATGTACGCGATGAAAAGGCCGTACAGGAAACACTGCATGGTATTCCAGAAGAATGGAAAGCGGTAGACATACTGGTCAACAATGCCGGACTGGCCGCGGGCCTCAGCACCATTGATGAAGGAGACCTGGATGACTGGAACAATATGATGGACACCAATGTAAAAGGCCTGCTGTACGTATCGCGTGTGGTGATTCCGTGGATGCGTGCCCGTACTCACGGCCATATTATCAATATCGGTTCTACCGCCGCCAAACACGTATATGCCAAAGGCAATGTGTATTGTGCCTCCAAAGCCGCTGTAGACGCCATCACACAGGGCATGCGGATAGACCTGCTGCCTTACCGGATCAAGGTGACCGCCATCCATCCCGGTGCGGCTGAAACAGAGTTCTCCCTGGTACGTTTTAAAGGCGATGAAGACAAAGCGAAAGACGTGTATAAAGGCTTTATCCCGTTGAGCGCCAAAGATGTGGCCGATGTAGTGTATTACTGTACGTCGCTGCCGCCGCATGTGTGTATCAATGACCTGGTGTTAACACCACTACAACAGGCCAACGCTTATTATATAGATAAAAATTAACACGTTTATGTGAGTACATAGTTAAGTGCGTTTTTCTATATTTGAAATCATTAATATATTTTTTACATGCCCTATGTGTAAAAAATTTATACCAATGCCATCATCAGACTAAATTCGAGACGATAAGACTATCCTCTTACTGAAAACCATATCCCTATGCTTACGTTCTTAACTATGTACGTACTGCGCCTGTATTATCCAAGATGGAAAGCACATTGGCGCCTTTATTTCGGAAAGTCCCGCAGAGGCTCTTATGGCCGCTGGGCATCCCGCAAAGACTGGAGTGAGGGTTATAGCTGGAGCTATAGCTGACTGAGTAAGAAATTATCAAAAGAAAGAGGGCCGGACGAATGTCTGGCCCTCTTTCTTTTAGAGATTTTGATATTCAGATGGTCACCCGCTCATACACAATCTCACCCTTACGGGTATACGCAATTAATATGATTTTGCTGTCAACCGCTCCAGCCACCGGATAATTGGCGTATACGCTGTCTGCCGTTAATGCCCTGCTGGTAAGCGTTTGCCCTTCGGGCGATTTTATCGCTATCCCAATGCGGCTACGGAAATCACCCTGCCATTTCACCGGTTCGTCCCATACAATCACCACCCGGTCGTCCGGCATGGTCACGATCTGCGGATGCTTGGCCATCGGAGCCTTGCTCAGCGATTCTTTCTGCGTATAGGTTTTACCGTTATCTTTTGAAGAAGCATAAAAAACACCCTGGCCGCCGCCCATGGTAAACCAGGCAAAATGCAGCCCGTTTTTATTGGCTGTAAGGGCCGGCCCGGTATGCGGGCATCCGTTCACCACCCAGTTATCTGCGCTGATACGCACCGGCTCACTGAAAGACCTGCCGCCATCCACAGACACCTGGTGTACCATGTCGCGGATGGAATCGTTGATGATATCACGATAAGCCACATGGATATCGCCATTGCCGGCCACATACAAACGGGTACGGCAACACTGGCACACTGTATTGGCAATTGGCTTTGCAGCCTGGAAACCGCTTCTGCCATTCGTCACAGCCCAGTACAGCGTGGAACCCTCTGCTTTGGTGTCCTTACGGTTGTCCAGCCAGATAGCCGCGGCTTCGCCGTTGGGCAACAAAGCCATATCAAAATAACGCTGATCATACCCGGCCGTATCCGTCACCAGCGGCACCGGCGCTCCCCAGGTACGGCCACTGTCAGCCGATACCGCGTACATCACCTTTCCGGCGTACTTGTTCCGCGGATCATGCTGCTCTACGCCAAACAAGGCAATGACACCGCCATCGGGCTGAAACAACAGCTTAGGCAGATTTTCCGCATGAGGGTATACGCCGGCAGTGGAAGTTATTTTTACCGGCGCTAAAAACGTATGCCCGTTATCGTTAGATACGGCATAATACATCATGCCGGTGTCAGCAGTGCTGTCTTTTTCCACCCAGCTGATCACGGTACGCCCCCGGGCGTCTTTGGTGATATATGGACAAGACGCGTCCTTACCCGCCTGCGACAACACCACCGCACCTGCCGGCACCGCGTCTTTAGGCCGGCATGAAGCCATTCCCAGCAAAGCAATAGCGATATATAATATTCTTCTTTTCATGTACATTTTTTTATTTCCTGCCAACAAATGTATAAGCCACGCCAAAATTGAATGTCTGCCGGGGACCTACACGATAACTCTTGCCATACGCAGATTTTTCTGCTGTTGTTGCGTATAACTGGTCGCCTGCATTCATACAGTTCAACCAGCATTCAAATCCTTTCCATTGGTAGCCGGTACGGATATTAAACAAATCATACCCCCTATACCAGGCCGTATTGGCGGCATCCATATAGTACCCGCTGATATGCTGCCATTCGCCGCCAATACGGAAACCTTTCAGGAAAACAGGTTTCCAGGTGATCTCAGTATTGGTGATCCATTTAGGCGCACCATTCATATCATTATGATCGTATGTTTTTCCATTCTCCGTATAGGCGTCGAAGATATGACGCGCATAGGTACCGCTGGTACGTAAGAACACTGATTTAACTGGCGTATAACGGGCATTCCATTCTATGCCGCGGTGTGTGGTGGCGCCAGCGTTCTGGTTGGTGTAAGAACCGTCCGCATCACGCACACTCACAATTTCATTCGTGCCTTTCATCTGGTAGATGCTTACATCCACATAACCTTTCTGTTGAGCGAAAGCAAACCACCCACCAGCTTCGTAGTTATCATAGGTAGCGGATTTCAGCACCGGCACTTTCACCCCTCTGTACAGCTCGGAAATATTAGGCGGCGCAAAACCTCTGCTATAGTTGGCATACAGGCCACGATTGTGTTGCAGGTTATATGTCAGCCCCAGCTTGGGCGTCAGTGCATTAAAATTGTTTCTTTCACTGGGAGCGCCGGTAAAGGCAGATGGCGGCAGGTAATTATCAAAGTTATAATCCATTCTGTCGTACCGCAATGCTGCCACCACCCGCATGTTCTCCACAGGGGCAAACGCAAACTGAGTGTATACGGCCGTATTCAGCAGCCCCACCCGGTAGTTGGTCAACAGGGAGTCTGTAGTCTGATAACCAGTATAATAACCGGCGGCGTTTTTCGTGATATCGATGTAATCGGCATGATAGGTAGCGGGGCTGTAATCCGCACTCACACCGGCTATCAGCGATGCTTGCCGCCAGTTAAAATCTTTTTTATGCTGTGCTATTATCCCATAGCTGTAAAATGCATCGCTGTTGATTTCTCCTCTCGCCTTCAGGGTATTACGGATATCTTTTATCGCATAAAAAGGGTTTTGTCCAATGGTACTGTGGCGGAAGAAGGCGGTCATGCTGGTATGATTGCTGGTATTCCAGGCATGCTCCAGTGTACTGCGGATACGCAATGCTTTTACCTCACGATAGCTGAACGTCTGAAAGTTCGTATAGTCTTTGGCGTAGAAATGGGTGCTGTCGAGGCCGCCCGTCTGGTCTGTTTTATAATTAACCAGTGTGGCCGTGGTCGTCCATTTGTTATTTTCATTCAGCTGCACGTCTGTACGGGCGGTGACAGCGAGCTTATGAAAGTCGCTGTGGTCCATATAGCCGTTCCGCTGGTCTGCATAATAACCGCCTACATAAAAGCCGGCTTTGCCTTTGGTATCGGACACACTGAAATCAGTGCGTTTATATCCCCAGTTACTGGCTTCCAGCTGCACTTTCGCAGTAGGCACCAGTGTAGGCGCTGCCGTGATAAAATTCACTGCACCGCCTACGGCTTCGCTGCCATACAGAGAGGAAGCCGGGCCGCGGATCACCTCAATATTACGCAGCGCCGCCATATTGACTTCTATCAGGGCATTATGGTTGAAGTCTCCCACGGTGCGGATGGGGATACCGTCTTCGAGATACAGAAAAAGGCTTTTATAACCGATAGGCTGACGGATAGCCATGGTATGTTGTTCATTTCCCAGGTCCACCATGTATACACCGCTGACTTTATTGAGCACTTTATCCAGGGTAGTGGCTTTGGTTTCCTGTAGTGTTTGCGGGGAAATGGTGCTGATGGCCACCGGTGCTTCTGTTTGCCGTTGTTTTTCCCTGGAAGAAGAAATGATGACTTCATTCAGGTTGGTAGAACTCGCTTCCAGGTAGATGACCGGCATTTGGGCTGCCGCTGACGCGGCTATTTTCCGGGTGATATAACCCACATAGGATATTTTCAGGGAGTCAGGGCCTGCTGTAGCAGGCAACGTGTACTGTCCCTGTGCATTACTCGTACAGCCTTTTCCGGCTGCCATCAGGTTCACGCTTACACCGGGCAGGGCTTCCCTTGTCCTTGCATCCGCCACGCGCCCGGCCAGCTCCTGGGCATAACTTGCCCGCATCGCCAAACAGGCGATGAGCAGTAAATAAATTTGTTTCATCAGTTCGTCAGTTGGATGTATGCCTTCGCAGGCGCACATCTTTGGTTTGTCAGGAAATACCAGGCTTCATCAGGCCGGTCGAAAAGCCTGTTGATATCTGGTCCGGAACTTTAGCCCGGAAAGGATGGACATGCACGCAGACGGACCGGTACGATCATTTGATCGTCAGGTCATCTAACTAAAAAAGCATGCTAAAACGAGTGGTCAACTCAGGGACTGCGGCGGGTGGAAAATTGTATGGACGGGAGTTTCGAGGAATGGATCGGCGTAGAAGATGACGTGCGCCACAGGTGCTGCAGACGGCGCTGTGAGCCGCTCAGGCAGGGCATTGACAAACATTACTTCGTAACGTTCCTTGTTAATGTTGCTGTTTTTGTCCTGGCTGGCATCGCGATCCAGTTTCTTTTTCAGGTAACATTTACCATTACAATGCATTTCGGGCTTATTGCGGTTTTCGCAAAGCACCTGTGCAATAAAGGACTGTTGCGCCCTGAACTGCAGCACTATGAGGCTTTTGCTGAAAGTCTGCAGCAAGAGGCCCAAAGAAATGCATATGATGAGGAAATATTTCACGACACAAACTTATAAAAGAAATGTTAAAGAGAGCATGATTTTTATCAGAGTGGCTGTTAAGCATCGTCAGCCTTTTTGTTCAACATCGCCCGAAGGGCAAAAAAAATCCCCGGGGCAAAACCCCGGGGACACACTATTATAGCCGTATCTGTTAATTAACTATTGCGACAACACAAAGCGGAAGGTAATACCTCCTCTGGTATTCGTAATCGGATAAGCAGTCGAAATAACCGGGATCGTCTGCCTGCGGTCGTAGAAGAAACGCAGGTTCAGTCGGTTATTCACCACATAATCGATAGACGGCGCAATGCCTACCACCTTCTGACCACTGGTAGGAATTACCAGGTCGGCATCCAGACGGTTATTGGCCGTTTTATCATCCCGGAAGCTCAGGTCCAGCCGGAAGTTAAGATCATTCTGCAGACGCTTGCCGCCATTTTTACCTACGGCAAAAGGCAATTGTAACCCTCTTACACGGTAACCGGCACCGATCACTATTTCGCTGGAACGTAATTCGGTCAACTGGTAATCGATGAGGCTGAGGCTGAGTGAACGGCTTTTCCTGAATTCCACCCGCGCATTGAGGCTGTTGGTAAAGGTGAGGTCCACGCCCAGCAAAGGAGAGAACTGCTCTGTCAGCGTCAGGTTGGGCACCAGGAAGTACGGATAGTAGTTGCCGGATATCGTATCTCTGAACGCCGGGTAACCCGCCAGTCTTGGATCTTCATAATACATGGAGGTATTATAGGAGTTCATCGACAACGAACCGATATATCCGTGTGTAAGCGTAAAGTTGGTCAGGAAGCTGCGGAAAGGTTCCAGCTTGGTCAAACCATTATACGTGATACGCCAGTTGGGCCTTGGCACATAGTTCCTGAACGGATTGGACTTCACGGTATTACCCGGTCCTTCCAACAGACCGATCTTGTCTGGCGACTTGCCGGTGTAAGCCGCAAGGAACGCAGGGATCAGCACGTCCTGTGCATATCTCGTATAGCCGTACGCGTAAGTAGGATCTTTAGGATCACCTGACGGCACACCCGGGTCCTTATTGTATGGGTTTGCAGCACCAAGACGTTTGGAAATAATATTCCGGTAGGCTTCAAAATTGCGGAACGTTTCTGATACGCCATTGGCCGTATTGATCTTACCAAACATCGTTTGAATAGCGATGTAGGAGATTTCAAAACCACCGGCATCATAAGGGCTCAGATGCTGGAAGCCCATATCAACACCGTTAGAGTCCACCAGGTTTTTATACAGCTCTGTATGTGTTTTGGTGAACGACTTGGTCATGCTCAGATCGATACGCAGATCGTTGAACGGCTCCAGTTGCGCCTGTAAATCCCAACGTTGGGTGTACTGCTGCTGGAACTGTATGTTCAACGAAGGGTCACGGGTGATGAGGCCTTTCTTCGCAAAATCATCCAGCCATTTTTTGTCCGGTTGCTTACCCAGCACAAAACCAATACCCGGCGCCATGGACTGCCAGTTCATGCCCAGCACTTTGGTGCTGTCCAGGTAACCAGGCAGACGCGTACCGGCGTTTTCGTTATAGTTGAACCCAACTCTCTTCAGTGCCATCAGCGCTTTCAGTACACCTTTCACCCATGGGTTGATCTCATCGGAAGATGACTGGTTATTATTTTGCTGATCTTTCTGTTGATTGTTGTTTTTGTTCTGTTGATTGTTATTGTTATTGGAAACAGGCTTGCGGGTGTTGATCTGTCTGAGGAATTTGGATTTGTTGTACAGTTCCACAAACTTAAACTCAGCAGTCATCGTTTTCTGCATACTGTTCTCAATGGCGTTGCCCAGGTAAAGCGCCAGTCGGGACGCGCCTGTCCAGCGGTACTCTGTACTGTAACCGATGGCCACGTTGGTCCAGCTCAGGGCCGGGAACTTGGCAGTAGGCAACGTATACGTGAAGTTGGCATTATGCATGTAGTTCACGGACCGGCCACCTTTAAAGAAGTTACGCCAGATGGTATCCTGTTTGGCTCCGGTATTGATCCTGCCTGCCGGTTCATCTACACGGTTATTGCTCACCGCGTTGAACTCTATATTAAGGCTGCGGGTCAGGTCCCACTTCAGGGTATAGTAACGGTCAAAAGTGAAGTACTTGTCATATGTTTCGGGCAACTGGTATTTCACGTCGCCCCCTACGTTACGGATACGGGAAGCGCCGAACTGACGGATAATGTCTGCGCGGAAACTGATAATGGACGGTACATAGTTGACGTTGAAATCGCGTATGAGGTCCAGCCAGTGTGTTTTTGTTTTGATCAGTTTTTTGAACGGCTCGATATATTTCGGCTGACCAGCGAAGTTGTACCCGATACCGCCGCGGTGCTTGGTCAGCAGATCACTCTGGATAAGCGGATTATGACGGTTGATCTGCGAGAACGAGTAACTGACGTCAAAGTTCTCGATATCCCACAGGTGACGCTTGCCCTGCCGCATATTGAGCTTCCGGACGTTGGTAAAGTTCAGGCTCGTGATAGAGGTAAAGTCCTGCGCATTTTTGCGGATGGAGTCACGCTCCCATCTGGACCTCGCCAGCGCGAGCTTGTCTTTCAGTTTAATATCAAGGTCATAAGGATCATATTCCGGATTGCTGACTGACTGTGAATAACCGGCATATACCGGGATGGACATGCCTGTTTTCTTCGGCAGCAGTTTACCCAGATCGAGGTTGGCCGCAGCGTCGTACTGCAGGAAGTTGTCACGGAAACGTTCATTCACTCGCTGGTCGATATTACCGAAACCGGCCGTGTGCATGTTTCCGGACAGCGAGAGGGTGCCAAGGTCGGCCAGTTGCAGGTCCAGTCTGCCCAGGGCGGCATAACCGCCTTTTTCATCGAAATCAGATAGGCGCAGTTCATCAAACCATACTTCCGCGGAATGCGGCATGCCGTCGTCTTTCGGGTTCGTCACACCGATCATCATGGTGCGGGCGTCTCCGAGGCTGGGGTTACCTACCACAGACATGAAGTTGCCGAATTCGTCGGCCACCGGCGTCATTGGGTAAGGCAACAGCGGAGAGCAGGAATCGCACATGTTCCTTTTCTGTTTCAGCTGGCTGAGGCGCTCCATAATGAGCTGCATATTATTGCCGTCGGGCCATATTTCAATAGGTGATTTGGAATTCCAGGCAGTTACTTTCAGCGGAATGCGGTATTCGTAGTAGTTGCTCACAAAGTCGCTGCCGATACGGATCACGGCCTGCATCTGTCCGTCTTTCAACGCGGTGGCGGAACCTACGGCTTCTGCGTGGACATACATTTCCATTTTCTTGTACTGGCGCAGGTCCATGTTGAGCGTTTTATACAACGCGCGGGTTTCACCGTCCTGCAGGTTGCCTACCTGAACAGACAAAGACTGTTCATTCAGCTGCAGTGTAGTGTTATTGGTGCTGATAGTATTCTGTCTGACCACTCCCGGCGGCAGCACGTAAGGAATAGGGCTGCGGGAAGAGTTTTCTTCAATATTAACGGCAGAAGAGTTAAAAGTGGTGGTCTGGTCCAGCGGTATAGGATCACCGGGTTTCAGTTCGTACATATAACGGCGCCACTGGCTGCGTACCAGTTCCAGTTTGGCGAAACGCACTACCACCGGATCAGCAAAATCAGTGAGGAACATACGCATGAAGCGGATGGACTTGAAGTCGGGAATGTTGCCCACTTTTGAATTGAACTGGTTCAGTGGTACTTTGAACTGGTACCATGTTTCGGTGGTTTTCTGACCGTTGGGCAGATCTACCGGCGCATCAATTTTATCCACGATATAGTTGGTACCTACGGTCATACCCGGTTTGAGGTCTACGCGGTACTGGAAGTATTCTTCCGTTTCGTTCATGGTGTTGTCCCTGTTCAGGTCTTCTGATTCAGGGATATTGGTGGCTGCAGTAGAGAAAGTGGATTTCGGGTCAGACACCGGTGAGTTACCTTCCGGATTGCTGTAATTTTTATAGCGCTCCAGGATACCGGCGCGGGCAGCGTCGTAATCGGCGTTGCGGTAATGCTTATAGTCGTCGTTGGCCGGGTCCCTCTGTGCCTGTTGAAATACCGGAGAGCCACCGAAGTTCATCGCCATCGTGTCCATATACTTTCTGAAGAAAGCTGCTTCGTCAGAAGATTTCAGACCGTCATACCCCACGTCCTGGTAGGAGCGGATGTTGGGGTCGTTATCGAAAGCCTGTGTGATCTGTTGCTGGAACTTAGGCTGACGGCCCCAATTGGAGGAATCGATTTTATTCGGGTCCTGCCGGGGGTCGGGCATACCGTTTTCAAAGAATTTCTTCGAGTCTTTGAGGATGTCTTCAGAAACGTTACCCAGGTTGAAGTAGAGGGAACCTCCGTTGCTACCGGGTGTTTTAATGAAGGGGTCCTGGATCCAGAACTCGATATATTCGATATTGGCTGTTTCAAAGTCGCTGTTGTCGATGGCGCGCATGATACCGCCCCATCTTGTTTTCGGGCGGGCCAGTTTACCGTCGCGGTCCATAGCCGTGGGGCTGCTGGTGAAGTTGTACGGGCCTCTTTCTGTCGGATAGTAGGCCAGGTCAAGGGTACTGAGCTGGCTTTGGCCGAAGTCTGTAGACCGGTTACGGAACACTTCTTTCTGGTAAACGAGCCTCACGCGGGGATCTGACTGGTCATCCACGGTGATGCCTGCCGGCAGGTTGGGTGATTTCGGTAACTGAAGGGTAGGTTCCAGGATATACCAGGCCAGTTTAGCCCTGTTTTTACCGTATTCCAACACGTTGCTTACTTCCGCTTCGGGGAATAATATGCTGCCCGCCGCGTTGGTGGCGCCTTTCGGCGTGGAGGCCAGCGCCCAGCTGGTAGCCGGGAATTTCAGGTCATATCCGCTTTTCACGCCTTCAAAGTCATCGATATAAGCGGTACCCTGTTTGCTGCCGGCCTGGTTGATCAGTTTACTGTGACCGGGGAAGAGGCGGGCCACCTCACCGGTGAACAGGACGCTGGAAGGTGCCGTGGTGCTGTAGTTGGGCAGTTTATCGAGGAAGCGGGTCAGGCCTTTCCATTCAGAGGCATAGTTCACATCGAGGCCTACCATCGTGTTTTTGATAGGGTCTTCCCCGTAGTTCACTTTCTGGTAGTAGGGTCTTTCCGTCATGCGGACGATCGTACCGCCGATACTGAGTTTGTCATTAACGAGGTAATCGAGGCGGGTACCGAAGTAGTTCCGCACCTGTTGTCCGAACAGCGCGTTGTTTTCAAACTGCACGTTGATCGGTACGCCGGAATTGAGCACCCCGCCGTTGATGATTTTGAGCCTGCCGAGGTTATAGTCGATGATGTAATCCACGTTTTCCCGCAGCAGCTGGCCTCCGGCGGTAACCGTCACGGAGCCTGGGGGGATGGTGATACCGCCGCCCAGGTTGATTTCCGATGAATTGGCTGATTTATAGGAACCACGGATCACGTAGCGGTTCAGTTGCGGGAACTGTTGCGCCACTACCTTAATGGAGTCGTACAGTACGCGGTACAGGTATTGTTTTTCGAGTGTACCGTCACCGCCGAATGCTTTCTTGAGGCCGTCAGCAAAAGGTTCCAGCATGGGGAACATGATCTTGCCGGTCAGGGAGTTGATCGTATATCCTTCCACGTAATCAAACACACCGTCCGGCTGAGGGTCCAGCTGGTTATTGAGGCGGTCCAGGTTTAGCACCGTGATGATGGGAGCGCCGGCATAATCGCCTTTGGCGTCGGGGAGGTAGCGTTTATCGCTCGGGGGCCTGCCATCTGCGCCGGGGTCTTTATAGAACACGTCCATTTTAAAGTCTTCCTTGTTTACCTGGAAGGCGCCGGTAGCGTAGACGTTTTTCATCATCAGCTTCCAGATAGGCAGTGCCGGACGGGCAGATGTGGCTTTGAGCAGTTTCAGGAACAGTACCGGGGAGTTGGCGCTGTTGTTCTGGTCTGGCGGTACGTCCTGTGAGAATTCACCCACCTGGTAGGTACGGCCGTTGTAAGTATATTGATAAGCCACTGCCAGTACTTCGTCTGGCTGCAGCTGTTGGTTAAGGGAGATGAAGCCCAGTTGTTTGTTGACCGTATACTCTGTGGAATCCAGTTTACGGGCGAATGTCTTTTCAAATTCCGATACCGGTTTAAGCCCCAAAGCCAGCAAACGGCTTACGACGATGCTGGTGTTACGGCTGGAGGGGTCGCTGATCAGGCTTTCATACAGGTTGTTGGTGGCCCTGTCTGGCAGATGCGAGCTGGTGTTTACCCTGATCCCCGGATTATAGGGTTTATATTCCCCGAGGTCCATCAGGCCCACGATGTCGCGGGTTTGAGTGGTGGCCCCTGTTTTATTCGTCACCCACACCTCGATCCTGGTGATATTGGACAGGGAGCGGATAATGGGTAGGTTAGACATTGCATAGTTGAAGGTGTCGCGGTAGAACTGTGCCAGCAGGAAGTGCCTGTTGTCCTCGTATTCGTCGGCCCGGATGTTATAGTCCTGCACCATGGTGCCGCCTTTTAGCATGAGGTTCTGCTTCTGCGATTTCTGGTTGGACAGTACGCTGGTGACGGTGAGGCGGCCGAACTGCAGTTGGGTTTTCACCCCGAAGAGCGACTGTATACCGGATATCAGGGAGCTACGCAGGGGAAAACTTACGTTACCGGCTTCTATT
Source organism: Chitinophaga sp. 22308 (assembly GCF_052045305.1). Classification (NCBI taxonomy): domain Bacteria; kingdom Pseudomonadati; phylum Bacteroidota; class Chitinophagia; order Chitinophagales; family Chitinophagaceae; genus Chitinophaga; species Chitinophaga sp. 22308. Next base: position 854,378 of record NZ_JBQEOP010000004.1, on the reverse strand, counting down.
TTCTTGATAATTTCATCGTTATAGCCGGTATATTCCAGTTTCACCTGGTTTTCAAAATCGAAGGTAGACTGGGTGTTATAATTGGTGATCAGTTTCAGTTTATCCCCGATGCGGCCGGTCACGTTCATGTTGATGCCCATGTCGAAGTTGAACCCTCCGTTTTTCCGGGCTTGTTCCACCAGTACCGGGTTTTTGATGTTCTGGCCCTGGTAGCCGAAAGTGAGGTCCAGGCTACCCTGGGGACGGATATCCACTTTACTGCCGCCAAAGATGCGGTCAAAGAGATTGCTGCCGTTATACAGCTGCGGGCCGTTGCCCCGTTGGTTCAGGTTACCCAGGGCGCTGGCTCTTTTCTGCCAGTAATTTCTTTCACTTTGCGCTGACTGGAGCTTATAGAACTCGTCGAAGTTCATATAAGTGGGGTTACGGTAATTCTGATTACCGATTTTCTCCGTAACGGTGTATTGCTTGGTAACGGGATCGTATTCTACTGTTTTGTTGATGTTGGCCGGGTCGTTCAGGTCTATAGCATTCCTGGACGCCGGATCAGCTATACTGGGGCCGCGCCTGTCCTTCAGGGGATATTTCAAGGTATCTTTCTTCCCGGTAGTATCGATTTTGGTATTACCAGTAATTGTGGTATCCGACTTCCAACTCGTTCTGCTCAAAAAATGAAAATTCCCGGATCGTTCCCTTGCGGCGGTGTCAACAATGATAAAAGATACAATTCCTATTACTGCAAAAGCGCCATAATAAGTCTTTCTTGCCAAGAAAAATAGGTTTTTATAGAGGTCTTGATATAAATTATAAACTTTTCAGGGCCTTTTTGATCAGCTCTTCCAAGTTTTGCAATAGTGGTTCGTTCTTCATAACTCTCTGGATTGCCGTATCCGCCATGTTCCGGGCTATGCCAAGAGTTACCAGAGCATTTAACGCGTCTTCATGCATTGTATTGTTTACGGTAGCAGATAATTGTAATCCGACGGTATCCTTTTGTTTTTTTACTTTGTCTTTCAGTTCCAGAATAATTCTTTTGGCTGTTTTGGCCCCTATGCCTTTTACCCCTTCCAGCATTTTTTCATTTTCCATCATGATGGCCCGCTGGATGTCTTCCGGTTGAAGAGAAGACAACATCATTCTCGCCGTACTGGCGCCTACTCCCGATACGCTGATCAATAAGAGGAACAGGTTTTTTTCTGCTTCCTCGAAAAAACCAAACAGCGTGTGCGCATCCTCTTTGATCTGCAGGAAGGTTAACAATTTACAGCTGTCCAGGCCCTGTATCCTTGAATAGGTGTTCAGACTGATCTGAACTTCATATCCTATTCCGTGCACATCCATATGAACAAGAGCTGGTGACTTATAAGTCAATTTTCCATCCAAATAAGCGATCATAGAAGGTAAAGGTTCGATAATTTACTTAAACTTACGAAAAAAGAGGAATAATTACCCCCTGTGTCAATAAACGACAAAGATGCTAACTTTTAACGGATTGACAAGCCTTTAACGGGTTCATATGCGACTTTTTTAGGAAATATTCGTTTATATCGTATTTTTACGCCTCGATTTAAACACATATTTAGTTTATATGAATAAAATTACGGCCGCTATCACAGCGGTGGGTGGATATGTTCCTGACTACGTGCTGACTAATCAGGAACTGGAAAAACTGGTAGACACAACGGATGAGTGGATTTTGACCAGAACAGGCATTTCTGAGAGAAGAATTCTCAAAGGAGAAGGGAAAGGCACTTCCGACATATGTGTACCTATCGCCCTGGAAATCTGCAAGAAAAGAGGTATTACCCCTGAAGACATCGACCTGCTGATCGTAGCTACTGTAACCCCTGACATGACCTTCCCCGCCACAGCCAATGTTGTAACAGATAAAATCGGCGCTAAAAACGCATTCGGTTTCGACATCAGTGCTGCCTGCTCCGGTTTCCTGTACGCACTGGACACCGGCGCCCGGTTCATTGAAAGTGGCCGTTATCAGAAAGTAATGGTGATCGGCGCCGACAAAATGAGCGCTATCATTGACTATACAGACAGAACTACCTGCATCATTTTCGGTGATGGCGGCGGCGGCGTACTGCTGGAGCCTAACACCGAAGGATACGGCCTGATGGACAGCATCCTGAAAAGCGATGGCCATGGCCGCGAATACCTGCATATGAAAGCCGGCGGCTCCGTAAAACCAGCCACCATCGAAACAGTACAGAACCGCGAACACTTCGTATACCAGGAAGGTAAAATGGTGTTCAAATATGCTGTTTCCAACATGGCCGAAGCAGCCAACGGTATCCTGCAGCGTAACAACCTGAATGCGGAAAATATCGCATGGCTCGTTCCGCACCAGGCCAACAAACGCATCATTGCGGCCACCGCGCAGTATATCAATCTGCCGGAAGAAAAGGTCATGATGAACATCCACCGCTATGGCAACACCACTGCCGGCACTATTCCTTTGTGCCTGTGGGACTACGAAAAACAACTAAAAAAAGGTGATAACATCATTATGGCCGCATTCGGCGGTGGTTTCACCTGGGGCGCCAGCTATATTAAATGGGCTTACGACGGTGAAAAATTCGGTAAGTAATTTTTCACGGTAAAATATACCCGAAGGCCAGGTACGAATGTTCCTGGCCTTCTGCTATAATATAGCCGTTCATCATCTTCATTAGGTCACGGCTGATCACCAGCCCCAACGCCAGGCCGTTGTCCTGCCAGTTTTCCAGTCCCTCCAGCACAAACCGGGCATCCTCTCCTGTCTTCACCCTGATATACACTTCTGTTTGCGCCATTGTCCGGTCAACGGATATTTCCAGCATACTGCCGGCCAATGCCACGGCCACAGCTATCTGCAGCAGTTGTATGTTCACCAGTTTCAACATCTCTTCGTCTGTCAATGCGGAAGCACTTGCGGGAATATAATTTTTGACGATGAGCCGCTTCCGCGCCAGCTCCGCCTCCAGCGGCTCCAGTGCGCTCTGCATCAGCGGCAGCAGTAAACAACGTACAGGCTCATAACGATAACCAGACAATTGCAGCCGCAGCCATTTTAAAATTTTGTCAAAAACTTCCAGCACTTTACCCGAAGTGACACTGATATGCTTTAAAAAAGAAGCCATTTCCGCCTTCGACAGGTTGCCCGATTTAAACCGCGCCGCCACTTCGGTCAAATGCACCAACGGCCCCCTGAAATCCCGTGCCAGTATGCTGATCAGCTTATTTTTAAACGCATCTGTCTCTGTTAATGCCTGATTGGCGGCCGCCATTTCGCGATATCCCCGCAGCAGGGCCTCGTCCTGCTGCTTTAATCGCAGATAATGCCAGTACCGTCCCAGGTAAAAGGCCAGGAACAATACCACCACGATCAGTATTCCCACTACGATCAATTGGTTATTGGCCGATTCTGTCAGCTCCGCCGCCAGTAGCTGTTCCCTCTGCCGGTTCTGCCGCCGTAAATCTGTCACCGCTTTTTCTTTCAGGAAAATGTTGATATAGTCAAATGAATGGGCATTGGGCTGATAACGTTTTTCTGCCGCCAGCCGCATAATTTCCCGGCCATACTGCACTACGCGCCCGGCATCTTTTTTCTGTGTGTAATAATCGTATAGCCGTGCCAGCCAGTAAAGGTTCAGTTCTATACTACCTGTTTGCACTCCTAACTGGTACGCTTTCTCCTGATACCGGACCGTATCGGGATGATAACCCATACGGGGAAAATCATCCAGCCGCCCGTACATGTCCATCGCTACATAAGGCATACCACTGCGCAGGGCCTTGTCTGCCAGCTGATAAATCATTTCTTCCGCCTGGCGGCCCTGCCCCTTCTCCACCAGGTCGTTCAGCGAATAAGCCTCTACATAAAAAGTGATTTTGGAACGCGGATACTTTTGAATAACCCGCCGCGCACGCTTTAATGCCCAATGAACAGAGTCCGCGTGGGTACTGTCCCTGTAAAAACGCATAACATAGTTAACTAACAGGATACCATATACAGAGTCGTTGCCGGGAGGCAGGCGGCTGGCCATTTTAAATGCCTGATAGAAATAATTATTGGCGTCCTCGCGCCGCCCCATGTTGCGGTAATACACATAGATATTACTGAGTGTTTTGGCAATCCGCGCGGAATCGCCCAGCTGTTCATGTATTTTCAAGGCTTTGTAGGCGTAGATACCTGCCGCGCCGAAATCTGTTTTCAGGGCATAACACCAGCTTATCAGATCGTTGGCATCGGCCAAGCCTTTGGCATTGTGCAGCCGGGCCGCCATATCGCGGACTTTAAGTGCGTACTGAAAACTGCTGTCCACGTCTATCACGGAATACAACGCACTGATCTTCCCCAGCACCGCCAGATAACCGGCACTGTCACGCTGCTGCAACAACTCACGGCGCAGTTCCGGCATTTGCGGCACCTGCGCTGTCAGCTGCCAGCATAGCAGGCATGCTAAAGCGGTAATACAACACTGACGCATATACGTTGAATGGATAACTACAAGATCAAATCGTATACTCCATCATGAGAAACCCGTTGTCTTCCTCTTCCACCACCAGGCCTCCCTTCATCTTGTGCATAAAGTCCCGGCTGATAATAATACCTAACGCAAAAATATTGTGTTCCTTGTCTTTCAGTTCTTCCAGCAGTTTACCAGTAGCGGCCCCGCCATCAACCATAAACCGCACTGTCACTTTTCCCTTTTCGCCGTAGGTAGAGATCAGCAGCAAGGTGCCCGGCCTCGCCGTGCTGACTGCCACCTGCAACAACTGCACGTTTACCAGTTGCAGTATCTCCTTATCCGCAATAACGGTAATCCTGGGGCCAACACGGTTCACGATGGTCAGCTGTTTATCCCGGATTTCTTCCTGCAACGGCTCCAGCGCTTCCACGATTACCGGCAGCAGCTCCGTGGTGACGGGCTGGTATACAAATCCCGACAGCTGCAACCTCAGCCACTTCAGGATATTATTAAACGCGTCCAGCGTTTTGCGGGAGGCGTTGCCAATCTGTTTCAACAGGCTTACTACCTCAGGCTGTGTGAGCGTGCCGGTCTTTAACTGGTCTGCCACAGCAATGATATGGTGCAATGGCGTCCTGAAGTCTGTTGCCAGCATGCTGATCAACCTGTTTTTGAAAACATCGTTCTCTGTAAGGGCCGCATTGTTTTTGGCCAGCTGCACATAGCTGAGCTCCAGTGCGCTTTCCTGTTGTTTCCAGCGGCGGTAATGCAGGTACCGGCTGCCGAACAGGGATATCAGCAGGATGATGATCATCAGCAGTCCTTTGACGATAAGCGTGCGGTTCTTTTTCTCTGCCAGCTCTTTTTCCAGCTCTTGTTGCTGTATCCTGGTAGCAAGCGATAAAGCCTGCAAGGCTTTTTCTTTCAGGAAAAAATCAATGTAAGCCGCTTCGTGGTGATTGTTATGATAGCGGTCCATCGCTGCCAGCCGCATGATTTCATTGCTATAGTACACTACCTTGTCCCGCTGTTGATGACTGCGGTGATAATCATACAGCCTTCCCAGCCAGTACAGGTTCAGTTCCATGCTGGCCGATTGCCGTGCTACTTCGTATGCCTGCTCCTGGTAACGGGTGGAGTCTGCAAAATAGCCAAGGCGCTGATAATCGTATAGCCGTCCGTACATGTCCATAGCCACATAGGGCATTCCTTTCTGCTGCGCCAGATCGGCGAGGGTGTATATCCGCTCTTCTGCCGCTTTCCCTTTGCCGGCCCGCACCAGGAGATCGGCTTCAAAAGCAGCCACATAAAAACCGGCCCTGCTGTCGGGATATTTCTTCAGGATAGCTGCGGCCCGCTGCAATACCAGGCGAACGGAATCCGTTCTGGTACTGTCATTAAAAAAACGCCAGGCATAGTTGACCAGCATGGTGGCTGTTATGGAGTCTTTATCCGGCGGCAGCCGGTTGGCTATATGAAAAGCACGGTAGAAATAATTGTTGGCTTCTGCCGGGTGACCGGAATTTTTATAACAGCCATAGATAATGTTCAACGAGCGCACCATCTGCGCGGAATCACCCAGCTGCTCGTTGAGTAACAATGCTTTATAGGCATACTGTATGCCTACGTTATAATCTGTTTTGGCCGTGTAATACCATCCCAGCATATTATTGCCGTCAGCCAGGCCTTTGAGGTTTTTCTGACGGCTGGCTATCTCCAACACCTGGCGTGCGTAATAAAATGAACTGTCCAGGTTGATGCTGGCGTATAATGCGCCGATTTTGCCCAATACGGACACGTAGCCGGCGCTGTCGCGCTGCTGCGCCAGATCACGCTGCAAACGTGGCAATACGGCTGCCTGCCCCCTGCTTTGCAGCACCGGCAGTAACAGCAGCCAGGCAACTGTCATGACTATGGATATATAACGTTGACGTATAAACGCTTTTATCATGCTTGCTGTATCCTTTTAAACATCAATTTCCGGCACAAGGTAAAAGAAAGTGCTTCCGCCCTGGTCATTATTAACAGCTCCTACATCTCCATTCATTTTATCAATAAAGTCCCGGCATATGATCAGCGCCAGTCCGGCCCCTTTGCCAGACCGCTTATGGGCATAGCTCTCACTGTTGTAAGTGAAAAGCCCCGGCAACACTACCGGATCAATGCCCGGTCCCTGGTCACGGAAAAAAACTTCCACATAGCCGTTTTTACGTAGGGCCATGATCGTTATAACGCCTTTCTCCGGTGAAAATTTAATGGCATTATGCAGAAAATTACGATGTACAAACTGTAGCATTTCAAAGTCGCCCTGCACCGTCAGCCCTGACGGGACAACCAGTTCCAGGCGGATATTTTTTTCACGCAGCAGGTGTTGCACATTACGGGCAGACACCTCCAACATGTCGGTCAGCACATAGGAATGCGGCCGGTACACAAAACCCGTCAGTTGTGTCCGCATCCAACTCAGTATTTCCTCAAAAACAGTCAGCGTGGCGGTGGCGGTTTGTTCCACTTCCATCACCATGCTGGTAGCGTCTTCAGGGGTAAGGATATCTTCATTCACAAAACCGGTGATATCGATAATGTTGTATAATGGTGTTCTGAAATCGTGTGCTATCAGGGAGATAAGTTTGTTTTTGAAGTCATCGTTCTTTTTCAGCACTTCATTGGCGGCGGCGATCTCAGTTTTCACGCGGGCAAGCCTTACAGAACGCAGGCGGGAGGATCGGTACGATCGTATCAGGAACCAGGTGAGCACCATCAGCAGTATGATAATGGCCACCACGAAGATAAACAGGTACTGCCAGTAGCGCTGTGCCAGCCTTGTTTTCTGCAGTGCCGTCTTTTGCAGGTCTGACTGCATCTTCAGGGAGTCCAGTGTCTGGTCCTGCAGCGAATAGGCGATATAGTCCATTTCCCCCTGTTGCATATCATCCTGTTGCTGCTGCATGATATTGAGGGCTATACGGCTATAGCGGGCCGCCTGCAGGGTATCTTTCCGTTGCTGGAAATACTGGTACAGTTGTGTCACCTGCGGCAACAGCAGACCTACATATCCGCCGGCAACAGCATGTGTTACGGCATCCTGGAGATAGACCAGCGAGTCCGGCTCGCCGAGCCGGCTCTTGTACTCTGACAGTTCCATAGAGGCACGCATGGCATAATATTCGAACCCGTCTCTTATAGCTGTGTCGAGCACCTGCCGTACCCGTTGTTTGGCGGCATCAAACCGTTCCGCCACATAGTCTTCATTGGCCAGCAGCAGCCGGATATAAAGCAGTTCACGGATATCGTGGTACCGCTCGGCCAGGGTGATGGCTTCCTGTAACGCCCGGGCAGCAGCAGCGCGGGCACTGCTGTCGGTATAATTGATAGCATAATAGTTGCCCAGCCCGAGGGCATGCAGCGAGTCTTCTTTCAGTTGACGGGTAAGCTTCAGTGACTGGGCCACGTAATCATTGGCAGATGCATATTTCCCGGTAAAATAGTGATAGATGCCGATGTTCATCAGCACCTGTGATACGTTGACCGAATCGCCGGCGTTGCGGCTTTCTTCCAGGGCATCGTTATAAAACAGGTAAGAGAGGTAACGGTGGGGACGAAGGGTGTAGTAATTACCCAGGTTACGCAGCGCCCGGGCTTTGCCGGAGGGGTAACCGATGCGGACGGCCATATCCCTCGCCATAGACGCATAACGCCCACAGCTGTCCAGCTGGCAGGCCTGGTACACCGCCGCCAGTCTGTTGAGAGCATCTACATAAGTTACGCTGTCACTTATATGCGGCAGTTGTGATTTGATCCTGCCGATCTCTTTATGCTGCGCATGCAGCAATCTCGGGAAAACAAACAACAACCAGCACATATGCAACAGCATATATCGTCTGAGGATCATCATAATTCAACCGGAAAAGTAAAAATAATACAGCGAACAGGGTGCCACCCATGGCTGTTCATTTTGTTCATTTTCATCCGGCACTGACTATATCTCAAACACCAGTCCTTTACGCATCAGTGCTTCATACCGTGCGGGGTCGAAACGATAGAGGTGTGCGCCTTTTTTGGAAGAGGTTTTATCTTTTTCCTCCAGCTTCTCCATCACGTCCAATGACAATATTTTCTTCCGGAAGTTACGCTTATCAAGTGTCTTTTGGTATATCTCTTCGTACAGGCTTCTCAGTTGTGACAAGGTAAACTTCTCCGGCAGCAGTTCAAATCCGATAGGGTGGAAATGGGCGTTGTTACGCAGCTGTACCAGCGCGTCGTTGATCATGCGGTTATGGTCAAATATCAACGCCGGGATTTCATGCAGTTCCAGCCAGTGGGCGCCATGTTCCTGCGCCAGCGGCCGGTCATGGTCCCTGATGCGGATAAGCGCATAATACGCCACAGATATAACCCGGGCGCCGGTATCACGCGTTACATCACCATAACAGTGCAGCTGGTCCATATAGATATTTTCCAGGCCGGTAGTATGTTTGAGCACCCGTGCCGCAGCGTCGTCGGTACTTTCTTCCGCCTGCACAAAACCACCTACAAGCGACCATTCGCCCTCCATGGGAGCCACTTTTCGCTTCATCACCAGTAACTTCAGTTTGCCTTCGTCAAAACCAAAGATGATACAATCTACTGCCACCAGGTGTTTCGGGGCTTGAGCATAAAAAGAAGCAGCATTCATAAAACGGAATTTTTTCCTGCGTATATGAGGTAAAAATAATATAAATCGCCTACTTTTTAGGCTTAAAACGGTGGTAGTCTGTAGCAGGAATACGGTTAACGCCCAGCTGGCGCAACATATGTACCAGCTGCCCGCGATGAAAAGTGCTGTGGTTGCAGGTATCGATCACTGCATCCTGTACGGGCAACTTTACCTGTTCACCTTTACGGGGCGTAAACGCAATGGTATGGCCCAATCTCGCCTCAGTGGCCCTTTGTACCCACTCCTGCAACTGGAGCGACTGCCGCAGCCAGGCCTGGCAAGCCTCCGCAAAAGTGCCGCTAAAAGCCGCCGTGGGGTCTACCGGCTGCTCCGTCAGCTGTAACCGCTGGTACCAGATACTCTCCCGGCACCACACATGACAGACCGTATTAAACAGGGAAGAGAAACTACCTCCAAGGTCCTGCATGACCTGTTCTGCATTCAGTTTCAACATGACCGCCACCAGCTGCTGATTGGCCCGGTGGTTATATGATGCAAGCCGCACCAGGATTTCTTTCATGGACAAAAGGTTATTTTTTCAAATCCTAATGATTCTTCAACAAATTACAATATTGTTTGTCAATTTACTTGCGATCTTTGCCATCCCTAACCTGAAATATGATGGATACGCTCACTTACCTCTGTCGCTGTGTGTGCTGGAACATCCCGAAGATCGACGACTACAAACGTTTTGCCAATGCCCCTATTGCCAACGGCAGTACCATTTTCCCGCTGGAAGCGGCCCCGGAAAAAATGCCGCTGCCCACCATCTCCTGGAAGTTCAGAGGCCAGCCGAAACAGGCCCGGCTGCCCGATCTGCTGGCCCAAACCGGCACTACCGCCTGCATCGTGCTGCAGCATGGCCAGGTCCGTTATGAAGCATATTTCAACGGCTATCAGCGGACATCCGTCAACACCTCCTTTTCTGTGGCCAAATCCATGACGTCCGCCCTTGTCGGCATCGCTATCAACGAAGGGGCCATTCATTCAGTAGATGACCCTGTGGCCCGCTACCTGCCGGCTTTTGACCAGCAGGGGCTTCGCCAGATCACCCTCTCCCACCTCCTGCAGATGTGCTCCGGGCTGGACTACCGGGAAGGCGTGTTTCCGTGGACAGACGATGCCCGCGTATATTACGGCCTCCGGCTGCGCGACCAGGTCCTGAAAGCAAGGCTGAAAGAAGGACCTGGCACAGTGTACCACTACAATAACTACAACCTCCTGCTACTGGGCATGGTCCTGGAGAAAACAACCGGTCAGCCGGTACCTGCCTATTTCAGCGAAAAAATCTGGCAGCCTATGGGCGCAGAAGCCAGCGCCTCCTGGAGCATGGACAGCCGCCGCTCCGGCTTCGCCAAAATGGAAAGCGGCTTCAATGCACTGGCCATCGACTTTGCCAGGTTTGGACAGTTATGCCTGCAAAACGGTCAGCTCAACGGCCGCTCCATTATTCCGGCAGACTGGATGCAGGAATCTACCAGCAGGCCTGTGCATACTGCTGACACAACAACCTACCTGTCACGCATGACGCCTCCGCTTTGCAAATGGGCCGGCAGCCCTCACGGCTACTACAAATACCTCTGGTGGGGATACCAAACAGATCCCCATAATTTTGATTATTTTGCGCTGGGCGTAAAAGGCCAGCTGATTTATATCTCTCCCCGGAAACAGGCCGTCATTGTACGTTTTGGTAAAAAATGGGGCCGGATAGACTGGTGGCCCGAAGCGCTGAAACAAATAGCCGACTCACTTGCGTAAATAAACACCACATGGCAGATATAACGTTAAGGATTGCACGAAAAGAAGATTGTCCCCGGTTGATGGAACTTATCCGCGAGCTGGCGGAATTTGAAAAAGCGCCACAGGAAGTAACCGTAAGCCTTGCTCACTTCGAAGAGGCAGGCTTTGGCGCCAACCCGGTATGGAAGGCCTTTGTAGCCACTGCCGCCGATGCAGACGGTAGAGAATTGATCGTAGGTTTTGCCCTGTTTTACATCCGGTATTCAACCTGGAAAGGTTGCCGTTTGTACATGGAAGACCTGGTGGTGACGGAACAATGGCGCGGCAAGGGTATTGGCAAACTGCTGCTGGACCGCATCATTGAAGAAGCCAAAGAAAGACAATACAGCGGCGTTCTCTGGCAGGTACTGGACTGGAACGAGCCAGCCATCAACTTCTATAAAAAATACGCTGCTAAGTTTGATCCGGAGTGGATCAATGTAAGCATCGAGTTATCATAAACTTCCCGTTTATAATATTCTCATCCGGTATGTCATCAATCATCGTTAATATTGATGACATACTTTTTTATCATGATTTTTCTTCACGATTTCAGAGACCTCCGGGGAGAATCCACCGAAACCCTCAGCCATACGTTCAACGAAGCATTCAGCGATTATATCGTACCGATGCACCTCACCCCATCTATTCTTGAACAAAAGATGAAAGCTGAAAACCTTCGCCGGGAATGGTCTATCGGCGCCTTCCACGGAAATGACCTCGGGGCATTTATTCTGCACGGAACAGACCACGATACCCGTCCCACAATACTGTACAATGGCGGCACCGGTGTAACACCCGCGTATCGTGGCCAGCACCTGATACAAAAAATGTATCAGCAATTTATTCCGCGTTATAAAGAGGCAGGCATCCGGAAAATAATACTGGAAGTCATCAGTTCCAATCTTCCTGCCATTAAAGCCTATACGAACAGCGGCTTTCACAAGCTGCGCATGTTCCACTGCCACAAAGGAACCGTAACCGTTCATACCACAACGCCAGGTGTTACCATCCGGGAAACGGAGCAGCCGGAATGGGCCGTATTAAGCACCTTTATGGACATGACGCCGGCCTGGAGCAACAGTGTGCCCGGCATACAACGGGAGTATCCCGCCACCGCCACCTTTGAAGCGATCATAGACGGACAGGTTGCCGGCTTCATCAGTGTACACAAAGAGAGCAGGCGTATTCGTAACATCGCCGTACATCCGGGTTTTCGTCGGCGCGGCATTGGCAGCACCCTGCTGCAACACGTGGCCGCCGCATTGAATGGCCCCATGAGCATTATCAACATAGACGAAAAAAATCCGGAGATCAGCGCTTTCCTCGAAAAGGCAGGACTCCAGCATTTTCTGTCTCAGTACGAAATGGCGATAGAAATTTAGGAATGTTTTGATTTACGGATCTGAGAATATAAAAATGCAGCGGAGATCACAATTATATGTGATCTCCGCTGCATTTTAAATATCTAAATATCAAAATTCAGAAAATTTGTAAATCTCCTAGCTAATGCCATTTACCGCTACTTCCTTGGCGATTTTCTGCACCAGTCCCTGTAACACTTTACCAGGGCCTACTTCAGTAAATTCAGTGGCGCCATCGGCTACCATGGCCAGTACGGACTGGCTCCATTTTACCGGGCCGGTGAGCTGGTCAATCAGGTTTTGTTTGATCTGGGCAGGTTCCGTTACCGCTGCAGCTACTACGTTCTGATAAACAGGGCAGCTGGGCGTGTTGAACACTGCTTTTTCGATAGCAGCTTTCAGCTCTTCGCGGGCAGATTCCATCAGCGGAGAGTGGAAAGCACCGCCTACCGGCAGTATCATGGCTCTTTTAGCGCCGGCAGCTTTCAATTCAGCACAGGCAGTCTCCACTGCTTTCAGCGTACCGGAGATCACCAGTTGGCCCGGACTGTTATAATTGGCCGGTACTACCACTTCATTGGTTTCAGCGGCTACTTTGGCACAAATTTCTTCTACTTTGGCATCTTCCATACCGAGGATAACGGCCATGGTGGATGGTTGCTGTTCACATGCTTTCTGCATGGCATTTGCTCTGATGGCTACCAGGCGCAGGGCTTCTTCAAAAGACAGCACCCCGTTGGCGACTAGTGCTGAAAATTCTCCCAGGGAGTGACCAGCCACCATTTCCGGCTGTGAATGTTCTGTTGTCAGGAAAGCGATGACAGCATGCAGGAATACCGCAGGCTGCGTTACTTTGGTCTGTTTCAGGTCTTCTTCAGTGCCGGTAAACATTACATCGGAGATGCGGAATCCCAGGATTTCATTGGCTTTCTCAAATAGTTCCTTTGCGTTAGCATTGGTCTCGTACAGGTTTTTGCCCATACCCGGAAATTGTGATGCCTGCCCGGGAAATACATATGCATGCTTCATGGTTGCTTATATTGTAGTGTTTATATCAAATAAAAAATAATTCAAATATACAATCAATTAGAATTTAATAAAGAATTATTACGGATGCTGCAAAACTGCATCAAAAAAGCATTAAAACAAAAAATGGTTTAACCAGTAGCTGGTTAAACCATTTTTTCATGTGTCCGTAGGGATTATCTGCCAATTAATTTCATGAACTCACTTCTGGTGGTACCATCCTGGAACTGACCGCTGAAAGCGGAAGTAGTGGTAACAGAATTCTGTTTAGACACGCCACGCATCATCATGCAGAGGTGCTGCGCTTCGATGACCACTGCCACGCCCTGCGGCTGCAGTGTTTCCTGGATAGCGTCCAGGATCTGGTGTGTCATCCTTTCCTGCACCTGGAGCCGGCGGGCATATACGTCCACCACGCGGGCCAGTTTGCTCAGTCCGGTGATATAACCATTGGGAATGTAAGCCACGTGTGCCTTGCCGAAGAAAGGCAGCATATGGTGTTCACACATGGAATACAGTTCTATATCTTTTACGATCACCATTTCACTATAGGCTTCCGTGAATTTAGCGCCGTTCAGAATTTCCCTTGCGTCCAGCTGATACCCCTGTGTCAGGAACTGCATGGCCTTGGCCATCCTTTCAGGGGTTTTCAGGAGCCCTTCCCGTTCGGCATCTTCGCCGAGCAGTTCCAGGCATTCTTTATAGTTCTTTACAAGACCGGACGTGATCTTTTCGTCGTAACTTTCAACCTTATTATACGCCATTCTTATATGATTTTATTCAAATTCCAAATGCTGTCCCGCACCTGCTAATACTGCACAAAGTCACATTATGAGGCGTGGGTAATATTATTTGCCGCCGTAATATTCTACGTATATACGGGGAGTTTCGTACAGCTTGATGCAGTGCAGCTGCACTTCCGCAGGTAAATGCGGGGTCAACTGGTCCCAGATGGCAATGGCAAGATTTTCGGCAGAGGTAAACTTACCTGCCATAAAATCCACATCCAGATTGAGGTTCCGATGGTCTACCTTTTCAATAACAGCATCCCGGATAATCACACCTAAAGTCTTGGCATTGAATACAAAGCCGGTTTCCGGATCAGGATTACCTTTTATGGTTACATGCAATTCGTAGTTATGACCATGCCAGTTGTCATTGGCACATTTTCCGAATACTTCCTCGTTCTTTTCTTTGCTCCATGCCGGGTTAGACAACTTATGCGCTGCATTAAAGTTCTCTACTCGCGTTAAATAAATCATTATTGCAAAAAATTTTCGCAAAAATACCACTATTCTATGAGTAGTCCCAAGTTTATCCTTATTCCTGTCAATTGTTTTACACTGCCAGCGATCATTTTTGCCGTACTTTTACCGCATGAAATTATTGGTTACCGCTGCGACCACACTGGAAGTCCAGCCTTTTTTGCAATTCCTGGACCATGAAAGCCAAAAAGTATCCGCCCACCAATACCGCCTGGCCAACTGTGACATTCAGGTACTGATCGCCGGTATTGGCATGATGCATTACGCATACAGCCTTGGCCGTTACCTCGCCACCAACCGCCCGGACATGGCCTTGCAGGCCGGTATCGCCGGCTCTTTCCGCCGTGAATGGGCCCTCGGCACCGTGGTGATGGTGGACCGGGAATACCTTGCCGACCTCGGCGCGGAAGATAATGACCAGTTCAAGGATTTATTTGATATACACCTCTGGCAGGCCTCCCAGCCTCCTTTTACCGGCAACGCGCTCGTGAATACCTTCACCAGCCTGCCCTACCGGCCCAACTTGCCCACGGCCACCGGCGTCAGCGTGAATATGGTCAGCGGCAGCACGCCCACCATTACCCGGCTGGAAAGCAAATACATGCCCGATGTGGAAAGCATGGAAGGCGCAGCATTTCACTACGCCTGCCTCTCGGAAAATATTCCCTTCCTGCAGGTCCGCAGTATCTCCAACTATGTGGAAATACGCGATAAAAGCAAATGGAATATCCCCCTGGCCGTCAAACAACTGAATGATGAACTGATTTCAATTGTCAAGTCGCTGGCCGGCTTATCTTAACAAATAAAATTTTCTAAGTATATGCACTTATCATTAGGTTTCTCACCCTGCCCGAACGATACTTTTATCTTCGATGCCATGGTCAACAACAAGATCGATACGCAAGGACTGACATTTGATACGCAGCTGGAAGATGTGGAGACGCTCAACCGCTGGGCCCTCGAAGGAAAACTGCCCGTCACCAAGCTGAGTTTTGCCGTATACCTGAAAGTAAGGGACAAATATGACCTGCTCAACAGCGGCAGCGCCCTCGGCCGCGGCTGCGGACCATTGCTCATCGCTAAAAAAGATATTCCCCGCGAAGAAATCAAAAACCTGGCAATAGCCATCCCCGGCGAAAACACCACGGCCAATCTCCTCTTTTCCATCGCTTTCCCGGAAGCGACCAACAAAAAGGTGATGCTGTTTTCTGAAATCGAAAATGCCGTGCTTAACGGAGAGGTGGACGCAGGCGTGATCATACACGAAAACCGCTTTACCTACCAGCTCAAAGGTCTCGTAAAACTCATGGACATGGGCGAATACTGGGAATCTACCACCGGCAATCCCATCCCGCTGGGAGGTATCTTCATCCGCAAAGACATCCCCGCTGAAACACGGGCACAGGTAGACGCACTCATTCACCAAAGCCTGCAACATGCCTACAGTGAATATCCCCAGCTGTCTGACTACATCAAGTCCCATGCACAGGAAATGGACGAGCAGGTGATGCGCCAGCATATTGATCTGTATGTCAACGACTTCAGCCTCGATCTTGGCGAAGAAGGCCACGCGGCAGTAGACGCGCTGATGACAGCCGCCGAAGACGTTGTGGCACGCCGGCAGGCATAGGCCTCAGCAAAATATCAACATAAAAAAAGCGAAGATCACCTCCATGACCTTCGCTTTTTTTGTCGATAAACGACTATCGTTTTAATGCCTTTCCATACACCTCCAGCGCGCGTTTCCTGGCAACGTCATGCTCCACCACAGGCAGCGGGTAAGAGAGCTCGTCCAGCTCCGGCACCCATTGCCGGACATAACGCAGGTCTTTATCAAACTTCTGTGTCTGCAAAGTGGGGTTGAACACCCTGAAATAAGGCGCTGCATCACAGCCGCAGCCTGCCGCCCACTGCCAGTTGCCATTGTTGGAAGCCAGGTCATAATCCAGCAGCTTCGTGGCAAAATAAGCTTCTCCCCAACGCCAGTCGATCAACAGATGTTTGGTCAGAAAACTGGCGGTGATCATCCTTACCCGGTTGTGCATAAAACCGGTGGCATTCAGTTCACGCATCCCTGCGTCCACAATGGGATAGCCGGTCTGCCCCCGGCACCAGCGCTCAAATTCCTTTTCATTGTTCCGCCACGGAATACGGTCATATTCTTTTTTAAACGAGGCATGCTGCACTTCCGGAAAGTGCCACAGTATCATCTGAAAAAATTCGCGCCAGATCAGTTCCTTCAAATACGTTTCGTTATCATCCAGGGCTTTTTTTACCAGCTCCCGGATACTGATCGTACCAAAGCGTAAATGCAGCCCTAAACGCGAAGTACCTTGTACAGCAGGAATATCACGGGTTTTATCATAATGGGCGATAATTTTTTCCGGGATATCTGCTGACGGGAACTCCGTTTCGACTGCCTTAAATCCCATCGTTTTCAGCGAAGGTATTTTCAGCGGCGCCTGCCGGTGCCAGTTACCGGTGTACTTCTCCACCGGATACGGTTTGTAATAAAATGGCGTCAGTGTGGCCAGCCATCTTTTACTGTAAGGTGTGAATATCGTATATGGGTCACCGTTATCCTTCAACACTTCATTCCTTTCAAAGATGACCTGGTCTTTATAACTGTGAAAAGAAATGTTTTTCTCCTTCAGCAGCCCGGCAACAGCGGTGTCACGCTGACGGGCATACGGTTCATAGTCGTTATTGGTAAACACTTTCTGAACATCATACCGTGTGGTCCAGTGGGTAAATGCCGCTTCCGGTGTTCCGTAAAAAACATCCAGCGTGGCGCCTGCGGCAGTCAGTTGTTCCTGCAGCGTTTCCAGGGTCTGGTGAATAAAATTCACGCGGTGGTCTGCTTTTTCTTCCAGGTCGTCCAGTATCTGCGTATCAAACACAAATACCGGCACTACCGGGCGATCATCTTTTAAAGCATGATATAAAGCGGCCTGGTCGTTCAGCCGCAGGTCGCGGCGAAGCCAGCAAAGATTTACAGCAGGTTTCTTCATACTAGACTTTGCCATCAAACAATACTTCGTGTAAAATAGCAGCAGTGGCGTTGCCATAGCTGCTGTCGCGGAAAAGGCCTACCCAGCGCACGCCTTGTATCGCATTCGTCAGGAATATTTCATCCGCATTTTCGAGGTCCTCGATGGTGAGTGGTTTCTCCTCTGTCTTAAAAGGCAGTTCTGATTTCAGCAAGTGTTTGCGCATCACGCCACAAACACAACCTTCGGACAACGGCGGCGTGTAGATGGTTTTATGACGTACCACAAAAACATTCGCCATGGTGCTGTCAGCCACCCGGCCGTATTGATTTAGCAACAACACTTCATTAAAACCGTGTTGTTTGCTGTACATAGCCCCCATCACATAGGGGAGACAGTTATTGGATTTAATGAAAGAATACTTGTCGCTGGTCTTCCTGGCATCGGAAAAGATATCGAGTACGAGCCCGTTTTCATTCAGTTCCAATACGGTGCTACTTAGTTCCCACGCCTGGACCAGATAAGAGGGAATATTATTGACCGGCTCATATAACCCGCCATCAGCGCGGAATACTGTTAACCTCACCCGCGCCAGGTGCAGCAGGTTATTTTTATGGCACAGGTCAGTTATCTGCCGGAGGAAAAATGCTTTTGTGAAATGAGCGGGAATATCGAAGTGCAGCAGGTTCAGGCTGGCGAACAGGCGTTCAAAATGTAAATCGCTCAATACCACTTGCCCCTGATGTACCCGCATGGTTTCAAAGCAGCCGTCTCCATAACGGAAAGAACGGTTGTCTGCCGTAAAAATCGGGTCACCGGAAGAGTAAAACTTACCATTATAACAAAGAAAACCAACTTGCACCTCGTACTGTGTTTAGCAAGTTGTAAGTTACCCAATTATTTTGTCATTTCAGCAGCCTCTTTTCGGGCATTCGCCGCAACCATAGCGGCCGCCAAACAAAAAGGAAACGTTAAAATTACACAGGGCGGAGGCAAAAAAATATGCATATAGCCATGCAGTAACATAGCCTTTTAATTAGACATATGAATATAAAACAGCCCCGCCGGAAAATCATCTGGCGGGGCTGTTTTATATTCAATTATTTAAATGGCTACCACAGGAATATCTCCTTCCACGATCAACCGGCCGGCGGTTTTGGCTTTAATCTCCTCTACACTCACGTCGGGCGCACGTTCCAGCAGGCGGAACCCGTCGGGGGTCACTTCCAGCACAGCGAGATCTGTCACTATTTTTTTAACACAGTTAACACCGGTCAGTGGCAGCGTACAGGCAGACAACAATTTGCTTTCTCCTTTGGGATTGGTATGCATCATGGCGACGATAATATTTTTGGCGGAAGCTACCAGGTCCATGGCGCCGCCCATGCCTTTCACCATTTTACCGGGAATTTTCCAGTTGGCGATATCGCCGTTGTCCGCTACTTCCATAGCGCCCAATACGGTAAGGTCCACTTTTCCGGCGCGGATCATGCCGAAGCTTTCCGCGGAATCGAAGAAGCTGCCGCCTGGCAATAGTGTCACTGTTTCCTTGCCGGCGTTGATCAGGTCCGGGTCTATATCATCGGCAGACGGATACGGGCCCATGCCGAGCATACCGTTTTCAGACTGCAGCATAATGGAAATGCCGGCAGGGATGTAATTGGCTACCAGCGTAGGAATGCCGATACCCAGATTAACATACATACCATCTTTTAACTCCTTTGCTATTCTTTTGGCGATACCAAATTTATCGAGAGGCATAACATACTGATTTTGGGAAGTGGAATAATAACGTATAGTCGTTACCGTTACATCTGCACGGTCCTGCGCTCTATCCGTTTTTCATATTCGGTGCCTGCAAAGATGCGGTGCACGTAGATACCCGGCACATGGATCTGGTCGGGGTCCAGTTCGCCCGGCTGCACCAGTTGCTCCACCTCAGCGATGGTAATATTACCGGCTTTGGCCATAGAAGTGCTGAAATTGCGGGTGGTTTTACGGAATACAAGGTTTCCCATGGTATCTCCTTTCCAGGCTTTCACGATGGCAAAATCGGCATGCAGCGCCATCTCCATGAGATAGTTTTTGCCGTTGAATTCGCGGGTTTCTTTACCGGTGGCCACTTCGGTGCCATAACCGGCGGGGGTGAAAAAGGCGGGAATGCCCATACCGGCCATTTGAATACGGGTGGCGAGGGTACCTTGCGGGATCAGGTCCACTTCCAGCTCGCCGGCCAGCAGTTGTCTTTCAAATTCTGCGTTTTCGCCCACATAGGAAGACATCATCTTGCGGATCTGGCGGGTTTTCAACAACAGGCCCAATCCGAAATCATCGACGCCGGCATTGTTGGAAATACAGGTCAGTTCTTTTACGCCCTTTCTGACCAGCGCTGCGATACAGTTTTCCGGAATACCACACAAACCAAATCCCCCCAGCATTATCACCGCGCCATCCCGGATGTCCTGTATGGCTTCGTCTGCATTAGCTACTACTTTGTTCATGTTTTGGTGTTTTATATTGATCTTATGGCTGTCGCTTGATAAAGGGGCGTACCGTATCGGAAGCGGGTAACAGGAAAGCTTTTTCTGCATTGGGGAAAAAGCTTTTCAGACGGAACCTGACAGGTGCGTTTTCTTCTGCAGGGTTGCCCAGTTTATTTTTCCTGGCGGCGATATCGGCCTGCACTTTTTCAAACACGTCTTTCATGCGGTCCGGGTGACTTTCATACCAGTTATAGCTGGCCATGAAATCTTTAACGGACACCTTATGCAGGTCCAGTATCTGTTTGTAGTAAACTTTTATTTTCTCCTGTCTGACAGAATCAGGCAGGGGCGTAGTCAGGGCGCTCACTTCGTTGCTATAGGCGTCTGCCAGGGTCATGTCCACCAGGATCCTGCTCATCTTATCCTTCTGGATATACTCCTTGGGAACATTGCCCGGATCACCACAAGCTGCCATCAATAATACAAATCCTGCTACGAGCGCTTTAAAACGATTATTCATTCTTTTCTAAAAAATTGTTGTGTCCGGAGATAGCCACCGGCTGTTATTTCATCTGCTGATATTTCTGTGCATTGGGCACGTCCATCTGGGCCAGCAATTCAGCGGCCCTCATTTTCTCCTGTGGCATGGCCTTGGAAAATATCTTCTGCAGTTCATCGGCTTTGGCGGAGTAGAATGTCTGCATCAACATGGAGTTGGGAATGTCCTGATGAATGGCATACAACAGGTTGAGGCAGTTCATAATGGCCGCACGGCCTCTGTTCACATCTTCATACATCACGTCCAGCCCGTTGCGGTGGTACTGGTACATCACATCATGGAAGTTGAGGAATTTGGCGTTCAGGAGGTTGTCCTGCAACCAGTAACGGTTACGGGTACCCTCAAAAGCCTTCCATCCGGAGATGTCTTTCCCGTCCGGCGCATTGTTCACAATGTTCAGCGCTTTCTTGAAATAGGCATCGCCACCGCGGGGGGAGAACGAATCATAGTCCAGCCCGAGGATAATGTTCACATAGTACGCCATGATGGCCGTGAGATTGGAAGCCATGGGATCGTTGCCCACTACGCGGTTATCGCTGAATTCCAGCTGCTGGAATTCCACATAACGAAAGGCCACGTTGTTGTCCTGGGTATTCAGCAGGCTGGTCACGTAGCTGCTGTTAAACACCGGGCGGGTAGCCTGTATGGTGAGTGAAGCCTTGTACATGTTTTCTCCTGTGACGCCTGTTACGTTCAACAGGAAGTTACATTCAATTCTCTCTGCCGGTGTAAAGGCATCATCTGTCCAGTGGCGGTTGTTCAGAAATTCCCTGAGGGCTGTTTGCAGCGTGGTAAACACTTTCCGGTCAACACCCTGGGCCTGGTTGGCCACTACGGTCACATTGGCCCTGATCTCCTGCGCCTGCAGGCAGTTGACCGTGAAAACAAGCATACCTGCCAGCAGCAGGGCGAAGGGGAAGCGGTTACGCATGTTGCAGTTCTATTATAGCGGAAACAATATCCCTGGCTACTTCCTGTTTGGATTTGAGGGGGATGTCACGTTCTTTTCCCCTGTTGTCGAACAGGGTCACTTTATTGGTATCGTAGTTGAATCCAGCGCCCGGATCGGCGAGGGAGTTCATCACGATCATATCCAGGTTTTTGTCGCGCAGTTTTTTCAGCGCGTACTCCCTTTCGTTGTTTGTTTCCAGGGAGAAGCCTACCAGTAGTTGCTGCGGGCCTTTATTGTTGCCCAGTGTCCGGAGGATATCGTGTGTTTTTTCCAGGGCGATGCTGAATTTGTCCTCTCCTTTCTTGATTTTTTTATCCGCCACCTGTGCCGGGCGGTAGTCTGCCACGGCTGCCGCGGCCACTACGATATCAGACAGGGGATATACCGCTATCACGCTGCGGAACATATCTTCTGCCGACTGTACCGGGATGATTTGGATACCGTTGTGGTGGGTAGTCTGGTTAGTGGGGCCCAGCACCAGTTTCACCTGGGCGCCGGCGTCGGCGAGGGCTTCCGCGATGGCGATGCCCATTTTACCGCTGGAGTGGTTGCTGATATATCTTACCGGGTCAATATGTTCGATAGTAGGGCCGGCCGTTACGACAGCTATTTTGCCGTCGAGCGGTTTGCGGGCGCCGGCGGCCTGGCTGAAGTGGCGGCGCAGCAGGGCGACGATATTTTCCGGTTCCGCCATCCTTCCTTCACCGACAAGGCCGCTGGCCAGTTCACCGGCAGCCACCGGTATCTGGGTATGGCCGTATTCGCGGAGGCGGGCCACATTGGCGCGGGTGGCCGGATGTTTCCACATGTCTTCATCCATGGCCGGTGCATACAGTACCGGGCAGGTGGCTGAGAGGTAGGTGGCCATCAGGAGGTTGTCGCACAGGCCGTTGGCCATTTTGGCGATGGTATTGGCAGAAGCGGGAGCTATCAGCATCACGTCGGCCCAGCGGCCCAGCATGACGTGGTTGTTCCAGCTGTTATGGTCGCTGATATGGAGTGGTACTTCGTTTTTGGAGAGGGTGGCGAGGGTAAGCGGCGTGATGAAGTCAGCCGCCGCCGGTGTCATGACCACCTTTACGAGGGCGCCTTCCTTCACGAGCAGCCGGATGAGGGTGGCGGCTTTATAGGCAGCGATGCTGCCGGACACGCCCAGGAGGATTTTCTTTCCTTGTAGTATTTTGATATCGTCCATAGATATAAAAAAAGCGGCAGATTTGAATCTGCCGCCATGAAATTAATATTTTTATTTTTCGCAATCACGCACCTCACAAAATAATGTGTGGCGGATTAGCTGAACAGGTCGTCGTCGTTCTTGCGGAAATAAATTTTATTGTCCAGGAATTCCTGCGTAGCCTGGATAGCAGGATTTGCCAGCCTTTCATAAAAGCGGGAAATCTCGATCTGCTCCTTGTTTTCGTGTACTTCTTCGAGGTTGTCAGTATGACTGGCAAACTCTTCCAGCTTGGAATGGAGCTCCTCTTTCACGGAAATATTGATCTGATTGGCGCGTTTGGCTATCACGGCAATAGACTCATATAAATTACCGGTCCGGTTCTTAATATCGGTAGTATTTTTGGTTTCTACCCAGGGATTAAGACTACTGGTTAGACTTCTCTTTATTTTGCTCATTTTCCAGTGATTTAATGTTGTTTTGCGCTAAGGTATAAAATTTTTCGGCATCCGCCTTCAATTTGCTGTTGGGATAGTGGTCTGCGAAGTCCATGTATTCGCTGACAACTGTCTCGTAGCGTTCTTTTTGTCTTTCCTCTATGCTGTTTTTGGCATAGTTGTAATAGGCGCGGATGGCCATTATCTTGTAGCTGTCGCTTTTGTCGGAGTCGGGGTAGTTGCGCATCAGGTTTTTGAAGGCGATACCGGCCGCTTTGTAAAAGCCCAGGTTATAGTACAGTTCGGCGCTGTTGAACTCTTTGAGTTCCAGCTTTCTGCGGCAAAGTTCGATCACCAGGTTGGCTTCCGGCACTTTTTCCGCCTGCGGGTAGTTGTTGATGAAGGTTTGCATCTGGGCGATGGCCTTCATGGTGTTGGTCTGGTCCAGCGATACTTTGGGCGACTGCTTGTAATAGCAGTATGCCTGCATGTAGTCAATTTCCACCGCTCTGGGGCTGTTGGGGAATACGTCGAGGTAGTTTTTGAAATGGAAAGCTGCCTGAACATAGTCCTTCACGTAGTAGGAACAGTATGCGTAGTTATAATACAGGCCTTCAAACTTTTCGGTGCCTTTATACACCTGCAGGAGGTCCTGATACAGTGTCTGCGCTGTATTGTATTTTTTCTTCGAGTACAATTTGTCAGCATACGCCAGCTTCTTCTCGAAGTTGTTGCTTTTTTCGATCCTTCTCAGTTCGTTATTACAGGAAGAAGCGACCACGATCAGCGCAAGGAGACTGCTATACAATAAAAATTTCCGCATAAAAGAGTGGCAAAATTAAGAATTAAATGTAAATGTAAGGCGAAGAGATTTTCATTGCTGTTAAAATTTTGCAAAAGAGGCCGTTAAATCGCCGGATCAGGCCATTTTACCGAAGAAATGATTCCTTTTGCCGCTTACCTGCTGAAAATAAAAAATCATTGGATATTGTCAAAAAATATTCCCGGCCCCAACCCTCGAATTATAATTTAATCCTATTTGTAAAAACAGGCTCAGGGCCGAAGCTGAAAAAACAGTGCAGTCATTTTACCTGGTGCAACAGCAGTCCTGACGCGTTTTTCACAGGTTACGCACACATCATTAACATATATTCACACATTATCCACAATAATTGATGCCAACTGCGCGGAAAAGGTGCATAAAGGCACTCCAAACCCTTTACAATGGGGATTGTCCTCCTGTGGAAAAAATTTATAAAGTATTTTTTCGTTAAAAAGTGGGAAAAAGTGTTATTTTGTGTTAGAAAATGGTTTTTCAAGTACTTTGCCCCATGGTATGACAGGTTTTCTAGGCGAATATGAGGCTACGCTGGACGCAAAAGGACGTTTTCTGTTACCTGCCGGATTCAAAAAGCAGTTGTCAGAAGCCGCCGGGGGACAGTTTGTCATCAACAGAGGCTTTGAAAAATGTCTGTCATTGTATCCCATGAACGAGTGGCAGCCCATTTTCGAACGTATCAGCAAGCTGAACGATTTTGACCCGAAAGTGC
Organism: Chitinophaga sp. 22308; assembly: GCF_052045305.1. Lineage (NCBI taxonomy): Bacteria > Pseudomonadati > Bacteroidota > Chitinophagia > Chitinophagales > Chitinophagaceae > Chitinophaga > Chitinophaga sp. 22308. The sequence goes on along the minus strand of NZ_JBQEOP010000004.1, from coordinate 829,640 downwards.
GGGAATTTAGGCGCTACTTCCTCAATGGGGCCACCATTCTGGAACTGGACAGCGCGGGAAGACTGCTGGTACCGAAAAACCTGCTGTCGTACGCAAACATGGAAAAAGACATTGTGCTGGCAGCAGCATCCAATAAAATCGAGATCTGGGATAAAGGTAAATACCAGGAGTTCTTTGAAAATTTCTCACCAGGGGCCTTCAGTGATCTGGCTCAACAGGTAATGGGAGGAGGAGACAACAACATATCAATTTAAACTGGAGCAATATGGGCGAACAACAATATCACCTACCCGTTCTGCTGCAGGAGACAACGGAGCTGTTGCACATTAACCCGGAAGGGACCTATGTGGACGCAACGTTTGGAGGCGGAGGACATTCCCGGGCCATACTGGAGAAACTGGGCGAAAAAGGACGACTGATCGTATTTGATCAGGACGAGGATGCATACCGTAACAGAATCATCGATGACCGTGTAACATTTGTACAACAAAATTTCAGACACCTGCAACGATTTCTGAAACTACATAAAGCGGAACAGGTAGACGGCGTACTGGCAGACCTGGGCGTGTCTTCACACCAGTTCGATACCGCCGAAAGAGGGTTCAGCATCCGCTTTAACGGCGATCTGGACATGCGGATGGACACCCGGACCACCCTCACTGCGGCCCAGATTCTGGCCACCTGGGGCGAAGCCCGGTTGCAACTCCTGTTCCAGGAATACGGAGAAGTGACCAACGCCAAAACCCTGGCGCAAACCATTGTACGGCAAAGAAAAACACACCCCATGCGCACCATCGCGGAATTTAAATCCGTGATCCAGCCCATCGTAAAAGGCAACCCGCAGAAATACCTCGCACAGGTGTTTCAGGCATTAAGAATAGCTGTCAACGATGAACTGGGCGCCTTAAAAGACTTACTGACGCAGTGCGCCAATGTGTTAAAACCGGGAGGAAGAGTGGCCATCATCACCTTCCACTCCCTGGAAGACAGGCTGGTAAAGAACTTTATGAAGACAGGCAGTTTCGAGGAAGCACCGGAAGATCCGTTTGGAAAGGAAACACCCCCTAAATTGTTCAGATTAATCACAAAAAAACCGGTGACCGCCAGCGATGCAGAATTAAAGCTCAATGGCAGATCGAGAAGCGCAAAACTGCGGGTGGCCGAAAAAATAGCATGATACCGCTTACACCGTATCATCCAGCTCCTATCCTATATCCTATACACATCTGTTGTGATTTGCTTTCAATTTTATATTGTCAATTTATTAAAAAGGCATAACGCGTGTTGCAGGAAGAAGTTATAGAAACAAACCAGGAAGAACCTACCGGTACCGAAAGTACGCCGGTGAAAGGACCGAAAAGGGAATGGCGGTTGCGTATCAACTACAGAGCGTTGGTGCAAAACCTGCCCTATATCGGTTTTCTCGCTGTCCTGGCACTGATCTATATCGCTAACAGCCACCTCGCTGAAAAAAAAATACGCCGCATTAATCAGCTTGGCAAAGAAATAAAAGAGCTCAAGTGGGAATACATCAACGTGAAGAGTGAGCTCATGTTTCGCAGCAAAATGAGTGAAGTCAGCAAATCTGTAGAGCAACTGGGCCTCAAGCAACTCAGTTCTCCTCCACAGAAAATAGTGTTGAAAAAGGAAAATGAACAATAACAATCAATACTGGTACCTGATGCTGCCCGCCTGAAATTTTTACAGGACGGGGATGCTGGTAAAAAATGACAAGCATCTCATATAAATCGCAGCCAGCGTCAGGTATTTTTTATAGCGCTTAGCCTTTAGCTTTTAGCCTTAGTCGCTTTCCCGGCAACTAAAACCCTGGAAGTTATCCGCTAAAAGCTTAAAGCTAAACAGCCGGAACGTGGACGTAAAAAAAGACATATTGTGGCGTGTGTATCTCTGCCTGATCGGCATGGCGCTCTTCGGTGTCGCCATCCTGGCCAAGGTCTTTTACATCCAGAACGTGAAAGGCAGCTACTGGCGCAATATGGCCGATAGTCTGCATACCGGCTACGTTGCCCTCGACGCGGAAAGAGGCACCATCTATTCGGAGGAAGGCAGAATGCTGTCTACCTCCATTCCGTATTTTGATATACGGATAGACTTCGCAGCCGACGGCCTGCGGGACAAAAAAGGGAAAGTGTTCCGGGAAAATCTCGACTCCCTCTCCCTCTGCCTCTCCCAGATGTTCGGCGACCGCAGCAAAGCAGGCTACGCACAAATGCTGCAGGAAGGTTACAAAACAAAGGACCGCTATTTTCTCCTGAAAAGAAACGTACCCTTTAACCAGTACCAGCAAATGCGTGCCTTCCCAATGTTCCGGCTCGGCAAAAACAAAGGCGGCATGATCGCGGAAAGCAAAAGCAAACGCATCAACCCCTTTAAACTGCTGGCCAACAGGACCATCGGCCTGCCCCGCGAAAACTCGCAAAGCGTAGGCCTGGAAAGGACCTATAACGAATACCTGAAAGGGGTGACCGGTAAAAGGCTCATGCGCCGCATCGCCGGTGGCACCTACGTCCCCGTGGAAGGATATGACATCGAACCGGAAAACGGCCGCGATGTGGTGACCACCCTCGACGTAAACATGCAGGATATCGTGGAAACAGCCCTCATGAACATGATGGTGCAAAATGAAGCCGTCCACGGCACCTGTATCCTGATGGAGGTAAAAACAGGAAAAATCAAGGCTATCGCCAATCTGGGCAGACAACCGGATGGCAGCTACTGGGAAGATATGAACTATGCACTGCAGGTAGGCGAGCCAGGTTCCACCTTTAAACTGGCCACCGTCATCTCTGTGCTGGAAGATAAATACGCCACCATGAACACGATGGTCAACATGGACGGCGGACGCTGGCAGGTAGGACGCAGAACGGTATTCGACTCCGAACCGCATCCCGGCCCGCAGAACGTGACCATCAAACACGCATTTGAGCTCAGCTCCAATGTGGCAATGGCTAAACTGGCCGTCCAACATTATGGCAGACAGCCCAACAAGTTCGTGGCAAACCTGAAAAAACTCAGGCTGGACCAGAGCACGGGCATCGACCTGGTGGGGGAAGGCCATCCGGTGATTAAAACCACCAGCTCCAAAACATGGAGCAACACTTCACTGCCCTGGATGGCCTTCGGGTATGAAGTGCTGATAAGCCCGCTGCAGACATGTATGCTGTACAATGCAGTGGCCAACAACGGTAAAATGATGAAACCCTACCTCGTCAATTCCATACAGGAATATGGCCAGGTAGTTAAACAGTTTGAGCCTACCGTACTGCTGGACAGCATCTGCACCAACAGTACCCTGAAGCAGGTACAGTCCATGCTCGAAGGAGTGGCAATAGACGGAACCGCCAGAAAACTGGCCAACCCCTATTACAACTTCGCAGCTAAAACCGGTACCGCCCTGGTGGCCAACGGCAACCGCGGTTATGCCGACAAGATCTACCAGTCCTCATTTGCCGGGTATTTTCCCGCTAATGACCCACAGTACACCTGTGTGGTGGTGATCAGAAATAAACCGCATGCCCTGCGCTTTTATGGCGCTAACGTGGCAGGACCTGTGTTCCGCGAAGTGGCTGATAAACTGTATGCCATCGCCGTGGAAAAACAGAAACCAATGCAGGCAAACGTACAACTGGACACCCTCCTGGCCCTGAAAAACGGTAAAGGCGGCGAATGGAAACAGATACTTAAAACCCTGCAAATGCCCGTCAACGGCACCATCGCCAACAACAGCTGGGTAAGCCCCAGCGTGAGCAACCGGAAAGTCAACTTCCAACAGCTCACCCAGGCGAAAGGCGCCGTGCCCAACGTTACGGGAATGGGGCTCAAAGATGCGCTGTACCTGCTCGAAAACGCAGGACTACGCGTTGTTGTAAAAGGCGCCGGCAAAGTGAAAACACAATCACTCCCCGGCGGCACCAAAATAGGAAACGAACAAACGATCGTAATAGAACTGAGCTAGATGAAGACGCTGCGCGACATATTATACAATGCAGGCACCAGGGCCGTACACGGTAACACCGACATCTCCGTGAACGCCCCTGCCATTGATTCCAGGTCTGTAGGACCCGGCGACGCCTTCATTGCCGTGAAAGGAGTACATACTGATGGCCATCAATATATCGATAAAGCCATCGCACAGGGAGCAGCGGCCATCATCTGCGAAACAATGCCGGAAGTACTGCTGGACACCGTCACCTATGTACAGGTGGAGAACAGCGCACTGGCAAGCGGTATCATAGCGGGCAACTTCTATGACAACCCTTCCCACAAACTGCAGCTGGTAGGCGTTACCGGTACCAATGGAAAAACAACCATCGCCACCATCCTGTTCCGTCTGTTCTCCCAGCTGGGCTACCACTGCGGACTACTGTCCACCGTGCAAAACCAGATAGGCGACACCGTGATACCATCTACCCACACCACCCCTGACCCCATCAGCCTCAACGCGCTGCTGGCCCGGATGGTGGAGGAAGGATGCCTGTATGCCTTCATGGAAGTCAGCTCCCACGCTATCCATCAACAAAGAGTGGCAGGACTGAAATTCGCCGGAGGCATCTTCAGTAATATCACCCATGACCACCTGGATTATCACAAAACATTCGATGAATACATCCGGGTCAAAAAATCATTCTTTGATAACCTGCCGGCTACGGCTTTCGCCCTCACCAATCTCGATGACAAAAGAGGCATGGTGATGCTGCAAAACACCAAAGCCCGCAAGGCCACTTACAGCCTGCGGACCCTGGCCGATTTCAAAGGAAAAATCCTGGAAAACAATCTCACCGGCCTGATCATGCAGGTAGGCGATACGGAAGTACACTTCCGCCTGATCGGTGAGTTTAATGCCTACAACCTGCTGGCAGTATATGGTGCGGCTGTATTGCTGGGACAGGACAAAGCCACCGTGCTACGCGCCCTCAGCAATATACAGGGCGCGGAAGGACGCTTTGAATATATCGTGTCCGCGCACGACCAGATCATCGCTATTGTGGACTACGCCCATACACCTGATGCCCTGAAAAACGTACTGGCCACCATCAAAAACCTGCGCAAAGGACACGAACAGGTGATCACCGTGGTAGGCTGCGGCGGCGACCGCGATACAGCTAAAAGGCCTGTCATGGCTGCAGTGGCAACAGACAGCAGCGACCGGGTGATCTTCACTTCCGATAATCCCCGCTCCGAAGATCCGGAAGCGATTATCCGCGAAATGGAAGCTGGAGTGCCTGTACACCTGAAAAAACGGGTGATCTCCATTACCGATCGCAGGGAAGCTATTAAAACAGCAGTAACCCTCGCCGGAAAAGAAGATATCATCCTCGTGGCCGGAAAAGGACACGAAAAATACCAGGAAATCAAAGGGGTGAAACATCCCTTCGACGATAAAGAAGTGCTGGAAGAAGTAATGAGGCTGCTCGACAAATAATTATAACGGAACGAAACTAACTTAATAACTCAATGACTTAAAAGCCCCCCATCCGAATGAGGCGGACGGGAAGGCTCCGACTAAAACATATGTTATATTATTTTTTAAATTACCTGAAAACAGAATTTAAGATCAGCATCATCGGTGGTGGTATGTTCCAGTTTATCACCTTCCGTGTGACGATGGCCCTGTTGCTGTCGCTGGTCATCTCCCTGTTGTTGGGTAAACGTATCATCAGGTTGCTACAGCGTAAACAAATCGGTGAAACAATCCGTGAGCTGGGCCTTCAGGGTGAAAACACCAAGAAGGGCACCCCTACTATGGGCGGCCTCATCATCCTCGCGGCCATCATCATCCCCACCTTATTGTTTGCTCAGGTAGCCAACGTGTACATCTGGCTGGTACTGCTCTGTACTGTATGGTTAGGCCTCATCGGTTTTGTGGACGACTATATCAAAGTATTCAAAAAGAACAAGGAAGGGCTGGCAGGCCGTTTTAAAATACTCGGACAAATAGGACTGGGCCTCATCGTGGGCACTACCCTGTATTTCAATAATGACGTGGTGGTATCCCGCGAGCTGATGGGCGCAGAAAAACTGGCGCCCTATGAAAGACGCCTCACTAACCACCCCGAAAGGGTGACCCGCGACGGACAACGGTTTGTGGACGTGAAAACACCCATCACCACCATCCCGTTCGTCAAGAACCATGAATTCAACTACGCCAAGCTGATTTCATGGATTCCCGGCGCAGAAAAATACACCTTCATCGTCTACATCCTGATCGTCATCTTTATCATCACCGCCGTATCCAACGGCGCAAACATAACGGACGGATTAGACGGGCTAGCCACAGGGGTGTCGGGTATCATAGGAATATGTCTCGGCATTTTTGCTTATGTATCGGGTAACATTCAGTTTGCGGAGTACCTCAATATTATGTACATCCCCAACCTGGGTGAACTGTCCATCTTCATTGCGGCGTTCGTAGGTGCCTGTGTGGGCTTCCTCTGGTACAACGCTTACCCGGCACAGGTTTTCATGGGCGATACCGGTAGTCTGGCACTGGGAGGTATCATCGCGGCACTGGCGTTTATTGTGCGTAAAGAGCTGCTGATCCCCATCTTCTGCGGCGTATTCCTCGTAGAGCTCCTGTCAGTGATGCTGCAGGTGTCTTACTTCAAATACACCAAGAAAAAATACGGTGAAGGCCGGCGCATACTGAAAATGTCGCCCCTCCATCACCACTACCAGAAACTCGGTTATCACGAAAGTAAAATATCCGTACGCTTCTGGATCATCACCATCATGTGCGTGGTATTTACAATCGCGACACTGAAAATGAGATAATCAAAAAAAACAAAAAACTAACAAAGAAGTATATACGAAAATGGCGCATAAACTCATCATATTAGGAGCAGGAGAAAGCGGGATCGGAGCGGCTTTGCTGGGAAAACAGCAAGGGTATGAGGTTTTTGTGTCTGAAGGCGGCACTATTAAGGACAACTATAAACAGGAACTGGCGGTAAACCATATTCCTTTCGAAGAAGGTCATCACTCCTGGGACGTGATACTCGGCGCAGACGAAATCGTCAAAAGTCCGGGCATCCCTGAAAAAACAGAACTGATGAAAAAAGTACGCGAAAAAGGCGTACCTGTCATCTCCGAAATTGAACTGGCCTACCGTTTTTCAAAAGGTAAAAAGATTATTGCCATCACTGGCAGCAACGGCAAAAGCACCACCACCGCCCTCACCTACCATATTTTCAAAACGGCAGGACTCGACGTGGCCATGGTCGGCAACATTGGCGTAAGCTATGCCAGGCAGGTGGCAACCGCACCAGCGGAGTATTATGTGATTGAAATCAGCAGCTTTCAGCTGGATGACATCGTGGAATTCAAACCCAACGTTGCTATCCTGCTCAACATTACGCCTGATCACCTGGACCGGTACGACTACAAAATGGAAAACTATGTAGCCTCCAAGTTCAGGATCGCGATGAACCAGACAAAAGAAGACTATTTCATCTATTGTATGGACGATCCGGAGATCATGCAGCATTTGGCGCAGCAACCCATTTATTCAACATTAATACCTTTTACCATCATGAAACCACTGAAAGAAGGCGGTTCTATCGCCAACGAGCAGTTGCAAATACTGGTTGACGGAGAGCCGGTCATCATGTCCATGTATGACCTGGCGCTAAAAGGGAAACACAATCTGTATAATTCGATGGCAGCAGCAATTGCAGGCAGAACCATGGATATTAGAAAGGAAAAAATCCGCGAAAGCCTGGCTTCCTTCAAAAGCCTGGAACACCGGATGGAATATGTGACAACGGTAAAAGGCGTGGATTTTATCAATGATAGCAAAGCTACCAATGTGAATTCCGTATGGTTTGCCCTTGAAAGCATCGAAAAACCCATTGTACTGATCATGGGCGGTGTGGACAAAGGCAACGATTACTCCGCTATCCGCGACCTGGTGAAAGAAAAAGTAAAAGCCATTATTTGCATGGGCGTGGACAACACACCGATCATTGATGCGTTATCAAAAGATACGCCCGTTATGATCAGCACCTCCGGCATGATGGACGCGGTACGCGAAGCTTTTGCACAAGCCACCAAAGGCGATGTGGTCATGCTTTCCCCTGCCTGCGCCAGCTTCGACCTGTTTAAAAACTACGAAGACAGAGGCCGCAAATTCAAGGAAGCGGTGAAAGCACTGTAAGCACCAGGGTTGAATCGTAGCCCAGGGCTTCAGCCCCTGGGATGGTAAAAAGGGTTGAATAACGGAAACGACAAAACGAAATTATTAACAATATGAACGGATTGCTCTATAGAACAAAAGGCGATAAGGTCATCTGGACGATAGTAATTTTTCTATCGCTGGTGAGCCTGCTGGCCGTATATAGCGCAACCGGCTCGCTTGCTTACCGCGAACGGGGCGGCCATACGGAGTATTACCTCCTGAAGCAGCTCATTGTGCTGGGAATGGGACTGGCGATCATCTACTTTGCGCACCGGGTGAACTACACCATTTACTCACGGGTGGCACAGGTAGGCTTCCTGATATCGATACCACTGCTGATTTACACACTGGCATTCGGTTCACATATCAACGACGCCAGCAGGTGGATACGGCTACCGATCATCAACCTGACCTTCCAGACATCGGACGTCGCCAAACTGGCCATCTTCATGTATGTCAGCCGGCAGTTGTCCAGAAGGCAGCATGTGATCAACGATTTCAAGAAAGGGTTTCTGCCCATCATCATACCAGTAGGCGTTATCTGCGTACTCATCATGCCGGCCAATATGAGCACGGCTTTGCTGTTAATGGCCAGCTGTATGCTGCTCTGTTTCATTGGCAGGGTACCGGTGAGGTTCCTCGCCGGAATGGTGGCCGCAGGCGCACTGGCTATCGTACTGATGTTTGCCATTGCTAAAATCTCCGGAATGGAGATGCGTACCAAAACCTGGGAAAAGCGGTTGGACAGCTTCATGAATGACGACCACACCGAAGTGCCCTATCAGGTACAACAGGCCAACATCGCCATCGCCGGCGGCGGCGTACTCGGGAAAGGCCCCGGCAACAGTACACAACGTAACTTTTTGCCGCACGCCTACTCCGACTATATCTACGCTACCATCATCGAAGAATACGGAATGGTAGGCGCCTTCCTGATATTGGCGGCTTATATGCTGTTGCTGTTACGCTGCATCCGGATTTACAAAAAATGTCCGTATGCCTTCGGCGCCTTCCTGGCACTGGGGCTGAGCGTAACACTGGTCATACAGGCGCTGACCAACATGGCGGTAAACGTACAGCTGTTTCCCGTAACAGGGCTGCCGCTACCGCTGGTCAGCATGGGAGGATCATCTGTGCTCTTCACCAGTATGGCCATCGGCATTATCCTGAGCGTGGCCCGCAATGTGGAGGAAATGGAAGGCAAACAGGCAGAAAAAGAGAGACTTGAACGCGTGATGGCTGCCAACGCAGAAAACGCTGCAGTAGCCTAAAACGTATTTATATAAACAGACTATCAATCGTAACTGAAGAACATGCAACGCAAAGTTATCATAGCAGGTGGAGGCACGGGAGGACATATCTTCCCGGCGATAGCGATTGCCAATGCGTTGAAGAAAATCCAGCCGGATATCGACATCCTTTTTGTGGGCGCCATCGGTAAAATGGAAATGGAAAAAGTACCGCAGGCAGGTTATCCCATCAAAGGACTGGAAATAGCAGGCTTTAACCGCAGCAATCTTTTTAAAAACATACTACTGCCTTTCAAAATCTGGAAAAGCCTCCGGCAGGCCAAAAACATCCTGGCGGAATTTAAACCGGACGCAGTAGTAGGCGTTGGCGGCTATGCCAGCTTCCCCATGCTGAGAAGGGCACAAAAAACTGGTATTCCGACGCTCATACAGGAACAGAATTCTTTTGCAGGCAAAACCAACAAGATACTGGGGAAACAAGCAAGGAAGATCTGCGTGGCCTATGATGGCATGGACAAATTTTTTCCGGCAGACAAGATCGTTTTCACCGGCAATCCTGTCAGAAACAATATCACCCAATCCGCCGTCACCAGAGAAGATGCCCTGCAACACTTTGGACTGAGCAGTCAGAAACAAACCATCTTCGCCGTAGGCGGCAGCCTGGGCGCCAAATCAATCAACGAAGCGTTGCAGCCGTTGCTGCCTGCGCTGGTGCAGAAAGACCTGCAACTGATCTGGCAAACCGGCAAGCCGTTCTATGAAACCGCCAAAGCTGCGGCAGCACCCTACAGCAGCCATATTAAAGTGCATGAGTTCATCAACGTGATGGACTTTGCCTACAAAGCAGCAGATGTGGTACTGTCACGCGCAGGCGCACTGACCATCGCTGAGCTTTGTGTCGTGAAAAAACCGGTCATCTTTGTGCCGTACCCTTTTGCAGCGGAAGACCATCAGACTTCCAACGCTATGAACCTGGTGAATAAAAAGGCGGGGCTGATGATTAAAAACGACGAGGTAGATGCACAGCTGTCCAATGTACTGTTCAGCCTTCTGCAAAACAGGGCGCTAATGGAACAACTGGAGAAAAATATCGGCGAACTGGGCAATTCCAACGCAGATATGGTAATCGCCAGAGAAGTGATAAACATTTTTTGATTTTGATATTTAGGGATTTAGGATTCATATGGATTTGAACAACATACAACGGGTTTATTTCATCGGCATCGGCGGTATCGGCATGAGCGCCATCGCCCGCTTCTTCAATGAGAAAGGAGTGGCAGTAAGCGGTTATGACCGTACCCCAACAGCGCTCACTAAGCAGCTGGAGGCAGAGGGTATGCAGATCCATTACACCGACGATATCAACGCACTGGACCAACAGACTAACCTGGTCGTATATACGCCGGCTATCCCCGTCACCCATGAAGAACTGAAGTGGTACCGGGACCATGGCTTTGAAGTAGTGAAACGCAGCGATGTGTTACAGGAAATCACCCGGTCACTGTTCGCCATCACCGTTGCAGGCACCCATGGCAAGACCACCGTCTCCACCATGATCGCACACCTGCTCACAGACAGCGGATATGGTTGTAATGCTTTCCTGGGCGGCATCAGCGTCAACTACGACAAAAATTTCTGGAGCAGCGAAAAGGCAGTAGCTGTGATTGAAGCAGACGAGTATGACCGCTCCTTTCTGAAATTAAGTCCGGATATCGCGATACTGACTGCCATGGATGCAGACCACCTGGACATTTACGGCACACCGGAAGCCATGGAGGAAGCATTTATCACTTATACGCACAATATAAAGCCCAATGGCACGCTGATTGCTAAGTTCGGCCTGCATCGCGGAAATGAACTGAAAGCAGACAACAAACTGCTGTACAGTTTACAGAACAACGCAGCCAACGCATACGCTGCCAACATACGGATGATCAACGGTGGATATGAGTTTGATGTGATGCAGCAGGACTGGATGATCGACAACATCCGGTTGCACATCGGGGGCATGCACAATGTTGAAAACGCTGTTGCAGCCATTACGGTAGCGCATTTGCTGGGCATCGGCGCCGACAAGATCAGGGCAGCAGTGGAAAGCTTTAAAGGCATCAAAAGACGCTTTGAATATGTGATCAAGAACGATCATCAGGTGTATATCGATGATTACGCCCATCACCCGGAAGAGCTGCGCGCGCTGATCACCAGTGCGAAAGCATTGTTCCCCGGCAGACGTTGCACCGTGATCTTCCAGCCGCACCTGTTCACCCGTACCCGTGACCTGGCGGATGGTTTCGCAGAAAGCCTGTCACTGGCGGATGAAGTGGTCCTCCTGCCTATTTATCCTGCAAGGGAACTGCCCATCGAAGGCGTTACCAGCGAGATACTGGCTAAAAAGATCACCGTACCGGTGCAGATCATGCAAAAAGAAGAAGTACTGGACTGGCTGAAAAAAACACCCGTCCCGTTATTAATAACAGCCGGAGCAGGCGACATTGACCAGTTAAAAGGACCGATCAGTCAACTGCTTCACTAAAAGAAAAACTTTGGCTAAAACCACGACGATATTAAAAAGACTGGGCGCGCTGCTCCTTTGGGTGCTGGCGGTGACCGGCTTTATTATCCTCCTGGTGGCGGCTAATAACGACAAGGAATCCGGTATCTGCAAAGGTATTCTGGTAAAGTTTGAAGGGAAGGACGATAACTTTTTCATTGAAGCCAAAGATATCCGGTCATTGTTAACAAAAGACAAGGCACTGAACCCGGTAGGCAAACCGATCCGGGACATCAACATCCGGACGCTGGAAGCAGTAGTGGACCAGGACCCATGGGTTAAAAATGCAGAGATCTATTTCAACAGCAAACAGGAACTGCATATCAAAGTAACGCAGCGGGAACCGGTAGCAAGGGTGTTCACCTTTTCTGGCAACAGCTTTTATCTCGACGAAGCAGCAGAGCGTATACCGGTATCATCCCGCTACGCCGCCAGGGTGCCGGTATTTACCGGTTTCCCTACAGACGCGGACAAACTGCAACGGACAGACAGCCTGCTGGCAGCCCAGATAGTGGACATGGGCCGTTTTATCGGCAAAGACCCTTTCTGGATGGCACAGGTAGAACAGCTGATCGTGACGCCTGACAGAAAGTTTGAGTTCATACCCAAACTGGGCGATCAGGTGATCGTTTTCGGCGACGGTGCCGACATCGAAAAAAAATTCACCAAACTGCTGGCTTTTTACAAGGAAGGACTGAATAAGGTAGGTTGGAATAATTATTCGCGGATCAACATCGCTTTTGAGAATGAAGTCGTATGTACGCGTAAGGATGGTGTAGCACCGTTACAACCGGTGATACCCAAAGACACGGTCAAACAGTTTGTGCCTGACGAAGCGCCCATCGCTGAAAGCGAAGACAGCGCAGAAAAAACAACCGCAGCCAAACCACCGGAACATGCACCGGTGACTGCCAAACCGGTCAGCAAACCGGCAGCAAAACCAGCGGCTAAACCCGCAGCTGCCCACAACAAAACAACGGCAAAAGCGCCAGAGAAGAAAGCAAAACCAGAGAAAGCGGCGCCCAAGCAACAACCTAAAGCAGTGTATAAGCCAGGGAATAAATCTGTTAACACATCAAAAAAACAAACAACGCCATGAATCAGGAAGCTCCCATCATTGTAGGTCTCGATATCGGAACTACGAAGATTGCTGCCATAGCAGGACGGAAGAATGAATACGGGAAACTGGAAATCCTGGGATTCGGTAAAGCTACATCGTTTGGTGTGCAGCACGGTATGGTGCTGAACATTGACCAGACCATCAAAGCCATCAGGCAAGCCCTGGAAAACTGTTATGCATCCAGCCCCCATCTGGAAATCAATGAAGTATATGTCGGTATCGCCGGTCATCATATCAAAAGTTTGCAAACCCGTGGTGATATTGTCCGCAATGATGTTGAGGCGGAAATATCCCAGAAAGATATTGACCAGCTGATCAACGATCAGTATAAAACAGTCATTCCCGCGAGTGATCAGATCATTGATGTGATCCCACAGCAATATATTGTGGACAGTCTGCAGAACATCACCTATCCTATCGGTATGTCCGGTGTGAAGGTGGGCGCTAACTTCCATATCATCACCGGCGACAAAAACGCCATCCGCAACATTAACCGCAGCGTGGAAAAATCCGGCCTTAAAATCCGCGATCTCGTGCTGCAGCCGCTGGCATCTGCCGCAGCCGTAATGTGCGATATGGACTTTGAAGCAGGCGTGGCTATCGTAGACATTGGTGGTGGCACCACCGACCTGGCGGTGTTCTACGAAGGCATCCTGAAACATACTGCCGTTATTCCCTATGGTGGCGAAAACATTACCAACGATATCAAAAATGGTCTGGGTGTGTTGAAAACACAGGCCGAACAGATGAAAGTACAATTCGGTTATGCACTGGCCGATGAAGCTAAAAGCAACGCTTATATTACCATTCCTGGTTTACGCGGACAAAGCCCCAAAGAAATATCCGTTAAAAACCTGGCACATATTATCCAGGCCCGTATGAGTGAAATACTCGATTTCGTAGTATATCACCTCAAACAAATCGGGATGGACAATAAAATGCTGAATGGTGGTATTATCCTCACCGGTGGCGGTTCCCAGCTGAAACACCTGATCCAGCTGACGGAATATACTACCGGCGCCAGCGCACGCATCGGTTTCCCCAACGAACATCTGGCCAGCGGCCTGTTCGACGAAGAACTGACCAAACCCATGTACGCCACCTGCGTAGGCTTGATCCTCAAAGGCTACAATGATTTTGAAAATGACCGTAAATCACTGGAAGAAAATTATATAAAAATTAATACCAGTTACCTCGCGAAAGAACAAGCCGCCCAGTCGGTAGCCCAACAGGAAGAATGGGAGGAAGAAGCCCCCACCACACAGGAAATACAGGACAGAAAAGCCAAAGAAAGGAACGCTTCGCTGAAGAATTTCCTGGATAAAATGAAAACGAAGATCATTGACATGTTTACAGAAGAAGAAGATGCAAAACTGTAAATGTGAAATGGCGCAATTGTTGTGAACTGCAAACGTTTATTATATAAGAACAAAGAACGATAATTAATAATGATAGGACAAATGAACCATATTAACGGCAAAGAATACACGCTTATAACACCGAACATGTTCATTATTAATTATCCGTACTAACCCATAAAAGTATAGAGTCATGATACATTTTGATCTTCCTAAGGAAAAATCTTCTATCATCAAGGTCATCGGCATTGGTGGCGGTGGAAGTAATGCGGTGAATCATATGTATAGCCAGCGCATTGAAGGGGTGAATTTTATTATCTGCAATACCGATGCTCAGGCTATTGCCAACAGTCCTGTGCCCAACAAAATACAGTTGGGACCGCACCTCACACAGGGCCTTGGTGCCGGCGCCAATCCCGAAATTGGTAAGCAGGCTACAGAAGAATCCTTTGAAGAAATCAAAAAAATACTGGAGGTGAATACCAAAATGGCCTTCATTACTGCCGGTATGGGCGGTGGCACCGGTACCGGTGGCGCACCCATCATCGCGCGGATATGTAAGGAACTGGGTATTCTGACCGTTGGTATTGTTACCACCCCGTTTTCTTATGAAGGAAAAAAGAGAATGCTGCAGGCCGATGAAGGCGTTCAACGCCTGAAGGAGTATGTAGATACCCTGCTGATCATCTCCAACGATAAATTAAGACAGAAATTCGGCGACCTGAAGTTCAAGGCCGCGTTCGAAAAAGCGGACAACGTACTGGCCACTGCTGCCAAATGTATCACCGACGTGATCAACTCCACCGGTCAGATCAACGTGGACTTTGCCGACGTATGCACCGTTATGCGTAACGGTGGCGTGGCCATCCTGGGTGCTTCCATCGCAGAAGGTGAAAACCGTGCTCAACGCGCTATCGAAGATGCACTGACTTCTCCGTTGCTGAACGACAACGATATCCGTGGCGCCAAATGGATACTCATCAATATCTCTTCTTCTGAAGGTGAATTTGAACACACCCTCGATGAAATGGATATCATCCAGGCTTACGTACAAAGCCAGGCCGGCGAGGATTGCGACGTGATCCTCGGTGTGGGCTACGACCAGACGCTGGACCGCAAACTGGGCGTTACCATCATCGCTACCGGTTTTGAACAGAAACCGATCCAGCAGATGAAAATGACCCCTTCCACTCCCGAACGTACCGAACCTAAAATCGTGATGCAACTGGGAAAAGACGGGGACGAGAAAAAAATGAACATCCAGCAGTCGCAAGGTCTCCTGTTCCAGGAACCGCAGGACCTGATGGCCCCACGCCTGATGGAACCTGTAGTGTCCCATCCTGAACCTGCCACCGGGTACACCCCTCCGCAGCAACAGGCGCCCATCGCACCTGCTCGGCAGAACTATGTACTGAACGTACAACAGGTCCCTGCCCAGCAGCCGCAGCCCGCACCGGAACAACAACTGCCGGTACAGCAACAACCAGTACAACAGCCGGTACAACAGCCGGTACAACAACACATGCCACCGCAGCAACAGCACATGCCGCCACAACAGCAGCATGTACAACAACCCATGCAGCCGCAACATGTGCAACAACCTGTTCAGCAGCCTAATGTGAATATAATACAGCCACAGCCCGGCAGCGCGGCAGGCGGTTACCTGAACCGTCCCGCTAACATCTACGTGGAGCCAGGCAGCACGCCTACGCCCCCGGAAATGAAAATGGTGTACAGGGAAGAAGAACCAGGCAATCCGCTGCCTCCGGAAGTGCCCATGCAACACACTTCCTACGAAGAACTGGAAGAACAAAAACGTAAACAGGCTGAAAGAGTGGCTAAACTGCGCAGCATCAGCTTCAACGTGAAAAACATGGACAACAACGCGGAAATTGAAAATGTTCCGGCTTACCTGCGTCGCAACGTAGCCCTGGAAAATGGTGCCGGCTCCGCCGAACACTTTTATTCCAACTATACCGTGAGCGATCCTGGCCAGAACAATCACACTGAGATAAATACTATCAATACATTTTTAGATGGGAAGAAGCCCGATTGATGAACATAGAGATATTCCATTCGGACATTTGATTGTTTTTTAGTTGTGTTAAAAAAAATCCTCCGGTTCCCCGGAGGATTTTTCTTTTATAAAGCATTCAGTGTTTCTTTGGCCGTCTTCAGCAAATCGCCTGCCGGCGTGGTTTTCGGAGCGTTAATATCAAAGGGCGACAACATCTTTTCCAGTTTGCTCAACCCCTCGCGATTATTGGCTTTGGTGAATTCTTCCCGCAGAATACGGATTTTCTCATAGTCCTGCACCCCTTCTACCAGCCGCTCAAACCGTATAGATGACCGCGGCCCCGGATATACGAAGTAAGTGTCTCCTGCTGCCCAGGCGCGGAAACGGCTATCCTGCAACGGTGCTTTTACCCAGCAGTTATAAGCCCAGCGCAGATAACCAGTGTATCCCTTGTAGGCAGCATGCCAGCCCATAAAGGCGGCTTCCGCCGGAGGCGAAAAAGTAAATGTGTTAGGAAACCCTTCGGTGCAGCAGGTATAGAAAGTGGTAGGCCAGCCTTTCTTCAGCCTTGCCTGTAATACTTCATCCGGAAACGGCTCTTTGGAGGCCACGCAGAAGTCATAAATATCTTTGTCCAGCGGTGCATGATAGCTACCTGCCAGTGATAATTTAAAGTCTTTATCGGCCTTGCGGATGAGTGTCAGCGCCTGTTGCATGTCTGCCATAGGACGCTCGTCCATGGCGATAGTGGTAATATTGAACCAGCCTTTGGCTTTCAGGTGTTTAACAAAGTCATTTAACATGGGCTGCCAGTGTGCGGCATATTCCGGTGAACCGGGTTTCGCGATCAGCAGCGTGTCTTTTCCTTTGGCTTCGTCATAATAGTAGAACTTCAGGTTCCAGGGAATCATGCTGTAGCAGTTGATTTCCTTTTTAATGCCCAGTCCCATCATATATTCCACCCATTTGTCGAAGATGGTATAGTCATAAGTCCACGTACCGTTTTTCTTTTTGGTCCATTTTATCATGCTGCCATATACGTCTTCCGTCTGGCTGTTCCACGGGTCATAAATAAGCGTGGCAGTGATACATTTCTGACCGGCGTTGGCCAGCATCTGCATATAGGGTGTCATGGCTTTAAAATGCGCATCACTCCAGGGTGTTACGCCATACATACGGGCGATAGCGTCGGGGCTCTGCCAGAGGTCCAGATGGAATTTCCAGTCCTTCGGCGCCGGCAGTGTATGATTCAGCACTTCCACTTCGTAGGGCAAACTGCTGACAGTGCCGCCGGCATTGATTTTTACAGTGCCTTTATACACGCCTGCAACGGTACCGGCGGGCACCTGTATGCTCAGCCACACGGGCTGCGTTTGATAGGCGGCGATGTCTCTGGAACGCTGGATGTCAATACCATCAGCCACCAGGGAAGAATCAAAGTTTTCCGGCTTACGATAACCACAACCGCTGCCGTCTTTATTCAGCTCGTCCGTCATGACATATCTCACAAAACCCGTGGTGATCGCGGAAGCGGGGATAGTGGCCCCTTTGCCGCCCTGCAGCGCGCTGGTGGCAATGCTTACACCATTCAGCGGTCGCGTGGTCCAGATCAGAAACTGGGTATGTATCCGTTCGCCTTTCCAGGCTTTGGCGTTCCAGGAGGAAGCCAGGCTTTGTTCCGCGGGTGCATTTCTTTTTTCATAACGGATATCTGCGGAACCGAAGGCAACGTGGAGCTGGTTACCTTTTACAACTTCCCAGGAAGCTTTGTTGACCGGTCTGGGATCAGGTTTCTCCTGATAGTCGCCGGCCGGGCCACTTTGGGCCCATACGTTTTGTTGCAATGCCAGCAATACCAGCATGCCAAAAAATTTGTTCACCATACTAAATTTTAGAGATTTTGATATTTGGAGATGGGTTATCATACTACAGCCCAATTCTCTCTTAAAATCCATGATACCCAAGATCATAAAAAAAACCGGGATTTTTGAGTAAATCCCGGTTTCCGTTTATCAAAATCTTCCGACCAACTAGTGGTGAATAATGCGCCTTAATTGCAGGTTGGTGACCGGAGCCACTACCAGCGGGTATTTCTCGATGGTCACATAACTGGAGTCCAGTCCGAAGCCTCTCTCTTCCGAGAGACTGATTTTTTTCAGGAAGAAATACATCTTCATGACCATTCTTTCATATAATGGCAGGTCATTATCGTGGGAAAGGAATTTTTCCATGACAATAAACTGAAAGTCTCCTACCACATTGTTTTTGCTGAGAGATTCATAACGGCTGGTGATGTTCACTTCCTTGTTTCTTACCATATCTTCCACCACCATTCTGAACATCAGGTTGATTCTTTGTTCCACCTTAAAGCCCAGTCTGAATTCCACCCGGATCACTTCGTTAGGAATGATGGTCTGCACGGAGTACTCACTGAGATAGGGTTCATCCACCACGTCAACGTGTACAAACCAGTATATATCGGCTCTTTTCGGCTTTTTATTGAGGATGGAATAGATGATTTTATGTTCTATCTCCTTGGGATTGTCGGCGCTGCTCATATACACCAGGTGAGTGGCATATTTGGGAATAGACGTGTCGTTGCTGAGTTCCTGGATGATGGGCAGGTAATCTTCCAGCCGTACAAATTCCACGTAGCGGTTTTTGATCTTGCGGGACTTGAACCATACGATCATGACGAGGAAGAGGGCTCCTGCCACGACTACGGTCACATAACCGCCATGCATGAATTTCACCAGGTTGGCGAACAGGAACGAGAATTCGATAGAGAGGTATACAATAAGATATAGTAGTATCCAGCCCGTCCAGACCCTTCGGGTATAGAGGTAGAATGCGAACAGGCAGGAGGTCATCAGCATACAGATAGTGATAGACAGGCCGTAGGCCGCTTCCATATGGGAAGATTCCTGGAAGAGTATGACGATGGCCGCGCAGCCAACAAAAAGCATGGTATTGATACCGGGGATATAGAGCTGTCCGCGCATCTCAGTGGGATAGTTTACCCGCATTTTAGGCCATAGGTTGAGCCGCATGGCTTCCGCAATAAGGGTAAAAGAACCGGATATGAGTGCCTGGCTGGCAATAATGGAGGCCAGGGTAGCGATCAGTACACCGAAGATGATAAACCATTCCGGCATGATCATAAAGAACGGGTTCTGGTCTTTAGGCAGGATTTGTCCTTTCTGGCTCAGGAGCCATGCGCCCTGACCGAGATAGTTCAGTATCAGGCAGGATTTCACGAAAATCCAGGATACCCGGATATTTCCCCGGCCACAGTGCCCCAGGTCGGAATAGAGGGCTTCGGCCCCGGTGGTACAGAGAAATACGGCGCCCAGGATCAGGAACCCTTTCGGGTAGGTGGTCAGCAATTCGATGGCATAATGGGGACTGAAGGCCCGGAGAATGCCCAAATCGTCTGTGATATGGGAGATACCGAGGATGCCCAGCATAGAGAACCATAATACCATGATAGGGCCGAACATACGCCCGATAGACACGGTGCCGAACTGCTGCATGATGAACAGACCGGTGATGATGGTCAACACGATTTTTACGATCGTCAGCTGGCTCAGGTCTTTAAATACTTCGAGGGTGCGAAGACCTTCAATAGCAGAGGTAACGGTGATAGGCGGGGTGATGATGCCATCTGCCAGGAGGGCAGCGCCGCCGATCATGCCAAAAATTACCGTCCATTTGGCATGTCGTCTGACAAGGGCATACAGAGAGAAGATGCCTCCTTCGCCTTTATTATCTGCCCGGAGGGTAAGAATAACGTATTTAACGGTGGTTTGTAAGGTCAGCGTCCAGATGATACAGGAGATACCGCCGATAACGAGCAAGTCGCTGATGGGATTACCGCCAACAATGGCTTTAAAAACATAGAGCGGAGAAGTTCCGATGTCGCCGTAGATGATACCCAGCGCTACTACTAAACCTGCCAGGGTAACCCTGTTAATGTTTATGCCCACAAAAAAATTTTTTTAAAAAAGCCCCCAAAATTAGGAGTAAATATTGAGACCAGCAATAAAAAGGTGACAGTGGAAGAGGTTGATTGGGGTTGGTTGGCATTAAAAAAGCCTCTCCCGATATACTGGGAGAGGCTCTTTTTAGTTATTCATCTTAGTGAGATGGAACTGATTAGTTAGCAGGAGCTAAGTCAACAGTACCGGATTCACCAGGAGTGTTTTGTTTGATGAAGCGACCGCGGTCGATGCCTTGTTTGTCAGCCAGGTAGTCGATCACAGAGTCAACACGACGGCTGCTCAGGTCAACACCACCTTTTTTACCTTTTGCACCAGCGTGGCCAGTAACCAGCACGTTGCAGGAAGGGTTAGCTTTCAGGGTAGAAGCAACAGAAGCGAGGATAGCTTCCTGGTCACGACCTACTTTAGTAGAAGCGCCTTTGAAGGAAACGCTAGGCAGAACCAGGGAAGCGCAGGAAGTTTCAGCAACTTTACCTTTGCAGCACTCAGGATCCGGGCATTTACCAACACCGTCAGCGTCAACTGGCTGGCAGTAAGTAGGAGTGATCAGTTGTTTGTCTTTGTAATCAGGAACGCCGTCACCGTCTGTATCTTTAGCTACACCGTGAGAATCAACTGGTGCACCTGCAGGAGTGTTAGGTTCGCGGTCGAACTGATCAGTAACGCCATCACCGTCAGCATCAGGCAGAACAGGAGTAGGCAGTTTCATGTGACGAGGGTTGCTCAGCTCGCTGTAAGCGTATTCCAGCGGGTTGATCCACCAGAGAGGCTGTACGCGTTTAGAAGCGTTACCCAGGTTGAAGTTCAGACGCAGGCTGGTGTAAGAGTAGAAGTCTTTTGTAGAACCGCCGGGACCAGGATAACCATCCAGGTAAGCGTCAAAAGGCATGGTGATTTTCTCTTCTACACCAATGTTGAAGCGTTTGGAAACTTTGAAAGCAATACCGGTACCGAGGTCCAGTGCGTGACGCAGCAGCTGGTTGTCGTCTTTACGACCGATAGAGATTCTGTTACCCTGAGAAGGAGCATTTTGCTCGTATTTCTTATCTCTCAGGTTGTTCAGTTGTTTTCTGATGTCGCTACGTTTAGCACCGAAGTTGATGCCGGAGTAGTCATAACCGTTACCGTTAGCGTCCAGAGCGTCAACGTCAACATCAGCCATTACGATAGAGTAACCAGCCAGAACGTACCAGTTAACTTTAGGTTCTGCTTTGTAGAACAGGATGTTGCTCAGGGAAGCGATCATGTCCAAAGACAGCTGGTGGTTCTGAGAACGGTAGTTAGGAACGATCATACCGCCGTTTCTAGCTGCAGTTGCTGCCCAAGGGTTACCAGCGGCTGCGATTGAAGGACGCAGTTTGTAATCCTGGCCTTTGTCGATAGAACCGATGTACTCAGCTCTCAAGGAGAAGGTATGACCCAGTGCTTTTCTCAGGGAGATACCGCCACCGAAACCAGGCTGAGGAGGAACAGTTCCGCTGATCAGGTGTAAACCGCCGTGAAGACCCAGTTCCCACATATCCCTTGGTTTACCAGGGAAGTTTGATTGATGGTTCAGGAAGTTATTTTGTTGTACCAACCGCTTGCCTGACACTTTGGAAGAATCCAGTGCATCATAGCCGGTTGGTTGAACCTGTGCAAAACCGGTAGATGCTGTTAGTAACCCCACAGCGCCTGCCAGTAATAAGTACTTTTTGCTTGCCATAATTGTGTTTTATTTAAAAACTGTTAAAAATTTACTAATAACCCGTTTTTTACCTAGCAAAGGTAAATATCATAAATGAATATACAAATTTTTCTTGCAATATTATTTTCATTGATAAGTGCTTCAATATTAGAGCTTAACTGAAAGTATTTATATACCTTATTTCTACGTTAAGTTAAAGTATTGTTTAGCCCTTGTTAAAAGATTCCTTCGCCTGTGTTAAAGGAATGTTATACTTCATATACAAATTAAAGGCCAAAATGTTAAAGTTTCCCATTTAAAACCTAGCTTAGCAATCCTTTTTATTTTATACATGGACGATATCAAGCAACTGATAGGTAAGGAATTACAGGATTTTGAAGGCAAATTCGCAGATTCAGTAAAAAGCCACGTGCCGTTACTGGACCGGATCATGCATTACATAGTAAAGCGGAAAGGAAAACAGATCCGGCCGATGTTTGTACTGCTGTCTGCCCGGCTTTTCAGTAATGAAATCGGGGAAAGCACCTACCGGGCCGCTGCACTCGTGGAACTACTGCACACTGCTACCCTTGTGCATGACGATGTGGTGGATGACGCCAACCAGCGCCGCGGATTGTTTTCCATCAACGCATTATGGAAAAATAAAATAGCCGTCCTCGTTGGCGACTATTTATTGTCCAAAGGGCTTCTGTTGTCATTGAACAACAATGACTTCCGCTCCCTCCAGATCCTCTCTGAAGCGGTAAAGGAAATGAGTGAAGGGGAACTGCTCCAGATTGAAAAAACCAGGAAACTGAATATCAAAGAGGATATTTACTTTGAGATCATTCGCCGCAAAACAGCCTCCCTCCTGGCCTCCGCCTGCGCCGCCGGCGCATGGAGCGCCAGCAACGACGACCACTCCACGGAACAAATGCGGCTGTTTGGCGAAAAAGTAGGCATCGCCTTCCAGATCAAGGACGACCTCTTTGATTATGGTTCTGCCAAAATCGGCAAACCGACAGGCATCGACATCCGCGAAAAGAAAATGACCCTGCCGCTGATATACACCCTCGAACACGCCACGCCCGAAACGAGGCGGAGGATCATCAACATCGTTAAAAATCATAATACGGAAAAAGACCGGGTGGAAGAAGTCATCCAACTCGTAAAAGCTTCCGGCGGAATTGATTACACCAAACAGAAAATGCTGGAATACCGCGATGAAGCCCTCGCCATCCTGCATAAGTTCCCGCAGAACGATATCCGGAACGGCCTGGAATCGCTGGTAAGGTTCACTACCGACAGAACATTTTAGAAGAAAAAATCAAAAATGTAAAATAATAAATGTAAACTGTAGCTGTAATGGCTCCTGCGGAAACCGCCAGCCATTGCCACTTACATTATTTTATTATTTTACATTTTTCACTTTTAAAACGGTTCCTTTTACCTGACAACATAATGCAAAAACGCTGGACAGTCAAAGCATATCAACCAAACCAGGAAAAAGCGCTTCAATCCTCGCTTCGCATACATCCTTTGCTGTGCCGGCTGTTAGTACAACGGCATGTGCATACCTATGAGGCTGCCCGCCAGTTTTTTCGTCCCACCCTCGATGATCTCCATGATCCCTGGCTGATGAAGGATATGGACAAAGCCATTTCACGTATTGAACTGGCATTTTTCCGCCATGAGAAAATATTAATATATGGCGATTACGATGTGGACGGCTGTACGGCTGTAGCCACTGTGTACGCTTTTCTACACAAACTCTACAATAATATAGAATTTTACATCCCACACCGGTACCGGGAGGGATACGGCATCTCTACGGAAGGCATCGCTTACGCGCGCGACAACGATTTTAGCCTCGTGATAGCGCTGGACTGCGGCATCAAATCGGTAGAACTGATTGCAGCGGCCAAAGAAATGGGAATAGATTTCATCATCTGCGACCATCACCTGCCAGACGCGGTTGTACCTCCAGCGGTGGCCATCCTGAACCCGAAACAATACGATTGTCCTTATCCCTATAAGGAACTGAGCGGCTGCGGCATCGGCTACAAACTGATCTGCGCCTTCGCCCAGAAAAGAGGCATTCCCATCGAAGAAGCCAATCAATACCTCGACCTGGTAGCCACCAGCATCGCCGCGGATATTGTCCCGATGACCGGAGAAAACAGGATACTGGCCTTTCACGGGCTGAAAAAGGTGAACAGCAGCCCGTTGCCCGGCATTAAGGCCCTGATCACCCTCAGCGAACTGAAAGAACAACTCACGATCTCCAATCTCGTATTTGTCATTGCGCCCCGCGTAAATGCGGCCGGCAGGATGGACGACGCCCGCAAAGCCGTCAACCTTTTTATAGAAAACGACGAGGAAAAAGCCGCCGCCATAGCTGCTGTACTGCATGCAGACAACTTTGACAGAAAGGAAATAGACAATACCATCACCCAGGAAGCTGTCTCCCTGCTGCAAAACGATGAATCCGTCGGTCTCAGGAAATCAACTGTGTTATACCAGGCACACTGGCATAAAGGCGTGGTAGGTATCGTGGCTTCGCGGCTGATCGATAAATACTACTATCGCCCCACCATCATCCTGACACAGTCCAATGACGTGGTGGCAGGGTCCGCCCGCTCCGTTACCGGCTTCAATGTGTATGAAGCCATCCACCAGTGCAAAGACCTGCTTGTGAACTATGGCGGCCACTTTTATGCAGCCGGCATGACCCTCAAACCGGAAAACGTCCCTGCTTTCCAGCAACGCTTTGAGGAAGTGGTGGCCGGCAGTATCCGGCCCGACCAGCTTGTCCCGGAAATAGTGATCGACACAGAAATTTACTTCAACGATATCACCAACGCCTTTTATAATATCCTCAAACAATTTGAGCCACTGGGACCTGATAACCTGCGCCCCGTTTTTCTGGCCCGGAATATTACCGATACAGGCTATTCCAAACTGGTAAAGGAAGAACATATCAAATTCTCCGTGAGGCAGGGCCGCACCGGTCCTACCCTCTCAGGCATCGGATTTTATATGGCCGACAAATTCCCGATCGTCAGCAGCAAAAAACCGTTCGATATGGTGTTCAATATCGATGAAAACGAATGGAACGGTCAAACCAGCCTGCAATTGAAAGTCATTGATATCAGAGCTTCGAATTAAGATCTGAAAAATTTATACAGTAAAAATCCCCGGGCAGTTTGCTCCGGGGATTTTAGTTTACTAAAAGTCCCCTGGCAATCATGCCAGGGGACTACCTTATAAGTATAATATATTATTTTTTTGTGTTAGCCATCAATTCCACGCTTCTGTTAACGAAAGCAGTAAGATCGGCGCCTGTCAGCAGGTTTTGGGACAGCAGTGCCAGGTCGGCCAGGTTCTTCACTTGTTTTTCCTGTAATGCATTGTCTTTTTCATCCAGGATGTTCAGGTAAACCGGGTGATTGGCGTTGACAGTCATGTTGATTTCGTCCGGCATGGCAGCGTACCAGCTCATACCGCCGCCGCCCATGCTGGCCATGTCTTTCATACGGCGCATGAATTCAGGGCGGGTAACGATTACCGGCTGGGCATCTGCGGTCAGGCCTTTCAGTTCAACCTTGATATTAGGCTGTGTTATCTGTGCGGTGAAGATTTCTTTCAGTTTGCCTTCCTGGTCGGCAGTCAGAACAGTATTGTTGTTTTCGTCCTTGTCGATCAGGTTGTCAGCGATATCAGCATCTACGCGGGTGAACTGTACGTTTTCCCATTTAGCTTCGATATTGCTGATGAAAGCGGCATCCACCAATGTTTCCATTTTCACCACTATAAAACCTTTGTTTTTGGCGGCCTGCACGTAGCTGTCCTGTTGTACCGGATTGGTAGCATAAAGGATCACCAGTTTGCCTTCCTTATTGGTTTGCAGTGCTTCAGCAGCCGCTTTGTACTCTTCACGGGTATAGAACGTGCCACCATCCACGTTTTCAAGCACAAGGAATTTATTGGCTTTGTCCATGAATTTATCGTCGGTCATCATGCCGTATTTCACGAACAGGCCAATGGATTCCCATTTCTCTTCAAAACCTTTGCGGTCGTTACGGAACATCTCGTCCAGTTTGTCCGCTACTTTTTTCGTGATGTGGGCATTGATTTTCTTCACGTTCGGATCGCCCTGGAGATAGCTGCGGCTTACGTTCAGCGGGATATCCGGGCTATCGATCACACCATGCAGCAGCATCAGGAATTCCGGTACGATGTCTTTTACTTCATCGGTCACATACACCTGATTGGAATACAGGTTGATTTTATCTTTCTGTATTTCGTAGCTCTTGGTGATTTTGGGGAAATAGAGAATACCAGTGAGATTGAACGGATAGTCCACGTTGAGGTGAATCCAGAACAGCGGCGCTTCCGCAAAGGGATACAATTCCTTGTAGAAGTTCTGGTAATCTTCCGTGGTCAGTTCACTTGGTTTTTTAGTCCAGGCAGGTGTAGTGTTATTCAACTGCTGGCCTTCGAACTTCACCGGTACCGGCAGGAATTTACAGAACTTGGTGAGGATGGCACGGATGCGGCCTTCGTCCAGGAATTCTTCACTTTCCTCGTTGATATACATCACAATTTCAGTGCCCCTGTCTTCCTTGGTTACTTCTTCCAGTTCATATTCAGGGCTGCCGTCGCATTCCCAGCGGACCGCTGCAGCGCCGTCTTTCCACGATTTGGAGAAGATTTCCACTTTACTGCTCACCATGAAAGAGGAATAGAAACCGAGACCGAAGTGACCGATGATGTTGGTACCGTTTTCCTGGCCTTTATATTTTTTCAGGAACTCTTCCGCGCCGGAAAAAGCCACCTGGTTAATGTATTTATCTACTTCTTCAGCAGTCATACCGATGCCGTGGTCGGCAATGGTGATCGTCTTTTTTTCTTTGTCCAGTCTTACTTCAATGTCTATGTTGCCCAGTTCTCCTTTGAATTCGCCAACGCTGGCCAGGGTTTTCAGTTTCTGTGTCGCATCTACTGCGTTACTTACCAGTTCGCGGATAAAGATTTCATGGTCTGAGTAGAGGAATTTTTTGATGATGGGGAAAATGTTCTCCGTTTGAACACGTATTGCTCCTTTTTGCATTGATTTTCTGGTTTTTTTCTCTTCACTTTTTCAAACGATATGCCAGCCGGGGACAAGCTGACAAGATGTCAATCATCGCATAAACTTTTACCTGATATACAACAACAATCACCACAATAATAACAATATTCGACAAAAATATAATATTACAATATCTCCCTAAATTAACATATAAATCATATAAAAACATTTTCGGGCAGCGGCAATTTAGTAGATTTAGATAACCAAATATCTGAATCTGTACCCCCTTTTTCATTTTAAATCTAATCTATGAGTAGACCTTTACGTTATCTTTTTCTTTTATCCTGCATTATTTACAGTCATGTTGCGTTGGCGCAGAGCCAGCCGCAACCGCGGCAGCTGCCTTACCAGGAAAACTTCGACGCCCTGTCAGCCTCTTCCACCGTATATCCTGACGGATGGCAGGGGTGGACGCTGAGCGGTGCTCCCGGCAGTAGTTTCAACACTGCCACCCCATCGGCCGACAAGGCATTGACACCCAACGGCAGCGCTTCCGGCACGGCCAACGGCGTATACAACTACAGCGGCAAACTGGGTTTCCTGAACAGCGGCTCCGTGGACAATTCGCTGGTACTTGCCGTCAACACCGGCGGACAGGTGAACGTCACCGTCAGCTATGACGCCATGACAATCAGGAATCCATACGATGGCACCACCAATACCCGTATCAATGAAATGGGACTGCAATATCGTATAGGCGATACCGGTAGTTTCATCAATATCAGCGGCACTGCGTACCAGAATAATACTGTAACCCAGACCGGGTCTGGTATTACACTGCCGCAGCAGCTGCAGCATGTCAGCATCACATTGCCGGCTGCCTGTAACAACCAGCCGGTGGTACAGCTGCGCTGGGTGAACCGGCAGATCAGCGGTGGCGGCTCACGCCCTTCTTTCGCGGTGGACAATATCTCCGTGGAAGGCGCCGGTGGCGATGTCACGCCACCAGTCATCAGCAGCCTGGTGCCTGCCAACCAATCGACTGATATCTCTCCGTCAACACCACTGCAAATTATCTTCAGTGAAAACGTTGCCGCCAATCAGGGCAGCGTGTACCTGCATAACAGCAGCAACGGCCATACAGACACATTTGCCATTGGTCAGCCTGCGCTGAGCATTAACAACAATCTGCTTACTGTGAACAAAATACTGCGTCCTTACAGCAGTTATTACATCACTGCCGACAGCGCGCTGGTGAAGGATCTTTCCGGCAACGCTTTTGCCGGCATTGCAGACAGCAGCCAATGGCGTTTTAGCACCGGCGCACAGCAGCTGAGCTTCGACTTTAACAACTGCACGCCAACAGGCAGCACCACGCTGAGCGGCGGCTTTACACAATACAGTGTGGCCGGCGCACAAACATGGGCCTGCACCACTTTCGGACAAAATAACAGTAACGGCGTACAGATCAACGGTTATAGTGGCGGCGCCCAGGACAATGAAGACTGGCTGATATCGCCGGCCTTTGATCTGACCGGCTTCCAGATACCGCTGCTTTATTTCAGCAGCCGCACTGCCTTTACCGGTCCCGCACTGGCACTGAAAGTATCCACGGACTATAGCGGCAGTGGTGATCCCCGCAATGCTACCTGGCATACACTGAATGGCCGTTTCCCTGCCACCGGCAGCGACGTGTGGGCTGTCAGCCAGGGTATCAGCCTGGCTGGCTACAAAGGCGCCAATGTATATGTCGCTTTTGTATACACTTCCTCTCCGGCGCAGCAGGCCGCACGCTGGACCATAGACGATTTTGGCCTGAAAGACACCACTGCCGCGCCGGCCCCCACTCTTACCAGCAGCCCTGCAGCCATTGACTTTGACTATGTGAAATCCGGGCAGCAGTCCGCCCCACAGCTGATCAGCTACTGGGCCAACGACTTCACCGGCAACCTGCAAATCAATGCACCGGCCGGTTTCAGCTTGTCTGTTGACAGTACTAACTACAGTTCACAACTCACTATCCCGCTGGCCACGCTCAACGCAGGGCCTCAACAGGTATGGGTAAGATTTGCGCCCACCGCCGCCAATACGGCCTACAACGGTACGCTGGCATTCAGCGCTCCGGGCTTCAGCGACAGCCATATCCGGCTGAGCGGCACATCACTGCGTTCCCTGAAAGTGGTGAACTGGAACATCGAATGGTTTGGCAGTCCGGTACAAAACCCTGCCAATGACAGTTTACAGCAGGCCAATGTGACCCGCATCCTGCAATACCTGGACGCCGATATCTACGCATTGGCAGAAGTGGTGGACACTGCCCGCTTCAGGGCCGTCGTGAACCAGTTGCCAGGCTACAGCTATGTGATGTCTGATTTCGGTTCCTATGCAGACAGCATTTCCGATGTGGATTACGCGCTGGCACAAAAACTGGCTTTTGTATATAAGACATCAGTGGTGCGGAAGATACGCACCTATGGTGTATTACGTCAGGGTGGCAGCAGCACTGCCTATTATAACTGGTCGTCCGGCCGTTTCCCTTATCTGATGGAAGCCACTGCCAAACTGGACAATGATTCCGCGCGGATCAACTTTATATTGCTGCATGCCAAAGCCAATACCGGTACCAAAGCAGAAAAGCTGGTTTCCTGGGACCGCCGGAAAAACGGCGCCAGAGAGCTGAAAGATACACTGGACGCGCAGTATCCTTATAATAACCTGATCATGCTGGGAGACTTCAATGATGACCTGGCGCGGACCATTACCACAGAACGAGCGCCCGACACCATAACATCCTACATTGATTTCATGAATGACACCTTGCATTACAAGCCGTTGACCTTACCGCTCAGCCTTGCCGGGGAACGTTCCACCGCCAGTTTCTCTTCAGTGATAGACAACGTGATCGGGTCTGACGAAGCCGGTGTGGCCTACCTGCCCGCCTCAGCCAGAGTGATGCAGCAGGTGCAGCAGCTGGTAAGCAGTTACAGTACCACCACTACGGACCACTATCCGGTATTGAGCCGTTACGACCTGCGCGTTTTAGCGAACCCGTTGCCGCTGAACAGCTTCGATGCCAAAGTAGATGGCAGCAAGGTGCAGTTGAGCTGGAACACGCCTTATGAAATCAATAGTGGTTCCTTTGTGATAGAGCGTTCCCGTAACCTGATACATTTTGCCCCGGTGGATACTGTGGCGGCACATGGCACTAGCGGAGAGGCGCATCAATACCTTTGGTATGACGCGTCACCATGGCCGGGAATTGCCCAGTACCGGCTCAAATACCAGGGACTCGATGGCACCATTAAATATAGTCCGGTAAAAACGGTGCTGTTGACCGGCAAAGACCTATGGTTGCAGTTATGGTGGTGTATTCTGGGACATCAGCTGCAATATTGGATCGACTGGAGCAAGAATGGTCCTGCGGCCATACAGCTGATCGACATGCAGGGAAGAGTCCGTCATCAGGAACAGACCACGCTGATCAAGGGTAAAAACAACAGGTCACTGGACGTAAGCCAGTTGCCGGCGGGTGTTTATTTCCTACGGGTACAGTCAGGGCTGGACGTACAGGTGACGAAGATCGTGGTGAACCAGTAACATTTCGGTATTTCGATATTTTGTTATTAGAAACAGTCGCTCTTTAACACCAGAGCGGCTGTTTTTTATTTTGATTTACAACACTTTATACATTAAGAAGGAGAAAAGGCAAGATATTTAGGGATTAAAAGTCAACAGAACGTGGAAATTATCAATAGTTCTGTATCTTTGCACTCCAATTTTTTTTATTTAAAACCATTTAAACAGGGAATTATGAACTACGAATTGATGGTGATCTTTACCCCTGTGCTTTCTGAGGACGAATACAAAGCGGCTCAGAAAAAATTCGCTGATCTCGTTAAAGAGAACGGCGGAAATGTAACGCACGAAAATCCCTGGGGATTAAGATCACTGGCGTATCCTATCCGGAAAAAGACTACAGGCATGTACCTGGTTCTGGAATACAGTGCGCCATCCGACCTCAATGAGAAGCTGAAAATCCAGCTTAACCGTGATGAAA
This sequence comes from Chitinophaga sp. 22308, assembly GCF_052045305.1. Lineage (NCBI taxonomy): Bacteria > Pseudomonadati > Bacteroidota > Chitinophagia > Chitinophagales > Chitinophagaceae > Chitinophaga > Chitinophaga sp. 22308. Next base: position 798,352 of record NZ_JBQEOP010000004.1, on the reverse strand, counting down.
ATGTATTACGCCACATGATCACTGCGCTCGACAAACACGCTGTTGAGTACAACAACCGCAAAAGACATGGTGTAAATGCAGAATCTAAAACCACTGAAGCTTAATTATTATGGCAGTTAAACCAAAAAAACAAGAAATTAAGTACTTAACAGCCGTAAAAACCGAGAAACGTCAGAAGAAATACTGCCGTTTCAAGAAAATGGGCATCAGGTACGTAGATTACAAAGACGGTGAGTTTTTGAAGAAATTTTTGAACGACCAGGGTAAAATGTTGCCCCGCCGTATCACAGGTAACTCCCTGAAATTTCAGCGTAAAGTAGCCCAGGCTATTAAGAAAGCTCGTCAAATGGCTTTATTGCCTTATGTTACTGACCTTTTAAAGTAAGAAGTTATGCAAATTATCTTAATACAAGACGTAGATAACCTGGGTCAGAAGAATGAACTGGTTAACGTAAAGAATGGTTACGCCAGGAACTTCCTGATTCCGCAGAAATTTGCGGTAGAAGCAAGTCCTTCCAACATGAAGCAACTGCAGGAACGCCTGAAAGTGCAGAAAGTGAAAGAAGAGAAACTGCTGGCTGAAATCGCGAAAGTGGTGGAAGTGCTGAAAGCTTCTCCTGTTAAAATCGGCGCTAAAACCGGTACTTCCGGTAAAATCTTCGGTAGCGTTACCGGTGTTCAGATTGCCCGCGCGATCAAAGAACAGAAAGGTTACGAAATTGACCGTCGCCGCATCCACATCCTGGATGATGTAAAAGAATTAGGTACTTACAAAGCACGCCTGGATTTCGGTAAAGGCAACGAAACCGAAATGGAATTTGAAGTAGTGGCTGAGTAGTATTTTTCCGGACAACCGGAATACCATATTTCCCGGGCTGGAGACAGTCCGGGATTTTTTTTGCCGGTTATTTGATGAAGAATTTTATCAGGTCTTCATTTCGCAGCCTCAGCTATACCACCGCTGAAAAACTCAAATCTTATTAGTATTTTCATACAATACATCACCTATTTCCGCCATTTGTATGACAAAATACCTTTACTGTTTGCTGATACCCATTCTTATTACAGCCTGCGGCACCCACAAGGCTAAAAAGGCGCCGGCACGCCTGGCTGCCATCACCATACATGGTGACAGTATCCCGCAATATTCCTTTCAGTACGATTCGGCCGGACATCTTATTAAACTGGTGAAACATTATAGTGACCAGGACACCAACGTCACCACGTTTAGCTACGACAATAAGAATCGCCTTACCGGCATGGAATCAGCAGACGAAAACCATCGACAGAAAACAGTTGTACAAAAAGCCACCGTCAGCGCTTGGGACGAGGCTGGCAATATCACGGAGGTACAGTATTACGGAGCAGACAGCACCCCTTTGCGCTTAGCCCGTCTTACCTGGAAAGAGGGAATGCCGTCCTGCCTGAAATACATTGACTCTTCGCTGGCCATGAGCTGGAACTATACCAACGGCAACCCTGACTGGAAAAATATTTGTACCGACACCCTCATCGGCCCTCGTCAGGATACCGGTTTTTATGTGCGCTCCGCCCGGTATGAATGGGACGATACCATCAATCCGCTCCGGCCGCTGGCCAATCAGCTGGTATTAGGTCCTGGTATGGCCCCGGTGCTTTCATCAACACCGCTGCCCAGCGTAGCTGCCTTCCTGCTGCCGGTAAGCACCAATAATCCTACCCTGATAAAGATGGACGAGCAACAAACAGCCGTTTACAAAAACACGTCCCAACGATACCATCGCAATACCACTGTGCAATTCTTTTATGCCTACAAGGATGGTTATCCACAACGGGCGACGGTACACCTCCATTCGGAAGGATATACCAAACTGGGCTCCGATGCACAGGTGAATCTCGATTATATCTACCAATAAGCCTATTCGGGAATTATCCGTAACTTTTAACGGATGTATATACTCACCCGATTCAGACTGATGCCCGTCACCCTGCTGCTTATAGCTGCCAATGTGCTGGTGTATCTCCTGACAATAATGGCCGGCATGAACCTCTGGTGGGGCAATGGCGAGCAATTGCTGCGCTGGGGCGCCAATTACTGGCCGCTGACCGTAGGCCAGCGTGAATACTGGCGCCTGCTGACCAGCATGTTCTTACATGCCGGCTGGTGGCATTTGCTGACCAATATGTTGGGACTTTTTATCGCCGGTGTTTTTCTGGAAAGGGTGGTCAGGCCGCTCCGGTTTATTATCGCTTACCTCCTCACCGGGTTAATAGCTGATTATGCCAGTGTGCTGTTTCACCGCAACATGGTGGGCGTAGGCGCTTCCGGCGCTATCTTCGGTATCTATGGCGTATTCTTCGCGCTGCTCACCACCCGTCTTTTCCCACCTGCTGCCCGCCACAACTTCCTCGGTTACATCAGCCTGTTTATTCTGCTGAACCTTCTCGTGGCCGGCTTCTCCCAGGACATCGATAACGCCGCCCATCTGACAGGTTTTCTCTGCGGTATGCTCACCGGTTACACCTTCTATTTTACCCTTACCGAAGCCGATGGTTTGCGCCTGCCCCGCAGATGATTTTCCCTATGATAATTACTTACATTTGTATTCCTAAATTCCGTACTATGATAAAGAAGGTCTTATTCCTAATGGTGTTTGTTCACTTTCTGTATTCGTGCAACGGCGGCAAACAAACCGGCAATCCCGACAGCACGCAGATAGCTCACGACAGCATCATGCCGGAAGCCAGTATCAGCGCCAAGCCTGAATATATCGACACCATACAGGCCGGCGACAAAAAATTCCTGGTATCCTTTGTTGACAAAGCCACCTATGAACAATACCCGGCCTATCAACTCTCCGGCGATACCTCAGAAACAAATGCCCTCAGCAAAACCACCGACGTAAAACGCGTGGGCCAGCAACTGGAGTTTCACCTGGCAAACGGCGGGCAGAAAATACGCACCAATAATCCAGAAGATGACGATGCTTATGTCCTCTACAGATATGCGGGCTACTATCCTGCCTTACACCGGCACGGCATATTCACCACCTATTACGAAGCCGATGGCTTTGAGCTGCTCAATCCCGATAACGGCGATACGCTGTATACCTGGACAGCACCAATTATTTCCCCCGATAAAAAGTATTTCCTCTGCCCAAGCATGGACATAGAAGCCGGTTTTAATCCCAATGGCTTTCAACTGTTTGAAATCAATAACAAAGACATCCGGCTGGTAGGTGCACCAGAACTGACTGAATACGGAATTGACGAAGTTCGGTGGGTGGACAATAAAACACTGGTTGCCGTTTACCAGACTCATGAAGACATTGCGCATGACCGCAAACGGTATGTGAAACTGGTAATGCAGTAACGCGTCGATGTTACGGCCTATTTAGTATATTTAATGACCGTAACCAAAATCGATCCACTGCGTATGAAAAAAGTATTCCTCCTCCTGATGTTGGCAGCCGTTGTTTGCTATACCGTAAACGCTGCTGCCAACTTCTCCCTGTCACAGGCGCCCACCATGAATGTTGATGGAACAGCCAATTCTATTGTTTCCAAACTGGACAAATCCCTCTTCCTCACCGATCAACAAAAGCCAAAGCTGCTCACTATTGTCACCTCCTATCTGCAGCAGAAAATAAATATCCAATCATTGCAGCAAACTAACCAGAAAGCCTATACGACAAAACTAAACAGCATGCAGAACGGGCTGCACAACAGGTTGAAGCCCCTGCTCACGCTTACCCAGTACACAGAGTTCATGGGCCTGAAACCTAAAACATTTGATGAGACAAATGTTTTATCACAACTGTATTATTGAACAAACGCCCGTATTTCCATTACAGATGATTGGTGACACGTCGAATGCTTTTAAAAGATAAACAGACAATATTAAAGTGATACAGACACGCTAATATTATAACAAGCAAAAAGGCCGTCAATAAAAAAATGACGGCCTTTTTCATTATTCTAAAAACATATTTAGTGTACGATGGTCCTGTCTCTGGCAATCACTTTCCAGGTGCCTGTACACACGTTGCCTTCCACCACATAAGCGCGTTCATACAATGCCACTGTAGGGCAAATATGCAATGGCACACCGTAGAACGTTGTGCCTACAGGATAAGCAGCCGTGTCGGCCACTTTGAGCACCAGGTGCTCTTCACTCTGGGATACAGGTTGTGCGTCCGGCGCATTCAGAAAATGCACCCGTGGCTGAGGGTTTTCCGCCGCCACTGATTTATGTCCCAGATCCAGACACAACAGCTGATCATCAATAACAGAAACAACTCTCGATAATACCAATGCCGCCCACAGGAATGGTTGTTCCGGCAGATTTTTTCCATAGCCCCAATCCCAGAAAACAAAAGTGCCGGGACTACATTCAATCACTGGTCTGGCAGCATGTATGGGAAAGGTAGGCGAGCCTCCTGCAACAATTACCGGCTCCGGCAGTCCGCTGGCCACAATAGCATGTTGTAATACTGGCACCGGTCCATATGCCTCATCGCAGCGCTTTTTCCGTATAGCCATGTCCGTATCGTGAAGATGTCCATCGTACACATGTATGCCTACGGGGCGTATACCCGGCAACGTATGCAGGTAGCGGTACAGCTCCAATGCCGCTTCCGGCTTAACACCGGTGCGGTTCATGCCTACGTTAAGATCGATATATACCCGCAGCTGCCGGCCGTCAGCCGCAAACAACCGGCTGATAGCTTCTCCGGCGGCTTTATTATCCACCAGGCAGGCAAAATCAGTATCAGGATACTGCTGCGCCAGTTGCAACAAACGCGCTGTCTTAGGGCCTACCGGCTGATAAGCCAGTAACACGTCCCGGGCTTTTACCATGCCAAGCATTTCCGCTTCCGCGATAGTGGCACATTTATACTTTTGTATTCCGGCTGCCTGCAACATTTGTACCACCTCGGCCATCTTGCTTGTTTTTACGTGTGGGCGTAACCGTTGTACATCATCGATCATCGTTTTTAACAGATCGATGTTTTGTTTAATCCTGTCTTTATACACCAGCAGCGCCGGTGAGTCTACCTGTTCAGGGTTCTGAAGTTGATACCATTCCATCGGTTATATCATTAATACAATTCAAACAGTGCTTCTATTTCTACCGGAATATTATCGGGCAGGGAACCAAAACCAACAGCGCTGCGTACGCCTACGCCGTTCTCCTGTCCCCATACCGCGGCAAACAGTTCGCTGCAGCCGTTGATGATATAAGGATGGTGTTCAAATTCCGGTACGCAGTTTACCATTCCCAGTACCTTGATCACTCTTTTGATGTTATCGAGGCTGCCCAGGTTGGCCACCAACGTGGAGAGGATGGCCAATCCAACCTGCCTGGCCGCCAGTTTGCCTTCCTCCTTATTGATGTCTTTTCCTATGCGGCCAATGATCAGGCTGCCGTTGTCCTGTACGGTACCATGCCCCGACACATACACATGTTTTCCATCTATCAGCAGCGGTTTATAAACGCCCAGCGGCGCAGGCGCCGGCGGAAGCGTAAGACCCAGTGCTTTAAAATTTTCAGTGGGTGTCATTTTCGTTTATTGATTTACGTTAGACAATCATGCTCAGCAGCAAACTACCGACAAGTCCCGTTACTGAAACGATGGTTTCCATCACTGACCATGTTTTGATCGTATCTTTCACAGACAAGTTAAAGTATTCCTTGAACATCCAGAAACCGGCATCATTAACATGTGAAAACATCAGGCTGCCGGCGCCGGTAGCCAGCACCATGAGGTTAGGATTTACGCCGGAGGTGGCGATCAGTGGCGCAACGATACCTGCGGTTGTTAAACCAGCTACGGTAGCCGATCCTATACACACACGTATGATCGCCGCAATGCCCCATGCCAGTATTAACGGATGCATATGCAGGTCCCGCAGCGTTGTCGCGATATATTCGCTCACCTTACTGTCGTGCAACAGCTGCGTGAGCGCACCCGAACCACCGATGATCAGAATGATCACCGCTATATCTTTTACGGCATCGTCCATCATGCCGAGTAGTTTTTTTGAAGGCACCCCGCGGCGAACACCCAGCAGGTATAAGCCGTTCAGCACCGCCAGCAACATCACGATCAGCGGATCACCCAGCCAGGTGACCAGCTTGTATGGCAGTTGACCAACGGGCAACCATAGTTTCAACATCGCTGTCACCGCCAGCAACAACACCGGCAGCATTGCAGCCAACAGGCTGGGCAACATAGCCGGCAGCTCCGCTTCCGGCAGCGGCGGCGCAACAAACATCTTTCCCGGCTCGGTAGTATATTTTTTCAGGTAACGGGAAAACACCGGACCTGCCAGGATAATAGCCGGTATCGCCAGCAAAATACCATACAGCAGCGTCAGTCCCATACTGGCCTGAAACTGCTGCACTAAAGCAGTAGGAGAAGGATGCGGCGGCAGGTAGCCATGGGTAACTGACAGGGAGGCCAACATGGGAATGCCCAGGTACACCGCCGGCAGCCGGGTCTGCGCTGCTACGGTAAATATTAACGGTACCATCAGCACAAAACCGATGTTGTAAAACAGCGGTATGCCTACAATGAAGCCTGTCAGCATCAGCGACCACTGGATATACCGCGGCCCCAGCAAACGCATCAGTCCACCAGCAATCCGCTGCGCGGCGCCACTTTCGGCCACCAGTTTGCCCAACATGCCGCCGCAGACGATCACCACGATCAACGAGCCTAATGTTTTGCCAATACCCGTTTGTATGGACTGGGTAATTTGCCCGATTTCCATACGCAGGGCCAGTCCCATCAGCAGGGAAACAATCAGGAAAGACAGGAATGTATTTATCTTACACCAGGTAACCAGTACCACTAACAGGAGAATAGCAGCAATAACGATCAATAATGGCATATGCTCTTTCTTTTTGGAAAGAACAAGATAACAAATTGATTCCGGGAATTCTATTCGTAACGCAAAGCGATAATAGGATCCAGTTTAGAGGCCTTATAAGCGGGGTAAATGCCAGAAACCAGTCCTACAGCGGCGCAGAGGGCAATACCAACTAAAATCCAGGCCCAGGGGATGACAAAAGAAGATTTCAGTAATATGGACACGACATTGCCCAGCAGCATGCCCGCCAGGGCGCCAAAAAGGCCCCCCATGGTACTGATGATGATGGCTTCGTAGAGGAATTGTTTGCGGATAGTCTTGCTGGTAGCGCCCAATGCCTTGGTAACACCTATTTCGCGCGTTCTTTCAGCCACAGATACCAGCATAATGTTCATCAACCCGATGGCAGAACCAAAGAGCGTTATCGCCGCGATGGCCACCGCGAACAGGTTCACCGTCCCAAGGCTCTGGAACAGCATCTCTGCGATACTATCGCTCTTGCTCAGTGTAAAGTTATCTTCATCGTTCAGGGCCAGCTGGCGGACTACACGGAAGGTGCCAATGGCTTCTCCCTGTGCAGCCTCCATTTGTTTAATGTCCTTAACGGCCACGCCTATCTGATAAGAGGCGTTAGGCCGGTTGAAGATTCTTCGTGTATTGTTGACCGTAGTAATCACTACGTTGTCCGCGCTCATTAAATTACTGCTGCCTTTGCTTTCCAGTACGCCGATGACGCGGTAACGCACGTCGCCCACACGGATGGTGTTATTCACCACGTTCTTAAGCTTGCGGCCAAACAGTTTCTCCGCCACATCTTTACCCAATATGGCCACATTACGCCCGGACGACACGTCCAGTGCGTTAAAATTGCGGCCGTCACGGATCGTATAGTTGGAGATATCGAGATAGTTTTCGTCACCGCCGATAACGGTCACATTCGGGTTCGTTTTCTTATCATCTTTATAAACAGTGGCAATACCGCTCGCCCTGAAGTTAAGGCTCACAGTGGCAGGGAAATGATACCTTTCTTTAAAAGCCAGCGCCTCCTGGTATGTAATAGGTTTATTGCTGATGGATTTTCTGACCTTTTTCTGGTTTTTATTGCCCTTGGACGCTTTATCCCCATCGTTCCCGATATGCACCTGCATATCGCGGTTACGAAGCGAAAAACTGTTGGCCCCCATGCTGGCAAAGCTGGAGTAAATACTGTTTTTCATACTGTCGATGGCCGTTAAAATGCCCACCAGTACGGTGATACCTACAGCAATGATGGACACTGTAAGACCTGTGCGTAGTCTGTTGCCACTCACGGAACGATAAGCAAGGGAAAATATATCTAAAAACCGCATATAATAAAGTTAATGGAAGTTCAGACAGGCACAAAATAAAAAGTGAGGGAACGCGGACTATGCCGTTTGAGCGGTCACGGGGACCATAAATAAGAAAGGGAACGGCTTGGCCGCTCCCTATAGAAAGAATTTTGTCTTGTAACGATTTTACAGCCAGCCGATCAGCAGACCGGGGAACAGGCCCAGCACCAATACCAGGACGATGGTTAGCACCAGCGCAGCCCTGAAGCCACCGGAAATTGGCTCTACTTCCGGATCACCCTGTTTGAAATACATGGCCATGATCACGCGGAAATAGTAGTATACGCTGATCGCGGCACACAGTACGCCCACAATCACCAGCCACAGCAGATGACCGTGCTGAATAGCAGCAGACAGTACGAAGTATTTGGCAAAGAAACCCGCTGTAACCGGGATACCGGCCAGGGAGAACAGGAAGATGGTCGTTGCCAGCGCCAGCAGCGGCTGTTTACGGGCAAGGCCGTTAAATCCTTCGAAAGTATAGTCCTTCAGTTTCATCAGCACGGCAAACACACCGATAGTAGCGAGGCTGTAGGCAGCTGCATACAGGATGATGCCCTGTGCGGCGAACTGATTGATAGCGATAACGGCAAACAACATAAAACCTGCCTGCGCGATACTGGAATAAGCCAGCATTCTTTTTACGCTCTGCTGGAACACCGCGCTGAAGTTACCCAGGATAAGGGTAGCAGCCGTGATGATAGACAGGATCAGCGTCCAGTGATGGCTTACAGCACCACCAGCGAAGGCCACATGGAACATCCGCAGGAAAGCCACAAAACCACCGGCTTTTACCACAGTAGCCATAAAAGAAGTGAAGACGGTAGGAGAACCATCATATACGTCAGGTGTCCAGAAGTGGAAAGGCACTGCGGACACTTTGAAAGCGAGGGCAAAAGCCATCAGGATAATACCGCACAAAGCCAGCGGATGTGCCGGGTCTGCACCCAGTCCGAGCTCGGCGATATTAAAGGTGCCTGCGGCGCCATAAATCAGGGTAATGCCCATCAGCAGGATACCGGTGGAAAAAGCGCCCATCAGGAAGTATTTCAGGGACGCCTCATTGCTTTTCAGGCTTTTACGGTCGGCCCCTGCCAGTACATACTGCGGAATAGACATGATCTCGATGGCCAGGAACAGCATCAGCAGGTTGCTGAAGGAGGAAGCCAGCGTAATACCCGCCAGGATGAAGAAAATCAGGGCGAAGTAATCTCCCACATGTTCACCTACTTTCTCAAACTCTTTCCCTGATAACAGGAAATATATCAGGGTTGCACCTAAAGCCACTGCATTAAACAACACACTGAACTTTGATACTTCAATCATACCAAATTGGATATAGCTGCCCAGCAGCACAGTGGGGTACAGTGCCAGGTTAGCGATAAATGATATGATGATGGCCGCGATGGCAAAAAATTTAATATGCTGCTTATTGCGTACGAATAAACCGACAAACATCAGAACAACGCCCGATAAAGCAGTAGAAATTAGTGCATTCATATTGTTTCGTTACAAAACCCGTTTAAAATTTCTCAAAATACCTTGCTAACCAGATCCAGCATCGGTTGCGGATATACACCCAATACGAAGATCATGATCACTACCAGGCTTAATGCCACCGTTTCGCCGGGCTGCAGGTCGGTAGTGGTGTCTGTCAGGGTATTGCCTTCACCGAATATCACTTTCTGGATCATATTCAACGTATATACTGCAGCGAGGATGATACCTAATCCGGCAAATGCCATAAACCAGTGATTGTACTGGAACAGGCCGCTGAACATCAGGAACTCACCGATAAATCCGTTGGTAAGCGGTAAACCAATGTTCGCCAGGCTGATAATAACGAGGAAGATAGCCATCCGGGGCGCCTTGCGGGCCATGCCGCCCATCTGGTCCATGTTCTTTATACCAAGACGGTTCTGTATCACTTCCACGATGATCCACAACCCGATAATGTTGATACCGTGGTTGAACATTTGGAGCAACACGCCCTGGGTGCCTTGTTCGTTATGCGCAAAAATAGCGGCGCTCATCAAACCAATGTGCGCTATGGAAGAGTAAGCGATCAGTCGTTTCAGGTCGCTCTGCACCATGGCGATGCAGGAAGCATAGATAATACCGATGATAGACAGTACAATAGCTACGTCTGTCCACATGGCGGCGCCTTCCGGCAATACCGGCACCAGCCAGCGCAGTACACCGAACAGGCCCATTTTCACCATCACCCCGGAGAGGATCATGGTCACCGGCGTAGGTGATTGCTCGTAAGTGTCCGGCTGCCAGGTATGGAACGGGAACACCGGCATCTTGATGGCGAATGCCACAAAGAACAGCCAGAACAGCCATTTCTGGTCACCTGTGCTCAGCTGCAGGCTGGTGAAGGATGTCCAGCTAAAGGAATGGTCTGGTGTCTGGAAATACAGGTAGATGATACCTACCAACATTAACAGGGAACCGAGGAAGGTATAAACGAAGAACTTAAACGTAACGGGTATACGTTTTTCGCCGCCCCACATAGAGCAGAGAAAATATACCGGTATCAGCGCCAGTTCCCAGAATACATAAAACTGCAGGGCGTCGAAAGCGGTGAAAACACCTACCAGGCCGGCCTGAGAAAGCAACATCAGTCCGTAAAAGCTGTTGGGCCTTTCGATGTCGCGGTTATAAATGGTGATGAAAACCAGGAGGAAGGCGATTGCTGTCAATAAACACAGCATAGTGCCCATACCGTCCAGGCCTACCCTGAACTGGCTTCCCAGCTGAGGTATCCAATCGGTAACAAAAGAGAGTTTTTTCGGATCGGCATGCAGCGTGCATACGGTTCCGATGGCTGTGGCTACCGACGCCAGGGACGCAATCATGCCCAGCACCTTTGGCCCGGACCCCTTCAGGCCGAATGCGATCAGGCCCGCTATGAAAGGAATCAGTATTAATAAAACTGTCAACATAATTTATCTGCGCTTGTAACTTCCGCTATTGGTTTATAATAAGAATCCGATCACAAATAATACGATCATACCGATTACCATGGCAAAGATGTAGAAACCTACCTGTCCGCTCTGAACACGGCGGATTTGCTGGCTGCCCCACTGAACGCTGCGGCCAACACCATTTACCAGTTTATCGATACCTGCTTTTTCAACAGTGTCGCGGAAGAAACGGGAAAGCTCCTGTAATGGTTTTACAATGATAGCATCATACAGCTCATCGATATACCATTTGTTCTCCAGCACTTTCGCCACACCTGTATTTTCTTTGCCGGTATCTTCGTAGGCCGCGAATTTCTGACGGGCTATCAGGATAAAGACAATAACCAGTACACTGCTCAGGCCCATCAGCATCCATTCGGTGCCGTGAGACAGATGATGTTCTGTCACAAAAGGAGCAGAAGGGGCAAATACCGGTGACAGGTATTCTGCCAGCAGGTTTTTGCCAAATACTTCCGGCAGGCCCACATAACCACCGAACACAGACAGTACCGCCAGGATGATCAGCGGAATAGTGATCGGGGAAGGGCTTTCGTGCAGGTGATGTTCCTGTTCGTGCGTACCACGGAACTTTCCGGAGAAAGTGATGTAGTACAGGCGGAACATATAGAAAGCGGTCATCAGCGCGCCAATCAGTCCCAGTGCATACAGCACAGGGTTGTGAGCATAAGCGCTGGCCAGGATTTCATCTTTGGAGAAAAAGCCGGATAAACCAGGGATACCGGCGATGGCCAGGCATCCTACGAGGAATGTCCAGTTGGTGGTAGGCATGTATTTTTTCAGCCCGCCCATTTTACGGATATCCTGTTCACCGCCCATAGCGTGGATAACAGAGCCCGAACCCAGGAACAACAGCGCTTTGAAGAAAGCGTGCGTCATCACGTGGAATACGGCAGCAGAGTAAGCGCCTACGCCCAGTGCGAGGAACATATATCCCAGCTGGCTCACGGTGGAGTAAGCCAGTACTTTCTTAATATCGTTTTGTTTCAGTGCGATAGAAGCGGCAAACAGCGCGGTAGCGATACCAATCACTGCCACCACGGTCTGGATGGCTGGCGCCAGTGTATAGATCACGTTGCTGCGGGCAATCATATAGATACCGGCCGTCACCATCGTTGCAGCATGGATAAGGGCGGATACCGGCGTTGGACCGGCCATCGCATCGGGCAGCCAGGTATACAGCGGTATCTGTGCGGATTTACCCATGGCGCCTACAAACAGCAGCATGGCGATAGCAGCCAGCGTGGGGTTGTTCATGCCCAGCGGCGCTGCTTTCGCAAATACGTCGGGGAAAGTGACCGTGCCAAACTGCATGATCATGAAGAAGATACCGAGCAGGAAACCGAGGTCACCGATACGGTTCATCACAAATGCTTTTTTGGCAGCGTTATTATAGCTGGTGTTTTTAAACCAGAATCCGATTAACAGATAAGAGCAGAGACCAACACCTTCCCATCCGATGAACATCATCACATAGTTGGCGCCAAGCACCAGTATCAGCATGGAAAACACGAACAGGTTGAGGTAAGCGAAATATCTCGCAAAGCTCTCATCGCTTTCATCATGCATGTAGGAAGTGGAGTAAATGTGGATGAGGGTACCCACACCGGTGATGATCAGCAGGAACAATGCACTCAGTTGATCCACCTGGAATGCGAAAGGAATATGCAGGCTGCCAACGGAAATGAAATTAAACAGGTGTACCACCTGTGCCTGAAATCCCGGGGCTTTTACTTCAAAAAATGCCAATAAGCTCACCACAAAGGAAGCCAGTACAGTGCCGCTTCCGATAAACCCTACCAGGGACTTGGATAAAAATCTGCGCCCCAAACCATTCACCAGGAAACCTAATAATGGTAAAAATGGTACCAGCCAAACTAGTTTAATCATTTATCAATTCTATTTACGACGTCGAAACAATTAATAATTAAAGAGGATGAATTATTAATTTTTCAGCCTGTTAAGAATGTTTATATCTACCGAGTGCGTGTTTCTGTAGACCATTGTAATGATAGCCAGGCCAACTGCAACTTCGGCAGCAGCCACCACCATAATAAAGAACACAAACAATTGCGCTGATCCCGCATCTACTCTTCCCGCATCTGCCCACATTTTGGAAAATGCTACCAGCAACAGGTTTACTGCATTCAGCATCAGCTCTATGCACATAAAAATGATGATGGCATTACGGCGCATCAGCACCCCCATCACACCAATGCAGAACAGGGCGATACTCAGGAATATGTAATATTGAACAGGCATAAAAATGAATTACGAATTACGAATTACGAATTACGAAGAAAACTCAGTATCCGCTTACTTAGTCTTTTTTACCAATAACAACGGCACCTACCATGGCGCTGAGGAACAGGATGCTGCTCACTTCAAACGGCACCACATATTGTGTGAACAACATCTGGCCGAGATTTTTGATCAATCCCATTTCATTTGCTTCTGTGCTGATAGCCGGCATGCTGGCATCGCGCAGGGCGGCTACCAGTACCACCAGGAGAGCACCGCCGCTGATAGCGCCGGCATATTTCAGCCAGTTACGCTTCTGAGGCTCCAGCTCCGCGTTCAGGTTCATCAGCATCATCACATAAAGGAACAATACCATGATAGCGCCGGCATACACAATGATATGCACAACCGCCAGGAATTGGGCGTTCAGCATAATGTAATGCCCTGCAATGGTAAAGAAGGTTACGATCAGACACAATACGCTCGTCACGGGATTCTTGCTCAATACTACGCCCAGCGCCGAAACCAGGGCGATGACTGAAAGCACCATGAAAATTATTTGTTGTATACTCATTCCCATCTCTGCTATGTTTGACTATGTATTTTTTAGCTTATGCGTATTGTGAATAATTATTTGGACTGCTGTTTCGGATCAGGGATCAACAGGTCCGGCTTTCCATAAATGAAGCCTTTACGCTGATAGTTGGACGGCGCAAAGGTTTCAGACATATAGATCGCGTCTTTGGGGCAAGCTTCTTCACAGAATCCGCAGAAAATACAACGCAGCATGTTGATCTCATAGCGGGCCGCATATTTCTCTTCACGGTACAGGTGCTCTTCTCCCGGTTTTCTCTCTGCCGCCTCCATGGTGATCGCTTCTGCCGGGCAGGCTACTGCGCACAGGCCACAGGCGGTGCATCTTTCACGGCCTTCTTCATCGCGGTTCAATACATGTAATCCACGGAACACCGGGCTGAACTGACGGCGCTGTTCAGGAAAACTAACGGTAGCTTTCCGTTTGAAGATATGCTTAAAGGTGATCCCCATGCCCTTGGCGATGGCAGGAACATACATTTTTTCCAGGAAGGTTAATGGACTGCGGTCCACCGGTTTTGCCCTGTTTGTTAATGCTTGCATAAATGCTTTATTTAGTCCACACCCGCGGTGTGTATAAATTAACGGATAAATATTAGTGTTGACGGGCCAGTACAATTGCACCGGTAATCAGCATATTGGCCAATGCCAGCGGAATCATCACTCTCCAGCCAAGGCGCATCAGCTGATCATAACGGAACCTGGGGACCGTCCACCGTACCCACATAAAGAAGAATATAAACACCAGTATCTTCACGAACAGCGCCAGGAAGCCCAGAATGGTGAGCAGATTGGGACTAACGCCCAGACTGTCCATACCCGGGAAAGCGTATCCGCCGAAGTACATAGTGGCCATCAGCGCCGAGCTGACGAACATGTTGATATATTCCGCAAAGAGATAAAAGCCCAGTTTCATGGAAGAATATTCCAGGTGGTAACCACCATTCAGCTCGTTCTCTGCTTCCGGCAGGTCAAAAGGCGCACGGTTACATTCTGCGAAGGCACACACCAGGAAGATAAAGAAGCCCAGCGGCTGGTATACTACGTTCCACAGTCCGTGGCGTTGTTGTTCTACGATCTCTTTCAGGCTCAGCGTGCCGGTCAGCATCAGCAGCGCGATCAGCGCCAGGCCCATCGGCAGCTCATAGGAGATGATCTGGGAAGCCGCCCTTACAGAGGCCAGCAGCGAATATTTGTTGTTGGAAGCCCAGCCACCGATCATGATACCATACACGCCCACGCTCAGCACACCAAAGATGAACAGGATGCCGATGTTGACGTCTGCCACCTGCAGGGAAACGGTATGGCCTGCAATGGTGAGGGTATCTCCCCATGGAATAACGGCGCTGGTCATACAGGCCACCATCATGGCGACAGACGGGCCGAGGATAAAGAGGAACCGGTTGGAGTTGGTGGGGATGATCTCTTCCTTGAAGAAGAGTTTACCACCATCGGCCAGCGGTTGCAACAGTCCCATCGGGCCGGCGCGGTTAGGGCCGAGACGGTCCTGAATCCAGGCAGCCACCTTTCTTTCGCCCCAGGTAGAGTACATGGCCACTACGAGTGACAGCACCAGTACTGCGGATATCAGCAGTATTTTTTCAAGAATAAAAAACCAGTCTATGCTTAATAACGTCATTTTCCAATTACGAATTACGAATTACGAATACGATGCTTACTTATTAAAATCGTCCGAATGGGCAGGTCCTTCAATCTTAGAGAGATCTATTTCCGGCCGGTTCACCTCACTTGTGGAGTGGATATCGAACAGCAGTTTAGGCTGTCTTCCGTCCAGTACTTCCACCAGCGGGTCTTTCGGTTTAACGGTATTCACGTAATGGCCCTGGGAAATAACGCTGTGACGGTCAATTTTACGGGGGCCTTCGATGATCCAGTCTGATTTTTCTTTTTTATCGAAACGGCAGGTATCGCAGATAAAGTCTTCTACTTCGCCGTATTTGTCTTTACGGGCAGTTACGCGGAACACTTCATCACCACGCATCCACAGTACGGTTTTACCGCAGCATTTCGGGTCTTCGCATTGACGGTGGGCATCTACCGGTTTCAGGAACCATACACGGTTTTTGAAACGGAAAGTTTTGTCGGTGAGGGCGCCTACCGGGCAAACGTCGATCACGTTGCCGATGAAGTTATTGTCGAGTGATTGATGGATATAAGTGCTGATTTCAGATGCATCACCACGGCCGAGCACGCCGTGTTCACGCTTTTCAGTGAGCTGGTCGGCAGTGAATACGCAGCGGTAGCAGAGGATGCAACGGGTCATGTGCAGCTGTATCTTGTCGCCGATGTCGATTTTATCGAAAGTTCTGCGTTTGAATTCGTAGCGGGTAGCTTCAGCACCGTGTTCATAGCTCAGGTTCTGCAGGTCACATTCACCGGCCTGGTCGCATACGGGGCAGTCCAGTGGGTGATTGAGCAGCAGGAATTCCACCACACCTTTACGTGCTTCCTGTACTTCCGGAGAAGTGATGTTAGCCACTTCCATACCATCCATTACGGTAGTGCGGCAGCTGGCCACCAGTTTAGGCATCGGGCGCGGGTCGGCCTCGGAACCTTTGGTTACTTTCACCAGGCAGGTACGGCATTTACCACCGCTGCCCTGCAGCTTGGAATAGTAGCACATAGCCGGCGGTACCACATCTCCACCTATCGACCGGGCCGCATTCAGTATCGTAGTACCAGGTTCGACCTCCACGGAGATGTTATCGATCTTAACCTTGAATAATTTTTTTTCCTCCGCCATCTTGATATATTTCTTGCTGTCAGTACTGCTTTGCAGCGGCAGCAAATTTTAATGATTATTTGTGTATTGACTTGTTCAGATAATCTTCATGCTGACTATACAGCGGCCGGAGCCGGTGCAGGCAACGGATCGGCATAATGAGCCAAGCCGAAGTTGCGGGTCAGCGCTTCATCCGGGTGTTTCACATGCCATTCGAACTCGTCGCGGAAGTGACGGATAGCGGCAGCTACCGGCCATGCAGCAGCATCGCCGAGCGGGCAGATGGTGTTGCCTTCTATTTTCCGCTGAATGTCCCACAGCAGGTCGATATCACTCATTTTACCTTTTCCGTATTCGATATTGTGCAGCACTTTTTTCATCCAGCCGGTGCCTTCACGGCAAGGGCTGCACTGGCCGCAGCTTTCGTGGTGGTAGAAACGGGCGAAGGTGAGGGTATTGCGTACAATACACTGGTCTTCGTCCATTACGATGAAACCACCGGAACCCAACATGGAGCCGGTTGCAAAACCGCCATCGTTGAGGCTTTCGTAGGTCATCATACGGGTTTCGCCTTTGGCTGTTTTCAGCAGCAGGTTGGCAGGCAGCACCGGTACGGAAGAACCGCCGGGGATACAGGCTTTCAGGCGTTTGCCACCTTTGATGCCTCCGCAATATTCGTCAGAGTAGATGAATTCCTCTACTGAGATGTTCATTTCGATCTCGTATACGCCGGGCTTGTTGATATTACCACAGGCAGAGATCAGTTTGGTACCGGTAGATTTACCAATACCGAATTTGATATATTCATCGCCACCGATGTTAACGATGGGCACTACCGCCGCAATGGTCTCCACATTGTTTACCACTGTAGGGCATCCCCACAGGCCTTTTACGGCCGGGAACGGAGGTTTGATACGTGGATTGCCGCGTTTGCCTTCCAGGGATTCCAGCAGGGCTGTTTCCTCACCGCAGATATAGGCACCGGCGCCGCGTTGTACAAATATTTCAAGATCGTAGCCGGTACCGAGAATGTTTTTTCCCAGCCAGCCTTTGTTTTTAGCTTCAGCGATCGCCTGTTCCAGGATATCCGGGATCCATGCGTATTCGCCACGGATGTAGATGTATGCTCTGTTAGCGCCCAGGGCGAAGCTGGAGATCAGCAACCCTTCCACCAGCAGGTGAGGGATGAACTCCATCAGGTAACGGTCTTTGAAAGTGCCTGGCTCAGACTCGTCCGCATTGCAAACGAGGTAACGCGGAACACCTTCCGGTTTGGCGATGAAGCTCCATTTCAGGCCGGTAGGGAAACCAGCGCCACCACGGCCTCTCAGGCCACTCTTCTTTACTTCTTCCACTACAGCTTCCGGGCCCATGGATTTCAGGGCTTTTTCTGCCGCAGCATAACCGCCGTTAGCCCGGTAAGTGTCGTAATACCGGATACCTTCTATATGTGCTTTGTCTAACAGTAATTTGCGTCCCATTGTCTTCCTTATGGTTTAATGGTGATAGGTAAACCAGCACCATCAACAGATTTGTATGATATATCTTTTATGCCTTGCGTATCCGGTGCTGCGCTATACGTTCCGCCAGCCGGAAAAAAAGGTATCCGGAGGCCACGCCGCAGACAAAGGAGAGGAACCAGTTGTTCACCCGCCACAGACCTGCCAGTGCTGCCATCAGCAAAGCCGCTTCGATGATGGTCTGGCGGTGCTGATATAATAACAAACCGATACGCATGACGATACTTTTTTGCTGATGCATCAATTAGCTTTTGCCCTGCATTCCGCGATGATCTCATCCACTTTGGCAGGGGTCAGGTGTTCACGGAAATGTTTACCCAATTGCATCATGGGCGCATAACCGCAGGCACCGAGGCATTCTACCGTTTTAAGGGTAAACATGCCGTCAGGCGTAGTTTCACCTACACCGATACCCAGTTTATTCTTAATATAGTCAATGATCTGATCCGAACCACTTACCATGCAGGGGCCTGTCTGACATACTTCAAACAGATATTTGCCTACCGGCTTCAGGTTGAACATGCTGTAGAAAGTGGCCACTTCGTATACTTCAATGGGCGTTATCTGCAGGATGCCCGCCACATAGTCCATCGTTTCTGCACTCAGCCAACCGCCAAATTCCTCCTGTGCCAGATGCAGCACAGGTATCAGCGCACTCTTCTGCTTCCCTTCCGGGTAGCGTGCGATGATCTCTTTTACTTTATTCAGTTTCTCTTCAGAAAATTGAACCACAGCCATTAAAAAATTATGTTTAAGTAAGCTTATTTTATTCTCTAGACGCTATCATAAAAACAAATAGTACCCGCAAAAACAGGTACTATGCATCCAATTCACCGGCAATCAGGTTAAGGCTACTCATACACACGATCGCATCGCTCAGCATGGAGCCCTTGATCAGTTCAGGATAAGCCTGGTAGTAGATGAAGCAGGGACGGCGGAAGTGCAACCGGTAAGGGCTGCGGCCACCATCGCTGATCAGGTAGAAGCCCAGTTCACCGTTAGCTCCTTCTACAGAGTGGTACACTTCGCCGGGCAGTATGTCTGTTTCACCCATCACGATTTTAAAGTGATAGATGAGCGCCTCCATTTTTGTATAAACGTCTTTTTTGTCAGGCAGGTAGTAAGCCGGAACGTCTGCATGGTATACGTCGTCTGGTAAGCCTTTCAGCTTGTCCATCGCCTGACGGATGATACTGATGCTCTCCCACATTTCCGCGTTACGTACCTGGTAACGGTCGTAGCAGTCGCCGGTAGTACCCACTGGTATGGAGAAATCGAAATCCTGGTAAGAGGAGTACGGGCTGGCGATGCGCACATCGTAATCCACGCCGGCAGCTCTCAGGTTAGGGCCGGTGAAGCCGTAGCTCATGGCTCTCTCTGCGCTGATGGCGCCTACGCCCTGCGTACGTTCCATGAAGATACGGTTACGGGTCAGCAGGGTTTCAAATTCTGTCAGCGCCGCCGGATATTCTTTCAGGAAACGTTCTATTTTCTCGAAAGCAGCCGGGGTGAAGTTTCTTTCAAAACCACCAATACGACCGATATTGGTCGTCAGGCGGGAACCGCATATCTCTTCGTAAATTTCGTATATCAGTTCACGGTACGTCATGAGGTACACGAAGCCGGTCAGGGCACCGGTGTCCACACCCATTACCGCGCTACAGATCAGGTGGTCTGCAATACGGGCCAGCTCCATGATGATCACCCGCAGGTAGTCAACACGCTTTGGAATTTCCAGTCCCAGCAGTTTCTCCACGGTCATGATCCAGCCCATGTTGTTGATAGGGGCGGAACAGTAGTTGAGCCTGTCGGTAAGCGGGGTGATCTGGTAATAGGGACGGCGTTCTGCGATCTTCTCAAATGCACGGTGGATGTATCCTACGGTGGATACCGCGCTCACAACTCTTTCACCATCTATTTCCAGGATATTCTGGAATACGCCGTGTGTGGCCGGGTGCGTAGGACCCAGGTTCAGCGTGGTCGTATTTTTTTCTATGGAGCCTTCCGGCAGTTTTATATGTTGTTTCTGGTCTAACATAGCCTAATTGATTAAAAGTGACCGCCCCTGCCAAACATTTCGTCGTCTTTATCGGTACGCATGGGATCTTCCAGCGGGAACTCCTTGCGCATGGGGAAATAGGTCATTTCATCCACGTTGAGGACACGGATCAGGTTAGGATGCCCCACAAAATCCACCCCGAAGAAGTCATAAGTTTCACGCTCCATCCAGTTGGCAGATTCATACAGGCTGGTAGCGGTAAATACTTTCGGTGCTGCCACCGGTGTATAAACTTTAAGGCGCAGCCGTACATTGTCCACGAAGTTGTGCAGGTGATATACCACGCACAGCTCCTCCCCTTTACGTTCGGGATAGTGTACCGCTGTGATGTCTGTCAGAAAACGAAAACGCAATTCCTCATCGTCAAACAGGAATTGCATTACTTTCAGGTTATAATCTTTCTGTGCGGTGAAGGTGAGCATTCCAAACGGCTCTTCAAAACCGGTCAGTACATCCCCGAACTTCTCCGTCAGGCGTTGTTGTATGCGTTCGTTTGTTAAAGACATTAACAATAAGTGATTTACGAGTTACAAGTTACCATTCACACGTTATTTGATACCGTAAGACTCCATCAGTTCTTTATAACGGTCGGAGTTACGGCGGCGCAGGCTTTCATTGCCCACCAACTGCTGTATTTTCATGAAGCCGTCGATGATGCCTTCCGGTCTGGGAGGACATCCCGGAACATACACATCTACCGGGATCACCTGGTCGATTCCTTGTAAAACAGAGTAAGTATCAAAAATACCACCGCTGCAGGCGCAGGCGCCTACTGCCATTACCCAGCGTGGCTCAGCCATCTGCAGATATACCTGGCGCACGATAGGGCCCATCTTTTTGGAAATAGTCCCCATCACCATCAGCAGATCGCACTGACGCGGGGTGAATGCCATACGTTCCGCACCGAAACGGGCCAGATCGTAGGTAGCGGCCATAGTGGCCATAAATTCGATACCGCAGCAGGAGGTAGCGAACGGTAAAGGCCAGATGGAGTTTTTACGCGCCAGACCGATGGCCTTATCAAATGAGGTGGCATAGAACCCTTCACCGGAATATCCCTCTGGGATTTCCACCATCTTCACATTGGTATTATATTGAACCGGACGAGCCATTGGATTAAGATTTAAAGGTTTAAGATTAGTCTTCCCACTTCAGGGCCCCTTTCTTCACAATGTAGATAAACCCACACAGGAAGAAACCCACAAACATCAACACGGCAACAAATCCTTCCCAACCCAGCGACTTGAAATTAACAGCGTACGGGTAGAAAAAGATCACTTCCACATCAAATAAGACAAAGAGAATAGCCGTCAGAAAGTACTTGATGGCCACTGGCTGCCTCGCATTGCCGCGCTGCTCAATTCCGCTCTCAAAGTTAATAAGCTTATCACTTGTTTTACGCTTGGGACCCAGAAAGTGAGTGGCTAGCATAGTGATCCCAACAAAACCTAAAGCAGCAAGTAATTGCAGTACTATAGGGAAATAGCTAAAAGGAGTAGTCGTTGCTGACAAAAATACAGTATCTGTATACATAAGCTTCCCGATAAAACATTGTCCGAATTCGCAAAAATACTGTAACTAAACCAAATATCAAATCTATTTACTCGTTAAAATATTATCTTTTTTTGCCAACCGGAAACTACGGAAACCATTCCGGCAATTACCGGTTCATCGGCGGGGATCAAGCATTTAAAGCCTTTTTGTGTTTTTTACACAATGTTCGGGGAAGCAGTATCCTGATTAACAGTTAGATATAACAATTTACCTAAATATAAATACGTTATTCACACCGCAGTACATCAGTCATTTTGTCAAGACTTGACCATTGGTCAACAATTGGGACATTGACAAAGCAAGGCCCGGCTGCGGCAACGACTACGGGTTATGCTGCAACACCCAGCCATACCTGCTCCTATGGCCACAACGGCCGGGCACCCTTTCTCCGCGGGCAAACAGACCATTACCCGGGAAAGTATCTCCCGGAACAGGAAAAATGTCAATCTGGCAGCAAAGGGCTATGTTAAATTTTCGGCACAGGGGGATTTTCAGCCAATAAAAAACCCCGGACCAGCAGGCCCGGGGCTTTTTTTATGACAAGCAGTTTTATTTATTTTTTATTGGCAGCTGGTTTAGCGGCTGGCTTGGCAGACGCTTTTTCACGGCTGGCCATGTTTTCTTTGATCTGTTTAACGGTTACGTTGTTTGGATCAATAGCGGACAGCTTATCAGCATACACCTGAACATTGGCTTTATCTTCCTTGAAGTAGTAGTACAACAGTTCATAAGTATAAGCGAAAGTCAGGGTGTTTTTGTTTTTGTCAGCGCCGTTAGGCTCAGTGATTTCTATGTATTTATCATAGAAAGGCTTAGCAACACCGCTCTGGCCCTGCTGATCTTTGGCAAAGTTGGCCTGGCCTCTCCAGTAATAACCGGTGCCCAGTTCTGGTTTCGCCTCTATTACTTTCTGAAACGCACCATCTGCTTTGTTGATCAGCGCCGTATCCACTGGTTTGGAACCAATACCGGCATAGTAATAGTTGAGACCTACGTTGAAGTAGTCGATAGCGCCCAGTGTTTCTTTATTGGCCAGACGCAGCTCATTGGCTTTTTCATACCAGTCACCAGCCTGTTCGAATTTTCTCGCAGCTTTCAGTGCTTCAGCGATCTGGATGTAAGTCTCAGGATCCTTAGCGGTAGTGGAAGAAGCGAATTTTTCCAGGTAGCCCAGTGCTTTGTCTGTGTACTGGTTCTGTGTAGCAGAATCAGAAGATTTCAGACGGAGGTAGATAGTGCTCAGCAGTTTGTAGTCGCTGGAGTCCAGTTTGCCTTCACCTGCAGCCTGCACATAATCATCCATTACTTTTTTCGCGCTCAGGGAATCGCCTTTCTGCAGGTAAGCATCACCTACCAGCAGGCTAAACTTGTTTTTATAAAACTCGTTGGCACCGGCCATGGCGGCTTTACCTTTATTGATAGCGCCATCGTAGTCTTTTTTGAAGAACGCTACGGAAGCAGCCAGGTATTCGTTTTTGGTTTTATCTGCCGGGTCAGCGATGGCCATGTATTTCTCCAGGTATTCAGCGGCTTTTTCCCATGACAGCTGATCTTTTTTAGGAGTAGTATAGAACAGGAACAGCTCATTGAAGGCGGGAGCATAGTTCGGGTCCATATTGGTAGCTTTGGTCCAGTCAGCCACTGCTTCTGCTTTCAGTCTCGCGTTGTAGTTTACGAGGCCTTGTTTCATGACAGCTTCAGCGCTGTTGGCGTCCAGCTCCAGGGCTTTATCGTAAGCAGCGATGGCTTTACCGCCGTTTTCGCCGCCCAGGTAACGGTAGGCGTCACCTTGTTCGATATAGTCAGCCGCGGTAGCGGTGTACATTTCTTTTTTCTTGCGGCCTTCGTTGTTCAGGAGCTTGTCCATTACAGTGAGGGCATAAGCGCGGTCACCGCCTTTTACTTCTGTGTTGGCATCAGCAATGGCGCGGGCCACGTCGCCATCACGGCCCTGGGTAGCAGCTGTAGCAGCTTCAAATTTAGCTTTGGCGGCAGCAGCATCACCTTTTATCAGATCGATACGGCCCATACCAGCCTGCAATAAAGCTGAAGTTGGAACGGCCTGCAAACCCTTCTGGAAAGTAGCAGTTGCGCCGGCTACGTCTTCCATGGCGAGTTGTGCTATACCCATGTAATAATAAGCTTTGTCTTCAGTTGGTTTCGCAGCAATTACCTTTTCAAACGTCTGTTTGGCGGACAGGTTTTTACCATAATACAGGTCTTTCAATCCATCCTGCACAGATTGAGCCATCACACTGCCGGAGGCGGCGCACAGCAATGCTACGAGTAAACTTTTCCGTCTGTTCATTTGCAATCTGGTTTTTTAGTTTTAGTTGTGTTTTTTTGACTATTTAAGGTTGGCTTCCCTGAATACCACGTTCAATCTCGCGGGAAATAAGCGGGCCTGTTTGATCACGAGTTGGCCCTCATAACTACCAAGGAAGGTAGCAAATCCCGAGCCTAAACCATGGTAAGGCTCTTTCAGACAAAAGAAGAAGCCACGTTTTAATGGATAGGACCCGATACCAATGTAAGCCTGATAAGGCAATACAAATTCCGAACCATTATCCGCTCTCAGCTTTACAACGGACACTTTGTTGGTGAATGCGAGGGCCAGTGAATCGCTGGGATCAGAGATCCAGCTCACACCTATCACGCCGATTGCGTCCTTGTTTTTGGCGACGTAATCTATCACTTCCGGGTTAGTCTTGGCTGCCATGGTATTGGCTGGCAAAGGTTTACCTTTATTGATGGAATCCTGAATATAACGTACGGTGCTCGAGTTGGCATTATCAAACACCAGTTGCCATTTCCTGTCTTTATTAGTGCCGTCCATGATGCCACGCACCTGGTCCATCGTGAGGATGGAATCCGGATTAGCGTGGTTCACTACCAGTGCCAGTGCGTCCCAGGCCAGCATTAAGCTTTGAGGCGTGATCTTTATCTTCTTGAAATAATCACGTTCGGCAGCACTGAAATCGCGTGTGACAATGATCAGGCGCGCACTATCATTTAAAAGATCTTTAAAGCACTCTGCTTCCGGTTTGTAGGAAGCAATGATATGTGCCTTTGGATACAATGATTCAAAAACCTTGATTTCCGAATCCAGTAACGGTTTATACGTCTCATCCACGCTGATACGTATCTCCCCTTCTGTGGCCGTATCCACTTTTTTCGCATTAGGATTGGGGCCGCAGGCCGCCAGCAGTAATGTCAAGGCTGTTAAATATACAGCATACTTTTTAGTAATCCTGAAAAACATATCTTCCGTCTCTTTAATTCCTGTTAAAAAATAACTTCCGGATACCATTATACACCCTGAAAATACCATACAGCATTAATGCGATGCCCAATATGACCATCCCTTGCCGGGATATACGGAATTCACCCAATCCAAGCTTTTCCGCGAAGATGGCGAAAAGCCCGAAAAGAATAAAGAAGATACCTCTTATCAGTTCACCCATAGGCCTGTACCGGTTTTCCGGTAGCCTGTTTGTTTGTTCGTCTTGCATTTCCTTCTTGCGATTTACAATTATACAAAAAAATATTTTTTAATCTTGATTCTCGAATTTTAGAGGAATGTTAAAAAAAAGCTGCAAAACCCTTACCGGATGACCATAGAAGCGCAATTTGAGGCATTTTTTCAACATGTTGTAATTTTTTGATTTAAAATTTAATCATTTCCCGTTATTTATAGTTGATGCATCCGCGTGTTGTATCGAAGCAAAATCAGCCGGGCCGACTGCTTTTGTTGACTAAAAGATGCAAATAGATGAACATTTCCATAATAACTTGTAGGTTTGCGGCCTGATACGCAATTCTCTGAAACGATGAAGATACTGATGGTATGCCTTGGTAATATTTGCCGCTCGCCCCTGGCGGAAGGTATTATGCGGCAGCTTGCACAAGAAAAGGGGCTGGACTGGGAAATAGACTCGGCAGGTACGGGCAACTGGCATGTGGGCCATTCCCCGGACCACCGCGCCATCCGCGAGGCACGCCGCCAGGGCGTGGACATCTCCGGCCTGGCCGCCCGGCAGTTTGAAACAGCCGATTTTGACCGGTTTGACCGCATCTATGTCATGGACCATAACAACCATCGCGACGTACTGAAAAAAGCCCGTAATGAAGCGGACAAGGCCAAAGTACGACATCTGCTGGCAGATGACCAGGACGTGCCCGACCCATGGTTCGACGACGCCCTCTTTGCCCCCGTATATCAACTGATCTTCAATGCCTGCAAAGACATCGCCGATCAGGAACTGTAACTACCACCATCACGATAATATTTTTTGAAGATGATAAAACCCGGTATTCCCAACGGAACCCGCGACTTTGGCCCTGTTGTAGTCAGAAAACGCAACTATATTTTCCGGACCATCCGCGAAACATTTGAAGTATTCGGCTTCCAGCCACTCGAAACACCCGCCATGGAGAACCTCTCCACCCTTACCGGCAAATACGGCGAGGAAGGCGATAAACTCATGTTTAAAATACTCAACAACGGCGATATATTTCCTAAAGCACAAGCTGCCACCGATAACAAATCACTGGTAGCCGCCCTCTCCGAGAAAGCGCTCCGGTACGACCTCACCATCCCGTTTGCCCGGTATGTGGTGATGAACCAGAACGACCTCGCCCTGCCTTTTAAACGCTACCAGATGCAGCCGGTATGGCGCGCCGATAAACCCCAACGTGGCCGCTACCGCGAATTCTACCAGTGCGACGCCGACGTGGTAGGCAGCAACTCCCTCCTCAATGAAGTGGAACTGCTCCTCATCTACGACACCGTGCTCACCAAACTGGGCCTGCAAGGCTATGAACTGCGCATCAACAACCGCAAAATACTGAGCGGCCTGGCCGAAGTAATCGGTAAACCGGAACTGCTCACCGATATCACCATCTCCATCGATAAACTGGACAAGATCGGCGCGGAAGGCGTACGCAAGGAACTGGCCACCAGAGGACTGACAGACGCGGACATCGCCACCATCGAGACTTTCCTGGCCATCAGCGGCACCAGTGAAGAAAAACTGGCACAGCTCAAAACCCTGCTCCAGTCATCTCCTACCGCCCTCAAAGGCATCGAGGAACTATCTTACGTGCTCAACTCAGGCTTCGGCACCTTCAACACCACGCCGGAAATCGACGTGACACTGGCCCGTGGCCTCAACTACTACACCGGCATGATCGTGGAAGTAAAAGCGCCTCCCACCGTGAAAATGGGCAGCATCGGCGGCGGCGGCAGATATGACGACCTCACCGGCCTCTTTGGCCTTAAAGGCATTTCCGGGGTGGGCATCTCCTTTGGGGTAGACCGCATCTACGACGTACTGGAAGAACTGCAACTGTTCCCGCAGGAAGCGCAGCAGTCCACCAAAGTACTGTTCCTGAACCTCGGCGATGAAAGCGCCCGCACATGCTTCAGCTATATGATGCAGCTGCGCGCCAAAGGCATCGCTGCTGAACTGTTCCACGAGAACGCCAAAATGGACAAACAGCTGAAATACGCCAATAAAAGAGGTATTCCGTATGTGATCATCCTCGGCGAAGCGGAACTGCAGGAAGGCCTCATCGCGGTGAAGAACTTCATCACCGGCCAGCAGGAGAAGATCAAGGCGGAACAGCTGGCGGATTACAATTTCTAATGTTTATTTATCGACATAAAAAAAGCGGAGATCAGTGATCTCCGCTTTTTTTATTATCTGAAAGTCAGTCAGCTTATTGCTTTCTTTTGGCAAATTCCGCTTTCGCTTTTTCCAGGTATTCGATAAATGCATTGGCATCCTCTTTCGGATCATAGCCATAGCCTTTATTCACCAGCGCAGCACCTGTCAGGTCTACAGGAATGTAGTAAGGCTGGGAGTTACGGTTGAAATGAGTAGCTTCCAGGTCCAGGTTTTTCTGGCCGATGTCCTTGATTTTGGTGCCATCGAATTTGGAAACATATCTTTCCGCTTCCGGCAGGGCAGTCTTTTCATCGGTGTACAGCGAAGCCACAATGAAATCGTTGCGCAGGATTTTCATCACTGCCGGATTGGACAGCACTGATTTTTCGAACTTACGGCAGTTCACGCAGGTGTGGCCGGTAAAGTCGAGCATCAGCGGTTTGTTGGCCGCTTTGGCTGCTGCCAGCGCTTCTTCATAATCAAAGAACACGTTTTCCACGCCCGGTATTTCAGAATGCAGGATGTCCACCAGTTTTTTCGGTTTGATGGCATTGGCATTGCCACCGGTGTTACCACCGCCGCCACCGCCGCTTTCCAGCGATGCCTGTATGTCTACGAGTGATTTGTTCAGGTTGAAGTCCTGTGAGCCTTCATGCGGCAGGAAGCCGCTGATGCCTTTAAGCGGAGCGCCCCACATGCCCGGGACCATATAGATCACGAAGGTAAAGGTCACAATCGCAAAACAGAGGCGGGTCACGGTCAGGAAAGGCACATCACTGTCGTGGCTGAACTTCAGTTTGCCGATCAGGTACAGTGTCAGCAGGCCAAAGATCGCGATCCACAGGGCCAGGAATATCTCGCGGTCCAGCAGGTTCCAGTGATAGGCCATGTCCACGTTGGACAGGAACTTCAGGGCCAGCGCCAGTTCCACGAAGCCGAGGGTTACTTTCACCGCGTTAAGCCATCCGCCGGATTTGCCGATTTTATTCAGCAGGCTGGGGAACAGTGCAAACAGGGAGAAAGGAATGGCCAGGGCCAGCGAGAAGCCGAACATACCTACCAGCGGACCGGAGTTACCGCCTTTCGCCGCCAGTACCAGCAGGTTGCCCAGGATAGGACCGGTGCAGGAGAAAGACACGATAGCAAGGGTGAGCGCCATGAAGAAAATGCCCATGAAGCTGCCCATGCCTGCCCTTGAGTCAGACACGTTAGCCCAGGAGCTTGGCAGCGAAATCTCAAACGCCCCCAGGAACGAGAAGGCAAACAACAGGAAGATCACGAAGAAGATCATGTTGGCAATACCATTGCTGGCGAGGGAGTTGAGCGCGCTGGCACCAAATATTTTGGTAATGAGAAAGCCCAGCAGGGTATAAATAACGATGATGGAGAGCGAGTAGACAAAGGCGTTTTTAATGCCCTGCGCCCTTGTTCCGCTGCGTTTGGTAAAGAAGCTCACCGTGATAGGGATCATGGAGAACACGCAGGGCGTGATCAGGGCGATAAAACCGCCACCGAAGCTGGCCAGGAATATCCACATCAGGGATTTGTTGGAAGCGTCATCTTCCGCCACGTCGCCGGCGGCAGTGCCATTGGCTGCAGGAGCCACGGTGTTGCCGTTATCAGTAGCAGCCGGTGCTACTGCCACATCAAAAGCAGCTTCTTCGGGGAGCACTTCTTCTCCTTTCAGCACCATGTAGGTGATATTGCCTTTGATTTTACCGGAAGCAGGCGTGCCTTTCACTTCAGCCACCAGCTCTACTTCGTTTTCAAAGTATTTGATATCGAGGTTGTCGAACAGCGGTTCTTTACGCTGTAAGATCTGACCTTTTTCAGTAATGGCGCCCAAAGTAAGTTTGGTGGCGCTGTCGGGAACAATGCGGGTGTTCGGGTCATCGTTGCCCATGGTAGTGGAAAACAACAGCGCTCCTTTTTCTATCGTTGCCCTGGCATGGAGTATGTATTCCTGGTCGTTTTTCTTTTCGGCGGAGAACTCCCACTTAACAGGCTTAGGGCTCTGGTCTTGTGCGTTGGCACCGAAGGTGAATAGCAGGAAGACCGGTATCAGCAATGAAAGCAAATGCTTCATATAGTCAATAGGCTTTAAAGAATATACAGTAGGTTAAACGACAACGAGTCCCCCGGGAGGAACTCGTTCATCGTATAGACATATTTTTGGTGATGGTGTGCAATTATTTTCCTCCCACACTTACCGCGAATTCCACTTCTTTCGGAGGAAGGCACTGGTGGTCGTCACATACCATGAACTCTACGGAGCCTTTCACTTTAGTGGCAGCCTTACCTTTAACAGTCACTGTTTGTACGAAGTTGACCGTGTTTTCGTAGTATTTCAGTTCAGAGTTAAAGTTTTTATCGAAGGATTTGTGCAGTTTGCCATTTTCTTTCACTTTACCGTCGGTAGCCACCAGCGGGTTTTTAGTGAATTTGAAGCTGGTAGGGACCGGGCCTTCGCCTGCTTCCTGTGCATATAAGTGCCAGCCGTTTTCGATGGTGGCGGTAGCGTGAACCTCGTAAGTGGTGGCATTTACCTTTTTGGAGGTAAAGCTCCATTTAACCGGATTCTCGATCTGCGCGCTTGCCAGGATAGGCAGGGCGAACAGTGCCAGTGCTGTGAGTAATTTTTTCATGTTTTTCTTTTTAATTGGTTGGTTGGTTGATTGATTAATTATTGTTGATCAGGCTTTGGAGTATCAGCTTTCCGTCAGTGTTACCGAGCACTTTGCTGGTAGCTCTTTCCGGGTGAGGCATCATTCCAAATACATTTCTCTGTTTATTGCAGATGCCAGCGATGTTACGGATGGCACCGTTATGGTTAGCTGAGTCAATAATATTGCCAAACTCATCGCAGTAGCGGAAGAGGATTTGTTTGTTTCTTTCCAGTTCGTCCAAAGTGGCGTCGTCAGCATAGTAACGGCCTTCACCATGGGCAATCGGGATCATCAGCGGGCGGCCGGTCACGTCTTTGGTGAGGGAAGCCTCGTTGTTTTCGCTTTTCAGGAAAACGTTTTTGCAGATGAACTGCTGGTTCTGGTTACGCAGCAATACGCCTGGCAACAGGCCTGCTTCGCACAGTACCTGGAAACCGTTGCATACACCTATCACACGACCGCCTTTGTTGGCAAATTCGATCACGCTCTGCATCATAGGGCTGAACCTGGCGATAGCGCCGCAACGCAGGTAGTCACCATAGGAAAATCCACCCGGTAATACAATACAATCTGTTGTGCTGAACGCGCTCAGGTCTTTATCCTTGTGCCACAGCTCTATTACTTCCTGCCCAAGATCGTTGCGCAGGGAATCAATCATGTCATGATCACAGTTAGAGCCCGGAAAGGTGACAACGCCAAATTTCATCTGAAAATGTTTTGTGTTTATATGTAAAAAATATTTTATTAATCGGTCTTCCCGCTTATTCACATGATATTAAACTCTTATATCAAAGCCACCGGGAAAGGACAAAATTACTTCTCCATTCGCAATTTTCCATTGCCGCTCATCCTGATTTAACAAATTACTGGCAACCAATCAGTTAAAAAAGCGGTCTAGCTGAAATATTGCATGACGATCATATACCCCAGTACAATGAAGTGGATCACATTGGCGAAGGTTTCGTTGGTGACAGACCAGAACACGTTGCCGGCAAACATCGCGATAGGCAAAACCGCCAGCACCCAATATGCGGGAGAGAAATGTACATTGAAAAAAGGCACCAGCATGGCCACTGCCACATATACAATCAACACAGCCCATATTTTACGGCCCTGGATCAGCATCTTCATCAGCGGGCGCTGCAACAGCAGCCAGCCCAGCACAAAGAACAGCAGGCAGGCGATCATCGCCCCCCAAACTTTATAATCGGTGATCAGCGGCAGCGACAGCCCGATGTTGGGAATCTGCCGCAGCAGGGTCATCTGGTTGGTCAGAAACAGGTATGTGCCCATCAGGTATATCGGACAGATAAGCCCCAGGATGGCAATAATCCACTCCGCCAGCCGGAAGGCACGCATAATCAGCATACTCACCAGCAGCAACAGGCAGAAAATAATAGAAGGGAAATAAATCAATCCACACATCCCGAGCGCAAAACCGATGTTAAATACCACATCGCGCGCCGAAGTCCGTGTGTACAGCTCCGTTATACTGGAAAACACCCACAACATGATCACGTTCACCAGCAATGCCGGGGAAAAAACATTCCAGCTTTGCAACAGGGAGGTGAACAGGAGGTAACACATCGCCGGCAGATAGGTCGGCTTGGGAAACAACCGGTGATGGTTGATGATCTTCGTCAGCAGTAAGGACTGCAACAGGATCAGCATCACCGCCAGTGCCGTAAATACAAAAGCGCTGCCGCCGGTGAGCACCTGCAGCCATTTGACCAGCAGGCTGTACAAAAGGCCTTCAGACCCATCCGCCATGTACGCGGCAGGATGTATCAGATAATAAAACTTGACCAGTAATGTGTATATCAGCAGGAGCAATACCGTAAGCGGATTGCCTGAACGGAAAAATCGTATCACAGTGCAAAGGTGTGATTAAAAGTCAATTTTAGCAAAGCAAATATAGTTTCTATATACACACGGCACCAACACCGTCCGGGCACTGATTTGTTTTCCATACCGGGGCATCCAGGTAAAACCCTTGTCCAGATTGCGCAGGGTAGGCATACGGGTTACTTTTCCACCCGGGGCCAGGCTTACGTCTGTCAGCAGGTAACTGCGCCTGTCCAGCTCATTGTACAGGAAACGCAGCTCGCTGCCGATGTTCACCATCAGGTAAGACAGGTACAGGTCTGCATTATCGTCGTACTGGCTTTTGCGGACAAAGTTGTTCCATTGCATATTGCCTTCTTCATCGAAAGACAGCACGGCCACGTTGTCATAATGATAACGCACGCCCTGTGAATTGTTCCAGTACCATGGGTTGTAATACCACGGAGAATAAGGAGAGTAATAGTAAGGGGAATAATACATGCCGCCATAAGGGGCGCCGTACATATAGTTCCAGCGGTTCCACGGCTGATAGCGGGAAGAGGTGGAAAACGATTCCGCTGTCAGCAGAAATCCGCCGTTGGCGGTATTGATGACCTTACGGATGAAATAATCATTAAACGCGCTGGAAGTGTTGGACTCCCCGCGGGCATTCATCTTCAGCTCATTGGAGAACACGACTGATTTTTCGTAGAGGGGCTTATCGTTCTGATAATCGTATTTGTACAGGTACATGCCTTCCACATTGCCCCGCTTCTGTTTGTAGTAGAAAGCGGTGATCAGCGCCGTATGGCGGTTGTTGTCCAGTTTCATTTTCACCTCATCGAGGAGCTGTCCCTTGAAAGACAGGGGTGATACCTCAAAGCTGTCTACCAGCGCACGCTTCATTACAAAGTTGCCGCTCACCACATAGTCCCGGTTGGAGGTACGTTCCAGTTTATTGAACACGAGGTCGCCTTCATTGGTCAGGCTGAAATTGCTGAGGAACTGTTTCCTGCCGGCCATGGGCAATGACAGGCGGCTGTTATTGACCAGCGTCATGGCGCTGTCGTACAGGAAAGTATAAAACACGTTGTTGTCTTCCTTGTCCTGATTGATTTTATAAACGAGGATACGGCGTTTGTCTTCAGACACCTCCATAGAATATACTTTGTTTTCCTTGGAGTACATGCCGATGCGGGTAGAGTCTATCATGACAGGCGCATCGTTGAACCGGGCTTCGGGCGTCATGGTGGCGCAGAAGCTGAACACGGCATCTTTGCGCTGGAACTGGTAGATCATCAGCACCTTGTCGGGATAGGCCACAAAGTCCATGCTGATCACCTTTCTGGGCAGGAAGTCCAGTTTTATCCGGTCTTTCAGTTGCATATCAGCATCATAAACAGACACGGAATAGTCGCCCCGGTCAGTTTTATAGACGAGTATATTGCCGCCCACCTTACCTATGATTTCAAATTCGGTACTTTTGTAATCATCTTTTTCTGGTTCGGAATAGGAGATTTTCTGCGCTACTGCTGCGCTGCCGGCGAAGAGCAGCATCAGTAACAGTTGGATGCGGTATAGCGTGTGCATACTCTGGTGTAGTTTCAATAATGCTGATGATGAAAATGGTAGCTGACGCGAACAACCGCGCCATTTCCAAACTTACATTAAAAATCAGAAATTAATACGGCAATTTACACGATGTAAACCGCGTCTTTACTTAAATACCAAAAGGCGGGATTTATTGTGTATTTTTAATAAAATATTTTTAAAGACATATACCTGATGGAGACCGTTATGATAACCGGCGGTACGGGGCTGGTAGGAACGGCACTAACCCGGCTGCTATTGGAGCGTGGCTATAAAGTGATCATTCTCACCAGAAAACCGGAGAAGGGCGTCAATACTGCTGTACATTATGCCGCCTGGGACGTGGACAATCAAACAATAGATGTCAGCGCCCTGCAGGAGGCCGACTATATCGTCCATCTGGCAGGCGCCAACGTAGGGGAGAAACGGTGGTCAGCGGCAAGGAAACAGGAGATACTGGAGAGCCGCACCAAAAGCAGTGAACTGATCGTTAAGTCCCTGCAAATCCATCCCAACAAAGTCAGAAAAGTGATCAGCGCTTCCGCCACCGGATATTACGGGGAAACAAAAGAACGCGCATTTACGGAGACAGACCCGCCGGCCACCGATTTCCTCGGCAGCACCACGCTGGCCTGGGAACAGAGCATTACACCGGTAGCTGCACTAGACAAGAAGCTGGTGATTTTTCGTACCGGCATTGCGTTGAGCCGGGAAGGCGGCGCCCTGAAAGAATTCTACAAACCACTGAAATTCGGCTTCGCCACGGTATTAGGCTCCGGCGACCAATACATCAGCTGGATCCATATACAGGACCTGGTGAGGTTATATTTTAATGCGATCGTGAACGATCAGCTGGAGGGCACTTACAACGCCGTAGCACCGCTGCCTGTGCGGCATAAAGAGCTGGTACTGGCCATGGCGCATGCCGCCAAGGGCAACAGCTTCATTACCAGTTATGTGCCGGCCTTTGCCCTGAAACTGGCGCTGGGCGAAATGAGCATTGAAGTATTAAAAAGTGTGAAAGCATCTTCACAGAAAATACAAAATACCGGTTTTCAGTTCTCCTACCCCACTATTGGTGAAGCCATGGCGCAACTATTCAAATAACCGTACCATGGCCGCTGCTTTGAGCAGGCACTCTTCCCATTCCAGTTCAGGATCACTGTAAAAGGTAACAGCGGAGCCGGTCTGAAAGGACAGGTATTGCCGCGTGTCATTGTAGATGATACTGCGGATCACCACGTTGAAGTCAAAATCGCCTTCCGGCGTGATGTAGCCTACCGCTCCGGAGTAGAGCCCACGGCGGCTTTGCTCATATTCTTCTATCAGCTGCATGACGCGGATTTTGGGAGCGCCGGTCATGGAACCCATGGGGAACGTATGTTTGAGGATGTCGGTCAACTGTGTGCCGGGAGCCGTTTCCGCCGCCACGGTAGAAATCATCTGATGTACCTGTGCAAAGGAATAGATACCGCACAGTTCTTTTACGTGTACACTACCCCGTAAGGCGGTATGTGACAAGTCGTTGCGTACGAGGTCTACCACCATAATGTTTTCCGCCCTTTCTTTGGGGTTGTTGCGCAACGCCTCCTGCAATGCCTTGTCCTGTACCGGGTCAGCGTGTTTTCTGCTAGTGCCTTTGATAGGTTGAGAGATAACGGTATTACCTGTTTTCTGCAGATATCTTTCAGGGCTGGAGCTGATCAGGTAACGGTCATGTAAACGGTAGTAAGCCGCAAACGGTGCGGGTGACAGGGCGTTTAGCTGCGAGAATAACGCAGGCGGATAAACGCTGGCATTTTCCATGAAGTTTTCCCGGCAGAAGTTGACCTCGTAGCAATCGCCGCGGAGGATGTGCGCCTGTATACCTTTCACGGCGCTGATGTAGCGGTCATGGTCCAGATGGGCCCGTAAGGCAGTCAACCGGGGCGCCGCAGGCGCATTAACGGTAACGGGCATACGAAGACAGTCCCGGTAAACAGCCAGGGCATCTTCTACAGAGAAGTGCATGCCGCCGATATGGACCTGATTGTTTTTCAGGAGGAGGACGACCCGGGGCTGAAAGAAATGCATGTCCGGGAATCCGGTGCCATCGGGGTTTTCAGAACGCAGGCCGGGGGCCGTTTCATTTTTGAGGTCGTAGGCAAGGTGACCGAAGAGCCAGTCGCGATGGGTGGCATAGAATTGTTCCAGCGCGGAAAAGGCGTTACCGGCAGCGGCTTCCAGTGTTTGCAGCGCATCAGCGGCCAGCAGTGCTTCAAAACGATGATAAGCAGACGGATAATTATTATTATCCAATAAACAACAAATGTTGAACTGGTTGGCCCAATTCAACATTTGTTGTTTAAATACTTTCTGATCGTTGACCGGAAAAGTGTGAAATATTCTGATACTAATCGCTTTTAATCCTTAAAAATCATCATCATCGTCATCAAAGCGGTCATTGAACAGGTCCATGTCCTTAAACTCGTCGTCGATGCCCAGGTCATCGTCGTCGTCAGTTTTCTTGCCACCTGCAGGGCGGCCGCGTTTACCTTTAGACTTAGGCATGTCAAACTCTTCAAAGTCCGGATCGTAGTCTTCGTCCTCGCCCTTTTCCCACGCGTCATCGACATCGTCCATATCATCATCGTCGTCATCTTCCTCATCGTCATCGTCTTTACGTTTGGATTTGGAAGCTGACTTATCTGATTTCTTTGAGGTTTTCTTGGATGTAGTTTCCTCTTCATCCTCGTCGTCCTCATCATCTTCATCCACCTCTTTCTTAGGCTTGGCCGCAGCTTTAGGAGCGTCTTTTGCAGTCTTAGGAGAAGTAGTTTTTTTCGTCTCTTTCTCTTTATCAGATTTTGATTTCATAATAGGTTCACTTATTTCTTTGCCGTAAAGTTTTAACAGTTTTTTTGATTAGCCAAATTTTTTTTGCCGTTTTTTTTCCTTAATTTTTGAGGTTTAGCGCTCCAGTATCTGATCGCGTCCCGGCCCGTTGGAAACGTATTTCACGGGAACGCCCAGATAGTTATCTACTGCTTCCACAAAAGTTTTCATCTCTGAAGGTAACTCGTTGAACTGCTTGCAGGTAGCAGTCTTTTCGCTCCATCCTTTGAAGGTTTCCCATACTGGTTTCACCTCCAGACCGTTGAGTTGGAAAGGCAATTGTTTGGTTTGCCGGCCATTGATTTCGTAGGCGGTGCAGGCAAGTACCTCATCAAATTCATCGAGTACATCGCTTTTGGTCATCACCAGCTGGGTAACGCCGCTCAGCATACAGGTATAGTTCAGGGCTACCAGGTCGATCCAGCCGCAACGGCGGGGACGGCCGGTAACTGCGCCAAATTCATGTCCGGCAGCACGCAGGTTTTCGCCGGTGGCATCATGCAGTTCGGTCGGGAAAGGACCGCTGCCCACGCGGGTGCAATAAGCTTTGGTCACACCAATCACTTCCTTGATCCATTGCGGAGCAATGCCCAGCCCGGTACATACGCCGGCAGAAATAGTATTGGAAGACGTCACAAACGGATACGTACCGAAATCCACGTCCAGCATGCTTCCCTGCGCACCTTCGGCCAGTACTTTTTTACCGGCTTTCAGTTTTTCATTCAGGAAATATTCACCGCTGACGATATTCATTTTTTTCAGGAAAGGCACTGCCTCAAAGAACTCTTTTTCCCAGGCTTCGATGTCAGCTTCCAGGCCTTCCACGTTGTATTGGGACAGCATCTGCAGGTGTTTCTGCTTCAGCTTTTCGTACAGCGTTTCAAAATCGGCAGAGATCACATCGCCCACACGCAGGCCGTTTCTGCCTGTTTTGTCCATGTACGCGGGACCAATGCCTTTCAGGGTAGAACCGATTTTATCATGACCTTTAGAGATCTCGGAAGCCTTGTCCAGCGCACGGTGCGTAGGAACGATAATATGCGTTTTTTCCGCGATAAACAGGTTTTTTGTCAGGTCGATGCCCAGGGCAGCGATATCTTCACTTTCTTTTTTGAAAGCTACAGGGTCCAGTACTACGCCATTACCAATCAGGTTAATGGTTTTATCATGAAACACACCGGAAGGAATGGTGCGCAATACTACTTTCTGACCGTTTACATACAGGGTATGGCCAGCATTTGGTCCACCCTGGAAACGGGCAATCACGTCGTACCTGCCGGCAAAATAGTCCACAATTTTACCTTTGCCTTCGTCGCCCCATTGCAGGCCTAACAAAACGTCTACCATAATGATTTTAATTAATTATCGGAGGTTGCTTTTAAAAGAAGTGGCAAAATTACGCTGAAATACTACAAAATCAAATTTCTCTCACAAAGAACACAGAGAAGGGCGGGGATTGCCAGGCACACAAAGACCTGCATTGCGCCTGGCCCGCACATGACAAGCATTTTGCTCCCTGTTTCACACAAAATATATAAGGGAGCAAAGCGGCAAAGAAAATAGTATAATAACTTATAATGTTTACTTTGTGGCTTTGCTCCCTTATATGCTTTGGGCGCCTATAATTGTGATTCTTCGAGTCGTTGTACTGACTGGATACCATCCAGCTTCTTGAGGCGGTCCACCAGTTCGTCCAGCTCCTCCTTATCATGCACATATACCTTGATCAGGCCTTCAAACAGCCCTTCCTTGGATTCAATGCTGAGTGCGGAGATATTGACTTTCAGTTCACCGGAGATAATATTGGTGATTTTGTGGATAACGCCCACATCGTCCATGCCGATAATCCGTAAGCCGGTAAGGAAAGAGATTTCCCTGTTTTTAACCCATTTGGTTTTCACCACGCGGTGGCCATAATTGGCCAGCAGCTGGGCGGCGTTGGGACAGTTGGTCCGGTGTATTTTAAGGCCTTCGCTGGCGGTGATAAAACCAAATACATCGTCGCCCGGAATGGGACGGCAGCAGTTGGCCAGTTTGTAGGCAATCTTATCGGAGCTTTCCCCGAAAATGATCAGTTCCGCGTCTTTTTTGTTCGGGATCTGATGTTTCACATGTTCTTCCGGAACATGCTCCGGTTGTTTGACCGGTTTAGGCTGCTCCAGTTTGTCTCCCAGGAGGCTGAACTGTTTCAGCTCTTTAAGGTCGATATTTTTTACCGCGATCTGATAATACAGGTCCAGCGGGGACGGTTGTTTATAGAACTGTACCAGCTCATTGATATTGTGCTGGCTGGCGGTCACCTTCATATGGTCCAGCTTGCGCTCCAGCGCAGCTTTTCCATCCATGGCCACTTTTCTTTTTTCTTCCTTGAGGGCGTCCTTGATCTTGGATTTGGCTTTGGCGGTGAGCACAAAGTTGAGCCAGTCTTCAGAAGGCTTCTGTTTGTTGGAAGTGATGATCTCCACCTGGTCTCCGCTGCGCAGCTTATGGCTGAGCGGCACCAGTTTATAGTTCACCTTGGCGCCGATACACTTGTTGCCCACGGCGCTGTGGATCGCATAAGCGAAGTCCAGCGCCGTAGAGTTGACCGGCAATATTTTCAGGTCGCCTTTGGGCGTATACACATAGATCTCTTCTGTAAAGAGATTGCTTTTAAAATCAGCGAGGAAGTCGAGCGTATTGGAATCCGGGTTACTGAGGATTTCACGTATCTGCGTGAACCACTGATCGAATTTGGATTCCTGTTGCGGGTTTGCGGCGCCTTCCTTATAGCGCCAGTGGGCGGCCACTCCTTTTTCGGCGTAGTCGTTCATGCGTTTGGAGCGGATCTGTACTTCCACCCATTTACCCTGCGGGCCCATTACTGTTACGTGCAGGGCCTCATAGCCGTTGGATTTGGGGTTGCTGAGCCAGTCACGCGTACGTTCCGGGCTGGGGTGGTAGAAATCGGTGATGATGGAATATACCTTCCAGCAGTCGGCCTTTTCCTTGTCCAGCGGGGAGTCCAGGATGATACGGATCGCGAACAGGTCGTACACCTCTTCAAAGGCCACGCCTTTTGTTTTGATCTTGTTGTGGATGGAATGGATGGACTTCGGGCGACCGTAGATCTCGAAGGTAAATCCTTCCTCCTGCAGTACTTCCTTGATAGGCTTGATAAACTCGTTGATATAGCGGGTGCGTTCACGCTTGGTTTCTTTCAGGCGCCGGGCTATCTCACGGTAGGTTTGCTGCTCCGTGTATTTCATGGCCAGGTCTTCCATCTCGGACTTGATGTTGTACAATCCGAGGCGGTGAGCCAGCGGAGCGTAGATAAACACCGTTTCAGAGGCTATTTTCAACTGTTTTTCCCGGCTCATGCTGTCGAGGGTACGCATGTTATGCAACCTGTCGGCCAGTTTGATCAGGATCACCCTGGGGTCATCTGCCAGGGTCAGGAGTATTTTCTTGAAGTTTTCCGCCTGTGCGGTACTGGTATTGGAATCGATGACGGTGGATATCTTGGTGAGGCCGTCCACGATGTGGGCGATTTCGTTGCCAAATTCACGGGCCACATCTTCCAGGGTCACTTCCGTATCTTCCACGGTATCGTGTAACAAGGCACAGATAGCTGAGCGTACGCCCAGGCCTATTTCTTCCACACATATCTGTGCCACGGCGAGGGGATGCAGGATATAGGGCTCGCCTGATTTACGGCGCATTTCCTTATGGGCATCCGCTGCCATTTCAAAAGCAGTACGTACCAGCTCCCTGTCGCCTTTTTTCAGACGGGGTTTGAGCGCCCTTAACAAGGCGCGGTAATGCCGGACGATTTCTTTTTTTTCCTGCTCTTCGTCTAGATTATATTTTTGAACTGCCGCTGTTTCCATTGGGCCTAAAGTTACGATTTAATATAATCTGAAAGAAACAGGGGCTTAAAAGGACGGCTGCTATTGTTTTGCCTGATTGGTAATGGGGATGGTGATCTTTTGCAACAGGAGGTCTTTAGGGACATTGAGGCGCATGCCTACGTTAAAGATCGTTTCCAGGTTGAGCCTTGGCTCGATCTTTATCTGTCTACGGATCTTTCCGATAAATACGTCCATACTGCGGCTGGAGGTGACATCGTCACGTCCCCAGAGCTTCATCAGCAGTTCGTCTTTTTTGATAATTACATTGGGGCGATTGAAGAAATAACGCAGCAGCTTGGCTTCTGTGGGGGAAAACGTGGCCACGTAGGCTGTCTGGCTGTCGCGGGGGTATACTTTCATTTTGCGGTAGTTGAACGTATGGTCGCCTACTATGTGGCCGATCAGCAGTTCACTTTTGGGGGGGCGGGTCCATTTGAGGAAGGCTTTCACCCTTCTTTGCAGCTCCAGGAGGCTGAAAGGTTTCACGATGTAACCGTCTGCGCCCAGCTTAAAGCCGTCGAGCCTGTCGGCGTCCATGGTTTTTTCGGCAGAAAGGAAGAAGATGGGCACCAGTGTGTTTTTGCTGCGAACGTCCTTCGCGAGCTGAAAGCCGTTTTTCCTGGGCATCACGATGTCCACCAGCAGCATGTCATATCGTTTACGCTGGAATTCCTCCCATGCGTCTTCACCGTCCATACAGTGCTCTACCTGATAACCGATGCTTTCCAGGTTTTTTTTGACGATTTCCCCCAGTACCTTGTCGTCTTCCGCCAGCAAAATGCGGGGGTTCTTATTCACGTGGGTTTGCATATTCATAGTCAACCTTTTTGGGCATATCTACCTATAAAACAAAAAACAGGCTGCCTTGGGTTATCGGCGGCCTGTTTTTATTATTCACTACAAATTAACACTAATTCACATCATTTTCACACTTTTTCCACAACACTGATACGAATAGCCACTGCGTGGTTCCAGGCCTGTTGCCGAAGCTTTTCAGGGATATGTACGGTAACAGTGTCCCCTTCGGTTTTCCACACCAGTTTACCGGAACCGCCCAGCAACTGTAAAGATGCCCCTCTGGCCGGTTTCAGCCCTTTAAAAACAATCGTGGCAGGCAGTTGCTCCTGCTCGTCCAGCAGGTAGATAGCATACACACTGCCGTCTTTTTTCCGGGTGAAACATACTTTACCGTCCTTGTACGGTGCTACGGCCCGGGTGCCATAGATAGCAGCACTGTTGATTTTCATCCAGTCACCGATACCTTTCATGGTGGTATAAGCCTCTTTGTGCAACTCTCCGTCAGGGCCAGGGCCCACATTCAGCAGGTAATTGCCGCCCTTGGCCACGATATCCACCAGATTGTGGATAAGCTTACCAACGGGTTTGTATTTGTCATCCGGCACATACGACCAGGAATTGGCCATCGTCATACAGGTTTCCCATGGATAAGCCAGCGGCTTCTCCGGGATCTGCTGCTCAGGGGTGCGGTAGTTTTCGTACGGACCATGCACGCTGCGGTCCACCACGATCAGCCCGGGCTGGTGGCTGCGCGCCATCCTGGCAATACGGCCCATATCGATGTCCTGGTCCTGCGGCAGTGTTTTGCTCCACGACAGGGATTCTTTGGTCTGCTGCTTCAAAGGCCTTACCCAGCCGCCATCCAGCCAAAGGATCTCCAGCTTGCCGTAACCGGTCATCAGTTCCTCGATCTGGTTATAGGTATACTGCTTGAACTGGTTCCATCTTTCAGGATATTTTTTCACGTCGTAGTTCACATTACGGTCGCGGGGCGGGAAATAATTCCACCAGTAGGCATCGGAATGCCAGTCCGGCTTGGAGAAATAAGCGCCTGCATGAATGCCTTCCTTACGGAACGCTTCAAACACCTCTTTCGCGATATTGGCCCGCGGATTCTTGCTGAAAGCCACATCCGGCGCGGTTACGCGGTAATCTGTCTGTTTGGTGTCGAACATACAGTAACCATCATGATGTTTGGTGGTGAACACCAGGTATTTCATACCGGCTTCCTTTGCGGCTTTAGCCCATTTCTCGGGCGCGAAAGCGGTAGGGTTGAAGGTTTTGCCCAGCGCCTGGTACTTTTGCAGGTACTCGAAATACGGCATCTTGGGATATTTACGCCCAATCCATTCTTCATCTTCCGGGCAAATGCTCCAGGACTCTACCACGCCCCACTGGGAATATGGCCCCCAGTGAATGATCATCCCAAATTTCCAGTCCTGCCACTCGTCCAGTTTTTGAACTACCACCGGATCTGTTTCCGGTACATACGGCGGTTCTTCCGTTTGCGCACTGGCCGCACTTACCGCGAGCCACGCACAACCCAATGCCATCCATAATTTTCTCATAGTCAATTTTTATAAGTATCTACCAAAGAGGTAATTGTCAACGCTGCTTTGATCTTCTCTATATCGCGCGTAGATCGTAACCAAACAGTCCTGCTTTCTCCAGGCAATAAGTCAAAGTAATTCTGATCAAATTGCTCCCCCGGGGTTGCATTGTTCAACTGTAAATAAACGTTACGGGCAAACCTATCTGCCCGAATAGTTAGCAATATCCTGTCACGGTATAATGATGGCGGATCTACGAACAACTTATGCTCCACCGTAGTTGTAAAAGCCGGCTTCTCCAGCGGCATATCCTTCGCCGGGGCAAAATAAAAGATATTGCGGCTGACAATCTTATCGTCAATTCGCAGTTGTGCATAGCATATTACCTCAGCAGGATTCCTTCCCTTCAGAATAGCCGCTGTATCTACTGTAAAAATTTGTTTACTGGTATTGGCAGGAACATCCACGCCTGACAAAGTTTGTTTCCATACCGGATTGCCCGCCAGGTCCATCGCCACCAGCTCCACGGCGGCTTTATGGTTACGGATTTCATCAGAAACGGCCCACACCTTCAACTGGTTGTTTTCCACAACACCGGATATCAGCAAGGGATTGAAGGCTTCTTTCACATAGTATTGCAACGCTTTCCAGCGGCCGTAGTAGTCACGGCCCGACCAGGACGGGCCCGGCCAGCAATCATTCAACTGCCAGTACAAGGTGCCCATGCAATAAGGCATAGCCCTGCGATGCGCTTCAATAGCCACTTTCATCCCCTCCGCCTGCAACACCTGGCTCAGATAAACGAAAGACGGGAAATCTTTCGGCGCCTGGTAATAATGCAGCATATACGTACGGATAGCAGTATTGCCTTTGGCTGGGCTTTTTTGATGCGACTGCATCACATTGGAGTAAATATCATAATCTGCTTTGGTAGCAAAGCTATCGATGGTGGCCATTTCAGGAAATGACTGAAAACCGTATTCACTCATGAACCGCGGGATGTGCGTATTAAACGCTTCAAACCATTCCATCCCATGCCATACGCCCCAATAGTGGTTATCCCCTTTGGTAAAATCTTCTTTCTTGCCCCAGTTACTGATAGGGGAAGAATGGAAATAAAAACGACCGGGGTCATTTTCCTTCACCACGGCGGGCAATACCGTTTTAAACAACTGATCATATCCCTGTTGCAGGCTGGCCCATTGTGCATCGGTGTAGGCATAACCACTTTGCCAGCCCCAGTTTTTAATCGCCACAGCCACTTCATTGTTGCCGCACCACAACGCCAGTGACGGGTGTTTGCGCAATCTTCTGATATTATCTGCTGCTTCCGCTTTCACGTTGTTCAGGAAAGCCGTATCGGACGGATACAGGGTGCAGGCAAACATAAAGTCCTGCCAGACAAGGATACCGTTAACATCTGCCAGTGAATAAAAAAGGTCATCTTCATAAATACCACCGCCCCATACGCGCACCATGTTAAAATGACTGTTACGCATATCATCAAACAACTGTTTGTATTTGGATGCAGACACGCGCGGCAGGAAATTGTCCTGCGGGATATAATTGGCCCCTTTCATGAAAACCGGTCGGCCATTGACTTTCACGTAAAAACTTTCGCCCAGGCTGTCCGGTTGATTCACCACTTCAATTGTTCGCAATCCTACCATTTTCTCGTCTTTATCAATCGAAACGGTGTTATCCAGCAGTTCGGCTGTCATGACA
Source organism: Chitinophaga sp. 22308 (assembly GCF_052045305.1). Taxonomy (NCBI): domain Bacteria; kingdom Pseudomonadati; phylum Bacteroidota; class Chitinophagia; order Chitinophagales; family Chitinophagaceae; genus Chitinophaga; species Chitinophaga sp. 22308. The sequence goes on along the minus strand of NZ_JBQEOP010000004.1, from coordinate 753,843 downwards.
TAACAGGTAGGATTTCCCTGTCCGGCGGGCCACCACAGCTGCGGCTGACGGATCTGCACCGGCGCCTGCACCGTGTTGCGGCCTTGTTTCAATGTTACTTTGGTCGTGGTTACTTTACTGTAGCTACCGAGTTGAGTTATCAGTTTGAGGTTGTAGGTGCCGGGTGCGACCGCTTCTATGGTGGTCACCGCGTTCAGCGTGGCGCTGGCGGTGCTCAGTTGTTGTTGCTGCCACCATACATCGCGGATCACTGCTTTATTCCATTTTTTCAGCAGCACCGGTCTCCAGATGCCAGACGTTACGAGGCGCGGCCCCCAGTCCCAGCCGTAGTGGTAGGGCGCTTTACGGGCATAGATGCTCAGCGGGATATCGCTGGCGTCATTACCGGCGGGATAGATCACCTGGTCTTTCAGGAACTGTGGCATATCGTGTTTAACGGGACTCTCAAAGAGCACCCGTAGTTCGTTGTCTCCTTCGCGCAGCCAGCGTTTCACGTTGACCACCTGTTCCACGAACATATTGGCAGATTGCAGTACCAGCTGACCGTTCACATATACAGACGCGTAGGTGTCCAGTCCTTTGAAATCCAGCTCCAGCACGTCATATTGCAGCTCGGCGGCTGACAGCTTCCATTTTTTCCGGTATTGCCAGTCTTTCTTATCCACCCATTGCACAGCTTTTTCGTTGGAGCCTACAAACGGATCGGGTATCATCTGCAGGGCCAGCAGATCGGTATGTACCGTGCCGGGCACTGTGGCAGGGCGCCATACGCCCTCGTCCACACGTGAGAATTCCCATCCTGAAACCAGTGTGTCAGTAACAGTTCCCGCCGCATAAATCGATTTAGTAACGCAGGTCAAAAAAAAGATCGATACCAGCCATCGACCCCATCTCATATATTTCATATCTTGATTATTCAGCCAGCTTCAAAAATAATATTGATTTCCGATCTTTGGTGCATGAAACGTTTCTGGCAACAAATATTAAGATACTTCTATATTGGCAAAGGGGACCCTAACGCGCCTAAAACACGTTATGTAGCGATGATGCACGGCATGAACCGCATCTCGATCATTCTTTTTCTGATAGCCCTGATTGTAATGATTGTGAGGCTGATAAGAAGACACTAAATCATTTATGATTTAGTTATTTGGTTATTTAGCTATTTGTTTTTAGCGTAGTTCACGATTACTTCCGCAGCCCTTCTGCTGGCGTCTCTTTCGCCGAGTTTATGCCATAGTTCCGCGTAGTCGGCCATCAGGTGCTGACGGGCTTTATCATCTTTCAGCAGGCTGGTCAGCTCTTTCAGCAGGTTTTCTTCCGTGAGATCGTGCTGGATCAGTTCTTTCACCACCAGCCGGTCCATGATCAGGTTGACCAGGGAGATATATTTTACTTTAATCAGTTTTTTGGCGAAGAAATAAGAGATGGGATTACCTTTATAGCAGACCACTTCAGGCACGCCGAATAGCGCTGTTTCCAGCGTGGCGGTACCGGAGGTAACTAGGGCCGCTTTGGCCTGCCGTAGGAGCTTATAGGTTTTGCCTTTCACCATGGACACATTGGGATGTTGTCCGGTGAGGCTTTCCAGGAAATGGTCATCGAGGCTGGGCGCCTGTGCCACCACGAACTGGTATTCCGGGAAATGTTTGGCCATAGTGAGCATGATCGGCAGCTTGACGCTCACCTCCTGCTTACGGCTGCCGGGCAGCACCGCCACAATAGGCTTGTCAGACAACGGCGTGTCGGCCGGTTCTTCCTTGGCCGCCTTGACCACCTCTACCAGCGGATGACCTACATATTCCGTTTCGTAGTTCCATTTACGGTAAAAATCCTGCTCAAACGGCAGGATGCACAGCATCTTGTCCACATCGCGCTTGAGCTTTTTCACACGGTTTTCCTTCCAGGCCCATACCTGCGGGGAAATATAATATACTATTTTGATTCCCTGCTGCTTTGCCCATTCGGCAATACGCATGTTAAAACCGGGATAATCCACCAGCACCAGCACATCCGGTTTAAAAGCGGCGATATCTTTTTTACACATTTCCATATTACGCAGGATCGTGCGGAGGTTCATCACCACTTCCACAAAGCCCATAAAGGCCAGTTCCTTGTAGTGTTTCACCACATTCACCCCGGCGGCTTCCATCATATCGCCTCCCCATCCACGTATATCCGCCGCCGTGTCCAGCTGCTTCATCTGCTTCACCAGGTTACTGCCATGCAAATCCCCTGATGCCTCTCCTGCTATAATGTAATATTTCAATCTGGTGTTTATTAAAAATTATCTGATCAGTTTAAGTAACAAGATAACAATGGCATACAGCATTGTCATCAGAAAGATGCCCTTGGCGGTAATATCTTTCCGGGTCCTGGTATACAGAAAAAAGACTAATCCATTCACCAACAGGCAGATGCTCACTATTTTGGGAATCATTTGCCGGTTGTCTTTCAGGATATTAAAAAACTGTCCCAGCCCTATATTGTTATGGGGTCTGATGAGGAAAAAGTAATACAGGAAAAATGCTACCAGGGGAGTCAGCAGCCCCAGTACGATTCCTAACGAAAGATTGTCTTTTTTCAACATAAGGTTATAATAGTGGCGATATTGCCGTTGTTCTTAGAGATCCTTCCAGGATTCTTCCAGCTGTTTCTTCAGCTTGTAGTTGGTCAGGTCAAACTGTACCGGCACCACAGACGCGTAGTTGTTTTCCAGCGCCCATACGTCCGTATCTTCTCCTACGTCCCTGTTTTTGAACTGTCCGGTGAGCCAGTAGTATTTTTTGCCATGCGGGTCGCGGCGTTCGTCGAATTCCTCTACCCATTTGGCATCTGCCTGCCGGCAAAGGCGCAGTCCTTTGAAATCTTTTTCCTCCACCACCGGAATGTTCACATTGAACAGGCTTCCGGCCGGCAGTTCAGAAGCCAGCATCCGTTCTGTCACCTCACGGGCCACTTTGGCAGGCAGTGAAAAATCGGCGTCATAGCTGTATTCCAGGAAAGAAAAGCCTGCTGAAGGAATGCCTTCAATAGCTGCTTCCATGGCTGCTGACATGGTGCCGGAATAGATCACGTTGATAGAGTGGTTAGCACCGTGATTGATACCGCTTACGCAGATATCCGGTTTACGATGCAGTATTTTATCTCTCGCCAGTTTCACACAATCTACCGGTGTACCGGAACATTGCCACGCTTCTATATCTTCAAAAATATTTACCTGGTTCAAACGCAAAGGAACACCAATCGTAATGGCGTGCCCCATGCCCGACTGCGGGCTGTCCGGTGCCACTACCACTACCTTTCCCAACGGCCGCACTGCTTCAATCAAAGCCCGTATACCCGGCGCCGTTATACCGTCGTCGTTTGTCACTAATATGATGCGCTCCTGTTTTTCCATATTTCACATTTTTACTTTGCCCAACAAATTTAAGCTCTCTCACAAACATTTCGCTTTAAAAGAATGTGAAATATATAGCTTTTTTTACAAATCCGATTTTAATACTTTCCTGAAAACCAGGTAGATGACCAGCGCAATGTACCCCACCAGGAATAACAAATAAATGCTGTCGTCGTACCGGTCACTGCTGGCTGCGACCATTTTTCCGACCAACGGGAAAGGCAGCAGCTCATCGCCGGTTTGCAGCGGCAACAGGCCGCCAACGGGACCTACATAACGTTTGAGCAACAATACCAGCGTTTGTTCCAGCATCATGGTATAACCGAGGAAAATGGCCATGGCGAACCCCGCCCTTTTTACCAGCACCGCGAGCAACAACGCCAGGCTCAGTGCCAGCACCAGCTGTAGCCAGTAGTACCAAAGATAGCTGAAACCTTCAAGGCTGAAGGCGTTGCTGCCATAGGCGAAACCAAGGACCACGGCGGTCAGTATGGCCACCACCAGGGCTAATACAGACAACAACAGTACCCATATCAGTTTGGCATATACAAACTGATGGCGTTCCCATCCGTCGATGATGTTCTGACGGCTGGTGCGGAAAGTATATTCGTTCGTGACTAAAATAATCAGCATCAGCCCAAACAAAGCTGTCATGTAGCTGCTGATGTTGGCGACGGTTTGCCAGACGGTCGGAAAACCAAAAGGTGTTTGTCCCAGCATTTTTGTTGCCTGGTTCAGTTCGCGGCTCGACATAATGTCCGCCGGCACGTAGTTTCCGGCCGGGACCATAATCACCGCGACCAGCAGCATTATCCAGAAAGTGCGGTAGTTCTTCACTTTCAGCCATTCGGTATAGAGTAATTGTTTCATGCGGGATCGTTGGTTATTTCCAGAAATGCTTTTTCGAGGCTCTTTTTGCGGAGTTGCAGGTGCTGCAGCCAGATGCCCTGTTGTGCCAGGTAGCTGTTGACCTGCGCCGGTTCCGGCGATGCATTGAACACCGCCACCACCACGTTGCCGTTGAGCTGCACGCTGGTGCAGCCAGGATATGCCAGCAGCGCTGATTTAAGCGTTTCATTATCTGCAGCGCCCAGCTCCAGGTAATCATGCCGGCTGATCACGACGTCTACACTGCCGGAGAGCAGCAGTTTTCCGTTGCGCAGAATGGCCACATGGGTACATACTTTCTCCACTTCGTCCAGCAGGTGGCTGGCGAGGATAATGGTCTTACCCGCTCTAGCCAGGTTACGCACCAGCTCCCTCACTTCCGCGATACCGGCGGGGTCCAGTCCGTTCGTAGGCTCATCGAGTATCAGTACTTCCGGGTCGCCCAGCATGACAGACGCGATGGCCAGTCGCTGTTTCATCCCCAGGGAGTAGGTTTTGAAGGCGGCATGTTGTCTGGCGGTGAGGCCGCACAGCTCCAGCACGCGGGCGATATCATTTTTATCGCGTTGTTTGATCGCGGCAGCTATCTCAAGGTTACGGTATCCGCTGAGATAGTGGTAGAAATTGGGTGTTTCCAGCAAAGTCCCTATCTGCCGGCGTTGCCGGGCAGAGGCGGCCTGATCGAACAGCGTGAAGCTGCCGGTATCGGCTTTCAGGACATCGGTCACAATGCCCAGCAGGGTAGTTTTACCGCTCCCGTTCGGACCAAGGATACCGTACACGGCGCCCTGCGGCACGTCGAAAGACACACCGGACAAAGCCTGTACGGCGCCGAACTTCTTTGAGATATTTTGTAAGGACAGGATAGACACAGCTGGCGTTGGTATTTTAGTTGAATGAAAAAGTAAAGGGAAACACAGTGAAAGATCTTATGGCGAAATCTCCCCTGTATTTCCCTTTGTGTTTATAAGAGAATTATTAGTTACGCACAGGTTTACCTGTTTTGATCACACTTTGCAGGCGTTCCAGCGTTTTGCGTTCGCCGCAGAGGCTCAGGAATGCTTCCCTTTCCAGGTCGAGCAGGTATTGTTCGCTGACGAATGATGGTTCGGTGAGGTCACCGCCACACATTACATACGCGAGTTTGTTGGCCACTTTCTGGTCGTGGTCGGAGATGTAATTACCGAAGCGCATGGCGTATACGCCGGCGAGCAGGGCGCCCAGCGCGCTGCGGCCCATTACCTTGATGTCCGTTCTTTCCACCGGCCGGGTATAACCTTCGTCGGCCAGGGCGATCACGCTGCGTTTGGCGTCTGCAATAAGGCGGGACGCATTCATGGTGATTTCGTCATGTCCTTTGCGGAGCACGCCCATATCGAAGCCTTCAAAACCGGAGGTGGCCACTTTTGCGGTGGCTACGGCCATGAAGTAATCTTTCAGTGGTTCTTCCTCGATGCGGCCTTCTTTAAACTCCAGGCTGGCGCGCAGCGTCATTTCTTTGGTGCCACCGCCGCCGGGGATCAGGCCTACGCCCAGCTCCACGAGGCCGATGTAGGTTTCCGCAGCAGCCTGTACTTTATCGGCATGCAGCGCCATTTCGCAGCCGCCGCCGAGCGTCAGCGCATGCGGCGCCACCACTACCGGAATGGAGGAATAACGTAAACGCATAGTGGAACGCTGGAACAGGCGTACGGCCATGTCCAGCTCATCGTATTCCTGTTCCGCTGCCAGCATGAAGATCATGCCTACATTGGCGCCGGCAGAGAAATTGGTGCCTTCGTTGCCTACCACGAGGCCGCGGAAGTCTTTTTCCGCGCGGTCCACCGCTTTGTTCAGTCCTTCCAGCACTTCACCGCCGATGGTGTTCATCTTGGTTTTCCAGTCGAAACATACCACGCCGTCACCGATGTCTATCAGGTTACAGGCGCTGTTTTTCCAGACGATATTGTTGGAGAAGTTTTCCAGTATAATGAATTCGCCTTCGCCCGGCACCGTTTTGTAAGCCTGGCTGGCAACATCGTAATAGTATTTTTTACCGTTTTCAACTTTGTAGAAGCTCCTGATGCCTTTGGCCTGCATGTCTTTTACCCATTGTGCTACGGTGAGGCCTTTTTCCTCAATCAGTTTAACGGATGCTTCCACCCCGAGCAGGTCCCAGCTTTCGAAGGGCCCTATTTCCCAGCCGAAACCGGCTTTCATGGCGTCATCCACTTTATAGATATCATCCGCTATTTCCGGAATACGGTGAGACACATATGCGAAGAGCCGTGCATGGAACTGCTGATAAAACTGTCCGGCCTTGTCTGTGGCGGCTGTCAGCATACGCAGGCGCTGTTTCAGGTCTTCCACCGGCTTGGCTGCATCGATGCTGGCGAATTTGGGTTTCTGTTTAGGCCCGTATTCCATCGTTTGCAGGTTAAGGGTAAGGATTTCCTTACCACCTTCACCTTTGGTTTTCTTGTAGAAGCCCTGCCCTGTTTTATCACCCAACCAGTTGTTTTCCACTACTTTTTGCAGGAAGGCCGGTATATCGAAGATGGCTGCCTCTTCATCGTTGGGACAGTTTTCTTTTACACCTTTGGCCACTTTTACCAGGGTGTCGATACCTACCACGTCTGCTGTACGGAAGGTAGCGGATTTGGGACGGCCTATCACCGGGCCGGTCAGCGCATCCACTTCATCAATGCCTAGTCCCATTTCCTGCATGATATGGAAAATGGCCATGATGGAATACACACCCACCCTGTTGGCGATGAATGCCGGCGTGTCTTTACACAGCACGGTGGTTTTACCCAGGTACAGGTCACCGTAATGCATAAGGAAATCAATCACAGCAGGGTCTGTATGCGGAGTGGGTATAATTTCGAGCAGCCGGAGATAGCGGGGCGGGTTAAAGAAGTGGGTGCCGCAGAAATGTTTCTGAAAGTCTTCACTGCGGCCTTCTGTCATCAGGTGGATGGGAATGCCGGACGTGTTGGAAGTGATCAGGGTACCGGGTTTGCGGAATTTCTCCACCTGTTCAAAAACTGTTTTTTTGATGTCCAGGTTTTCCACCACTACTTCGATGATCCAGTCCACTTCTGCCACACGTTTCATATCATCGGTGAAGTTGCCGGTCTTGATGCGTTTGATCACATCTTTGGTGTATACCGGTGAAGGGTTTGATTTAATGGCAGCTTGCAGCGCATCGTTCACGATCCGGTTCTTCACAGCGGGGCTCTCGAGCGAGAGGTTCTTTTTCTTTTCAGCATCATTCAACTCTTTCGGCGCTATATCCAGCAATAAAACCTGTACGCCGATACCTGCAAAGTGGCAGGCAATTCTTGATCCCATTACTCCCGAGCCGAGGACGGCTACTTTGTTGATGTGTCTTTGCATAGCTTTAGCCTTTTATGATCCTTGAATTTAGGATTTTTTTTCACGCAACGACACCTGCGGGATACAAAGACATAAAGTTTTTTACAGATAAGTCGAAAACCGGGGAAACTGAAATTTCTCCGCAGCCCTGCCCGGATGGCGGTTATCTTAAAAGCAAAGGAGCGAAGTTGACCTTCGCTCCCTTACGTGTTAATTTATCTGTAAAACTTGTGGCGCCGGGATATCAGCTCACGCCGCTACCGGGAGCGACTGTTTCTGCCGGGTTCACAAATACCAGTTTACCGTTGTCTTCCGCCATAAGGATCATACCCTGGCTTTCGATACCGCGCATTTTCCGGGGAGCCAGGTTGGCCACCAGTGTCACCTGTTTACCGATGATCTCAGCCGGATTAAAATGCATGGCTATACCGGAAACGACTGTACGTTGTTCTGTACCGATGTCTACCAGCAGTTTAAGCAGTTTATCCGCTTTTTCTACTTTTTCCGCCTGTATGATGGTGCCTACGCGCAGATCGAGCTTCGCGAAATCGTCGTACTGTATTTCCGCTTTGGCCGGAGCGGCAGGCTTCTCTGCGGCAGCCGGGGCGGCAGCTGCTTCTGCGGCCGGCTTAACGAGGCCTGCGTGCAGTTTCTCTACCTGTGCAGCGATCACATCGTCTTCAATTTTCTTGAACAGCAGTTCCGGTTCCCGCAGGGAGTAGCCTACGCTCACCAGTTTGGCGCTGCCGGCGTTTTCCCATTCCAACATACGGTCCACCACTTTCAGGAGATGGCATATCTTCCGGGAAGTGAATGGCATAAACGGATGGGTAAAGATGGCCAGGTTAGCCATCAGCTGCAGACAGATATGCAGGCTGTTGTCTATTTTCATCTGCAACACGGGCAAATCCGCTTCGGTATAATCGCCGGCAGGCTTACCTGCTTTGATATTTTCCATTGCTTTGGCCAGTATCCATGGCTCTTTCTTCTGCATGTAGGTATTCCCTTTGGTAGAGAATTCCATTACAGCGCCCAGCGCTTCACGGAAACGATAGGCTTCGAGGCTGGTTTCCACGCTTTCTTTGGCAGCCTGGAAAGCGGCGAGCATTTCGCGATCTATATCATCCGCCACTTCTTCATGGAAACGCGGCACTTTGCCACCACACAGTTTATGTGTGAGCACCATGGTACGGTTCACAAAATTGCCCAGGTTGTTTACCAGTTCGCTGTTATTACGGGTCTGGAAATCTTTCCAGGTAAAGTCGTTGTCTTTTGTTTCCGGTGCGGTGCTGCACAGCACATAACGGAGCACGTCCTGCTGGTCAGGGAAATCCTTGATGTAATCGTGTACCCATACCGCCCAGTTGCGGGAGGTGGACACTTTTTCCCCTTCGATGTTCAGGAATTCGTTGGCCGGTACGTTTTCCGGCAGTACAAATCCGCCGTGAGCTTTCAGCATGGCCGGGAAGATGATACAGTGGAACACGATATTATCTTTTCCGATGAAGTGTACCAGTTTAGTGTCTTCCTTGCACCAGTAGTCGGCCCAGTCGGGTGTCAGTTCTTTGGTGGCGGAGATATAACCTATCGGTGCATCGAACCATACGTACAGCACTTTGCCTTCAGCGTCCGGCAGCGGCACTTTGATGCCCCAGTTGCTGTCACGCGTCATGGCGCGGCTTTGCAGACCGGAGTCCAGCCAGCTTTTACATTGGCCGTACACGTTGTTTTTCCAGTCCTTATGGCCTTCCAGCAGCCATTCTTTCAGCCATGGCTCATAGTTCTGGAGGGGCATGTACCAGTGTTTCGTGGCTTTTTTGACAGGTACGGCGTTGCTGAGCGCAGAGTGCGGGTTGATCAGTTCATCCGGGCTCAGGGAAGTGCCACAGCGTTCACACTGGTCGCCATAGGCTTTGTCGTTGCCGCATTTGGGGCAGGTACCGACAATATAGCGGTCGGCCAGGAAAACCTGTTTTTCCGGGTCGAAGTACTGTTCTGATTCTTTTTCTTCAAAGAGGCCGTCATTGTACATCTTCAGGAAAAAGTCGGACGCAGTGGTATGGTGTATGGGAGCGCTGGTGCGTGCGAAAATATCGAAAGAGATGCCCATGGCGGCGAAGCTGTCGCCGATGATCTTGTGGTAACGGTCTACCACGTCCTGCGGGGTTACGTTTTCCTTCATCGCTTTGATGGTGATAGGTACCCCGTGTTCGTCAGAACCGCAAATAAATTTCACGTCTGCCTTTTTAGCGCGCAGGTAACGCACGTAAATATCTGCAGGCAGGTAGCAGCCGGCCAGATGCCCAATGTGGACGGGGCCATTGGCATAAGGTAATGCCGCAGTTATTAGATATCTGTTAAAATTTCCCATACTATCTTAAAGAATGCTTAAATAAATTTCTTTTCTCGTTTTTGTTTTTGGAATCATCAAACAATTTATCACCTTAGTCAGGCGAATAGTAAAAGTATTCACTAATCTGCAAAGGTAAACAAAAGTACAATGGTAAAAATTCCGCCATATCTGAAAAAAGGCGATCTGATTGGAGTGATGTGCCCCAGCAGCAAAATGGAACTACAGGCGGCTGAATATGCTGCCGGCGTGTTGTCATCCTGGGGATACCGGGTACATCTGGGCATTACCGTGGGTACCAGCTTTCACAATTTTTCCGCACCGGACGAACTTCGGCTGGAGGAGCTGCAGGACATGCTGGACGATCCGGAAATTAAAGCGGTCGTGTTCGGACGTGGTGGTTATGGCATGGTGTGTATCCTTGACAAACTTGATTTCACCCGCTTCCGCAAGCACCCTAAATGGCTCTGTGGCTACAGCGATGTGACCACCCTCCATGCGCATATCCATGAACGTTACGGTATTCCTACCATTCATTCCATGATGTGCAGCGGCATTACGCCTGAAACAATTGATAATGAATATGTAAACAGCCTCGCCGCTGTGCTGAAAGGCAAATCATACCGCTATACTACGCCCTCGCATACACTAAACCGCGAAGGCAGCGCTTCCGGCCTGCTGGTAGGTGGCAACCTGTCCCTGCTGGCCAATGTTTCCGGCAGCAAATCGCAGATCGATACCAAAGATAAAATCCTCGTCCTCGAAGATATCGGAGAATACCGCTATAATATCGACAGGATGATGTACAACCTCAAACGTGCCGGGTGGCTCGACAAGCTCGCCGGGCTGGTAGTAGGCTCCTTCACGGACGGCAAGGAAACCACTACTCCTTTTGGCCAGACGGAATATGAAATTATTCACAATATGGTGAAAGAATATGACTATCCCGTTTGTTTCGGCTTCCCCTGCGGACACCAGCCGGAGAACTATGCCCTGAAACTGGGCGTGAAACACGATCTGAAGGTAGGGGAACTCCGCTCCACTTTGGTTTGCAAATGATTTACCACAAAGAACAGGTCATAAAAAAAGCACCCGGCGAGGGTGCTTTTTCTTTTATTTGATCACAATTATTTAATCTTCTACATCCGGAACAATCTCCAGGCCGTAATCTTCTGCAGTGAGGATACCTGCGGCACGGGTGTTTTCCAGCACTTCCGCATTGACGGTCAGCTCGTGAACAGTGGTGAGGTTGTGCAGGTAATCTTTACCATATAACTTACCGGCGAGGCCTCCAGGCACGTCCATCAGGTATTTGAGCACTTCCAGCACGATGTGCATGCCGGTGGCGCCGTGTGTGGCGCCCAGTGCGCCCGCGTCGAAGTTGCGGTATTCTTCTGTCAGGTCCAGTGCGCAACGGTAGGTGGCAGACCTGCCGCCATCGGGCAACGGCATATTAAAACCGCCGTACCAGGCTTGCCAGTTATGTACTTCGCCGATCACCAGCGGGAGTTCATGTTTCACACAGGCATCGTTGAGCAGCAGATGTGTAGGCAGATGCTGGGAACAATCGATCACCAGGTCGAAGCCGGGCAGCAGCAGCGCGATATTTTCGGGCTTGGCCTGTACCAGCATCGGGTAATGTTTGGTGTAAGGATTGACCGCCCAGAGCCTGCTGGCGGCCATTTTCGCTTTATGTTTGCGGATATCCTGCATCTGGTAGACAGGCTGACGGTGCATATCTTCATCGTTGATCACGCCATAGTCTGCAATGCCTATCACGCCAACACCGCTGGCGCTGAGGTACTGCAATACCGGGCTGCCAAGGCCGCCGGCGCCAACTACCAGTACACGGGCGTTTTTCAGTTTTTCCTGCATATCGATGCCTACGCCGGGCACTGCGATAGGATGTTTAAAATGCTGCAGTTCTTTTTCACTTAATGTCATACGCTGGATCTTTTATCTATTCCTGTGGAAACTCCAGGGTGAACTTACTGCCTTTCCCAAGGGTGCTTTCCACTTTTATTTTTCCTTTGTGGGCATCTACGATCGCCTTTACATAGGTGAGGCCGAGGCCGAAACCTTTTACGTTGTGTACGTTGCCGGTGTGGGCACGGTAGAATTTTTCAAAGATACGGGAAATAGTATCCCGGCTCATACCAATACCGTTATCTGTGAAGATGATAAACAGGCTTTTGCGGGTATTGTAGGTCTGTATTTTGACTTCCAGGTCCTCTTTTGAATATTTGATGGCATTGTCCAGCAGGTTGAACACCACGTTCGAGAAATGCACGTCATCTGCCATGATCACCGGGTTGATGGCGTCCAGCTGAAGGTCTACCACGCCGTTTTTGGCGGCCAGCTGCAGCTGCAGGTTGTCGGTGGTGTTGCGGATCACCTGGTGTACGTCCATGGCCTGTAGTTTCAGGCCTATTTCATCTTTTTCCAACAGTGCCGATTGCAGGATGCTTTCCACCTGTTTGTTCATCCTTTTGTTTTCTTCCTTGATGATGCCAGAGAAATAGCGGATTTTTTCGGTATTGCTCATCACTTTTTCATTGCCGATGGCGTCGATGGCCAGAGAGATAGTGGCCAGCGGTGTTTTCAGCTCATGCGTCATGTTATTGATGAAGTCCGATTTTATTTCCGAGAGTTTTTTCTGGTTCAGCAGGGTGCGGACGGTCAGGGCGAAGGCGGTGACGATGATGAGGGTGAACAGGATGCTGCCGGTGATCATCAGGCCCAGTTGCCGGGCAATGGAATCGTCCGATGGCATGATGATCATGAGGCTTTCCGTTTGCGGGCTGAGGTTGAGCATATCTTCCAGCGGCATATAGGTCACCTGGTAGCGTTTCCGTTCGCTGACGCTGTCTTTTTCATTTTCCCGGTAAGCCCGTTCAAAATTGGCGGAATGCAGTTTGAGCTGGGAACCGATACCTTCAATAGGCGCGAGGATGGCAAATTCAAAACGGGTAGAATCGAGGTGGTTTTTCCTCATTTTGGACTGTATGAGCTCCCGCAATTGCTGCGGATTGTAGATATCGCTCATGGCGGGCACGTAAGCCACGGGCCGGTCCATGTCCAGCGAAAATCCTTTGGTGACGGCCGGGTCCTTTTTGTTGTTGAGGCGGAACATGATGTAGGTCTGCCTGGTGCTCAGCATGTCACGTTGTACGTCAGTGATCATGTTGATGGACCGTTCCACCAGTTGTTCCTTTTTGATGGCGATGGCGTTTTTGATCCAGCTCACCTGGATATAGATAATGCCCAGGAGAGACAAGGTGATCAGGACGACGATTACAGGGAAAATTTTCTTTAGTGGTATCATGCAAATCTGGTCAGGCCTTAAATATACTTAACCTGACATATTAAAAATTGTTAAAAAAGATATTTGCTATAGCAACTATGATACAAAATTAAATAGTTACAAAGGTCGCGAGGTGTCTTAACATCAATACAATATTACTTTAACGTAATTTTAACGGGGGATGTCTGATTTTATTAATGCGACTTTCCTTACCTTTGCTTTACAGAATTGGTACTAAATTTGATTAGTAACATTCTATAACAAAGTAATTAAACTTTCTACATACATCGACGTGGATTCGTTCCATAAGCGATTTAGATTTTGGTTGATAAAATGGTAAGGAGGTTTTCTAGCCTCCTTTTTTATTTCCTTCTTTTTCAATGAGTTTTTGTTACCCTTCCTAACCGTTTCCTTTTTCCTGCTTATTTCTTTCCTGCTTTGTAATCAATTAATTAAATTTGGTTAGAGATCAAAACGTATGTATATGGTTAGTCTGGCGCCCGGTATTTTGCTTATAGCCGATCCTTTTCTGAAAGATCCCAATTTTGCACGTACGGTGATTTTTGTGTGTGAAAATGACGAAAAGGGCAGTTTCGGCTTCGTTATCAACAGGTTATTTGACCAGACCCTCGACGCGTTGATCCCTGATGTCATTTATCCGGGTATTCCGGTACATTATGGCGGCCCTGTGCAGGTGGACACGATACATTTTTTACATCAGATGCCTGACCAGATCCCGGGCGGGATGCAGGTGGTGCCAGGGGTATATTGGGGCGGCCGGTTTGACGATGTGGTGGAGTTATTGAACAAAGGGGCGCTGGACCTGCAGAAGATCAAGTTTTTCATTGGTTATTCCGGCTGGACGGCCGGTCAGCTGGAGGAGGAGTTGCGGGAGAAGTCGTGGATACCTTCTGAGAGCACCCCAGCGTTGGTGTTTGACCCGCGGGAGCAGCAAATATGGCAGCAGGCGTTGAGAAATCTTGGCAGTAATTTCGCCATGATGGCAAATTTTCCCATTGATCCTTCCTTAAATTAAATTTTCTAATATTCTGAAAGCGAAGCAGATGTGCTTTGGTGAGGGTTATTTGTGCAAAAATGAACAAAAAGGAATGACTTTTTTTGCAACAAATTAAATATCTTGCTAAAGTAACAACACAAAATAACCCGTTATAGATCAGGTAACGAACAACCGATAGAATACACCTATGAAGGCTACCTATGAAAAACATTGCACCTTCAGAGAAGACGCCCGAATTTACCTGAGACAACGATAGGAAGAAACAGATCACACATAACAAGCGCATTATTCATTAGGTAATATACACAGCCTGTGAAAGGGCTGCTCATGGATGTACGTGCATAACTGCGGTCCGACAGCGATGTGGGGCCCTGCAGGGATGTATTGTACAGAAGTGGGATAGCGGAAATCCCGGGGAGGTAATCTTACCCGACTAACGGGTCTTCTAAGATTGGAATAGTTAGGACAAAACGAAGGCCGGGTAATCTTACCCGGCCTGTCCGTTAAATGATATGTACTAACTGGTAGTATTTATTTTTCTACTGCCACCGCACCTTCTACGAGCACAGTAGCCTTGTTGCGCAGCACTTCCACGAAGCCGCCGGAGATTGTATAGAATTCGCTGTGGTTTTTATCTTTCAGCACTTTCATTTTACCATTTCCGAGCGCTGCGATTAAGGGCGCATGTTTATCCAGTATTTCAAAAGAACCATCAATGCCTGGCAACTGTACGCCGTACACTTCGCCTGCATATAATTTTCTTTCTGGTGTTAATACTTCTAATAGCATGTTATGATCGTGAATGGTGATTAAATGGCCCCGGAGGACCATTCGGATTAGTTATTAGCTGCTTCCAGTAATTTCTTACCTTTTTCGATAGCCTGATCGATATTACCTACGAGGTTGAAGGCTGCTTCAGGATATTCATCCACTTCACCGTCCATGATCATGTTAAAGCCACGGATAGTTTCTTCAATCGGTACCAGTACACCTTTCAGACCGGTAAACTGTTCTGCCACGTGGAAAGGCTGTGACAGGAAACGTTGCACACGACGGGCGCGGGAAACGGTCAGTTTATCTTCGTCGCTCAGCTCGTCCAGACCGAGGATGGCGATGATGTCCTGTAATTCTTTATAGCGCTGCAGGATTTGCTTCACACGTTGAGCACAGTTGTAGTGTGCTTCACCCACGATGGCCGGGGTGAGGATACGGGAAGTGGAATCCAGCGGGCTTACCGCAGGATAGATACCAAGGTCGGAGATTTTACGGTCCAATACGGTGGTAGCATCCAGGTGGGAGAAGGTTGTAGCCGGAGCAGGGTCGGTCAAGTCATCCGCAGGTACATATACCGCCTGTACGGAGGTAATTGAACCGTTTTTGGTAGAGGTGATACGTTCCTGCATCAGACCCATTTCAGTAGCCAGGGTTGGCTGGTAACCCACCGCTGAAGGCATACGGCCTAACAGTGCGGACACTTCGGAACCTGCCTGGGTGAAACGGAAGATGTTATCAACGAAGAACAGGATATCACGGCCGCCACCTGCAGAGCCATCACCATCACGGAAGTATTCCGCCAGGGTCAGACCGGACAGGGCCACACGTGCACGGGCTCCGGGAGGTTCGTTCATCTGACCGAACACGAAGGTAGCCTGAGACTGCTTCAGTAATTCTTTATCTACAGCGGTTACGTCCCAGTCACCATGTTCCATGGATTCTTTGAACTTGTCGCCATATTTTACGATGTTAGCTTCGATCATTTCACGCATCAGGTCATTACCTTCACGGGTACGTTCACCCACACCGGCAAACACGGACAGACCTTCATAACCTTTTGCGATGTTGTTGATCAGCTCCTGGATCAATACGGTTTTACCTACACCCGCACCACCGAACAGACCGATTTTACCACCTTTTGCATAAGGCTCGATCAGGTCGATTACCTTAATACCGGTGAACAGTACTTCTGTATCAGTAGCCAGATCTTCAAATTTAGGCGGCTGGCGGTGGATGGGATAACCATTGTCAGTTGCGATATCACCCAGACCGTCGATAGCCTCACCTACCACATTGAACAAACGTCCTTTCACCTGGTCGCCAATTGGCATTTTGATCGGCGCACCTTTGTCCACCACGGCCATTCCGCGAACCATACCGTCAGTAGAGTCCATTGCCACGCAACGTACACTGTCTTCACCCAGGTGCTGTTGTACTTCCAATACTACTTTCTGACCATTTTCGCGGGTAATTTCCAATGCGTTGTAGATTTCGGGCAATTTGTCATCAAAGTGCACGTCCACCACGGGACCGATAATTTGTTTGATCTTACCTGTGTTAGGCATATTTTTAAAGAGGTTTATAAAATACTAAAAAGTTATTTCCTCAAAAACTGTTGCGCTGCAACGGTTTCTAAAATTTGGCGCAAAGGTAATAGTTAATGGGGGAAAATCAAAAAGCTATTAAGGAAAAAAAACCTTTTTAGTCCTCAATTGACGCGATGTTTTCAGTTGCTAACAGCTAAATTCCTGTACAGTCAACGCGGAATCTATCAAATATAGATTTTTCAACATTTATAACTTACCGTCCCATTCTTCTTTCCATCCTTCCTCCGTTCATATAAAAATAATACGCTTTTCTTTTATCGCTGATTATTTTTAGCGATTCCTCACATATATCTGACTATAATATGAAGAAAATGAACAATGAACTGTCACGCCGCTCCTTTCTGGGCAACCTGTCCAAAGCGGGACTGCTGGGCGTAACCGGCCTGTCGCCCCTGGCTGCCGGCGCCGCACGTAAAACCAACACCACGACCACCACCACCGATGAGCCCGCACATGCCTTCCTTTGCAAACCCTACCTGCAAATGCCCGCCCCTGACACCATCGCGGTCATGTGGCTCACCTCCCGCCCCTGCTATAGCTGGGTGGAATACGGCACAGACGGCCAGCTCAACCAGAAAGCCCATCACGTAACAAAAGGACTGGTAGACGCCAACAACCGCCTCCACCGCATAGAACTGGCCCATCTTCAACCAGGCAAACAATACAGCTATCGCGTGCTTTCCAAAGAAATCACTGATTTCCAGCCATACAAGCTCACCTACGGCAATACGCTCACCAGCGACACTTACACCTTCACTGCGCCTGATACGCAGGCCAGGGAAGTGTCCTGGCTCATGCTCAACGATATTCACGACAGGCCAAAGTCCATCCCTCATCTGATGGGACTGAACGGCAACGATCCCTATGATTTTGTGTTCTTTAACGGCGATATGTTCGATTATCAATCCAATGAACAACAGATCATCGACCACCTGCTGTCACCCTGTGGCGACACTTTTTCCACACAAAAACCTTTCATGTATGTAAGAGGTAACCACGAAACCCGCGGCAAATACGCCCGCGAATGGCATCAGTACTTCGATAACCCCGACCATGGCAGCTATTTCGCCTTCACCTGGGGACCGGTACACACCATTGTGCTGGACACCGGAGAAGACAAGGAAGACAGCGCCCCCGTATATGCCGGCATCGCCGATTTTGACGGTTACCGTGAAGAACAGGCCCGCTGGCTGGAAAAACAACTGCAAAGCCCTGCCTACAAAAAAGCCAAACATAAAGTCGTGCTGATGCACATCCCCCATTATCATGGTGGCGACTGGCACGGTGCCTCCCATTGCCGGCAGCTCTTCGGCCCGCTGTTCAACAAATACAAGATAGACATCCTCGTATGCGGGCATACGCATACCTATGGCGTACATGCGCCTGTTGCCGGTCAGCACAATTATCCGCTGATCATTGGCGGAGGCCCCCAGGAAGGCAAGCGTACGCTCATTAAAATAAAAGCGGACCAGAAACAGCTGACACTTACCATGTTGCGCGACGACGGGACTAAAGTGGGCGAGTATACGGTTTAGTTATTTTTTATTTAGCTATTTTTTCATTTTGAGTGAAGCCTGGCCTCCTTTAAATGAAAAATAGCTAAATGAAAAATAATCTGCTGTTGCTATTCTGCTTTTACCATTGTCAGCACTTTCAGTAGCAACCAGGCGCCCAGCGCAGCCAGAGAAATGCCTGCCATCAGCAATACGTAATACTTGACAGTCCATTCCAGTGCTGTTTTGACACGGGAATAAAAAGGAATACCTCTCTCAGCCGCTCCTTCATACATGCTGAACTGTATCGTGCAAAACTCGTTTTCCTCATCGAAGTTGCCCAGTTCCACGCCCAGTTCCTGCAACTGCCGTTCTACCTCTGCTATCTTTTCGTGTAGCAGTATACGTTCGTCTATTTTTCCCTGTTGAGAAGTGAGGCCATTCAGCGATGCCAGGTTCTTTTCAAGAGAAACCTTGCTGGCATTAAGTTTCCGGTACTCATTGGTTTTGTCTACTTTGGTGATGCTGGTAGATTTGATAGTCCCAATTTTTTGAATGGCATAATAACAGGAATCGAATTTCTCCGGCGCCACGCCGATCATCAGCCGCAGGTCGCGGTTGCCTTTGTTGCCCGACTCCTGCTGATACTGGATAACCGCTCCAAACCGGCGGATGGTGCCGTGCAGCTGTTTTTCATCTTCGGTAAAACTGGTGGAGCGCGACTGTACGTAAGCCACTTTCTCATATTTCTGGCCGGACACTATTGGAGCTGCCTCCCCCTTCATGATTTTTTTCTCGGAGGCATAGTTTTTCTGTTGCACCTGTGACAGGAAACTTTCGCTCTGACCCGTATTATCGCTGCTGCGGGACTGCGTATAGCCGTATAGCAGGCGCAGCAGGAACATGGCCAGAAAAACAAGCACGAGCCAGGTAAAAATTCGTTTATACTTCAACGTTGGTAAAACAGGCATTGTACATATAGGTTTTTGGGTTAGGAAAATGTATTCAAAAAATGCGATAAGGGGCTGTTGGCATTTAAACAAATCTCACATTATGAAAATTATTCACAAAGCAATAATACACAATTCCTAAAACATTGTACCAGTATAACTTAGATCAAGGTAAATAAATTGGAATCATTTTTGCCTGATAGTAGTCGTAACGCTCTATCTACAGCAAAAAAGCGTTATAAAAATTTTAACAATTTTGTTTAACATTTTGCCTTAATGACTAACTGCATTTAGACCGCGTTTGAAACACCAATTGACACCTTAAAAGTAGCAGATCATTGAAGTATAAACCGGAACAAACAAAAGCAAGCCATTGAATCTCCGCAAAGTCTAATAACAGCGAAACCAATCAGGACTAAAAAACAGGAGTATGAACAGATTATTTAAAAACACAGGATTATCTCTTTTACTTATATCCTTCTTTTTGGGTAGTTGTGCTACTACCTATTCTGCCTACAGCCCGGGGCCACAGGTACAGGTGGGCGCTTCCATCTCTTTTTATGATGAATTGAGCCCTTATGGCCGCTGGACAAGCTATCCCGGCTACAACCAGGTATGGATACCGAATGCAGGACCGGATTTTCGCCCTTATTATACCGGCGGGCACTGGGTTTATTCCGACTACGGATGGACCTGGATGTCTGACTATTCCTGGGGATGGGCCGCCTTCCACTACGGCCGCTGGATGTATGACGGCATGTATGGATGGATGTGGATACCCGGCACCGAATGGGGTCCGGCATGGGTAGACTGGAGAAGTGGAGGAGACTACTACGGATGGGCGCCGATGGGCCCTTCAGCTTACAATATGCCAACTTCCTACTGGGCTTTCGTTCCCAGAAGATATATCGGCAGCCGGCAGATCAACAATTACTATATCAATAACAGCCGTAACGTAACGATCATCAACAATACCACTATCATCAACAACAACTATAATGGTACCCGTGACAACTACGGTGGCGGAGGACGAATTTCCAGAGGACCGGACGTACGGGAAGTGGAACGTTATACCGGCAACACGGTAAGACCTGTAAGAGTAGCCAATACCGACAGGCCCGGCGCAGGCAGGATACAAAACAACCAGTTGCAGATTTTCCGTCCGGATGCCAATGCACTTAACAGAGGAGACGCCAGCCGGCCTTCCCGCAGTGTGTTAAACAATAACGGCAATAACGGTAACAGCAATATCAACAACGGCAACAACAATGGCGGCCGCGTGTCCCGCGAACCGAATTTCAACAACAATAACAACAATAATAACAGCAACATCAATAACGGTAATAATAACAATGGGGGACGTATATCCCGCGAGCCGAATTTCAACAATAATAACAACAACAATAACAATAACAACAGCAACAGCGTCAATCAGCCTGGATACAACCGCCCTTCAAGAGGAGTGACACCAGGCAACAATAATAATCCGCAGCAGATGCAACGTGACCAGCAATGGCAGCAACAGCAGCAACAGCAGCAACAACAACAGCAACAGCGGATACAACGTGACCAACAGATGCAACGCGACCAGCAATGGCAGCAGCAGCAACAGCGTCAACAGCAACAGCAGATAGAACAACAGCAACGTATGCAGCGTGACCAGCAAGTACAACAGATGCGTCAGCAACAACAACAGCAGCAGCAGCAGCAACAGGAGCAACAGCAAAGGATGCAGCGTGATCAGCAAATGAGGCAACAGCAACAACAAATGGAACAACAGCAACGCATGCAGCGCGAACAGCAACAACAACAAATGCGTCAACAACAACAGCAGCAACAGCAACAGGAAAGAATACAACGCCAGCAGCAACAACAGCAGCAGGAGATGCAAAGGCAACAACAGCAACAACAGCAGCAACAACAATCCCGTCCATCCCGTGGAGAATCCGGTGGTGGCGGCGACGGCGGAGAAAGAGTCAGAAGAGGCTAGCTGAGATTGTAAACGAAACGATAAATCTGATTTTTAATATTGAGAAAGGTTTCACCATCATGGGTGGAACCTTTCTGCATTAAGCGCAGTTCCAAAAGTGGATAGCCTTCGTGATAGGGAGGTTGGTAATAGGGCTGCTCAAAAGCCAGGTAGCCCAGTCTTTCATAAAAAACGACGCGGCGCTTTGCCTGCTCTGTCAGCGGAGGCTCTACTTCGAGTACCAGGTTACCGAAGCGTTTTTCCAGTTCTTCCATAATATGGGTACCGATGCCACCGCCTCTGGCAGCGGCATGGATGGCCAGGTATTCTACAAAAGTATAGTCCGGCAAAGGCCAGTAACATACAAACCCGGCAAATTCCCCGTCCTTTTCCAGCTGCAGTATCTTCAGCTTACCACTGCCCAGCAATGACAACACCACCGGCCAGTCCCTTCTTTCTTCGTAGGGAAATGCTTCTTCATACAGCTCTTTTATTGCCTGTCCGGGGATATCTACCTGTTGTAAAGTAATCATGCGCCAAAGTTAAGGATTCTTCGGCGGAGAGGGCACACACTCAAAGGGATCAGGATTGTTGGCCGGTGCGGGTTTGCCCACAGCCCAGCAGAAGTTCATGGCCTGGCTGGTAACACTTACCAGTTTGAGGCTAACCTTGCTGCCCTTGCGGCTGTTGGAAGCCGCTACGCTGCGCTCACTCTTTTCGGGGATATTATTGATGGTGTATTGTTCTGTTTTGAATACCTCGTCGTTATTGCGCATATACTGCACCGTTACCACTACATTGTCTATCGGGTATTCTGTTTGGTTACGGACAACGATGCTGAGGTTTTTGATGCCGCCCAGGAAACCGGTGCGGTAGTCGCTGGCAGCAACCGTGATGAACTGTTGCCAGTTGCGGCGGTAATACGCCCGTCTCTCTACAAACTGGCCTGCCACGCGTTGCTGAACGGCCTGCCGGTCATCTATCTGACGGCTTACATTGTTGCTTTGTTCCAGGCTTTTGCGCAGGTCGCGGTTTTCATTCCATAACCGCTGGTTTTCCGTAAGAACCCGGCGGACTTCCGTCTGCTGCCGGCAGTAGCCCAGTGCGAGAATAATGGTGAAGATACAGAGTATAAGAGGGAGGATATAGTTTCGCTTCATAAGATATCAGCAGAAAAAATAATGCCAACGGCTGTTTTTCTTATTTTTGCGCAAATTTTCATAAATAGTATCCATGGAATTGATTTTAGTTGACAATGCCCAAAAAGCGGCGGAGTTTCTAGCAGTACACATCAGGCTAAACAAGGACGTACCTGGATGGATCAGACCACTGGACAAGGATATTGAAGCTGTTTTTGACCCTGAGAAGAACAAAGCGTTCCGTCATGGGGAGTGTGCCCGGTGGATCATGAAAGACAAACAGGGAAACCTGACCGGCAGAGTGGCCGCCTTTGTAAATAAGAAGTACACCAATAAAGGGGATAAAGTGAAGGTAGGCGGAATGGGCTTCTTTGACTGTATTGACCAACAGGAGGCAGCCAACCTGTTATTTGACACCGCCAAAAAGTGGTTACAGGAAAGAGGAATGGAGGCCATGGACGGCCCTATCAACTTTGGAGAGCGTAACAACTGGTGGGGGTTACTGACCGAAGGTTACCACGAACCCCTGTATGGCATGAATTTTAATCCGCCATATTATGTCCGCCTGTTTGAAACTTACGGTTTCCGGCTGTTCTTCAACCAGATCTGCTACGATATGCATATCTACGGCGAACTGGCGGACAAATTCTACACCCGCCACGCTGCCGTTAGCCGGGACCCTGATTATTCCGCGCGACATATTAGAAAGAACCAGCTGGAGAAATTCGCACAAGACTTCAGTATTATCTATAATAAAGCCTGGGCCCAGCATGCCGGTGGTAAAGAAATGAGCAAAGGGCAGGCACTGAGCCTTTTCAATCAGATGAAGCCCCTGATGGATGAAAAGGTTGCCTGGTTTGCCTATTATAAAGATGAACCTATAGCCATGTGGCTTAATCTGCCCGACCTGAATCAGTATATAAAACACATGAACGGGAAAATGGACTTATGGGGAAAACTGATCTTTCTGTGGATGAAACTAACCAAACAATGCCACAAGATAGTAGGCATTATTTTCGGCATTGTGCCAGAGTTTCAGGGCAAGGGAGTGGACGCCTATATCATTTTGGAAGGCGCAAAAGTAATACAGCGCAAAAGCATGCCTTACAACCAGTATGAAATGCAATGGATCGGCGATTTCAACCCTCGTATGCTGAATGTGGCGACCAGCCTGGGCGCTGAGCCTTCCAGGATACTGACCACCTACCGCTGTATGTTTGATCCTAACGTACCGGTGGAAAGACATCCGATCTTAAAATAACTGTTATACGTTAAAACAGCATAGCCCGGCTTTCTTCAGACAGCCGGGCTTTTTTGTTCTGAAAAACCTGCATGACAACTTTATCTGTTCCTGTCACGTTATAAATGGCCACTGTATGGTCTTTACAGGATACCATATCAATATCCGATACCGCAGGGCCAGGCAATTAATCCCTGAATATTGGTTATATTTAAATCCCTTTTGCAACGGCTATCGTATTTTAACCTGATGTTTTGTTATGACCAACTTATATCCTGCAAGTCCGGGGATTAAAGATCCCGCGGTCTTTCAGCCCACGACAGCGTTTAGGCTACAGATAGTAAAGGTGATCGGCTTTATATTGCTCTTTTTTCTGTTGTATGCAATTGTTTTACTGACAGCTATAACGCTGGGTGCGGCTTTCATAACAGCCGGCATTGCACTAACCGGCTATTATCCCAATATCTTCACGTTTATTGCCGGTCCCGCATTGGCAATACTGGGCGGTCTGATGTTGTTTCTCCTTGTGCGGTTTCTTTTTTACCGGCGCCCTCCGGTAAATCCTTATCGTGCCCCGATAGAAGCGCATCACCATCCCAGGTTATTTGATTTTATCTCCCGGCTGGTCAAAGACACGCGTATCCGTTTTCCGGAGCAGGTGTTTGTAGTGCCGGAAGTGAACGTTGCGGTTTTTTACAATGCCAGCTTTTTCAATTTGTTATGGCCTGCGCGGATGAACCTGGAAATAGGACTGGGATTGGTGAACAGCGTTAATATCAGCGAGTTTAAGATGATACTGGCGCAGGAGTTTGCACATTTTTCCAGGCGCAGCATGAAACTGGGCAGTTATGTGTATGCCCTGAACAAGGTACTGTACAATATGCTGTACGAAAATGACAGCTGGAACGATCTGGCCATACGGTGGAGCAGCCATGGCAGCCTGCCCGCATTTTTCGCTCATGTGACCCTCATGCTGGTCAACAGTATACAATTTTTGTTGCGCAAACTGTATCGCCTGATCAACCGGCAATACCTTGAGCTCAGCCGGGAGATGGAGTTTCATGCCGATACGCTGGCCGTGTCGCTGGCGGGCACAGCTGCCGCTATCAGCGGCGGGCGGCGCATAGAGATGGGCACCTATTGCCTGGACCACTGTATGCATAAGCTGTCTGAACTGGAAGCCAGCGGGCAGCAGTTCAGCAACATTTTCCAGACACACCGCGCCGTGATCGACTATTATGCCCGGCAGAACAGGCTGGACACGGATGCAGCAGGGTTGCCGGTCATCCCCGACAGTTACTTTCATACTTTCCTGAAGAGCCGGGTACAGCTGCGGGAACAATGGACCACCCATCCCACCCGGGAAGACCGGGAACAACGTTATCTTGCCGCCGGCATTACCTGCGAGCAGGTCAATACCAGCGCCTGGCAATTATTTGATGACCCCGAGCTGTTGCAGGAACAAAGCACCCGGCAGGTGTACGATGTCCTGTCACCGGGATTTACCGGCGAAATGATCACACCTGCTGAATTTGTAGCAGAGCTGACCCACCGGCACCAGTTATACGAATATCCCGCCGCTTTCCATGATTATTATGATAACCGGGCGTTTACCGCTATTAATACGGAGGATGAACAGTCCCTCTCTGCGTCTGTTGCCACCAACATGGCACAGTTATACCATCCGGACATCGTATGGCGGATCAGGAGCTACTACCGGGACAAGCAGGATGTGGAAACATTGCAGGCCATTGCCATCGGGCAGTTCCAGACCCGCACTTTTGAATTTGACGGACAATCCCGCAAAGCCTCCGATGCCAGAGAACTGGCCCGGCAACTGGCCCGGCACGTAGCCGCCGAACAGGACTGGCTGCAGCAGCACGACCGGCAGGCTTACGGCTATCATTATCAGCGTGCCCTGGCCAAAGGGCCGGATACCGTCCGGTTACTGACCACGCAATACCAGCAGATCCTGATGCACCAGGAGTTTGCCAACCGGCTGAACGACCAGGTGGTGCGGGTTATCCATGCCATCAGCCAGGTTTTTAATGCCAGTCACGATACCCTGGCCCTGCTGATGCCCTGGATGGAAGAGTTGCGAGCTGAATGCTGGCGGTTCCGGCGGTTGCTGCATGAAGTCACCTCTTCGCCCGGGCATACCAGCTGCCTTTCGCCGGAGCTGTATGACAGGGTACAGCTGTTTACCATGCAGGACTGTATTTTCATGCAGGACCAGGTGCCTGATTATGCCGCCCTGCAGGAGCTGCACGAAATCATTTCCTCGGTAATGGAGCAGTACAATAACAGCAATGTCCTGTTGCGGAAATCTTTCCTGGAATTTTTGTTGACCATGGAGCCGGAAGCCTGAGCCGAAAGCCGCGCCGGTGGCTTCCATTTTTCTCTTACTGAATTTGTGCGTATTTTCGGCGCTCGCGAAAGCGTTGCAGTCATATGGAGAATTTTATCGTTTCAGCCCGTAAATACCGTCCACAGAACTTTTCAACAGTTGTAGGACAAGCACATATCACCACCACGCTCAAGAATGCCATCCGCAATAACCAGCTGGCGCACGCTTTTCTGTTCTGCGGACCCCGTGGAGTAGGGAAGACCACCTGTGCCCGTATCCTGGCTAAAACCATTAACTGCGAGAACCTGCAGCCCGATGGGGAAGCCTGTAACGAATGCCATTCCTGCAAATCCTTCAATGAAGGCAGTTCCTTCAACATTCACGAGCTGGATGCCGCCTCCAACAACTCGGTAGACGATATCCGGACGCTGGTGGAGCAGGTACGTTTTTCCCCACAGGCCGGCAAATACAAGATCTATATTATAGATGAGGTGCACATGCTGAGCTCATCTGCCTTCAACGCGTTCCTTAAAACACTGGAGGAGCCACCTTCCTACGCGATCTTTATTCTCGCCACCACAGAGAAACATAAGATATTACCGACCATCCTGAGCCGGTGCCAGATATTCGATTTCAAGCGGATCACCATACAGGACACCGTAGACCACCTGAAAGAGATCTGTGACAAAGAACATATCCAGGCTGACGCTGATGCCCTTCACCTGGTAGCGCAGAAAACGGACGGCTGTATGCGTGACTCGCTGAGCACGCTGGACAAAATCGTAAGTTTCACCAGCGGCCACCTTACTTATCAGAATACGCTGGAGCACCTGAACATCCTGGACTATGATTATTTCTTCCGGATCATGGACACCGTGTTGCAGCAGGACGTGGCCACTGCCCTGTTAATATTTGATGAAATTTTACAGAAAGGTTTTGAAGGGGACAACTTCCTGAACGGCTGGGCCGAATTCCTGCGCAACCTGTTGCTCAGCAAAGAAGAGAAAGCTTTTCACCTGGTAGAAGTGTCCGGCAACCTGAAAGACCGTTATAAACAATTATCCGGCAAAATCAGTCCGGCCTACCTTATTACCGCCCTCCACCTGCTCAATGATACGGAGATCAACTACCGGTTGGCCCGTAACAAGCGCCTGCATGTGGAGATGGCGCTGATCAAGCTGTGTTACCTGCAGCAGGCCGTTAGCCTGGTGAGCGATGACAACAACGGGGAGGTGTTAAAAAAAAAGCTGGTAGCTGACGGAACGCCACCACAGCGGCTGAGAGCTCCGGGCGCACAACCTGCCGCTGCCAAACCGGCGACTACAGCCAGCATTGCGGCCCAGTCGCCCGAGACCGCCCGGTTGACCGTAGACAGCACTCCCGCCCCTGCCACCGCTGTGCCCACACAGCCTGTAGCAGGCAATCCCGGTAGCCAGACAGCCAGTCCGGCAGCCGTGCCCGCAGGGAATAATGCAGGCACAGGGAATACACCGGTCCATCAGCCGGTGGCATCCGCACAGACCGCCCCTGTCGCCAACGCAGGAGCTGCCACTACTACATCCGCCGCCAGTCAGGGCACTTCCACAGCAGGCTATGCCACAAGTGGCAGTCAACCTGCCACTGCTACCGCAGGCGCCAAAACAGCCGCACCGGCAAGCAAGCTGACCGGTCTGGCCGCCATGAAAGAAGCGCTGGCCGCCAAACAACAGACCAGTGCGCAGGTGCAGAGCATCCCATTGACAGCCGGCGCGCTCGAAGTTTACTGGGAGGAGTTCATTGACCGGTTCCGTCAGGCCAATAAAATGACCGTGGTGAGCAATCTGGCGCTGGCCGTATTGAAGTTGCTCGGAGCCACCGAAATTGGTATTGTGAGCCGCAATATCGTACAACACCGGTTCATGGAAGAGGAAAAAATGGCTATTTCCGAGTTTTTCAAGCAGAAATTCAATAATCCGACCCTTGTACTGACCCTTCAGCTGGACGAGAGCCAGCAGGTACAGGACATCGGGCCGGCACCTCTTTCCAGCAGGGAGCAGTTCCAGCACATGGCGGAAAAATATCCCCTGGTAAAAGAGTTAAAAGACAGGCTTAATATGGAGCTCGATTTTTAATTGAGATTCACTTATTATATCTTAACGATCATTAGACATTTTTAAACCGTTTAGCATTCCTTCTTTGCGTTTTTGCGCAAAAACATGTAGGTTTGAGCAAAATTTTTAATAAACACTATGGCAGAAGTTATCAGAATGCCCCTCCTGAGTGATACGATGACGGAAGGGGTGATTGCGGAATGGCATAAAAAGGTGGGCGATCAAGTAAAGGCAGACGATGTTATTGCTGAAGTGGAGACGGACAAGGCGACGATGGAAGTAATAGGCTACGTAGAGGGCACATTACTGTACATTGGTGTGGAAAAAGGCAAAGCAGCCAAAGTGAATGGTATTATCGCCATTGTAGGTAAACCAGGCGAAGACTATAAACCTTTGCTGGAAGGTAATTCCGGCGAAACCGCTGCGGCACCTGCCCAGCAAGCGGCCGCTGCACCGGCACCACAAGCTGCACCGGCCGCCGCCGCACCTGCTGCTGATGATGCTGCATTAAAAGAAGCACTGAAAAATGCGACTGTTATCCGTATGCCGCTGCTGAGCGATACGATGACAGAAGGAAAAATAGTTGCCTGGAACAAAAAAGTAGGCGACGTAGTAAAAAGTGACGACGTACTGGCAGAAGTAGAAACCGACAAAGCTACCATGGAAGTGATAGGTTATGCGGACGGAACACTGCTGTATGTTGGCGTTAAAGAAGGAGAAGCTGCCAAAGTAAACGGCATTATCGCTATTGTAGGTAAACCGGGCACTAATGTGGACGTGATCCTCGCCGGCGAAAACGCTGCTCCTGCCAAAGCCGCTCCTGCTGAAGCTGCCGCTCCCGCTGCCACCAGCGCGGCCGCCACGACAGCACCTGCTGCCGCCACCTCCACCGACGGTCGTGTGAAAGCCTCTCCGCTGGCCCGTAAACTGGCTGCTGAGAAAGGTATTGACATCGCCCAGGTAGCTGGTTCCGGTGACAATGGCCGTATCGTGAAAAAAGATGTGGACAACTTCGTTCCATCTGCCGCCCCTGCCGCCAAAACCGGCGCCGCTGCACCATCTGCACCGGCCTTCGTACCTGCCGGCCAGGAAGGTTATACCGATACCCCGCTCTCTCAGATGCGTAAAGTGATCGCCAAACGCCTGAGCGAAAGCAAATTCACCGCTCCTCACTTCTATCTGAAAATAGACGTGAACATGGATAAAGCCATGGACGCCCGTAAAGCCATCAACGAGATGTCCCCGGTAAAAATCTCCTTCAATGACATGGTGATCAAGGCCTGCGCCCTGGCACTGCGTCAGCATCCGGACGTGAACAGTAGCTGGATGGGCGACTTTATCCGTCACAACCAACACGTACATATCGGTTCCGCTGTAGCCATCGAAGACGGCCTCATTGTACCGGTAATCCGTTTTGCAGACCAGAAATCACTGAGCCAGATCGCCGGTGAAGCCAAAGGCCTGTACGACAAAGCCAAAAACAAAAAACTGCAACCGCAGGACTTCAGTGGTAACACCTTCACTGTTTCCAACCTCGGTATGCTCGGCATCGACGAATTCACCGCTATCATCAATCCGCCGGATTCCGCTATCCTCGCTGTAGGTGGCATCAAAGAAACCGCCATCGTTGAAAAAGGCCAGGTGAAAATCGCCAATATCATGAAACTGACCCTCAGCTGCGACCACAGAAGCGTGGATGGAGCCGTAGGCGCCCGTTTCCTGGCTACCCTGAAGACCTACCTGGAAAATCCGGTAACCATGCTGGTGTAGTCACTGACGCGAATTTGTTTATTATGAATAAATATGCCCGAAGCTATGGCTTCGGGCTTTTTTTTCTGGTTCCCAGGGCTGAAGCCCTGGGCTACGATTAGTTTTTCCGGCTTTTTAGACGGAGTCTTTTCTTTATTTATTGGGTTATGTATGAGGAGGAACGGCTGCAGCTTCTTCCGAAGAAGCTGCTGGTCCTGGAAAGAATTCTCCTGTCTCATGAAATGTAAAACCACTTCTCCGGTAAAATTCATTGCATAGTAAAATTCTCCTGAAAGAAGCAGCCGGCCCTTTAACGGGCTTTCCTATCTCCCGGAATATAAAAACATCAGCCGCTGCACGCTCTTTCCTTTTCAAAATACCTTCCGGTGTCATCTCCCCATAGATTTTGTTTCATAAACTTTTGAAAGTTCAAAAACTTGGTGTATTTTTGATTTTCAACAAATCGACCTACATGAACTTAGTGGATGCAAAAGCGCAGTTTATTCAAACCTGGGGATCTCTGGGGGCACAATGGGGTATTAACCGCACCATGGCCCAGATCCATGCGTTGTTGCTGGTGATGCCTGACCCGTTGAGCGCCGATGATATTATGGCGGAGTTGAATATTTCCCGTGGTAATACCAATATGAACGTGCGGGAGTTGATCAACTGGGGACTGGTAGAACGTGTGTTGATTCCGGGTGAGCGAAAAGAGTTTTTCGTAGCAGAAAAAGATATCTGGAAAGTGGCGACTTACATTGCCCGGGAGCGGAAAAAACGAGAACTGGACCCTATCATGAAAGTGCTGTTGCAGCTGCAACAGGCCGAAGGCGATCCCAAAGACAGGGAGTTAAAGGCTTTCAAAGACTCCATTTCCAATATCAACAAGTTTGCCCAGCAAACCGACAGGACTATCAGCGCCTTCATTAAATCGGAAGAGAGCTGGTTTTACAGCAGCCTGCTTAAGCTTATTAAATAAGCTTATTTTTTTGCTGCTATATTTCAATGTTTACTGAAAGTTCTGAATTATAGAAAATAAAAAACATGAAAAACAAGCGCATCATCATAGCCGGTGGCAGTGGATTTATTGGGCATGGCCTCAGCGACTATTTTGGTACCGACAATGACATCGTGATACTGACCCGCCGTCCGCAAGCGGCCAGGGGCCGGGTGCAATACATAGTGTGGGACGGCCGCACCCGCGGGGACTGGGCTGCCGCTCTGGAAGGCGCCGACCTGTTGATCAACCTGACCGGCAAAAGTGTGAACTGCCGTTACCCGTCAGGCTATCTTCAACAGCCGTACAGATGCCACCAGTATCCTCGGCGCCGTAACGCAAACGCTGAAAAAGCCGCCCCGCCTGTGGGTCAACGCCGGCAGCGCCACCATCTACCGGCATGCAGAAGACCGTCCGATGAACGAATTCAACGGCGAAATAGCCAATGACTTCTCCGTACAGGTATGCAAGCGCTGGGAAGCCACCTCTAACGGGATAACGCTGCCGCATACACGTAAGGCTATTCTTCGTATAGGCGTCACCTTGGGATGGCAACCAGGCAGCGTCATGCATCCTTATCTGAACCTCGTGAAATTCGGGCTGGGCGGGTATCAGGGCAGCGGCCGGCAGATGTTCACCTGGGTACATATCACCGACGTATGCCGCATGATCGACTGGCTGTATGAAAATGACACGGCCAGCGGCGTATACAACTGCACCTCTCCCAACCCAATACCCAACCGCACTTTCATGCAGCAGCTGCGTAAAACAGCCGGTCATTTGTTTGGCCTGCCAGCGCCCGCGCCCCTGTTGCGCATCGGCGCCGCCCTTATCGGCACAGAAACGGAACTGTTGCTGAAAAGCAGGTGGGTATTGCCCACCCGGGCCCTGCAGGAAGGTTTTGTTTTTCAATATCCCGACATCAATACCGCCTTCTCCCACATCCTGGCCCATATGCCCCGAAGCGCTTACCACTTGTTTTGAAATTCGTACCTTAGGCATATGGAAACCACCAACGATAAAAAACTTACCGTGGTATTGGGCGCATCGCCTAATCCGGAACGATACAGCTACCTGGCGGTTAACCGGTTGACCGCCCACGGGCATCCGGTCGTAGCTATTGGAAAAAGGGCCGCCACCATCGGAGAAGTGCCAGTCATTACAGACCATCCTCCGCTGGAACAGGTAGACACCGTGACTTTATATATGAACCCGATATTACAAAAGGAGTATTACGACTATATACTGCAGCTACGGCCCCGGCGCATTATTTTTAATCCCGGTACCGAAAATGATGAGCTGGAGGAGTTGGCGCGGCAAAACAACATCGTACCGCAGGAAGCCTGCACACTGGTATTGCTGAGCACCGGACAGTATTAATCCGTTAGCGTACATCTCCCCGAAAAAACTTTTATGAAAGGCTGTTGGCAAATAACTGGCAGCTTTTCGTATATTCGATCTATATAGCCGTTTAACCCCCAATGGACTGATTCCATCTTGTTGACCCAAATAGCTTGGCATTAACTTCATTTGGCTGGCAATATCCCATCTGACACAATTGCATTTTCACCCTTTAATATATATTTTATGCAATGGAGAAGATTTAATGGAGAGGTTATCCACCTTCCGATCAAGGAAGAAGTGCGGCAGGCCATTATCCGGGAAGCTGCCCGGGGCTATCGCCTGAAAGTATGCATAGGCACCGATTCCCAGGTAAAAGGACTGGATACTGAATTTGCTACGGTGATCGTATTCCTGCGGGAAGGTCATGGCGGATTTATGTTTATCCACAATGAAAAAACCAAGGACTGCTATTCCATCAAAGAGCGCATGCTGGTGGAAGTGGCCAAAAGTATTGAGATCGCGTATGAGCTGTGCGACCTGTTTACCGAGTATGACGTAGACATGGAAGTACATGCGGACATCAATACTAATCCCCAGTTCAAAAGCAATCTGGCACTGCGGGAAGCCATGGGTTATATCCTTGGTATGGGCTTCGCCTTTAAAGCCAAGCCGGAGGCCTTCGCCAGCAGCAGCTGCGCCAATAAGATCGTAAATTAAGCAAGGCCCCAACCCTGTCAGTAGTTTGTACCTTCCTCAAATTTTGACGTGTACTGCACGTCGGGTGATTTTCTCCCCCTAATCCAGCCGTTTTAACCGCCTGTTTACATCCATCCGCCCAATAAAAAAGCCTAACGTTATTGAATAAACGTCAGGCCCGGAATGTTTTGTTGTATCACAACTCAGGCGATAGCCCTGAACTGTGCGTTTAATTCTTCGATATAGCCCAGAATAGCGTCGCGGCCGGATTTTTTGACCGTGGAAGTGACGAAATGAGGCGGCAGGAATTCCCAGGTTTCCCGCATTTTGTTCAGGAACGACTTCACGTTGCGGCTTACTTCCGCCTGCGTGCTTTTATCGGCCTTGGTAAACACGAGGCTGAAAGGCACGTTCCATTCGCCCAGCTGGTTTACAAAATCGATATCGATTTTCTGCGGGCTGTGGCGGCTGTCGATCAGCACAAAGATGGTGACCAGGTTGGTCCTTTTGCGCAGGTAGTCTTCGATCATTTTTTCCCATTGTTTGCGCTGGGACATGCTTCTTTTAGCGAAACCGTACCCGGGGAGGTCCACCAGGTACCATTCCTTATTGACCAGAAAATGGTTGATCATCACCGTTTTCCCGGGCGTACCGGAAGTTTTGGCCAGCCTTTCATTATTGGCCAGCACATTGATCAGGGAAGACTTGCCCACATTGGACCGGCCTATGAAAGCATATTCCGGCATATTAGGCGTGGGGCATTTCTCCCAGTCGGGGCTGCTGATCAGATATTCTGCAGATTTAATAATCATGATATTACGTTGTTCCATTAAAAATCCCGCATCTTCCTGTTTGCATTCCTTCAGATGACTTAACTTTGCGGCCATGTCAGCGAATACAAATGTTCAGAAGATCGTACCCTTTGAAGGGTCAAAATTAAGCAAGAAGGAGCAGATAGCGTCCATGTTTAATGATATAGCTTACCGGTATGATTTCCTCAACCATTTTATGTCGCTGGGAATTGATGTGATCTGGCGTCGGAAAGCCCTGAAATACCTGAAAAGCCTGCAGCCCAAAAAAATGCTGGACGTGGCCACCGGTACCGGGGATTTTGCCGTGATGGCGGAAAAAAAGCTGCACCCTGACAGCATTACCGGCATCGATATCTCCGAAGGCATGCTGTCCCATGGACGGGAAAAGATCAAAAAACTGGGCCTGGAGCATAAAATCACCCTGCAGTTGGGCGATAGTGAGACAATAAGTTTTGCGGATGAGACGTTTGATGCCATAACAGTGGCCTTTGGCGTCCGCAATTTTGAAAACCTCGAAAAAGGGTTGGCAGAAATGCGCCGGGTGCTGAAACCAGGCGGAAAACTGGTGATTCTTGAATTCTCGAACCCGACAGTTTTTCCCATTAAACAATTATATAATTCGTATTTTCGTCTTATCGTACCTTTGATCGGGAAATTTGTGGCCAAAAGCAAAGCGGCCTACAGTTATCTGCCAGAATCCGTGAAAGCGTTCCCGCAGGGCGAAGAAATGCGAACCATATTACTTAACACAGGATTCCCGGCCGTTACATGCAAAACGCTCACTTTCGGCATATGTTCTATCTACTGCGCTACGCGCTGATATCCCTGTTGATCCTGTTTGTGTTGCCGGCAGCAGCGCAAACCAACCTGAATATGATAGACCATGATGCAAAACCCTATTATTTTGGCATCACGCTGGCCGCCAACCAGTCGTTTTTCAAACTGAAGCACTCTACCGCGTTCCTGGCCGATGATTCGACCATGATCGCAGAACCATTGAAAACAATGGGGTTCAACCTGGGATTGTTGGCCAATGCCCGCCTGACGGAGCATTTTGACCTTCGCTTCAATCCCCAGCTGCTTTTTGCGTCCAAAAACCTGTATTACCGTGATACCTATCCCAAGCCTGAAAGCACCGATAAAAAGATAGAATCCATCCTGCTGAGCTTTCCCTTACAGCTGAAATTCAAATCGGACCGTATCGGCAACATGCGGGTATATGTCATAGGGGGCCTGAAATACGATTATGACCTGGCCTCCAACGCACGCGCCCGCCGTGCAGAAAACCTGATCAAAATCCAGAAAAGCGATTATGGTTATGAAGTAGGCGCCGGCTTTGAATTTTATTTTGAAAGCTTCATTTTCTCTCCTGAATTCAAGATCAGCAACGGTTTCGGCAATGTGCTGGTCAAAGACCCGAACCTCCGTTACGCCAATGTGATCGAGAAATTGCAGTCCCGGATGATCGTATTTTCCATCCACCTGGAAGGATAAGCATTTTTCCTTTGCATAAGCCCGGTGTGAACTATCTTTGTAACCATGCAACAATATCTCATCAGGAATATCGCTGTGGTCAATGAAGGAACGACCACCGTACAGGACGTATGGATCAAGGGCAGCCGCATCGCCAAAATGGGCCCCAACCTCACTGTGAACGGCCATTACGAAGAAATCAACGGTGAAGGCAAATACCTCCTGCCCGGCGTGATCGACGACCAGGTGCACTTCCGTGAACCAGGGCTCACCGAAAAAGCCACCATCTATACCGAAGCCCGTGCGGCCGTCGCCGGTGGCACCACCAGCTTCATGGAAATGCCCAATACAAAACCAGCCGCCCTTACACAGGAACTGCTGGAAGACAAATATGATATTGCCCGGCAACATTCCCTGGCCAACTACTCCTTCTTCATGGGCGTATCCAACGATAACACAGAAGAAGTACTGAAGACCAACGCCAAAAAAGACCGTGTATGCGGCGTGAAAATATTCATGGGATCATCCACCGGTAATATGCTGGTAGATAATTTCCTGACACTGGAAAAAATATTCTCCGAAACAGAACTGCTGATCGCCACCCACTGCGAAGATGAAAAAATCATCCGCGCCAATATGGAAACGTTCAAACAGGAAAAAGGCGATCATCTTACCGCTGCTGACCACCCGCTGATCCGCAGCGTGGAAGCCTGCTTTGAATCATCCTGGACAGCCGTGCAGTTTGCCAAAAAGCACGACGCACGCCTGCATATCCTGCATATCTCCACCGCCAAGGAACTGCAACTGTTCACCAACATGATGCCGCTGGCACAGAAACGTATCACGGCCGAAGTGTGCGTACATCACCTGCACTTCACTTCCGATGACTATAAACTGTACAGCAATCTGATCAAATGTAATCCCGCCATCAAAGCACCGGAAAATAAAGCCGCGCTGTGGCAGGGCCTCCTCGATGACCGGCTGGACATCATCGCCACCGACCACGCTCCGCATACCTGGGCCGAAAAACAACAGTCTTACCTGCAAGCACCGTCAGGCGTACCACTGGTACAACACAGCCTGCTGCTGATGCTGGAATACGTGAAAAAAGGCGCGCTCAGCATTGAAAAAGTAGCAGAGAAAATGAGCCATGCTCCCGCTATCTGCTTCCGTATCAAAGAAAGAGGCTTCCTGAAAGAAGGATACTATGCCGACTGTGTCATCGTAGACATGCACGACAAAACACCTGTAGCCAAGGAAAATATCTACTATAAATGCGGCTGGAGCCCGTTTGAAGGCCATACCTTCCCGGCTGCCATCACGCATACGTTTGTGAGCGGTCACCTCGCCTATGCAAACGGTCAGTTCAATGAATCCACCAAAGGGCACCGCCTGAATTTTGAAATTTAGTTATTTTGATATTTAGATATTTATTCTGAGTATGCCTGGCTTATCTTTTGTGGCCTTGCTATCTTAGAATAAATATCTAAATGCCTGCATATCAAAATATATAAATTGGTGTGTGGAAAATCCTGATGATTGCATCTCCCTGTATATTAACCAAAATAATATTGCATGCAGCTGGACAAAACATCCTATTACGACCTATCTATCTTCAACCGCGACGAAGAATTTTCTTTGTTCCACCGGTTGGACTTCACCACCACTGCAGGCGGGAGAGACTATCTGCGCCAGCTTTTCAGCTCACCCTTACAGGATATTCCAGCCATCCAGCAACGGCAGAAAGCCCTGCAATATATACTCGAACTGGAAAGCAGCTGGCCTTCCATCATATCCAACGGCACCATTGTAGTGGTGGAAAACTACATGGAAGCCCAGATAGAACCCATTTCCAATACAGAAGGCCTCCCCTTAAGACTTCAGGCTATCATCAATAAAACACTGTATGCGCCGGACTTCGGCTTCATCAAATTTTCCTTTGAACAGCTGGTGAACCTGCTTCGTGGTTTCCGGACCTTCGTGGACGTATTCAATTCCGACCATGCCCCCAAAGTACTGAAGGTATTACTGGACCGGGCACAGCAGCTGTTACACAAAAAAGATTTCAGCGATATACTGGAAGTTGATGCAGCCGGTAAAATGAACTATGTGGAAATTCTCCGGTATGACAACTATATCCGGAGAAGGCACAGAAAAGTAGTGGAAGAACTGGTGACCCTTTATCATCAACTCGACGCCTACTACGCTATGGCCAAAGCGATGAAACACTACCAGCTGCAGTTCCCTGTTGTTACTGACAGTCCGCGGCCGGCCATTAAAGCGCAACAATTATATCATATCATCCTGCAGGCACCTGTTGCCTACGATGTAACGCTGGATGAAAAGAACCATTTTATGTTCCTCACCGGCGCCAACATGGCCGGTAAAACCACTTTCATCAGAGCCGTAGGCATCGCCGTATTCATGGCACACATAGGCATGGGCGTGCCTGCCAAACATATGGAACTGAGCTTCTTCCATGGCATTGTCAGCAATATCCAGGTACAGGACAATATCTTCAAGGGAGAAAGTTATTTCTACAGTGAAGTACTGCGTATTAAAAACACCATCATGCAGGTCAACGATGGTAAAAACTGGCTGGTACTGATCGATGAAATGTTCAAAGGCACTAACGTGGAAGACGCCAAAAACTGTTCACTCGCGGTTATCCGGGGACTGCTGCGCAGTTCCAACTGCCTTTTCATTCTCTCCACCCACTTGTATGAAGTAGCAGAAGACCTTCGTCACGAGAACAAAATTCTGTTTAAATATTTTGAATCTGACGTTATCCAGGATGACCTTCATTTTACCTATCTGTTGAAAGATGGTATCGCCAAAGAGAAAATCGGTTACCTGATCCTTAAAAGAGAGAAAGTATTGGACCTGCTGGACCAGATACATTAACGGCAACGCATAGAAAACCCAGGGCTGAAGCCCTGGGCTACGTTTAACGAGGCTGAAGCCCCGGGCTACGTTTAACGAGGCTGAAGCCCCGGGCTACGTTTAACGAGGCTGAAGCCCTGAGCTACGTTTAACGAGGCTGAAGCCCTGGGCTACGTTTAACGAGGCTGAAGCCCTGGGCTACGTTTAACGAGGCTGAAGCCCTGGGCTACGCATATACTTTGGGCGTGATTGAACGGGCGATCTTCAGCGGCATTTCTATCATCATATTTTTCCAGGGCGTATAAGGCAGTATTTTCCAGAACTGGTTGCTCATCCACTGTTTAAAACGGGTGTCGGGCACAAACCAGTCGGAGCCTTTGGCCATGTCCTGACAACGTTTTACAAACGGCCGCATCGTTGCTTCGTAATGGCGGAAGGCTTTTT
Organism: Chitinophaga sp. 22308; assembly: GCF_052045305.1. Lineage (NCBI taxonomy): Bacteria > Pseudomonadati > Bacteroidota > Chitinophagia > Chitinophagales > Chitinophagaceae > Chitinophaga > Chitinophaga sp. 22308. Next base: position 715,519 of record NZ_JBQEOP010000004.1, on the reverse strand, counting down.
GATAGTCGCCATTAGCTTCATGCAATTCCCCTGCGAGAATATAAGCACCGATAAAAGCCATACTGGTGCCCATTCCGGCCATTGGCGACGCACAATGCGCTGCATCACCGACGAGCGCCACACGGCCATTGGACCAACTGTCCATCTTAATTTGACTAATAGCATCAAAATAAAAATCGGGCGCGGTATCCATCATTTCCAACAATTGCGGCACTTTCCATGATTCACCCACAAATTTTTTACGGATGATCGATTTTTGCTGTTCCACATCGCGGTAGTCGTAATGCAGAGGACCTGATGAAAAGTAAAAAGAAGCCCGGGCTTCTTTGCCTTCACAGGCACCGAACACGCCTACACGTTTTCCGAGTGACCCGTAATACAGGCCGTCCATACCAAGATCCATGAAGTTAGGCGTAGTAAAGACGGCGATGTACAGCCCCAGGTGCGAGAGATATTTATGCTCTTCGCCGAATGCTATGGAGCGCACTTTGGAATGTACGCCGTCGGCGCCGATAACAAGATCGTAGCGGGCAGGCCGGCTGTTGCGGAAAGTGACGTTCACGCCGGTTTCATCCTGCGATAAGGCGGTGACGGAATCATTAAAAATATAACTGACCTGATCACGGGTAGCTTCGTACAATACTTTCACCAGATCGCCGCGCATGATTTCAAGTTCCCCGCTGGTAAAGCCATCGGGGAAGCGGGCGACGGTGCGGTTGTTTTCGTCGACCATCCGTATTTTCCCTGATCTTGTTTCGTAGCTGCGGATTTCATCCATCAGTCCCATTTGTTCAATAACAGGCAATACGGCCCCGCGGAAGTCCACCGCATAACCACCGGGCCGGATAGTGGGCGCCTGTTCCACGATGGTCACTTCAAAACCATATTTATGCAGCCAGAAGGCCAGTGCCGGACCGGCCACGCTGGCCCCGGATATCAATACTGTCTTTGTTTTCATGCTGTAAAAGTATCCGCTCGGGGAGTGCCGGACAACGACCGTAAGGTTAAACCGGCAGGAAATACCGGTAAACAACAGGAATAGGCCGGTAGAAGTCTTTTTGTTATATTAGTAACTGTTAACCCAACGCCATATGATTGTTAAAACCTTTGGCAGCGCCATTTACGGCGTAGATGCCATTACCATCACCATAGAAGTGAATGTATCTCCGCAGGGGAACCGTTTTTACATGGTCGGGCTGCCAGACAGCGCTGTCAAGGAAAGTGAGCGCCGGATCGAGTCGGCCATCAGCCATCTTGGTTTCCGGATGCCGCGCACCAGAACGGTCGTTAATATGGCGCCGGCAGCCATCCGCAAGGCCGGTGCTGCGTATGACCTGCCTATTGCCATCGGGATATTAGGCGCTTCCGGCAAGATACCCGCCGATGCCTTTGACCGGTACCTGCTGATGGGCGAATTATCGCTGGACGGCAGCGTGCTGCCTATCCGCGGCGCCTTGTCCATGGCCATACAGGCGCAGCAGGAAGGGTTCAAGGGGTTTGTGCTACCGGCAGTTAACGCACGGGAGGCCGCCATGGTAGCGCAGCTGGAAGTATATGGCGTATCGCATTTGTCTGAAGTGATGCAGTTTTTCCATCAGCCGGAAAGCCTTAAGCCATTGCCATCGGCGCCACCAGAGCGGGCGCAGGTATCCTTTGACCTTGACTTCAGCGATGTAAAAGGGCAGCATAACATCAAGCGGGCTTTGGAGATAGCCGCTGCCGGCGGGCATAACGCCATCCTGATAGGACCGCCCGGCGCCGGCAAAACGATGCTGGCGCAGCGGCTGCCCACCATCCTGCCGCCGCTTACACTGCAGGAAGCGCTGGAGACCACCAAGATCCACTCCGTGGCCGGTAAACTGCCACAACATGCATCGCTGGTATTGAAACGGCCTTTTCGTTCACCGCATCATACCATCAGCGATACCGCGCTGGTAGGCGGTGGCAGCCAGCCCCAGCCCGGAGAGATATCACTGGCGCATCATGGCGTATTATTTCTTGATGAACTGCCGGAATTCAAAAGGCAGGTGCTGGAAGTGATGCGGCAGCCACTGGAGGAGCGGCGGGTAACGATTTCGCGGGCACGGTCGGCCATTGATTTTCCCGCAGGGTTTATGTTGCTGGCATCTATGAACCCTTGTCCCTGCGGTTATTTCAATCACCCGGAAAAAGCATGTACCTGTTCTCCCGGTATGGTGCAGAAATATCTCAACAGGGTATCTGGTCCGCTGCTGGACAGGATAGATCTTCATGTAGAAGTGACGCCCGTATCTTTCAGTGATCTGACCGGCAACAGAGAAGAAGAGAAAAGCACGTGTATCCGTGGCCGTGTGATGGCCGCGCGGGAAGTACAGGCGGCGCGTTACGCCACGTTACCAGGTATTTATTGCAATGCGCAATTGAACAGCCGGCAACTGACAAAATATTGCATTGTTGAGGAAGACTGCAACCAGCTGCTGAAAAATGCTATTCAGCAATTAAAGTTGTCTGCCCGGGCGTATGACCGGATATTGAAAGTAAGCCGTACCATTGCGGACCTGGCGGGTGGACACAGCATAGCGGTGGCGCATATGGCGGAAGCTATTCAGTACAGAAGCCTTGACAGGGAAGGATGGATGTAACCATTATAATTACGAATTACGAATTACGAATTACGAATTACGAATTACGAATTACGAATTCACACCACTTCCTCCTTCTGGTATTCATCGCTTAGTTTCTTCTGTATTTCCGGCGGAACGGGCGCGTATTCTGCAAATTCAGAGTGGACCTTGGCTTTGCCCTGTGTAACGTTGCGCAGCGCAGCAAAGAGTTTATCCAGTTCCGCCTGCGGTGTACGGGCCTTGATCACCTGGTAACCATTCAGTGTATCCATACCCGTTATAACGCTTCGGCGGCTTTGCAGTTCGCTCATAATATCGCCCATCATGGTATCTGGGGCGGTGGCTTCCACATCAAACACCGGTTCCAGCAGTTGTGGCGCAGCCTGGTGGAAGGCATCGCGGAAAGCCATCATACCGGCTATTTTAAAGGAGATATCGTTACTGTCTACCGGATGCATTTTTCCATCGTATACGCTTACCCGTATGTCGCGCACATAGGAACCGGTGAGCGGCCCTTCCTGCATTTTTTCCATCACGCCTTTGAGGATGGAGGGCAGGAAGCGGCTGTCAATGGCGCCGCCTACGATGCAGTTGTTGAAGACGAGTTTGCCACCCCATTGCAGCGGCACTTCTTCCGTTTCCCTTACCGGGTATTCTTTGAGGGGCGGCATACCTTCGTACCAGGGCTCAATTTTCAGGTATACCTCGCCAAACTGTCCGGCGCCACCGGATTGTTTCTTATGGCGGTAAGAGGCCAGGGCCGGTTTACGGATAGTTTCGCGGTAAGGTATTTTAGCCGGCAGGTAGGCGACCTGCATTTTGTAGATATTCTCCAGGCGCCATTTGGTGACCAGCAGGTGGAGGTCGCCCTGGCCGTGGAGGATCACCTGTTTCAGTTCCCGGTTGAATTCCACCAGCAGCGTAGGGTCTTCCATGTGCAGTTCGGCCAGCACTTCGCTGAGTTTCTCATCATCAGCTTTATTCTGGGCTTCGATGGCTACACGGACTTTAGGGGTGGGAAACTGTATAGGGTCTATCTGAATGGGTTTGTTTTTATCGGAGAGGCTTTGGTTGGTGAAGGTATTTTTCAGTTTGATGGTACAGCCTATATCGCCGGCTTTGAGGGATTCTGTGTTATTGCGGTTTTTGCCATCGGTAACGAATATCTGGCTGAAGCGTTCGGACGTATTGGCTTCCTCGTTGAACAGTTCCATTCCGGGTTTTATTTCGCCGGACATCACTTTAAAGAAAGATAATCGTCCGACGTGAGGCTCCTGCAGCGTTTTGAAGATAAAGAGGCAGGGGGGGCCGGCGGGGTCGCAGGGCACTTCCCTGCCGTCGCTCGTCATTTCTGCGGGCATTTCCACCGCCGAAGGGGCCACATTATCGATAAAGCCCATGAGGCGGCCGCTGCCCATATCATTTTTCGCCGACAGGCAGAAAACGGGGAAGATCTGGTGTTTGAGCATGCCTATTTTAATGCCCTGGCGGAGCTCATCTTCATCGAGGCTGCCTTTTTCAAAGTATTGTTCCATGAGGGAGTCATCATTTTCCGCCGCTTTTTCCACCAGTGCGTTGTGGAGAGCTTCCGCTCTTTCCTTTTCGTTGTCGGGGATGGGAAGTTTTTCCGGTTTCCCGCCTGTTTCCGGGAAGCGGTAGAGGGTCATTTTAAGCAGATCGATGATGGCATTGAAACCGGGGCCCTGGTTGACGGGGTACTGCATGATCGTCACAGCGTTGCCGAGGACACGGGTGGCATCTTCCACGGTTTTGTTGAAATTGGCCTGTTCAGTGTCCAGCTGGTTGACCGCCAGGATGGTGGGCTTGCGGAATTTATCGACATAGTCCCATATCAGTTCAGTACCTACTTCCACGCCGTACTGCGCATTGAGCAGCAATACAGCAGTATCGCATACACGGATGGAGGCGATCACTTCGCCAATAAAGTCTTCCAGGCCAGGGGTGTCTATGATGTTGATTTTGTAGTCTTTCCATTCTGAGTGCAGTGTGGTGGCATAGACAGAGTTACCGCGTTCGTGTTCTATTTCATGGTAATCCGAGATGGTATTGTTTTCTTCTACTGTCCCGCGTTTGCTGATGATACCGGCTTCAAACAGCATTGTTTCGGAGAGGGTGGTTTTGCCGCTTTTGGGGGCGCCCAACAGTACGATGTTTTTGACGTGTTTTTCATCATACGTTTTCATATGTGGAGATTTAATCAGGTAATCGATTATCACCGTTGCCAAACAAAGAGCTACTACTATTAAGTTACTGATTTTTGCGCAAAAAATGACCTTTTGATTACCCATAATATGTTGCAACATGCAGTAACTTTGTGCACCTGTAAAGAACATATTATGAAACTATTGCTGCATTATCTGAAGAAATATAAATGGCTGGTAGTATTGGCTATGGCGCTGGCGAGCATTAACCAGCTTTTCTCCCTGTTGGACCCGATGATTTTCGGGTGGATCATTGACCGGTTTGCCTCCCATCCGCATACCACCCTGAAGGGAGGTGATATTTTACGGCCGGAGGGGCAGTATTTGTCCGGCGTATTGTTATTGATTGGCGCTGCTATTGGTGTAGCCATGGTATCGCGTATCGCGAAGGCTTTCCAGGATTATTTTGTGAACGTGATTGTTCAGAAGTTTGGTGCCCAGGTGTATACCGATGGACTGAGACACTCCCTGCGGCTGCCTTATCAGCAGTTTGAAGACCAGCGTAGCGGTGAAACGCTGGCCATCCTGCAAAAAGTACGGACAGACTGTGAGAAGTTCATCACCGCATTTGTGAACGTATTATTTGTATCGTTGATCGGAGTGGTGTTTGTGATGATTTACGCCGCCATGGTACACTGGACCCTGCCGTTTGTATATCTTATTGGCTGTGTGCTGCTGGCCGTGCTGATGAGTGTGCTAAGCCGTAAGATCAAGGTGATCCAGAAGACGATCGTAAAGGAGACCACTGCGTTGGCCGGTTCCACTACTGAATCGCTGCGCAACATAGAGCTGGTGAAGAGCCTGGGGCTTACCCACCAGGAGATCCGCCGGCTGAACAGCACTACCATCAAGATACTGATGCTGGAGCTGAAGAAAGTACGGAGCATCCGCAGTATCAGCTTTGTGCAGGGCACGTTTGTGAACCTGATGCGGCAAAGCATCCTGTTTTTGCTGTTGTTTTACATCTACCGGGATTATGTGTCCATCGGGCAACTGATGACGCTTCAGTTGTATTCCTTCTTCATCTTCGGGCCATTGCAGGAGTTGGGCAATATTATCCTTAACTACAGGGAAGCGCAGGTATCGCTGCTGAATTTCCAGGGCATCCTGAATACGCCGGTAGAAGAAACGCCGGCGCATCCGGTGAAGATCAATCATATTGACGATCTCACTTTCCGGCAGGTCAGCTTCAAACATCTGACAGCCGCCACCAAGGCGCTTGACAAGGTGAATTTTTCCGCCCGGGTGGGTGAAACCATTGCCTTCGTAGGGCCGTCCGGTTCCGGCAAAACCACGCTGGTAAAGCTGCTGGTAGGACTGTACAAACCTAATGAGGGCCATATCCTTTACAATGGCGTAGACGCCAATGAAGCAGACATGGACGACCTGCGGCACCAGGTGGGTTTTGTAACGCAGGACACGCAGTTGTTTGCCGGCACTATCCGGGAGAACCTGTTGTTCGTCAACCCCGGCGCGACAGACGCAGAGATCATGGACGCCCTGAACAAGGCGGCCTGTTATTCGTTGCTGGCGAGGGCCGACAAAGGTCTGGAGACCGTAATCGGCGAAGGCGGCATTAAAATCTCCGGAGGAGAAAAACAACGTTTGTCTATTGCCCGGGCATTATTACGTAAGCCACGTTTACTGGTATTTGACGAAGCCACGTCCGCACTGGATTCCATCACAGAAGAAGAGATCACCAAAACGGTACGCCAGGTGACCGCCAGCAAACAGCATATCACCGTAATGATCGCTCACCGTTTGAGCACCATTATGCATGCGGACCGGATTTATGTACTGGAAAAAGGGCATATTGTAGAAACGGGCAGGCATGATGAACTGCTGGAAGAGAAGGGTTTATACTACGCCATGTGGCGCCAGCAGATAGGCGAGCGCAAGCTGGAGACCGTCTAGTGAATTAAAAAACTTATTTTTGCACCGAATCAGTGTAAAAAAAGTATGGAACACAAACGCCCGAACTATTTCGTCAGCCTGTTAACGATGAAATGTCCCAAATGCCGGAGAGGAGATATGTTTAAGGACAAAAACCCTTTTCATTTTAAGTTCTCAAAAATTTTCAACATGTATGACAACTGTCCCGTATGCGGGCAGAAGTACGAGTTGGAGACGGGGTTCTGGTTTGGGACAGGTTATGTGAGTTATGCGCTTTCCGTGGCGTTCAGCGTGTTTAACCTGATTTGGTACGCTCTCTTTTTCGGTATTACCTGGAGAGACAACAGTATTTTTATCTGGCTGGGCGTAAACGGTGTGTTGCTGGTATTGATACAGCCCTGGCTGATGCGTATTTCCCGTGTTATCTACCTGTATTTTTTTGTGTATTATGACGATAGTACAGCGGGGTTAAAAGCGCCGGACCAGCAACAACATCATCATTAAAAAAATTCATGAATTCATTGAAAAAAATATGGGGCTGTGAAAACAGCCCCTTTCTTTTTCAACCAAAATCTGAACCAATGGTGGTCAGAAAATCTTTACCAGCAAAAACCAATAATAAAATAACCAGAGGGAAAACTGCTTAGCCTCCAAGGCGGGACAACCAATCACACAATCTTACAAAGCAGGGCGAAACTACAAAATCCGTCAACATAAAAACCATAATTTTATATAAATGGTAAATCTTCTGCGATGAACAGAAAAAAAACGTCGCTGAAAATGATCTGTAAACAGAATATTTGTAACTTCAGTAATAACGGCGATGATCTGATTTTGTGACGATCAAAACTGTTGAAGCAGCTGCCCCAATTTCCTTCGGAAAATCCTATCAAGCCCGTTACCAGTCTTCATCTTATATACTTGTTGTTTATTCACCAATAAATCAGCAATTATATGTCTTTTAAAGCGACCCTGTTGTTGGAAGGATCGACCATGAATGTGCTGGAATGTCATTTTACCTTTTCACAGGCAACGGACGAAACCGGCAAACCTTCCCACCGGCCCCGAGGGGGCGTTATCCGTATTGTTATCGAGTCAGACGGCAGCAGCCGGCTTTTCGACTGGATGATTTCCAATACCGGCGTTAAAAGCGGTACTGTTACTTTCTGGCGGCGTGATGTGATGTCGCGGATGAAAGAGTTACGCTTCACCGATGCCTATTGTGTCCGGTATGGCGAGCATTTCAACGCCAGTGGCGACATCCCGATGCAGGTGCGGTTAAAGCTGTCCGCCCGGGAGCTGGCATTGAACCAGAGTGTTTATCAGAACCCCTGGCCGCATTCCTGATTCGTATATACGTCACTGTTAACCCGAAAAAATTAATTGTCATGCCTTTAAACACATTGACCCGAATAACCATAGATGGAAAAACGTTCCCCCATTTCCGGGAGTTGCTGATCCGGCAACGGATCGACGGACATCATACATTTGAAATACATATTGACCAGGGATGGCTGGCCAGTTTATGGCCGGACGCTTCCGGCAAGGGACAGGACCTGCTGGGGAAAGACGTATGGGTGGAGATATCCGCCGCCGCAGCGCCGCAGACGGGCACTCTGCATTTCAAGGGGCTGGTCACCGCCATTCATACCGGCAAAAAAGGCGACGCCACGGCGGGCTTTTGCGTGCTGAAAGGAACCGACCCGGGTATTGTGCTGGACGGGGAACCACAGTTACGGGTATATGAGACCCAGACGCTGTCCCATATTGCGCGGCATTGCCTGAAAGCAGTGTCAGCCCATGCAGATGTGCGGATAGCTCCGGGCAATACAGCCCATCATCCCTACCTCGTGCAGTACCGGGAGAGTAATTATGCTTTTCTGCAGCGGCTGGCGGCGCGCTTCGGGGAATGGTACTTCTACAATGGCCAGCAGATGATCTTTGGCGCCTACGCCCCTGCCAAAATCATCCTGTCGCATCCGCGGGAGCTGGTACATTTCGATATACGGCTGCAGCTGACTTCCGGCAACCGGCGCTTTACCGGCTATGACTATGAGACCGGAGCTGCCTTCAGCAGCGGGCCGTCGCCGATGCCTGCAGCGGGCACCGGGCTGCTCACCACACGGGCAAGGGCCGCCAGCAGGCAGCTTTACCAGGAAGAAGGTTACGACAAAACGATGTCACAACATATGGCTGGCATTGCCTTACAGGCACAGCTACACGAAAAACGACAGCTGGCCGCGTCCGTAGAACTCACCGGAAAGAGTGAGCACCCCGGCATTCGCATTGGTGATATTATTGAAGCAGCCGCTTCCCTCTCTTCACCTGACCTTGAAGGGACGTTTACCGTCACCCGTATTGACCATCATTGTCAGGGAGACGGTGCTTATTTCAATCAGTTCACCTGCACCCCTACAGATTGTTGCATTCCATCCGGCCATAACGGTATTGCGCCCTGCTGCGAAGCACAAAGCGCTATTGTCACGGACAATCATGATCCGGAAGGGATGGGGCGCATCCGGATACGGTACCGCTGGCAGCAGCATGGAAGCTCACCCTGGATACGGCTGATAGCCCCTCATGGCGGCGCAGGCAAAGGGTTTCATTTTATTCCCGAAAAGGGCGAAGAAGTATGGGTGGACTTTGAAGGCGGTAACCCCGAGCTGCCTTTTGCCATGGGCGCCGCATATAACGGTAAAGACAGTACGAAATTCAGCGACGCCGGAAATAACCTGAAGATCATCAAAACACGAAGCGGCCATACCATAGAGCTGGACGACAGCAGCGGCGCGGAACAATTGCAGATCCATGACCGCAACGGCAACGTGATACAGCTTGACACCCATCGGGGAAACATTACAATCGCTTCCCCGGGACAGCTTCATCTGAAAGCCAATCATATCAGCATCGAAGCTACCGATCAGCTGGACATGCACGCCGGCGGCAATCTCACCCAGGGGGCGGGAGAAAACATCAGCCTGTATGCCGGCAGCCATACAACGGTGTTGGCAACACATATCATTCAACAGGCAAATGACAGTTTTACCCTCACTTCGCGTAAGCTGGAAGAGCAGGCAGAAAGCATATTGATCAACAGTATCCGGGAAGACCTGACACTGATGGCCGCCGGTACCGTTGCTATTAACAGCGTGGAAAAAATAAAACTGTCGTGATATGATACCATCCAATAACTCAGCCAGGCACCTGGTATGTGAAGGCGCACTTTGCAGCTGCGACAAGGCAGTGGCACCGGCGGCCGTAAAGGTGGTGTCACACGACCGGTACTATGTTCACGGCAGCAGTGGCACAGATCGCCCGGTAGTCACCACACACGAAAATGATCAGCGCGCCCTGCATTTCAGCAGCTGCCTTGCCGGCGGACAGCCAGCGCCCTGTACGCCCCAACTGTTATGGCAGATACCGGCCAGTCAACAACGTATTGTATTGGCCAACGGCGCTTATCCGCTGCCAGACAATGCCACCGCGCAATGTCTCACCAAAGGAGGCCGGCTGAAGATCCTCACCCATGGGCAACTTCCCTCCGGTGACAATGACCCTCCGGGTTTGTACAGCGGCGACAATCAGCCTCCGGCCGACAAACTGTCGATGACTTTTCCGCAGCAGGCGCCACATATCCAGCGGATCAAAGGCCCGGCAAAAGTACGTCAGCTAAGCAATGCCTCGTGGGAGGTGACTTTTGACCGTCCGCCTTCCTCCGGAGATATTGCCCTGTTGCACTGGGTACTTGAAAATGAAAAAGGCATAGCAGCAGTTTCCTTACATGGCGACCATATTTTCCGTCATCATTTCCTGCACAACGGGGATTACACGCTGCGTGTTTTCAGCGGAGAAGACTCTGAGGTCATGCTGACACAGAGGGTACAGGTCACGCCCACCGGCATCGTCTGTTCTCAGACTACCGCCAGGCCGGGACAACCTATCCGCTTCACCGTGGCAGACGCAACATCTGCTGATATATTCCGATGGGATTGGAGAGATGATAAAGGCTTTCGTGGCGCATCAGAAAACACCGGTCCGGAATTTCAACTGACGTTTGAGCAACCAGGACTCTACACTGTGCGTGCCACCACAGGCGATCAGACCTGGCAACAGGCCGTTACCATCTGTAACAACCGGATCCAACGTATCCAGGCAGACCGGCAGCCTGTCAGCGGCGCCGTCGTAACATTCGATGTCACCACCAGCCTGCCGGATTTAACCGCAAGGGAACAGCTTAAACTTCACTGGAAACTGGAAGGCCCCGAAAGCACGCACTGTGCGGGAGAACAAACATTCCGGCACCTGTTTGTTCATTGCGGGTATTATACGCTGTACGCCTATCTTTATAATATACAGCAGGAAGCAGCATTACATTTTGAAGTAAAGAATGCTACTGTTACCACCGCTCACTGGACGACACCGAATGGTTATGTTATCCGTCAGGCCGGCCATGATCAGGATGTTTGCCTGTACTTTGAACATACCGGCCTGGAAAAAAGAAAGGTATTGCTGGAAATATACGCCCGGCAGGCTTTTCACAGCAGACTGGTGTACACTTGCTTCATAACCATCACCACAACGCCCGCAGTGTCGCACCCGTTATCCATCAGCAGCTTCCGGCAACAGCTTCCATCAGGATGGGACAACGAACAACTGCAGCTCTATTTTCAGATCAAACCAACAGACAATATTCCCATCGAGCAACAAAATCGCCCGCAATTACTATTACATCGCCGGCAGCGTATTGTAAAAGTATACTTTACCGATCCACAGGACCAACGCATATATTTTATCACCGACCATCATCAGCAGATAGCGCTGAAAATATACGCTGTCAACCTTGCCGGACAGCAATTACAGGTGACAATCCTGCGCCGGAAAAGCTCGCCTCCGTTGCTGAAACCGCTGCACACCTACCCGGCGACGGAGCTGCTGCCATTACTGGAGCATGACGTCATTATCAGCAAACAACAGGTAACCGTCGATAAAACAGGTGCAGTAATGCTTCCTGTACCACTGGCGCCGTTATCTGCCATCAGCCTGATTTATGCATTGATACAACTTCCCGGATATAATGCTGTGTACTCGCGACAGCTATTTGTGTACCCTGGTAACCAGCTGCGGCTGTCACCCGCCATAAAAGCACGTTCCACCGCTGTCATAGAACGGGTATCCGTTTCACAAGGTCCATCAGAATGTCAGTCACTGGTATGGGGCAGCAAAGTAAGTTGCGCGTTTCGGAAGAAAGTCATCAGTATTGCACGCAAGTTACAAGCAGACCCGAATCACCTGATGACCTGTATGGCGTTTGAAACAGGTGGTTCTTTTCTGCCGCATTTGCTGAATGGGTATAAGCCGGGGACTACGCCGGCAGTGGAGAAATTGACGGAAGGGGTGTTGGCGGAGCATGCGGTGGGATTGGTGCAGTTTACGCAAAAAGCGATTAACCATATGAACAACCGATGGAAGCTTGGTATTAATAAGAAAAAACTAGCACACATGTCAGCAGAAGAACAGCTGGAATATGTCTATCACTATTTACGCGAGTTCAAAGGCAGGCTAAACACGTTAGAAGATTTTTATATGACTATCCTTAAACCAGAAGGAGTAGGAAAAGGAGAAGATTATATAGTATTTAGTGAGGAACAGGATAAAATAGCAAAGAGAAGCTGGTATCAAAAAAATAAGGGTCTCGATCTCGATAAAGATCGAATTGTTAGTAAGGCTGAAGTCCATGTAACAATTCATAAAAAGTATACAGAAGGCTTGAATTATAAAAATACTTGCGATGCCAATTGTAGAATGCTATCTATGATATCTAAGGATCAAAAAAAATGGCATCACCCTTTAAAAAGTATGCAACTAAGAGGCTGGTACAACTGCTGGGCTCCGGAAAGGAGCAAATATGGTATTATTCCCAGCCGCAAAAGTGGCAAGCATCAAGGGTTAGACCTCTATGCTCCAGAAGGTACTCCTGTATATGCGTGTGTAGATGGACTGATAACAGCATCTTATTACTCAAACTCCTACGGAAATGTTGTCATCATCAATGGCGAATATGATGACAACAACTATTACTTCTTCTATGCACATTTAAAGAACTCATCTAATTACAATGCAGGAGAAAATGTTAAAATGGGAGACGTCATCGGCTTTACTGGCAAATCTGGAAACGCCGCAAACATCAGAGCAGAGCAGGAACACCTGCACTTTGAAATACGAGTCAGAGAGAATGTGGGGCAAGGATTTGACGGCCGTATTGACCCCCTACAAATTATAAAAGAACTTAACGAAACTGATATCATTCACCCTCAAGAAGATCATCAATATGCGAAATCCATTTAGTAAAGCAGTAAGTTTGGTAGTAATAATATCGAGCTGCAACAGTCAAGTTGTATCCCCAAATGATATTTCTGCTTGGTCAGGTCAATACAAGTTAAGTACTTCTACTAACGAAATAATGAATGGGATAAATGTCGGTACTGACTACGAAATCAACACCAAAGACGACAGCTGTCTCTTTATTGGCGACGGCATACAGTACGCCTTCGAAGCCAAGTGTGCCCTCAAAACCAATAATGATACACTTCTGGGGTACTTTTGTTACGACGCTCGTGGCATAGAGCAATACTGGAGCCCGGAGCAACCTCTTTTCAAAATCTTCCGAAAAGATACCAACTACTACATTATTTCAAGTGCTATTCTTGAGGACACAACCAAAACCTATCTGTTAAAACATACCCCGGAAAGCAAAAAAATTCAATAGCTTTATATTCAACTTAACCGTGAATTGTGAATAAAGCTATTATCCTTTTATCGTTTTCTGTAGTAGTATTATCCTTAGGAGCCTGTAACCAGTCGGAGCAGCCTGGTAAACGTGGCGGTGGCGGCTTTTTTTCGTCCAAAGCCGGTAAGCCGGTGGCTTTTAAGCTGCAGTCGGGGCATCCTGACAGTGGCCGTGCATCCTTTGCCTTATCGGGGATAACCGTATCATTTGATCAGACAGCTGATGCGTCGCAAACCATCAGCATTAAAAAAGACGAAAAACGGCTGATCAACTATATCCGGACGGCAGATACAGCTGAAAAGGCCCTGCCGACGCCATATATGACGATCAACGGGAAGGATACTGTTATTACGTTTAACATCCGGCAGGATGCGTTCCGCTTTAAAATAAAAGGCAACAGGGCCACCTATACGAAAACGAAAGATAGCACAGCGAAGCAGTGATACAGCATAAAAAAGGCCGGCCCAAAGGGCCAGCCTTGTATGACTGAATAATCCGGACAAAACCTATTTAAAATCAATAGGGATAGCCAGTTTAACACTAAAATTACGTCCTACGTTAAAGACACCGGAGCGCCCTGTTACCTCGTTCACCGGTGCGTATTTCAAACGGCTCAGGTGATTCTGGTAAGCTACATCACCGATGTTGTTTACTGCAAAATGCAGCGAGAACAGGGTTTTGTTATGTTTATTCACAAACTCCGAACCCAGACCGGCATTCAGCAGTGTATAACTTCCTGTGGCTGTCTCGGTCTGATAAGCAGAGAACACATCATTCTGGGCAAAATTCATATCCATCTGTATTCCTACGTAAGCATTGCGCAGCGGGCCACCTACCTTTTTAAACTTGCCTTTCAACTCAGACAACCATCTGGCGGCGGGGATATTAGGCAGGTTTTTAGTTGAGTCGGTAGCGTTAACGTCAGTACCTCTTACATAGGAGAGGGTGTTTTCAAAATGCAGCCAGTCAACAGGGTGAGGGTGTATATCCAACATCAGCTCGCCACCATAGAGATTGGCATTAGCTTGTTGATACTTGAAGGCGGCAAATCCCTCGGCATTGTCATCAACCGGGATAGAATCTGTACCAGCTGCATTAAACAGTTTGCGGGAGAAGATGAAGTTGTTGATATGATTGTAGAACACATTGGCAGCCAATGAAACGTGCTGGGTATTGAACTCTACGCCTCCGTCTATCTGCGTGCTCACTTCCGGCTTCAGGTCCTGGTTGCCATATTCATATTTGATAGTGCCTTCATGTACGCCGTTGGCAGCAAGTTCAGAGATGTTTGGAGCACGGAAGCCGCGGGCAGCATTGAGCTTCAGCACCACCTGATCGCTGACTTCATAGCTAAGTCCCACGCTACCGGACACATTGGAGAAATTGCGGTTGAACGCTTCAAATTTTGTTTCGCCGGATGCGGCGGGCTTGCCGTCAGCATCGAGGAAGAGTGATTTGGAACGCATGGAACGGCTGTCAAAACGTACGCCACCGCTCAGGGTGAGCTTGTCGAAGGTTTTGCTTGTTACCGCAAAAGCGCCGATATCGAACAGGTTATAGGCGGGGATGAGGAATTCCTCGCCGGAGATTTCATTTTTCTGTTGCATCCCGTTTACACCGACAGTCGTCTGCCAACCGTTCATTTCAGGGAGATAATATTTGGCGGCATAGTTGAATGTCTGCAATTTCAGCCAGAGCTCTGGTTCATCGGGATGCAGGACATCTCCGAACTCACGACGGTTGTTCCACTGATAACCCAGTGTTAAGCCAAGACGGCCACCATTATGCAGGTACAGGCTGTTGTCCCATACCAGTTTCTGGTGGTTGATCTGTTGTTTGGGCACCGTCATGCTGTAGGACTTATTATCGCTGTCGGTAACAGCTACTTCTTCTTTTGTGCCGTTATCATTAATTGGTTTGATAAAACGGCCTTCGCTGTCGCGCTCTCCTTCTACCAGGCCAAGATGCTGATTAAAGGAGGTAAAGCTCAGGCGGGAGAAGCCCCACTGTTTGTTGATACCGATATTGGCGCCGTAGTTGGTGTTATTGAAACGGGAATTGAATACATACCCGTCGTATTTGTTCTTATAGTCATGTGCCTGTTTCTGGGTGATGTAGGCCCCCCAGCTGAAACCGTTGTTATTGCCGGCGATATCAGCATGGTAGGCCATGAGGCCGTTGTTGGTCTGGTAGTTGGCTTCTACGTTGCCTTTAATTTTGCCTTGCGGCAGCGGGGCGGGAGGTACGATGTTTACCACGCCAGCCAATGCGTCTGAGCCATACACCAGTGAAGCAGGGCCTTTCAGTATTTCTATTTTGCTGACATTGTAATCATCCACTTCGATACCGTGTTCATCACCCCATTGCTGGCCTTCCTGGCGAACACCATCGCTGACCACCACTACACGGTTGTAGCCAAGGCCACGGATGAAAGGTTTGGAGATAGCCGGGCCAGTGGAAAGCTGGCTTACACCGGGCACTTTGGCGATCGCATCAATAATGTTGGTAGAAATGCTCTGGTCGAGGACATCCCGGCGAATGATACTGATGGGCGTAGGTGTTTTTTTCACGGAAGTAGCCAGGTTGGCACCGGTGATCACTACTTCATTTTTCTCGATCAGTGTTTCGGTCAGTTCAAAATCTTTGGTGGTAGTACCATTTACACTGACTGTCTCCGTATAGGCGGCATAACCGATGGAGTGTATTTCCACAATATATTTTCCTTTCGGCAGATTTTTGATAGTATAATTTCCCTGGGCATCGGTAGCGGCGCCGACATGCAGGTCCGGCAGATAAACAGTAGCACCGGGAATAATGGCATGCGTAACTTTATCCGTTACTTTTCCGGTGAGTGCGTTAGAAAAAGTGCCGTCTTCAGGAATTCCGGCCTGGGCAGTGGGATGCAGCAACAGCAATGTCGCCATTAATCCGAGTATAAATACACGCAAATAATGCATACGTAAGTTATAAGAAATAAGAAAACAGTAAATACCAATAACCGTCTGCTACCCGCAGGTAATAACAGCTATATATCATGTGTAGTTGAAAAATCAGGCTACCTCAGATGGTGGCGCCCGGGGAGAGAGATGACGATAGGTAACATAGCTGGTTTCCGGCAACGGCCGCGGTTGAAATACCCATATTACCGGACGTACCGGTGAAATAAAATCAGTGGTGTACTGATCGAACGGTTCCACTCCTATCTGCAGAAAATCGCAGTGGCGGTGTTGCTCTGAGAACACGGTCCCGCCCACAGGCGTATGCACATCCTGGGTGTCGTGGTGACCGGCGAACAGGTGTATAAACTCCCGTGGGACCGTATTCAGGGTAAATACGCCCAGCAGGATGACCGCTAATATTTTTTGAAAATGTTTATACACCAGGGCAAAGGTAATAAACTTTACGCATTTGCAACATCGATGCATTTATATTGCACTATTTCACCTTCAGCATTGGTCTCACCTGTTGCACAGAGCCATTCTGGAACCGGGCATAGTAGACCCCATTGGGCAGGTATTCCGCATCGAAAGTGAAGGTATAGGTGCCGGGAGTGTGTATTTTGTTGACAGGCACGCTCACCAGCCGTCCCATGGTATCAAATATCTGTATCATGGTATTGCCGTTGCCTGTGATATAGGTGATGGTGGTGGCGCTGGTAAAGGGATTAGGGCTGTTAGTGATCAGTTTTTTATCGTCTGTGTTCAGATCGGGCAGGTTGGTAATGACACCACAGGCCACACCGCTGATCAGGGGCAGCCGCTGGTAATCTTTCTGCAGGATTTTGTTCAGATCGGTCTGGTCCACGCAGAACCACTGCTCAAGGATGGAGGCATAGACAGAGCGGAAATCATACTGCATTGGCACGTTGTCCGCCACGCTGGTATTATCAGGTATGGCCGGGGAGTTGCCCAGTACGCCCTGATTGACATAGTCGCCGAAGACGATCATCGGTGCAGCGGCGCCATGGTCCGTACCCATACTGAAATTCGATTTGATACGTCGGCCAAACTCGGAAAACGTCATCCCTACTACCCTGCGGGAAGCTCTCAGGCCTTTCAGGTCGTCCATAAAGGCTTTGATGGCATCGGACACACCGCCCAGCAATTTAGCATGGCCGCCGGTGGTAGTGTCACCGGATTCTGTCTGACTGGCATGGGTATCGAAGCCCCCTGTGCTCACCATGTACATGCGGGTTTTAAGCCCTCCGGCCACCAGGCGGGCGACAATCTTCAGCTGATCGGCCAGGTTATTATTAGCAGGGTATGGTCCCTGAGAAGTCACTTTAGCTGCTGCCGCTTTGATCGTCCTCTCATAGCTATTGGTCTGTTTGGCGATCATGCGGATATACTCCAATTCTTTGCCCGCTTTGGTGTTGGGCACAGGATCTACCACGCCGTCAATCAGGTTATAGAAATCTGTCGCACTGGTGATGGCCATTCCCCTGCTGGCATCAGCACCCTGAAAAGCCGGTGACACAATGGAACCGATCTGGATGGCCAGCGGGTCCGGGTTGTCAGCATTCGGGTAGCTGTCCTGTGGTCCGGGATATTTGGTATCGAGATAACGGCCGCCCCAACCGGAAGTCAGTATTTCATTGGAATCTGATCCGGTGAGCCAGATGTCCGTGGCGCGGAAGTGGGAGAAATTGGGGGAAGGATAACCAACGCTTTGGATGATGCTGGCTTTGCCTTCGTTATATAACTGCTGCACGCCTTTCATCGCAGGGTGCAGACCGGATTTAAGGTAGTTGTCGAGCCGCAGTACTTTTCCTTCCGGAATAGCAATGTTTGTCCTGGCAGACTGGTATTTTCCATAGATATCCAATGGGATGACCATGTTGAGCCCATCGTTGCCTCCGGTCAGCTGAATCATTACCAGCACGTGGTCATTGTCGGCAGCGGCGCCGCTTAAGGCAGCCAGCATGGGCGAGCTTCCAAAAGCCTTGATAGAAAAGCCGTTGATAATGGTTGGCAATATCGCGGCCGGGGCTGTATATTTCAGGAAATCTCTTCTTTTCATAGAAAGGTTTTTCAGGACAATTGATATTCTGAAAGGTTCATGATGTATTTGTACAGGGCTTGCAGGTGATTGGTAACCTCTTTCGTATTGGCAGCGTCGCCGGGATTGGATTTATAATTGTTCCAGGCGCTGGTCCAGTAGCTGTTAGTACTTTGTCCGGCCAGCAGGATGGTATCTTTCAGGAACGTCTTCACATTATCGGACACGCCTACACGGTAAAGGATATCCAGTGAATCGTTGACAAGTGCTACCGGATCGCCGGGGTTGGAGAGTTTGTCAGCAAATGCCAGAGGATCGATTTTCACGTTTTTATAGCCGGTGGTGATCAAACCATCGCTCAACTGGTTTCTTCGGGGCAGAGTGGCAGTATTAATCCACAGTTCATGGTAGGCGGGTTCCTGATAGTAGGCTTCCCAGCCTGCTACCAGCGGCGGATCGCCCAGGTTCTGCAACATACCGGCCATGGCATTGTGCAGATCGCCCCAGCGTTGGTACTGGTTGGTGTAGTCTGATGGGAACGTCACGCCAAATTCGCGGCACATGCCGATACAGAAATCCACAGGGCTTTTAATCAGGCAGGCCATATTAAGCGGATCAAAGAAATGCTCACTGGTAAACAGTGCGTTGAGCGTTGCTTTGATATCATAACCGCTGCTGCGGAAAATATCTGCCAGTGGCTGGATCACATTCGCTTCTGTAGCCTGGTCTATATCATAGTATACAAAAAAGCGATAGAGTTTACGGCAGATGAACTTAGCGACTTCCGGTTGCGCAAAAATGATATCCAGGAGGGCGTCCACCTCGGTGGCACCATCCGGCCCGGTTTGACCGGAGATTACCTTGTTGCCGTAGAAACCGGAAAACTGTTTATTGGTGATATCGTGCTGCGTTGTGTTAAACGTACTGACGATCGCGGTACGATCTACCCGGAAGCCCGTCAGCACGCGGGCGGTCGCTCTTACATCATCTTCCGTATAGTGGGAATCAGGCCCTTTTCCGACGGTAAAGAGCTCATGTAGTTCGCGGGCGTAGTTTTCATCAGCAGCGCCTTTGGAATTCAGGTAACCGTTGAGATATACGAGCATGCATGGGTCCAGCGTCACTGCTTTGGTCAGCGCTTTAAAATTGCCCAATGCGTATTGCCGTAGGGTGAGGTTATACTGGTAGATAAAGCGGCTGTCATTCACCATAGTTGTTTCTGTCACAAAGTGATTATGCCAGAAGAGCACCATTTTCTCGTGTATGCTTGCCTGTTGGTTGAGCATCTGCCCTACCCACCATGCTTTATAGGAATCGATCCTTTTGCGTTCCAGCATTTCATCGCCCTGGGCGGCTCTTACCCAGGTGGCGCCTGGCGCCACGCCGGTACTGTCCGTGCCGTAGTTATTCACCGGAGGCGTAGGGTCTGCCTGTGCTGTAAGCAGTATGTCCACCACCTGTTGCATACCAAGGCTTTTCAGGGCTTTGATATTTTCCGGCGAAGCGCCGAAGGTAGTCCGTTTAAGGAGGTGGATGAGTTGCTGGTTGCCCCAGGCACCAGTGTAGGGAGTAAGCCCGGTTGCCGTACGGGCAACAGCTTTGCTGTTCCGCGTATTGCGGGCAGGCGATAAGGTCAGGAATTGTCTGCGATCCATAAAGCGATATGGTTGAGATAGCGGGATGGCCTTTAATTCCGCCAAATTAATAAAAAATTTAATTCAACAGGATTAAATTATCATAAAACCGGTGGGATATAAAAACAAAAGCCGCAGGAAAATCTTCCTGCGGCTTTGAGCTATAATGTATTACGAAAAGAATCAGGCAATATTTTCGATGATGCCGGCGATACCCTGGCCACCACCAACGCAGGCAGTCACGATACCGTACTTTTTATTCAGTCTTTTCATATCGTTGAGTATCTGTACGGTGAGCTTGGCGCCGGTGCAGCCCAGCGGGTGTCCGAGGGCGATGGCGCCACCGTTGATGTTCACGATATCCGGGTTGATGCCCAATTCGCGGATCACGGCGATAGACTGGGAGGCGAAAGCTTCGTTCAGTTCCACCAGGTCGATGTCCTGGAGTGTTTTACCGGCTCTTTGCAGCACCTTGGGCACAGCGGCTACCGGTCCTACTCCCATGATACGCGGGTGCACGCCGGCAGAAACACAGGCCACCAATCGGCCGATAGGTTTCAGTCCCAGTTCGTTGACCATTCTTTCGCTCATCACAATAACGAAGGCAGCGCCGTCGGAAGTTTGTGAGGAGTTGCCAGCTGTTACGGAGCCTCCGGCAGCGAAAACAGGTTTCAGTTTGCCCAGTGCTTCGAGGGAGGTGTCTCCGCGTGGTCCTTCGTCGGTGTCCACGGTGAAGGTGCGTTTTTGTTTTTTACCTTTTTCATCCACGTATACTTCTTCAACGTTGATAGGGAGTATACCGGATTTGAAGTACCCTTCCTTAATAGCTTTCAATGCTTTCTGGTGGGATTTAAAAGAGAACTCATCCTGGTCCTGGCGGCTCACTTTAAATTCATTGGCCACTGCTTCAGCGGTGAGTCCCATGCCGATATAGTAGTCAGGGGTGGTGCTGGCCACGGTGTAGTTGGGCACGGTTTTCCAGCCGGCCACCGGCACCAGGCTCATACTTTCCGTACCACCGGCGATGATACAGTCGGCCATCCCTGTCTGTATTTTAGCGGTTGCAATAGCGATTGTTTCCAATCCGGATGCGCAGTAGCGGTTGACCGTCATTCCCGGTACATCAATTCCCAAGGCACGAACGGAGATCATGCGGCCGATCTGCAGTCCCTGTTCCGCTTCCGGAACAGCGTTCCCCACAATCAGGTCATCAACCCTTTTAGGGTCCAGCTGTGGCACAGATTGCAGCAATCCCGTAATCACATCTACAGCCAGATCATCGGGTCTGTAAAAACGAAATCCTCCCCTTTTGGACTTACCTACCGCTGTGCGGTAGCCGGCTACTATATACGCTTCTTGCATGAAAAAATTATTTTATAATGAGCTAACGGTTAGATTATCAATATAATGGATATTTATCCACATTTTTACCTTGTAACCAAATTTAATTAAATTAAGCACACAAATGTGCGACAGAACCGTTAAATTTGTCGATACCCATTTTGGGTGTGTTATTAATGACTCTGTAGCTCAGTTGGTAGAGCAGCTGACTCTTAATCAGCGGGCCTAGGGTTCGAGTCCCTACAGGGTCACAAGCAAAATTGTCCAAGGAAATTAAAGCCGCTTGAATCGAAGGATTTAAGTGGCTTTTTGTTTTTAGTCATCTTACATGGCATTTGATTGGGTAACTGGAATACCTTATTTTCTTAGAGTGCACCATTAAATGCGAAAATGTTGCAGTAAATTAGTATCTTTTGATCATAGAATTTACTAATCATTGTTTACTATAAATATATACAGGCTATGATATCACGTAACTGAACAGCTGTAAAACAGAAATTATCCCTCAATTATTCCTCAATAAACACCCCATGATTACGAAACACCAATACCTGGACAGGTATCCTATTTCCCCTGAAAGTACTTCATTAATACTTGGGACAATTCATCCGCATGACGTCAGAAACTTTCAAATTCCTTTTTTCTACGGCAACAGGAATAGTATCTGGAACTTGCTCAGTGATGCGTTTCCAAACTCATTGCAAAAGCCGATTACATTAGGCGGCGTGATATCTTTCTTAAACGATAGAAAGATTGCCGTGACTAATACTGTCAGACAATGCCGCCGTGTAAATCCAACTGCTTTAGATCAGGACCTTATTCCAGAGATATTGCATCATGAAATCAGAGTGCAGATTGCACAGTCAAAAATTGACCGTATTCTTTGTACCAGCTCATTTGGAAAAAATAACGCGTTCAGGTTGTTTTATTCTGATATTCTTGGCCAGAAAATAACACCTGCCGTACGAACGAATAGGGAAGTGCTTTTGAGCCCATCAATATTTGGTAAGCCTGTGCTATTAAAAGCCTTGTATTCCCCTTCCGGTTCATCTAACGTTTCCTTGTCGAGGCATCCACTTTATCTGAACAAAAGGAATAAATATGTAGGGTCGGCCAGGCCTGTATATGATTTTAAAGTAGACTACTATCGTCAACAATTTTCAATGTAAAAAATCATTAAAAGTGAGGACAGCTGATACATTAAAAGCAACCCCAAAAGTAACAATTGTTTTGGACAATAGCGATCACGCAAAAGAATTCGACTATGCGAACCTTGTGCATCAGAGTGAGTTTGAAGCCATAATCAAATTCATAAGTAAGGCATTGAAATTGGCGGAGAAGGATATGGGAAGTGATGCTAATCATAAGCACAATACTATAACGCTGTTGGGATCCAGGGGTAGTGGTAAGACATCATTCCTGCTTAGTATTGCAAATTGGATTAAGGATAACGAAAAAAAGGATAAAGGCATAGACATCGACCCATCATCTATTCAAGTTTTAGATATAATTGATCCCACACTAATAGAAGAAAAAGGTCATGTCTTTTTAAATATTATATCAATGATCGCTGATCTGGTGGAAAGAAAGCTGGCAAAAGATGAATGCAGCTCCAGGAATGAATCTATGCCAGTAATCAGCAGAAAAGAATGGCGTTCTTCCCTAAATAAGCTGGCAGCTGGTTTGCCTTCTATTGATGGTATTGGCAGCCATTATGGTGATAGCTGGCAGGATGCAGAGTTTGTCATGGATAATGGATTGAAAGCTGTTGCAGCTTCGCAGAAGCTTTCGAACAATTTTAACGATTTTCTTAAGAAATCGCTGGATATCATTGGGCGCAAAGCATTCGTGCTAATATTTGATGATATTGATGTGGATACCTCTAAAGGGTGGGTGGTGTTGGAAACCATCCGGAAATATTTCACTGGCCCACGCTTGATTACAATAATAAGTGGTGATCTGGAATTGTATACCACCGTTGTCCGTCAGAACAAGTGGCAAAACTTTGGCGCGGAGATATTAAAATATGAAGGCATCCATGCTGGTACTCCGGATGGCTTAAATGAGAAGCGAAAGTTGGTAACAAAATTGACCGCGCAGTACATGCTAAAGATAATGCAACCGCAGTATAGAATACACTTGAGTTCATTATTGAGCAAGATAATAGATGAAAAGCTAGACATCGAGGTGGTGCTTCGACAAACTGAAAAGACTATCAATTTGGAGAGCCTTTATGTGGAAATATTGTCGGAATACGGGATTCGAAACAAGGTTCAGGTAGAGGTTTTTACAACCTTTATGTTAAGCCAGCCTCTCCGTTCCCAAATTCAATTTTTACTCCTGGTCAAATATGCTGATAATAAGCTGGCTCCCTTTAAAAATGCAGAAATTACGGCCGTTTTTCTATCTGATTTGCTGGAGCAAAAAATTGAAGTTGCGGTTGGAGAAAATACTGCCAAATATTTGATAGCTGTTGTATTAAAATTTCTATTGAGCAAGCGGTATTTAGATGGCCTGTATCAATTGCTGCCAACTACTACAGACGATAGCTTAAATGCCTCTTTGTTTTCCTTGAACTTGCTTTTGTCCAATACTATTAAAAACAATTATCGTTTTTTGATTTTTGAATATTTAATCAAGGTTGGATACTTAAGAAACTTGGTTCCTATTCTGCCGTACCGTGATGATAATGTTCTGGATGATAAATTAAAACCAAATCTTGATGATTTATGTGATCGCGCAGGCTTATTAAACGATGGTATATTGCGAAATGTGACAGGAAAAATACAGGCGTATCTGTATAGCACGCTCGAGTTAGATGGAGCTGTTAGTGATATTACACCACATTTTATTCAACTGAAGGCGCTAAAATATCGTGCAAATAAACCTTTTAAGGATCGCATTGATGGAGTCTTTTCACAACCAAAGGTTAGCAATGCGGAGAGGATTCTAGGTTACATGCCGTGTTTTTCCAGTACATATGGTTATAAAAATGAATCGAGGATAGGATACTCATTTTATCTGCTTCTTGCCTCCATCGGTGAAATTGTTAAAGAATACGAAACTGTTTATTTCGATCCTGAAAATTATAAAGTCGATTTGTTAAAACTTCTCTTAACTGAACTTTCTCAATTAAGAAGCTATCCTATGGTGGGATTTGTTAGAAGGCAAGTTGATTTAAGTCAGGGAAATGTAATTGAACCGGTCAGAAATTTAAAAGGAAAATCTGAAGACAACTCGGATACGCTGCTCGCCGAAGCCATACTAAAATGGTTGAAATCGAATAGGACCATCGCAGTGGCGAGCCATTTGCTTGGAAAAACAATTACCAGATTTTTCTATGCGATGAGTTCTATTGCAGAGACGGGAGCCAGGAATCTGACATTAGATGTACTTTTTCATAGACAAACAGTCGCATTTATGAATGCTGTATTGATAGAGGATGCAAGGGAGAATTTGAAAGAAATATCTACAGATTTGAATATTAATAATACCAGAACCGAGGATAGTATCTTTGTTAGTAATTTAAGGACAATTATAACAATAAAAGAAACTTCTGAATTCGAAAAATTGAAGTTTTCCAGATGGATATTGGCTTGCCCACTGCTCTTGCCATTTTTAACTATAACTAAGGGCGGCGAATTAGAATCAGCGCTTAATGAATTCCTTTCAAATGAAGAAAGTAGAGAAAAAGCCGTTCTGTATACAACTGGATTATCGATGGCTCATCTATTAGCTGATGTCGCTATTCGTTCTCATCAGAGCATCGATGACGAGGGCTCCTTTAAAACAGTACAGGGTTCCATTGCACTATTGGACAATCCAGACCAATTAGTTGAAATTCTAAAGAGCAATAATATCCCTTACGAATGGTTTGCAACAACAGACAGTGTAACGAATAGGAGAGGATACAATACTTTGATAGAGAGGTACATTTCGTCAGTTTTTCCGCGTAGTCCTCGTAATGGTGCCCGAATTACCAAATTCAGAAAATATCTCGCGGAAAACAACATCAAGTGGTGACCATGCAGCAACTAATATTTTTTCTATCCGACAACGAATCTCTTGCTCATTATAGTAACTGTAAATTTGTTTCATTTTCGGACGTCAAAAGAAGATTGTTCTTAAAAGCAAGAGAGCAGAACCGATCAATGCCGGATTCCTATTTTCTCTTAGCTCAGGAGGAAACTTTCCGAAATGTTGCATCTATCTCGGGAATAATGACCAGAGGCTTGAGAGAGCTCGCAGATGGATATCTGGAGTTTTCGGAACAAAGAGTGTATGTCAAGAGTAATAGACAAACAGATTGGCAGGAGTTGATTACCTATATACCTCCTTTGTTTCTCCAATGTGTATTCCTCCAAGACAAAGTTAGCGTCGATCGGAGTGAAGCCTCCTCCGTGGTTACACTGGTGAAAAGGATCTTGCTACCAAATACAAGATACACAGCTATTCCTAGCGCAAGAATTCCACAATTGGATTATTATTTGCAGCAGCAACAAGGGTTACATGATTTACATATGCATCTAAATGGAGCTTTGGAAACAGATCAAGTATGGCAGGACTATCTCTTTTCTCCGAACAAGATTTATAAAGATCTGATGAGTGCTTTTGCGGATACGAAAGTAAAGGAACAATTAGAACAGGAATCACATTTGTTGGATCCGGATAGTTTCATATCGCTACTTAGAACAGCCCAACGTCTAAGGAATTACTTTTTTGACTTTTTATTTCCCAATGTGCCAAAGCTTACAGAGGACGATGTATTTCGGAACAGACATGTTCTGCTATATCAAATGGTGCACAAGCACGCTGATTACCCAGGAGGCTATAAGCACCCCTTCTCAGTTCTATTAGGTGGTGATGGGAATGCAAGCCTGATGACATTGGAAGCATTGATGTACATTCTGTTGCTAAAAGAATTGGAGAAGGTAGAGAACGAAACGTTGGCAGGGCTCTTTCATTTTTATCTCCTGATACTTGGTTTAACAAACAGGCTATTGGTTCAACAGACTCATCAGAATGGATTTGATCAGTTTCAGAAGCATACACTTAATGGACTTCGTGAGCATAGTGAGCGCACATATAGACGACGTTATTACCAGATGCACGGCAACGATCTGAGACATCTATCTTTCCTGGAAGGACGATTTTCTCCCAAAAAAACCGAAGCAGACCTGATTGCCTTTATCGATTCTATATGGCAGGGATGGGAATTTATGTGCAAGAAAATTGTGGTAGGGAAAGAGGAAGGAGAGGCAAATGCAAATTCCGTCCCAAAATTAAGACTGATAGCCCATTTCATTAAGAGGCGGGATAAGAAGCCGAACGACTTTGTGCGTCACAAAGAATTGAGATATGATCTATGGCAAAGGGGGAAAGTGCTTGGGTTATTGCTGAGTAAACATGCCAGATACCGAGAACGGGTTACCGCTGTTGATGCCGCCGCCAATGAATTCGACGCAGCGCCAGAAGTATTTGCACCTGTATTTCGGCTCATGCGCCGATTTGGTGTGATGCATTTTACCTACCATGCCGGTGAAGATTTTTATCATATTCCCGGTGGGCTTCGAGCTATTTATGAGGCAATTGTGTTTTGCGACTTAAGAAATGGCGACCGTATCGGACATGCTACCGCGGCTGGCCTGTCTGTTGTCCAATGGAAGCAGGTAGTTGGTGATAAAATAGTGATTCGCCAGGGTGAGTATCTCGATGATCTGATTTTTACTTATCATTTGATTATTGTTAGTAAGATAGAGTCATTGCATAGTGTGATTCCATTTATTGTAAACAAAATTCAGGATCTGAGCTTTGATATCTACGGAGATTATTACCCGGTTTCAGTGTTGGAGAATGCTTGGCTAATGCGCCAATGTTGTCCCATTCATACACTGGAATTAGAACGAGAGAATGCCGAATTGAAAAATGTTTTTAATGATGAGGAGTGGAGATTTCCTGTGACATCAAAATTCGTGGAGAAAAGAAAAGACATAGCTAAGAATAAAGCATGGGATCTTTATCGGCGATATCATGACGCGAATTACAGAAAGGATTATGACAAGACAATTGAGGTGAATCCATTTGAAATGCTGAATTCAGAGCAGATTACACGACTGCAATTGGCTCTCCTGCATGAAATGAATCAACGAGAGATTGTAATAGAGACATTGCCAACTAGTAATGTACGTATTGGATTTCACCGGAGTTTTCGCTCCTATCATCTTTATAACTGGGTGAAATGGAGAGAAGAGGGTGCGAGTATTCCTCCGATTGTTGTGGGGTCTGATGATACAGGTATTTTTGCCACAAATATTTATAATGAGTATGCCAATATTTACAGTACACTACTAAAGCATAATCAAATGCCTCATGACAAAGTTATGGCAGTAATCAAGAAACTTGATGAAGATAGCCGTACCTATAGATTTGAATAGAATTGCCTATTAGATGCTCACTATTTGGGACTATTTCATTGAGTTTACAACAATATCTCAAAAACTGTGTAAATCATAAAAATTGTGGGTTGGCTTTACCACAATATCTACTTTATAAAATATATCAGGCTTAACGCTGCTTATTTCTGTAGCATCGTTAGGCTGTATGTCGTTCTCAGGCTTCATTTAAATACTATTTACATTATTCGCACATTTTGCACAGATTACATGCCACCCTGCAATTTAGGAAATGTATGACACATCGTTTAAACCGGATAAAATATGACTCACGGAAAATGGCACCAGTCGAAGCCCACACACTCCTGCGATAAAATTTCACCTATAAATATTATCCTCATTCCCTCAAAACTATCTAGCTTTTATTTTCCATTTTTATGAAAACTGAATGACTATCTTTGTAAAGATGGTATTAAAAATCCTCCATCCCAACAACTCAAAATAACTGAACCAATATCAACCCGGACCTTTGTTAAAAAGCCCATTTACTCATTAACATACTTTCTCATGCACCACTAACAATGATGCCTGCATAGGGCGCTAATACCTTCTTGCGTTTATCCGTTTTTTATTACTCACTTAACCTTTAATGTATGAAAATCTCTAATGCCCTTGTGACCCTTACCCTTGTAGCAGCATTTATGACAAGCAGCTGCCGTAAAGATCTGGCGACAGATCCAAATCCACAGCAAAATGCCCAGGTCCTCAACTCCGAAATTAAAGACGGAAAGAAAACTATTACCCTCAGTATCGGGGACAACTTCACAAAAGGCGCCGGCACTCAGGACGACGCGGCTGTTTACAACCATCCGGATTGGGTTAATCGCAACTTCAGCTCCGAAACCGATTTCCTCGCCCTGTCCTGGACTTTCCAGGGTACGCCAGGTACTGCGCGGCAGTTCTTCAGATTTAATGGTCTCAGCACCATCCCTGCAGGCACGACGATCGTATCTGCCACACTGACGCTAACCGGTGTGACCACTAGCGCGGCCGCTCCACAAGGCAACTCCTACTATCCAGGTTCGCCGTACAATTCTTCCGGCACTAACCCTGCCTGGATCAAACGTGTAACCGGCTCCTGGACTGCAACTTCCATTACCTGGAATAACCAGCCTACGACCACTACCACCAATCAGGTAGCGATTCCGGCTTCTACTTCCCAGTGGAATTACAGTGTAACCCTTAACGTTACCTCACTGGTACAGGACATCGTCAACAGTGGACAGAACAACGGCCTTAGCATGCAACTGCAGACAGAAGCTTACTATCGCAGCCTTATCTTCACTGGTCCTCGTAATACCAATATCGCCGGCCGTCCGAAACTGGTGATCACCTACGAGATCTAGAAAATATTACCGGGGATGCTATCAGCGTATATTGATCAAACCAGTATACCCATTCTCTTTTATTCATTGCAGTGATATAAACGCAAAAAGAAGGCTGCCTCAGGAATATTTCCTGAAGCAGCCTTTAATACCTTTCTTTCATCAATTATCCCACCATACCAGCAAAAACACGATACTGAAATATCCCCAAATGAACGAAAATAATATATGCATAGCCGTTTCAAAACGTTTTCCCTTCCATAACGCTGACGAATACACAAAAAACTGAAAAAACAAACGACAAAACCAGAAAACAAAAAACCCCAACGCCAGCAAATGCCCTAACCTGGTATGCAATATGTCTTCTGCGGCATTGATACAACAAAGCCCCATCAGGAATATCATCAATCCAATAAAGAAAGTATGTACATACATCACCTGCCTGCTTAACAGGCTCACCTGCGAAAACTCTTTCTTCCAGTTAAAATACCTCGGGAAAAAAACATGCAACAACGATAGCAGCAACAGGATATAGCCAGTGATTTTAAGATGTAGTTCCATTTTTACAAAGTATAAAGGCTGATAAGAAAGGAGTAACCTTGCGTTCTTCTTCGACGCTTAATCCCGCCAAAGTAAACACCTCCTTCCAGGTGCGCGCGGAAAAAAAATGAAAGAATCCAATATTATAGGCCATGAAATTGAACGGATCTCTCAGGTGCTCGAGCACTATCAATCGGCCGTCCTCCGGCAAGGCATCACATAACTGTTCAAAGAATATTTTGCGTTCCCGGCCATCCCTGATTTCATGCGCGGCCATAAACAGAAAGATAATATCTGTCGATGCATGGGACAGCGGGACCGCCGAGGTATTGACTACTTCCGTACCCGGATAAGGAGGATATATCCTTCTCGCCCGCTCAATAGACACTTCGGTATGCTTTGCCGGATCATAAAAGTCAAAAACGCGGAGCTGCGCATCCGGATACTTGTGCGCAAGAAGATGACTTGTTTCGTCAAAACCGGCATTGATATTAACGATCCGCCCGTTGGTGCGGACATTTAACCCATCCAGCCAACGCAACTGATATAACCGGGAAACATCATAGATATACCATGAAACGCCCAAAGACAGCACGGAGCTGGCGATCAGCAGCCATAATAACAACTGTACAGGTACAAGGTGACGGAAAAACAAACCTGTTATCAATAACCCCATCGATAGCAGATAAAAATGCCAGTTGAACCGGACAATATTCATAACACCCTGAAATGGCTTCCGCTTTATCCCTTCCATATATCAACTTTACCTTTTTTCCAGTAATAAGGAATATGTTGAATCAAAAAGGCGTTGGCCAGCACCGCATCCCGCCACTCCGGCCGGTCCATGAAGCCAACCTTTGCACTAACTACCGCAATTGGTTTCGGTGTCCAGTTTTCCCGTACCCCTTCAATGATCAATACTTCATTTGACACATCACTACAGGTAAATGTAAACGGCAACGGACCAGCGAACCGGCGCGCCTCTTTCCAGTTATTAAAAGGCGAACCGGCAGGAAGTCCTGCTTCCGGGTTTCCCAGGTCCACTACAATATCGACACCGGATTTATCAGACTTCACGCGGATAATATTCTCTTCACTCTTCACATCGATATCTGTCGTGGTATAGTTGTAATGCGTAAACAGGTTGCCCATGAACGCCATCCTCTTTTTATCTGTCTCCGATTTTAGAATATACAAGCCACGCCATTTTTTTCCCTGGCTATTGGTATATCGTACAAAAACACGATAACCTGCTAACACAAAATCATGCCCCATAAAACCTGGAAACCCTTTCGGACGCAAACGACGCGTTTTTACAACCGCCACGGCTACAAACGCCCATTGATCATCGAACAGGTCAAGGTCAAGCTTTGCCGGCACCATTGGTCGTACCATCGCCATAGGAACAGCGTAAGTCAGCACCAAAGAGCTTTCAAAATATGCTTCCACCGCAAATGGGTGGTTCTTCAGGAAAGTTAACATCATCCAACTATTTTGGTACGATAAAAGCCAAACTGGTCCCAGTAAATCATTAAGCAAAAAAAGATGGCTACAATCAAATTCATTCTTCCAAACAACAGCAGATCAGGTGCCACTAAAAATTCTATGACGTTCATCGTAAGCACCAGAAAAATCTGTACGACAGCGCACCAGCGTGATTTTATGGCCGACAGCACCCATACCGCCATTAGCCCTTCCAGCCACCCGATGGTAAGTGTTAACAATCTGGCATAGTCATTACCAAGGATACGGGCCACAATCTGTTGATGCCGGGGGACACCGTTATAAACTTTACAATACAAGCCGTTAATTATCCAGACAGCCACTATGGCAATATTCACAATCTTATGAATTCTTTCTTTCATCCCATAGGATTATTGTTCTAAGATAGGCGAAATATGGCTAAATTATAAAGGGCTGGACTTCTGTCCAACCCTTGCCATTATACAACTTTTAAACTATCCTTTTATTGTTATTTAAACTCGAGCGTAAAAGAATGGTACTTCGCGTTCGGAGGAGTGCCTATACTATAGATACGCATCGCGAGTGGAGTCTCTAACTGGCCAAACGGCACATACCTGGTCCAAAAATTATTGGAAGATCCATCTTCAGTTATTTTAAAGTCAGCATTTGCAAACTGATTATTCAGATAGGGTGGGATATAACCTATTGTCACCGGGTTATTTTTAAGTTCGGCGGATACAATTAGCACCACTTCATGATTACTCTCAAATGTCTGGCGCCAGTTAGGACCTTTTGTGCCCCACTCTCCTCCCCAGGTACCTGAGGCAAAGAGAATCTGATTTCCCTGATTATTAAGCGTAACATAATGCTCTCCCCGGATACCGCCGCCAAAGCAGGTCACCTGACGCATTATACCCAGCCAGTTTCTGTGTTCTGCCCGGAAATAAACAGTGCAGAAACCTCTGTTTTGCCCATTCAACAAAAAGTTATAAATCTTCACCTGTGCATATGCTTTGGCTTCGGGGCCATCTTCCATGGGTCCTCCGCTTAAAATGCCGCCCTCTCCCATTCTTAGCTGATTCACAACACCATGTCCACCATAAGCGATCAATGCGGACTGATCTCTTGCAAGAAGGTCCTTCTTTTCCCTCGTCCATATAACGTTACCACCGCTGGATTTTCTGGCGTTTGCACTACCACCGGACACAGTGGAAGCAGTAACCTGGTCACGGCTATACTGCAGAACCTGGTCATTTATCTGTACCAGGCCATCTGCATTTACGATCCCGGCCTCAAGAATACCCCTACAGTTAATCTCGTAGGACGTACCGGCATTATTCCACACAGCCACTTTGTTGTACTTGTTCTTCACAGCAAAAAAGCCGTCCTTGTTTTGTACAGCTTCCATTTTGTCCAACTCCTGGTTGAACTGATTATAGATTGATCTCAGGGAAGTAAATCCCATTTTCTTCTCCCAATCCGCCCTTTCTTCGGGAGACATAGCATTAACTGCCAGCATTGTCTGGACAAAGGCCTGATCATTGGAGAAGTGCAGTACACCGTCTACTACTTTGACCGGGCTGTCTTTAACTACAGGTTCACTGTCATTGATGCCTGCGTCCTTCTTACAGGAGAGAAAAACAAACATCATTAGTAAACCCATGCGCATCATTAAATTGATTTTCATAAACAATAAGTGGGTTGAGGGTGAAATAATAACGGTGGAAATAAGGGCCTGTCATTCAACGGACATCCATACATTTGGCAGGTCAGGTCATCAAACACAATAGTTGTCCATTCAGGATGAAGCATGGCTTTCAATCGGGTTTCATGGTAATTTGATTATCCCTTTTCATAAAAGGGAAACTAAAAGCTACAGTCCATTAAATAAAGGATCAACAAACATTTAGTGCTACAAAACTAGCCAACATCAATATTCTCAAATAGTACAAAAACGACATTTCGAGCAACAAAAACCGTCAAAACAGCATCATTGCAAATTTTTTGCTAAATTAGAAATAATGTCCAACTACTTTTTAGTTCCCTCAAATTGTTCAACCTGTGCAAAACCCGACTGCCAATAACTTTCACACATACATTTCCGGTATTCCAATTTTATATGCTGAACAACCGCTCCATGGCACTGCCTTCCGGCTAAAGACAGGAGAGGACAATTACTGTAATCCATTTTTTTATGAAGAAGAACACATTTCCCAAAAAACTGCAGCTGGCAAAAGTAAAAATCGCCGATCTCAATGCCATCCAACCCAAGCAGAAAAATTTCATCTGTGAAACATCGTATGCCGAGACCACCTGCCGTGGCTGCTACGAAACTATTATTTGCCTGTAACAGATAAGACCAGACCTGACTTATCTTCTGTCTCACATGCTGAACAACCGCTCCATGGCATTGCTCCGCAGCTAAAGACAGGAGCGGACGCGTATTTAATGAATTCACTATTTTATGAAAAAGAAAATCGCTCCTAAAAAGCTGAACCTGGCGAAAGTAAAAATCGCTGAACTGACTATCAATCAGGCAAAACAAAAAGAGTTCATCTGTATGACATCATTCGCTGAAACCACATGCCGTGGCTGCGTTGAAACTATTCTCTGCGTTTAACAGATACCCTGACTGTATCCAAACATGTAGGGCTGGCTCAAATGAGCCGGCCTTTTTTCATTTCCGCTGAAATATTTTTTAACAACAAAAAACGTCAGGGTTTCTGCAATGGAAAAATTTCTGCTAAATTAGAAAGAATCAATTCCCTCAAAATGCATTAATCTATGCTCCCAGCAACCCACCCGCACACATTTTCCTTCTATACATATCAATCACATTCCGGCCTCTTATGCTGAACATCCGCTCCAGGGCATTGCCTCCCGGCTAAAGACAGGAGAGGACCATTTATTTAATGTAAATCCGCATTTATGAAAAAGAACACATTTCCCAAAAAGCTGCAGCTGGCAAAAGTAAAAATCGCTGATCTGAATGCTGCGCCTCCGAAACAAGGCTTTATTTGCCTGACCTCCTTCGATCAGACCACTTGTCCCGGCTGCCGTCGGACAGTAGATAACTGCACGCTGTAAGGAAAAAGACAACCATATCGAAGGCCGTGAACTTCGGTATGGTTGGTCCTTTCAGGTATCCTACAGACTTACTGCCTGCTTAACAGTTCCGTTGGCGTATAGCCAAACTGTTTTTTAAAAGCAAAAGAAAAATGAGACAGGTTCTCAAAACCCACTTCATAGCAAACATCAACCGGCCTGGCATGCTTCTCCACAAAATGATAATGCGCAAGTTCCAGCCTTTTTTGTGTCAGCCATCGTTGAGGTGTCACCTGATATGCCTTCTGAAAATCCCGTTTAAATGTTGTCAGGCTACGACCAGTGAGATAACCAAATTTTTCCAGCGGGAGGTTGAACATAAAATTCTTCTCCATAAAACTGGTTAACTCTATCTTTCCCGGTTCTTCAAAATTCGCCAGGATATTGTCAATCCCCTTGTCAATCGCCCTGAGAATGCTTATAGCTTCTGTAATCTTTAATGATGCTATATCAGGTGGCAGTTCCTTCATATCAAAATACGGGACCAAAGATGCCAAACAACTTTCCAGTAAAGGATGATTGTTGTAGCAGAAAATTTTCTGCGCCGCAGGCACCTGGGGTTTTAAATCCAGTTTTGCATAATACTCTCTGAGCCTGGCGGAGGAAAGATGCATCACCACCGTTTTGTGCGGCAGCCCGTTTTTAGGGTAATTGATAATTGTCGCCAGTTGATGACGGGGAATTAGAAAGATATCTCCCTGCTTAAAAATATAGGTAGCTTCTGCCTGTACAATCTTCGTTTCTCCGGAAATGAACCACACCAGCATATGCTGGTCAAACATAATGTCTGACTTAAAAAAACTGTCCTCATAGCAGGAGAGCTTTATATCTTCCGTAATATATTGGGCTGTATATTTCATTGTCTGAAAAGAAAATCGCCTGTGTAAAAATAATCAGAATCGCGCAACTTCTTCACCTCGAAATAACAATTTGATTCTGTTGCTGTTAGATCGCCTGCCCGCCGTCAACCAGGAAATTTGAACCAGTGATAAAAGCTGCCTTGTCGCTTAATAAATAAGTAATAAGGTCCGCTACCTCAGATGGCTGGCCGAAACGTCCCATAGGAATGCTGTTCACCATCTGAGCTTCCATATCATTGTTCAACCCGATTTTCTGCATGATCTCCGTAGCAACAGGGCCCGGACTGACCGCATTTACCCGGATCTTCCGGGATGCCAGTTCAAGCGCCGCGATCTTCACCACCGCGTTAATGGCAGCCTTGCTGGCTGCATACACCGACGCGCCTGGCGGAGAAATGATGGCGGAAGTGGAGGATAATAACACCACAGATGCGCCATCATTAAGAATGGGAGCAAACCTGCTGAGCGTAAAATAGGCGCCCTTAAAATTCACATTCATCATTTCATCAAACAGCTCTTCTGTCATTGATTCGATAGACGCCAGTTTGGTAATCCCCGCATTGATGAGTAATAAATCTATTCTACCGTATTGAGCAGCAACTTCCGCGACCAGCTTTTCGATCGCCGGGAGACTGGATTGATCGGCAACAAATCCATTCACATTTAATGCAGATGCAGCCTGTGCCACGGCATCTTTTCTTCTGCCGGTAATAATAACCCTGGCGCCACTTTCCTGCATTTGCTTTGCAGTAGCATATCCAATACCGCTGTTACCTCCTGTTATGAGCACTGTTTTATCTTTAAACATGATCTCTGTTTTTATTGAATGTTAAAGGTGATACCCGTCATCTCTTCGCTCAATGTCCATAACCGCTTCGCATTGGCTTCATCCAGTGAATACGATTTTACATTTGCCAATGCCGCCACGTCCCCGTCTTCGCAATACACACCGCCAATGTTGTTTAGCAACGGACTGGTAGCGCACCATACCGTAGTAGCGGCGCCCTGTGGTATCGTCTTTAAAGAAGCCGCCACTTCGGGCAGCAGGTTTCCTTCCGCATCGCAAAAGCCCATCTTTTGAAACAGTTCCAACGGTGCTTCACGGCCCAATTCCGTACCACCGATAGAACCCGGATTGACAGCGTATACCCTGACCTTTGACGCTTTGGCGCGGTTGTCCATTTCCAGGGAAAACAGGTTCACAGCTGTCTTGGACTGCCCATATCCCAGCAGTGTTTCATATTCCCTGTGTAGGAAATTAGGGTCGTCAAAATCGAAATCACCAAACTGATGACCGCCGGAAGACAGGTTTACTACCCTCGCACCACCGGCTTTTTGCAATGCCGGCCATAACCTTGCGGTCAGCTGAAACAGTGACAGGTAATTGGTCACCAGCTGGGACTCAAAACCCCTGCCGTCCCGGCGCAGCGGCACCCACATTATGCCTGCATTATTGATCAGCAGGTGTAAAGGCCTTCCGGAGGCGAGAAATGCGGCAGCAAAAGCGTCTACAGTATCTGGTTGGATAAGGTCCATGGCAGCCACTTCCACATTGGCAATACCCTGTAAATTTTTCCTCGCCTTCTCCGTATCGCGGGCAGGCACAATAACTGTCGCCCCGGCGGCGGCAAGCGTTTTGGTGGTCTCCAGGCCAATACCGGTATTACCTCCTGTCACAATGGCGATTTTGCCTTTAAGATCGATGCCCCTGATGACTTCATTTGTAGTGGATTTCGCGTTGAATCCTGAGTCCAGCGGGTTTTGCAATGTTCCCTGATAATTTGTGTGTTCCATGTGTTATTGTTTTTGTTGAAACAAAAGTAGAACACCCTGAACCCACCGGCTTTGTTCAAACGTCCGAATTTGCTTTGTTTAAAAGTCCGTCATATCAGCAAAAAAAGGCTGCCCCTTTCGGAGCAGCCCCACCCTTTCAATTGCAAGCATCATCACTTAAGCACAATCTTTCTGATAGCCCTGTTGTTAGGATCAGAGATATAAATACTTCCTTCTTTATCAATGGCTATATCTGCGATAAGCCCCATCTTCGCCTGGTCCAGGCTGCCATCTGCATAACCTCTCGACAGTTTCACAGCGGTGCTGACCTGGCCGGTAGACAGTTCCAGCTTACGCAACGCATAGTTGTGCGCGTCCGCGATCAGCAGGTTTTGTTCGTTGTCCATCAGCAATGAGCTGATAGTACCGCCAAACAGGGCAGAAGATGCCGGCCCGTCCTGGTAGCCGCTGGATGAGCCCACCCATGTGAGCTTCGCGCTGTTAAGCTCCCGCCAGTAGAAAGTAGGTTCATATTTGTCTCCTACTATAAACAGGTCGTTATTGCTGCTGATGGCGGTCCGTATATCCTCTGCTGTGCGCGGGAATACGTTCTCCGACACATTATCAGGATATAACCGGAAAACACCTTTGTAGAGCTGCGTATAATAGAGATTGCCTTTTTTATCTCTCGTCAGCGAACCAATATCATTGGGCAAACCACTTTTCACGGTAGTCACATCGCCCTGCGGCGTAATCTTACGGATCGTACCGCCACCGGCGCCTACTTCCGACACATATATGTTGTTGTTGTCATCCAGCACCAAACCGTAAATAGATCCAAAGCGGGCATTTCTGCCGTTACCGTTAACATAGCCGTTTGAGTTAGGCTCGCCCGCAAAGATGGACACATCACCGGCAGGCGTCACTTTGGATATATAGTTTTCACGGGTATTGGACACAAACACATTTCCCTGATTGTCCACAACAAGGGCGCCGATAAAGGAACCCATCTGGTTGCTGACGGTGGCCATACCGGCACGGTTGAACGTAGTTGGGCTTTCCGCTACCAACGCCGCTCTCCGCACTTTTACAGGACCTGTGGTCAGGTTGGCCGGTGTCATTACTTCCAGCGTTGTTTCCGTTGCGCTGAGTATCTGCGCCACTACGCCATTGAAAGTCACTTCGTTTTCTGCCGGGTTCACGCTGAAGCCGGTGCCCGTGATCACCACCTTGACGCCAGCCAGTCCATTGGACGGCTCGAGCTTCTGGATACCGAGGCTCTGTTCTGTAAATTCAGGTCCCTTCACCGGCTGGTCATTCACGCTGAGCAGCACCGGCCCTTTGCCCATGCCGAGCGGTAATATCACCGTAAGACGGACCGCCGTGGCCGATTTGACAACTGCGCGTATATTATTGATCGTTACTACGTTCTCATCTGCCACCGTGCTAAAGTCCTTACCATCGATGATCATTTCAGCACCGGCGGGACCACTGAGTGGGCTTACCAGCCGGATAACAGGAGGCGGCACTACCGTAAAGGCCGGACCGACAATCTTCTGTCCGTTGATGGTCACTGCCAACGGGCCGCTGGTCACGCCTTCCGGCACAATGGCTACCAGCTTGTCACCTGCTACCTCGGCCACTTCTGCCACCGTACCGTTGAAATCCACCACATTGTTG
Source organism: Chitinophaga sp. 22308 (assembly GCF_052045305.1). Classification (NCBI taxonomy): domain Bacteria; kingdom Pseudomonadati; phylum Bacteroidota; class Chitinophagia; order Chitinophagales; family Chitinophagaceae; genus Chitinophaga; species Chitinophaga sp. 22308. Next base: position 676,842 of record NZ_JBQEOP010000004.1, on the reverse strand, counting down.
GCAGCAAGCGCCGCAAAACCTTCACCCTTGATGGTCACACGGGTGCCCTTTCCACCGGAGGCCGGTTTAATACCGCTGACCGCCTGGAACTGGAAAGGCTGACCAACAGACACCATGCCATCCACTTTCACCGTTACCGGGCCGCTGCCTACGCCATCCGGCACAGTAGCCACCAGCGTAGTATCGCTGGCACTTACCACGGTAGCGCTTTTCCCATTGATCAATACTTCCGCTGGTGATTTCAGGCTGCTGAAGCCAGCTCCGATGATACGTATCTGCGTACCTGCGGGACCGTTAGGCGGATATATTTTCTGTACGCTTAATTTCTGATAGGTATATTCCCCGACAGTCAGCGATTTGGTCCCGTTGGAAAGCGTGATGGCGCCGCTTTGCCCTTTCTCAGGAGCACGCACCACCACTACCGAGTCAGTAGTGCTCAGCAGCTCTGCCTCGGTGCCATTGAAAGCCACACTGGCTTTCCCATCCAGGAAACCGGTACCGGTAATGGTGATCAGCGTACCGGCAGCGCCGCTGTTAGGATAATAGCTCTTCACCTCAAACGGGACCACGATGGCTGTCTTGTCTTTTTTGCAGGCTTGTATAACGCCCATCAGGCATAACAGTAGTCCCGCAAATAAATATGTTGTAAGCTTTTGCATATATGCTGTCGTTTAAAAAGTGTAACGCAGTCCCAGCTGTACCTGGTAACGGGAACCGAAATAGTCAATGGAATAAGGCGTACCCGGATCAGAGAAGGTATACACCGGCATACCGCCCTTGTTTTGTTCCGGAGGGAATAACGCCGGTGTTAAACCAACGCTGGCAGTGGAGTTAAAGGTATTGGGTGAAAAATAGCTCACACCCCAGTTACGGTTCAGCAGGTTGGTCAGGTTCACCACATCCGCAGTAAAAGTGATGAAGTGTGTTTTCAGTTTACGCAGATGGAACTCCTGTGCGAAGTGAAGGTCTGCCTGCACATTCCATGGCGTACGCCCCATGTTTCTTTCGGTGAAATTGCCTCTTCTGCTGCTCAGGTATTTGTTGCCGTCAATGAAGCGGTTAAAGGCTTCCGCCTGTTCGGCAGCAGTTACCTGCTGACCGTTGCTGGTATAGTCCTTAAAGAACTGTACAGCATCTGTTGCCTGTGGAATATAAGCCAGGCTTACCTGTTGAGGCAATCCCTGCACACTGTTATTTACCACACCGTAGGTAAACGGACTACCAGACTGCGCGCTGAAGAAAAGGCTGATAGTGCTTACCCAGGTAGCATTCCAGGCTTTGCGGTAACTGCTGTTCACCACAAAACGGTGACGAATATCGAAGTTGGAATAAGCCAGCGGCGCATTGTTGGGGCTTAATGCCTGGTTCAACTGCCAGTTGGATTCCATGGAGTTACGGATGCCATTGAATGCATCTTTACTTTGTCCATAGGTATAAGCGCCAGACAGGAACAACCCGCTGGTGAAAGTTTTGCTGGCAGTGCCGGTGATGCTGAAGCGAAAACCTTTATTGGTATTGCTCAACATATATGCGTTGGAAAAATGCGGATCGATGCTACCGGAATAGACAGGTTGCTGACGCTCTTTATCGTAAGGATAATACTTCGGATTATCGGTCACATTTACCTGTTGAAAAAACACCTCTTTGATGCTTTTGGTCACCATGCCTTCCACGCCAAACTTCCACTGGCTGGCAGTAGTGCGGTCAATAGCAATGCTGGCACGCAGGATCTTCGGCATCACAAAATCATTATCAATCAGATCGACCTGTGTTTTGCCGGCGTTGCGCTCGTTGATCACGGTGCCATTCTTTTCGATAAAATCAGCGATACCGTTCTTACCAGGCTTGATGGCGTCGCTGCCGGGCGCAAACGGCTTCTGATCAGCTTTCTGGTCGAAGGAACCGTAGTTCACGCCGTTGTTGTAGTAGGCGTAAGCCAGCCATGCGAAAGGAATACGGCCGGTAAACATCCCTATGCCGCCACGTACGATCAGGCTTTGATCACCGAGCCAGTCATAACGGAAACCCAAACGGGGAGAGATCTGCACTTTTCCGAAATACCTGTTTTGTATACGTTTCAGTGGCGTGTAGTGGTAGCTGGTACCGAAGTAAGGATCAGCGATGGCATTGGTTACTTTATCGCTCAGTTCAGGTTTGGTTGGCAGATCGGTGTAGTCAGCACGCAGACCGGGCGTGACGGTCAGTTTGTCTGTTACGTGGATAGCATCCTGAATGTACACACTGTAAAGGTTTACATTAAACACCGCTCCCGGGTTGTTCAGGATATAATCGCGGCTGTTGTTGGTGTAGTTATAACTTCCTCTTACACGGTACGGCACATTGCGCAGGTAATCATCGATGCTCAGATAGTCCACACGGCCATTCCAGGAGTTTACAAAACCATAGTCGATATGATACTGCTCATTGTGCGTGCCCATCAGTACAGTGTGTTTGCCTTTGCTCCAGGTGAGGTTATCAGTGATCTCGATGGTGCGTTGTTTCATATTGAAGACAGACGCCTCCCTGTCAGTGCCCAGATAGATGGTAGTACCCGGTGTGCGGCCCATGATCTGTACCTGTGGCAGGGTTGGATCACTGAGCGGATCGCGGTAGTCGTGTACAGTGCTGTAACCGGCAACGAAGCTGTTGGACCAGGAGTTATTGAACCGGCTTTTCAGTTCCGCTACCGTGCTGCTTTGATTGTTCGTTTGTTTAAAGGCCATGCTGCTGAAACGGAAATCCTGCTGGTCGCGGTCCATGTTAATGGCGCTGGAAGTGATGGTATTATTGCGGATGGACAGCTGGTGTTTGTCGTTGATGTTCCAGTCTATGCGGTTAAAGAATTTATTGGACTCGGAAGAGGAATTGTACAATCCCGCGGTACCAGGGTCGAAGATATCACCATAGCGTTTGATGGTCGCCTGGCGGATATCGTCGGCATCTTTCTCAGTGAGGATGCGGGCCGTTTCTTCCTTACCGGCCAGAAGCTGCGCAGGATCTGTTCTGCGGGTGATTTCTTCATTGGTAAAAAAGAACAGTTTGTTTTTGATGATAGGGAACCCAAGGCGGATACCTGCCTGATAGTCTTTAAAGTCACCGTTCATTTTATCCCCGTTGCCGATTTTGTTTTTGCCGATCATGGCGGCGGTACGGCCAAAGGCATATACTGAGCCGGTGAGGGTATTGGTACCGCTGCGGGTAACGGCGTTCACGCTGCCTCCGGTGAAGTTGCCGATCTTTACGTCGAAGGGAGCAAGATATACCTGCATATCTTCGATCGCATCCAGGGAAACGGGGTTGGTACGGGTGCTGCTGCCAGGCTGGCCGGAAGTACCGCTTTGTCCGCCCATGGATGGACTGAAGCCTATCGCATCGTTGTTGATAGCGCCGTCGATGGTCACGTTATTGTAGCGGAAGTTGGAACCGCCGAAGCTGTTGTCTTTGCTGCCTTGTGGCACCATGCGGGTGATATCCTGAATACTGCGGCTCACCGTAGGCATATTGTTGATCTGGCTGCGGTTGATGTTCTGACCGGCACCGTAATTGTTGGCTTTAGGCCCTGTTTTCGCGCCTTTCACCACTACTTCGGAAAGTTGTTTACGGTCGTCGTTCAGCACTACATTCAGTTGCTGCGGTTCTCCCAGCCGTACGGTGACGTTCTGGTATCGCTGTGGCGACATGCCCATCATGGTAACAGTAACGGTATAGGGACCGCCGATGCGCATGCCCAACAGATGATAGCGCCCGACGGGATCGGAGATGGCGGGATAGCGCGTGCCGGAAGGCTCATGCACGGCGATGATAGTGGCGCCGGGCAAGGCTTGTCCCTGTCCGTCCTGCACTTTTCCGGAGAGGCCGCCGGAGGTCTCCTGTGCCATGGTGGTAGCGGATACCAGCAGGAGCAGCAGGAAAGAATATATCGATATAAGTAAATTTTTTGTGTTCATCACTTTTGATTGTAAACTGGTTACCGTGTTATTTTCAATACCTGACCGATGACATGCATTACACCGTTACCGGTAATAATATTCTGTTTAATCAGTGGTACAGGAGCCTGGTTGCCCGGTCCCTGCAGGGTGATGCCGTTGTACAGGCCCGGGGCCTGCGGATCGGGTACCAATCGTATGTTCACGTTATTATCATCGAGCATGGTTTGTGTGGTGGCAGCAGATTTGCCGGTGCTCAGGATATAATCGTATACAAAACGGCGGTCGGCCGCAATGTGATAACGCACCAAAGCGGCCATCACCGCCGGATCAGCGGCCTCAATCTGTTCCAGCGTGCTATAACCATAGGCTTGCATGGCAGCGTTATTGGCAGCGTACACGGTATAGGGACCTTTGCCTTTCAGCAAAGCGGATAAACCAGAACGTTGTAAGGCATGGGTGAACAGGCTCAGGCTGGGATCAGCGGAAACAGCTTCTCCCAGTGTTTCATACAGATAGGGTTCCAATACCCGGTCAATCACCTGGAGGGTGCCATTGCTGGCTTTCATGCCAGTGGCCAGCACACGGCTGCCGTTGACGGTCAGTATGGTGTCATTGTCTTTTATCCAGCGGGTAACATACAACCTGCCGCCGTTATACGTGCGTATTTCCTGGTTGAACAGGTAGGGCATTTTATTCAGATCATAGTTACCATTGAGAATATGATAACCCGTCATTTTCACCATAAACGGCAGACTGGCAGACGCCACGTCAATTGGTTTGGGATACCCTGCGTTGGTAAAGGCCCCGTCAGACGGTGACAGCACAGTCAACGGGCCGGTACTGGTCAGTACATCGTTCATGCTGCTACGGTCTACCGCCGCCTTGAACTTGCTGAGGTTGAAGTTATCCATCACCACTTCCAGCAGGCGGTCGTTCCCTTTTTGCGGACCGTTATCGTCGTCTTTCTTACAGGCTCCTGCCATAAGTAAAGACAACCCGATCATCACCAGACGGCCGGAAAAATATTTACCGGATAATATTGTTGTGTTCATTGTTGTCATCATTAATCTTTTTATTTCACCTTGAAATTATCCGGTATAAAAAGCCGGTCAACGATATGCAACGGTCCTTCCAGGGTATTGATATCCGCCGTGGTAACTGTAGCGGCCGGCGTTTTAGCTCCTCTTACCTTTACCTTGATGGTATTACCTTCACGGATAAACGCTAATGGCATCGGTGCAGGCTTCAGGTCCGGCTTCGATACGCTGATGGTGTAGTTGCTGAGCAACATTTCATCCAGGTCATTGGAATAAAATACGGTAGGCTTGAAAACAGGTGATTCTCCCGTTGACGTTTTGGGCGCCAACAGTCTTCCCCAGTTATGATAATCCAGCACACTATCGGTAGGGAGCAGGCCTGTCATGCCATAGAAGGGATCAAAGACAAATTCGGGTGTAAAGCGGCTGTTTATTTCCTGGAGCTGTTCCACCGTAAAGATGCCTGCCTGATGAAATGCGTCATCGGTAGGAGCGAAATAGGAGTTAAAAATCACGTTGTTGTCCCATTCACCCGCCGTCAGGAACAGGCCAGACCAACGCTCAAATGAGCCCATGGCCACCTCAAACCAGGCATCGTTGTTCAGCTGATTTATGGCTACCAGTAAAGAAAACCGGGGATCACCCTGCAGTATGTCCAGTACATGCTGTTCCGGTTTCTGCAGGAAACGGTTCACCGGCCAAACGATTCCATTCTTTACCACTACCGGTTTCTGGTTCCCACACAGCTTTCCGTTGATGATCAGCTGGCTGTCTTTTGCCATGGCTACGTAGTGCCGGTAAGTATAAGGTACCGTAAAGGATACGGCACTTCCAGCGCGGTTAATCCTTTCCACTAAATCTGTTCTGGAGAGCAGCGTCGTCCGGTGATAACTTAATTGCCCCGGCTGTACGCTCATGGGCTCCATTTTGTCGCGCAGCATATGGTATTTCACCACTTCCAGCAGTGATTCAGGGCTACGTTTATTGATCTCCGTTTCATCCAGCCCGGCAGCCTTCATGGCTGCATCATCTACCACCAGCAGGGTGACGGACGCTTTGCTGCCCATCGCTTCCAGTTCTTTTTGCATGCTGCTGCGTTGCCAGGCAGCGTAAAAAAGCTTATAGGGAGATGATTTCAGATAAGTCTGAAGATCGTTGCTGATGCTGTCTTTATAGGGAACGGCCGTGCCTTCCGGTTCCGGCATGAACATTTCTTTCCGGCAACCGGTCTGCACCAGCGAAGTACCCAGTAGCACCCCACATATCGCTATCCCGCTTATGATGTTGTATATTTTATTTTTCATGTTGATTTTCATTAACTGTTTTACCACTGCTTATTTCCTGACAGCATCTGCCGGCTTCGCCAACAAACCATCCAGCTGATGGACAACACCATTGTCCGCGCTGTAATCCATAACACCTCTGCGTTGTACTGTCACGACACCAACGGGAAGCGTGTTCCTGTCAAGCCGCAGGGAAACCACGTAACTAGCCTTCCGGACACCGTTTTCCAGTCCATCACTAACATATATCTCCCGTTGATAGGGATCATCATAGAGTTTCAACAGTATATAGTTGGCGCTGTTCATCATATAAAACGCCCGGAAATCGGAAAAGAAATAATGCTGGTTATACAGGATGTAACACCCGAACAGGCGGCCTATAAAAATCTTCTCAGGGTCCAGCGTGGCGATGTACTGTTCATCCAGCCCTTGCGCTTTCAGCGCATCGTTGGTAGGCGCCAGGATAGTCCAGGGCCCCGCTTCCTTCAGCTGGTCCCATAAACCGAAACGTTTCAGGGCGCCAACAAACAGGCTGTATTCTTCATGCTGTGACAGTATTTCCTGCACAGTGCCCGGTGTATATTTGATCACCTGTTGTAACACATGCAACGTTCCGTTTGTCAGCACGACATTCTTCAGCTCTGTGAAACAACCGTGGAAATAAAGATCGTTCCGGTCGTTGGGAAAATTTCTGGTGGCCATGGTCACCAGTATCTCCTTTCCGGCCAGTGTTTTAAAACGTACATCCACTGAATTGTCTGCGAGATCGGTTTCTTGTAGCCTGCGTGGCAGTACATGCATCTGGACCATCAGTTTCACTTTTTCCACCGGCATTTTAGCCCAGTCATTCACGCTCATGATCCCCATTTCATTAAAGGCCCTGTTGGTAGGCGCCAGTATGGTAAATGGGCCGGGGCCGTTCAGTTCTGCGGTCATGCCCGCCCGTTCAACAGCAGCATAAAAAATACTCAGGTCATAGTTGTTCTTCAGAAAATCAGCAGCAGGACGGTAATTCTTCAACTCCTGGTCAAACTCCAGTTTGTCATGTTTACAGGCCGTAAACACCATGAGGAGTGCCGCTATTAAGGTGGTAATGGAATGTCTCATAACAAATTGTTTAATAGATCGGCGTAGGGTATTTTCGTTGTATGGTAGTCAAATAAGCCCTGCCATTCACGATTTCGATGGTATTGACCGTGGCAAATGACTGCGGGTTATTGGTACCGGAGTGAATGTTAACGATCATATTCGGCACGGTCAGGATGTCCCGTTCAAAGCCGGGTTTGGTCCCGTTGCCATAACAGCTGATCACCGCATAGTTACCCAGTACTTCCGCAGGTGCCTGATCGTTGTACGGATTGTTTTCCGGGTTCATCCCCGGCACCATCAGGGAAATACGCTGCCATGCAGTAGTCCGGATGCCGTCCGTACCATTGGCAGCGAAAAGCGGGAAGCTGTAATAGGGCTGTACTACGTTGGAAGTATTGTTCTGACGCAGGGAGGTCATATACCGGAATCTGTATCCAGGTACGGGGTTGCGCAACTCGTCATTGGTAAAAAGTGAGAACCAGACATTCATCACGTCTTTCACCCCGAACATCAGCAAGCCTGATTGCGGTATTCTTTTTTTCAATGAAATATCCGCGTCGGCAAAGCCATCTGCGCTCATGTTATAAAAGTTTACGTATATCATGGAATCCGACAGCGGCATTTTGTGGAAGATCTCCTGGCGTAACACCATACCATTTTCTTTCGTCCTGAAGTTTTTTTGCAGGATGTGCAGTGTATATACTTCGTGACTGTCGAGCTGTAAAACAGTATCGATCAGCACCTTCTTTTTCAGGCGTTCTTCCAGCTGAAAGAAAGGGGTATTGTTCACCGGCCGGAACATAAACATCACGCGGTGTTTACCGGAAGGTATCTGTGCCCAGCTGGACAGGTCGAAACCGTTGAGTACCGGTCCTACGAGCACGCTTTCTTTACCGGGATATTCCGGGTTTTTGAAAGAGTTGCTGCTACCCACGTGTGAAGGGTATGGTGGCGCATATCCATCCCGCTGGTCCAGGAAATCGCCTACGATGGCGGCGCTGACAGGCATGCCGGAGGCATCTGTTTCCGGGTCTATCAGCATGGCCAGGAATGGTTGTTCTTCATCTTTATTCTCGATGCTCACCGTATAGTTCAGATTATTGAACACACGCAGGTAAGCCGGATCATCGATCTTTTTATGCTCTATCTTGGCACAGCTGCTGAATACGGCCAGCAGCCCTGCTATGACGATGGGAAATGTGAGTTTCATACTTCTACCGGTTATGTTTTACAATGATCATCTTCGCTTTGGACCCTTCAGGAGTATTGGCGCCGTCTTTTCCGATCAGCGCGATGGAATAATAACCGGGCTCCTGGTCAGGCAGTCCGCCTCTGACGTATAGTTCTTTTCTGGCAATCAGGTCGGCGCTTTTTATGACGGGAACCCGGGTGATCCATGTTCCCGGGAATACGCCCGGATTGGCCTGGAACGCCATGATCTCATACGGATCGGCCGCCATCATTAATACTGCATTGGCTGCGTCGTCAGGAATAATACCCGGCTTAAGATTGGAGCTTACACCGTTACGGCCTATCGCCTGTCCGTTGATACCAGTGAAATTCACATTGGCGAAATCGGGGCAGAAATTATAAAAGCGGAACTGAAAGGGATATTTGTACTGTGTCCACCAAAGGGAGCCGTCCTGGCCGTCTTTTTCAATCCTCGGGATGCTGCCGCTCAGGTTATTGGCGGCTATCACGATCTGCGGGGTTCCTTTGGCATCACCATATACCCAGGCGGTATAGTTACCTCCGGGATCTACCCTCTTTTGGGCAGTGGCCAATACTTTACCACCGGCATCGGTCACTTCGATGGTAGTAGTGCCGGTCACCACATTCGTATATTCACCTGCGTTAGCATAGGCAATGTCGTCGCCCACTTTAATGCCATTCACCTTCAACTGCAACGCGCCGGCGCCGGGCAATGCATTTACCGCGTGTAAACGGCCATAGGTGGTATTTGCCGGGTCAGCAATGTCGGCAATGATCTGGAAGGCATTCTGGTAGAAGGTACTTTCATCACCGGTAGACCCGTTATTCAACTTATAGGGCAATTCCTGTGTTGATACAACTATTGTATAAATACCACCGGGCTGAAAAGTACGTATAGGCGCATACGTTAAGTTCACTGATACCGGTCGTGGTACGGGAGAGGTAACTGTTTTAGTGACGGTGGAGGTGGCCGGATCTACCAGGTCCACAAATTCTTCACGGGGACCGCCCGTTGCCGTTACCTGTGTACCTGCGGCCGTCAGTACCCTGAACTGGTAGGTGCCATAGGGCACTTCCACATATTCAGAATATTCACCTACGTTAACATGGGAAGATTTGGGGTCCACCAGCGTACCGTCTGCAAAAGCAAGTGAAAGCGGGCCTAATATCTTTTCCTGGCCGGACTCCGGACGTTTAATATCCCCCGACAGGTTCAGGATACGGATTTTAAAATGGTCCGGACGGGAAGGCGCTTCCACAGAACGCGGCACCCGTAGCACTTCCGGAATATTACCGGTAGTATACAGGTTATTGCGGGTCACATAATAGTCAGCAGGTTGGTTATAATCTTCCTGCACATCAAACTCGGTAGTCGCCACAAATGGATTCAGGGAGATAGCTTCTATTTTCATATGGGCTTTTCCGCCTGCCTGTATAAACTGCCGGGGCACCCACCAGGTGCCGCCCAGACGGCCCTTATCCGGGAAAAACTTCGTGGCCGGGTAACGTGATTTATCCTCATTAACCGGCAGCACCACATAGTTGGTCAGCGTATCGCCGTTGGCGATCAGCTGATTAAAACCAGCCAGATTCACAATCCGGACACTGGAATTGGCCCTTGTGTCATTATTGGTCCGGTTGTCATAAAAGTGGTCCAGTTTATCTTTTTTGCAGGATGTGATGACACTGGTGCCAGCCAGCAACACACCTGCTATGATAGAAATTCGTTTCATTTTCATTTTTTTATTCCGGGATAACCGTTACCGTTAGAACAGATTATAAGTGAAGCCAAACATGATCTCGGTGCCACGCTTAAAGCTGCGGTTAACGAACTTATTGCCGTACCACACGCCCCCGGTGCCTGGTGCGGCGTATACCGTTTCTATGGCCGGGTTCAGGATATTTTTGGCATACCCTTTAAACAGCAGGCGTTTGGTGACCTGTTGCGTGAAGATGAAGTCCAGCACAGGTACCGGCCGGGTATAGAGGTCCGGTTCACCGGTCAGGTTGATCTGCACCAGGCGCTCGCCTACCATATTGAAAGTGGCGGTCAGGTCAGTACCGGATTTGTTGTTCTTGTAATTCAGCCAGGCGTTTACGGAGTAAGGCGCCTGTTCAAACAGCGGACTATATTCCGGTGTATGACGGTCCAGTGATTTATTGGCCGCATATCTTTCCGATGTTTTTTTGATGAGGCTTTGTGCCAGCAACAGGTTGGAACCGAGATTGAAATTTTTCAGCGGGGCAAACAAGCGTCCCAGGTCTTTGACAACTTCCAGCTCCATTCCCCATACTTTACCTTCGTTGGGATCGTTCTGGAACTGGATGGTAGGATATTCAGGATATTTGGCAGCCAGACCGTCTGTTTTCAGGCTGAATACTTTCACCAGCTGATTCTGTATCCGTTTGCCAAACAGTGACACGGAGATCACTTCTCCTCTGTTGGGAAACCATTCCCATCTGAAATCGAGGTTTTCCGTATGCTGGTTGACGAGGTGGGGGTTACCTACCACAAGTCCCATCTGGAAGGCGTCAAATTCAAATACGTTGGTGATCTCCCGAAGCTCCGGCCTTGCCAGTGTAGTGTTATAGCCAACCCTGAAATTCATGGTTTCCACGGGGGTATAAGTCAGGTTAAAGGAATAAAAAGGCTTATAACCAGTCTGGTAGGCCGTGTTCGGATTGATGAGCACCACGGGAATTTTGTTACCGTCTTTGTCCACCGTGGTCAGGGAGGGGTCCAGGTATACGTCAGAAGTATCTACAGCAGATTGAATATTTGTTTTCTCAAAACGTACGCCACCGGTTAAACGCAGATGGGCGGGCAAACGCAGGTCCACCATGCCATAAAAGGCATTGGTTTCAAAAAAACCGGAATAGTTGTTAGGCGATTTCTGGCTGTTGTACAGGAAGCCGCCAACAGGATGGGCGCCTTCACCGGTACTGCCGGTGGGCATCTTAATACCGATCATTTCCGGGCTCACCAAACGGTTCAGGTTACCTTCAGTCACGTACAGGGGATAAGCGCCCAGGGAAGAGAAGTTCGAGCCTGGCAGGAAAAACATATTCTCCCTGAAACTACGGTCACGGTTCAGGTAGTTCACACCGGTTTTGAATTCCTGCTTTTGATTAAACAATGGGAAAGGCAGCGTTACGTCGGCTTTGTAGTTGTAGTTGGTTTCTTTCAGCCTGCGCCAGCGCCGGCCATTAGGTTCCGCCTGGATGATGCCATAGGTGCCGTAACCATTCACATACCCGGAGTTCAGCGCATACAGGTGGTCCGTATAGGTGTTCACGTACTGGCCGGCATCAGCGCCACCTACAGGTCTTTGATAAAATGCGCCGTTACGGGGTGCATAGTCGGTGAGCGTGACAAAACGATAATCCGGATCGTTCTGGGAAGAGTTGGAAGAGGCCACGTTATAGCTCAACCGGGGACTGTATTCTCCTTTCAGGAACTTGTGTTCGCCTTGCAGATTGAAGGTATGCAATGTGCGGAAAGTCTGTTTCAGCGAATAAATAGTGCTGGTAACATCACCGGGCAGCCCGGTATACTCGTATTTTCCATACATATTGATAGCCTGTGCTTCACTGCCCCAGCTACCCAGGTACTGCATACTGATTTCATGACGGGGGTTGAACTTGTAAGTCAACCCCGTCAATAGTCCATAGTTGATTGTTTGTGTTCCGGTGTTCTCTTTATAGGTTTGATATCTGCCCATGAACAGGTTGTTCGGGGTAATATAGTTGGGTATGTTACGCGGACTGTACACATCTTTATTACCGGTGATCACACCCTGATAAATACTGTACTGGGTCAGGTCTCCGCCGTAGATGTCGGAAGAGCGGCTGTAGTAGTTGCCACCAGCCACAATACCAAGGGTATGTTTACGGAATACTTTGTAGCTGTTGCCGTAAGTAGCGGAATAAAGCTGGTTCAGGGGCGCCTTGCGATAGTTGGTGGTCAATACCGGATCGAAAGCATTCATCAGTTTATTGATACGGGAGGCCTCCTGCTGTAAAGCCGGGTTATTAGGGCTGTTGATGATCAGCTGTTGTATCTGTGATAATCCGCCGGGGTACTGTTTGGACAAGTTCAGGAATTCGGAAGAAAGATCTTTTTTATTCACTTTGCTTCCGAAGAAACCCATTTCACTATTATAGAAGCTGTTCATGCTGCCACCGGGACCGATATTGGAGTTAAAACCGGTTTGCGCGATAATGTTGAACACAGCACTGTCAGGAACGGATTTCGTTTTCAGTTCCACGATGCCGGCAGCCGCATCGGCGGGCTTGTCTGGCGTCACTGTTTTGAAGATGGTGATATTATCGAGGAGGGAAGCCGGCACGAGGTCCAGCGGGATAGCGCTTCTGTCCGGATCGGAAGAGGCCAGGCGCACGCCGTTCAGCTGTCCTATCACGCTACGGTCGCCGAGGCCGCGGATCGCTACATATTTATCGTCGGTGATGGTTACGCCGGACACTTTCTGCAACGCCTGTGTGGTAGTGATACTGCCAGTACGTTCTATCTGCGCGGCAGATATCGCGTCCTGAACGATAGCGGCATTTTTTCGGTCTTGCAGCACCGCGATGTCAGTATTGAGCTTGCGCCGTGCGTTGACGGTCACCTCACTGAGCTGTTTGCTGGAAACGGTGAGAGCGATGATCATGGTGCCGCCGGCCGCATTTGCCTTCACCTCTCTTGATTCGTAACCGATATAGCTGACAACCAGCGTCACGCCGCTTTGCGCCACGATGAGATTAAATACACCGTTCATATCTGTGGAAGCGCCGGTAGCGGAGCCTTTCACGCGTACAGAAACACCGGGGATGGCTTCTTTGGTTTTGCTGTCGATCACTTTCCCGGAGATCTTCACGGGCGCCGGCTGCTGGGTGATCACCACGTAACCTTCCACCAGCTTGTATTCCAGGCCTGTATTTTCCAGCATGCCATGTAAGGCGTCCTGGATACGGATATCAGCACTGCTGACGGTTACCTTTTTATGGGTTTTCTCCAGCAATTCTTCCGGTAACATAAATTTAACTTCGCTCTGCTTTTCGATAGCGAGCAAAGCCTCCTTCAGGGCTACCTTGTTCAATTGCAGGTTTATTTTCCGGGTCAGATCCTGGCTATTTACATTTGCGGCCAAAAGCAACCCCGCTGCGGTGAGTTGCAATACCAGCACAATAAATGAACATCTCATCAGGAAATAAATTAAGGGCCTTGGTCCTTCCCTTTTACCCAACGGCGCGCCGGACTGGTTTTGCTCCGGGCGGGCCCGTTGGCAGGCGAAGGTGGGTTGCATGCTAAATCTTAAAGGATTTCTTTTTAATCCTTTTTCCATACTTTTGAATGTTACTGGTTAATCCCGGTTTTCCGGGAAATCTGGTATCTCTTTTCAGATGCCTGTTCGTCGTCCAAAACTTATCAGGCATCATGAAATCACTTTGAGACGTTCCCGTGTATTTGTCAGATACCGGGAACGTTTTTTTAGTTGTGTACTGTTAGTGCATATGTTTGTTTTGCGCGTTAATGAATAGTGACCTGCCGGTTGTTTATCTTGTAGGTAAATCTGCTGCCGGCGCTCAATACACGGAGTGTTTCCTCCAATGGCCTGTTGGCTGACAGTGTAACAGTGATCCGCTTTTGCGCGGTAGTTGTTTGTTTAAAACTGATGCTCACATTATACCAACGCTCCAGCACGTCCGCCACTTCCCTTAATGTACTGTTGTTAAACGCCAGGCGTGCATTTTTCCAGCCGGCAATATCTGCTACCGGCATTTCCGCCATGGTGGCTTTTTGGGCGACCGGGTCCCAGGTGACCTGCTGACCAGGTGTTAACACCGTTACAGATGGCGTATAACCGTTAGCGTTATCAGAATGTTCTACCTGTACTTTACCGGTAGCCACCGCTACCGTCAGTGGCGTTCCCTTGAAAGCATTGATCTTAAAGGAGGTCCCCAACACCCGTGTTTGCACATTGCCGGTATGCACAATAAAAGGATGCGCCGGATCTTCGCTGATCTCAAAGAAAGCTTCACCGGTAAGCGTAATTTCCCTGGAAGGGCCGTTAAATGCTTCCGGATATTCCAGCTTACTGTCTGCCCCCAGATGTATCACTGATCCGTCTGCCAGCGTGATCACGGCCCGCTGACCTCTGGGGTTTTGTTTTTCAAGATTGGCCAGCGCCATGGAGGTGGCTTTGCCGTGCTTCCTGTATTGCTGTACCCCGATTGTGCCCAGCGCAGACACCAGGAGGGTCCAGATAGCAGCGCGGCGCAGGAAAGAGAGCCGCTTCACCCGTCGTTGCACAACAGGTGCCTGCTCCGGTTCTATGGCCGCTATACGCTGTCGCAGCACTGTTTTCCAGTCTTCCGCCTGTTGGTCGTCTACCCTGATCTGCTCCATCAGCAACATGTCTGCTGTCAACCGCTCCGTCAACACTTCATCCAGTAACTGCTGTCCTTCCGGTTGCTGCATAAAAGCGGCCACCATCAGTTTTTCTTCTGCGGTGCAGCGATTATCCAGGTATTTGTTCATTAATGCTTTCGTGATCGTATTTGCCATGTTGATAAGTGAACGACGGTCCGTTCACTTATATAGGGCAGAAAAAAAAGAAGAGGGGCTAATGGGGTTATCACAGGTAACAATTACATAACATTGACCGGGTTGATCAGGGCATCCACCAATAAAATATAACGACCATGGTTACGTCCGTATAGTCTTTCAGGTGATGCCTGAAATGGTTCAGGGAAGCTTTAATATGATTCTTAACAGTAAACAGCGACAGGTTCAACTCTTTGGCAATTTCCGCATGGGAGCGATGTTCATGGCGGCTCATTTTAAATACACGCTGACGTTGCGGACTGAGTTCATCCAATTTATCAAGATACGCCTGCGTTAATTCGTGACAGCTCATCTGGTTATCTGCCGCGGGGGTCAACAGTGTTTCGTCGTCAAATGCCTGTTCAATGGGCAACATGGCCAATGACTTTTTGGTCATGGCTTTGATAACGGCATTTTTGATGGCACGGAATAAATAAGGCGCCAGTTGCACGTCCGGGTCCAGTTGCTGTCTTTTCTCCCAAACCCACAACATCAGGTCCATCATCGTTTCTTCTGCGATGCCCTTGTCCTGCAAATAGTTCAGCGCATAGTTATACAACCTTCTGGAATACCGGTCGAACAATATTTCGAACGCCTTCACATTATCGAGCCTGCATTGTTCCAACAGTGAATAATCTGATAAGTCGTGTAGAGCTTCGCTCATATATTCCTTCCAATTTTTCCAGTCGCAAACATAAGGGCAAAAAAACAGCAGCGATATTATCTAAACATTAACTTTTGTTGTAGTGTTATTGCCCCGGTTGTTGTGCAATGGCTTTCTTCGCGGGGTCTTCTATACCAGCTATTGAAGACATCGATGCCAAACTGCCGCCCCTGGCTATCATATCGGGTACGGTCAACATTACGAGGGAAGTTCCCACACCGGTGAGCATACGGCGGCGGGTGATCTTGCTGTCTGATTCCATAACCTGTGTTTTAATGGTGAGCACGGCTGCCTAAGCAAGACAACCATGCATAGCGGGGCACATTTTCCATGCCAGAACAACATCGGAATCTCAGCAGTAATGGTATAAAAAAGAGAGCCGCTTTATAAAAGCGGCTCTCTGAGATTATTTACTGATAGGCTTTCCTTGTTCATCAAAGGTTTCTATCTTAGTTTGATTTTGTTTATCTACATAGATTTTAATCCTCACTTTTCCTTTCTGGTCACGGATAAACAGCCCCACTTCATCTTTCCAGGTGCGGCCAACAAAGAGCCTTTCAGTGCCAAACTTCCCTTCCGAAGCCAGCTGGTTCGTTGCCTCTTCATATATCTTTTCATTCTTCAGCGCTTTCAGTGAATCTGTCACCTTTAACATGCGCGCAAGGGTAAAGTCATCCGGGCGGTCCCATATTTTCAGGCCGTAGGAACGGGCTTTGTTTCCTTCGAGCTCCTGCATGTATTGCAGCTGCATAATTTGATCATTGCGATATTGATCTACGGAATACACCATACCGGCGCCATCTTTTTTGGTGGCGTCATATACCAGGCCGCCGCATTCGTCACCCGCGCTGTTGAAGAAAATGAGGCCTGCCGATCTTTCCCTGGCGGCTATCGGTTTACCCTCTACCAGGCCAGGGTGCTGCCGTTCAGCGTTGGAGATGACCATTTTCAGGGTACCGTCTTTTTCAATTACATTAATTCTTTCTACATCGATTTCCTGAAAACGTTGTTTGCCGAAGTCCGTACGGAAAGCCATAAAAAAGAAGGCTATCAGTACAGTGGTGAGAATAAGAGCATAGGCTTTTAAAAAACGGACTTCACGTTGTAATTTTTCCATTTTATTGATCGATTTTAAATGTGTGGTGACAATTGTTTATTTAGTAATCAGTAATGATAAAGCAAATATCATTCATCACGCGTTTTTTTGCCCCGCAAATTTGTCACATCTCCCCCTGTTCCCTATCCCAAAACAAGCGTAGGTTTGCTGAACATAAACATATCATGAGAAAACTGATCTTACAAATGCAGCTGTCTGTGGACGGCTTTGCGGCGGCGGCCGACGGAAGCGGCAGCTGGATGATTTGGAGTTATGGGGACAACTGGACCTGGGACCCTGCCCTGCAGGATTATCATACTGCACTGATAGCATCCGCAGACGAGATATTGTTAAGCAGAAAGATGGCCGAAGAAGGTTTCATCGGCCACTGGGAAAAAATGGCGGGGCAGGTCAACAATCCACAGGCCGTATTTGCCGGACATATCCGGGATGCGGGGAAAGTTGTGTTCACGCATACGCTGGACCAATCTAACTGGCCAAATACAGTGCTGGCCAAAGGCGATCTTACAGCAGAAGTGAAGGCGCTGAAAAAAAAGCAGGGGAAAAATATGATAGTATTTGGCGGTGTTTCCTTTGTATCTGCGCTGATTGCAGCGGGACTGATAGACGAGTATCATCTCATCATCAATCCCGCAGCTATCGGCAGGGGAATGCCCGTTTTTGACAAGGTGCAGGGCGTATTGGGACTGTCGCTGGTCAACGCCACTGCGTACCCGTCCGGTATAGTTGTGTTACAATACCGTTATGCAGGCTGATAACAGAGCAGCATCACGCCTTTATCCAGCTGACGGCTGCCGGTGAGCTGTAAACCGGTCTGCATGCCTTCGCCGAAGAAACGTTTGCCACCGCCCATTAGGAACGGATGTACGAGGAACTGGTACTCATCAATCAGGCCTGCTTTGGCCAGCGATTGGACCAGCGCCGCGCTGCCTTCTATCTGTATCTCTTTGCCTGGTTGTTGTTTCAGCCGGGCTATCTCCTGTTCAATATTATCCCGGATGATGGTGGAATGCTCCCAGGTGGCTTCTTTCAGGGTAGTGGACACCACGTACTTCTGTACGCTGTTCAATTTGGCAGCTACGCCCATTTCATTATTTTTCAGGGAAGACCAGTAAGGGGCCAGCATCTCATATGTTTTGCGGCCGAAAAGGATAGCATCTGCCGACAGAATGCCTTCGCGTATAATGTCCTGACGCGCCTGGCTGTCGTAAGGGTTAAACCACTGTCCCATGCTTTCAGCATCAAAAATACCGTCCAGTGTCATCCAGGTAGAAACGATTAACTTTCTCATACGTTGTTTTTTTTGATACAAAGTAACGACGGCAACCATCCATGGTATAGAACAAACCCGACAATCTTCAGGCGGGGAAGTCCGTGGCCGCTTTCTGGTATTCCAGCGGCGTAAGACCGGTAAAATCACGGAATGCCCTGATCAGGTGGCTCTGATCTGCATAACCGTGCTGAAAAGCCACGCCAGCCATGTCCGTAAAGCCATTACCGCCCAGTTGCCGCAACGCGGCATCAAACTGACAAATACGGCCAAACGTTTTAGGCGACACGCCCACATGCATATCGAACATACGCTGCAAAGTACGCTCTGTCACATATAACTCCTGCTGTACCTTCAGCATGGACAATGCTCCGCTATGCTGCTGTATCATCCTGGTGGCAAAAAGGACAGGTTGATGTATGTCCAGTTTACCAGGAGATATCAACCGTAAGAAATAATTATTCATCAGGGCCAATCGCTGTTCCAGCGACGGAGCGTTCAGCAGCTGTTCCCGCACGCGCATGTCCCGTGCCGGTTCAGACAAACTGATATCCACACTCAGGTCTGTCAGTTCCCGGGCACTCCAGCCAAACAGGGCTTTCAGTATATGTGGATACAGAAAATACGCGATCAGTGTCGTTGGCCCGGATACCGGTAAAAGAATAGGGCGGATATTCTGCCCGTATAGTACAAGATGATCTACTTTGAGATGGCTGGCTGTCAGCTGGAAAACAACGCTGGGATATCCTTTTGCGATCAAAGGCAGGAAAGTGTCAAAAGCCAGGCGCTCACTCTCCAGTACCATGATGTGGCTTACATAACCGGCCAATGCAGGAAGCGGTGTGATCAGTTGCGTTCTCATTTAACAACGTGTATGCTGTAAGTTAAACTTTATCTGTCAGCCACGGAATAGCATTTTTTATGAACTAATTAAATATTTTTTTGTAATTACGTATATGCCATACACACACATTCTATACAAACGCTGGAATATCGCCTTACCTCTCTGGAGCCTC
Source organism: Chitinophaga sp. 22308 (assembly GCF_052045305.1). Taxonomy (NCBI): domain Bacteria; kingdom Pseudomonadati; phylum Bacteroidota; class Chitinophagia; order Chitinophagales; family Chitinophagaceae; genus Chitinophaga; species Chitinophaga sp. 22308. The sequence continues at coordinate 657,618 of NZ_JBQEOP010000004.1, read as the reverse complement.
GTCAGTCCCCTGATAGGGCTTGTCATCCTGATGCTGGCCGGCAGCATACACAGTATGTTTTTTTCGCTGCTGATGGCCGTATCCCTGATCAGTATCGTATTGTCTGCCGTACATCATGCCGAAGTAGTGGCCCACAGAGTGGGAGAACCTTATGGCACGCTTATCCTGGCGCTGGCCATCACGGTGATAGAAGTATCGCTGATAGTGTCCCTGATGCTGAGCGAAGGTGCCGAAGGGTCCACCCTGGCCAGGGACACCGTATTTGCCGCCATCATGATCCTATTGACCGGTATCATTGGCCTCTGCCTGCTCCTCGGGGGCTATCGCTACAAAGAACAGGTGTTTATCAAACAAGGCACCAATGCGGCTCTTACCACTCTAACGGCTATCTCTATACTGACATTGGTATTGCCCAACTATACCACCACTACGCCCGGACCTGTATATTCCAACAGTCAGCTGCTGTTTGTGGCGATCATTTCCCTTGTATTGTACGGTGGTTTTGTATCCGTACAAACCGGCCGCCACAGGGACTATTTCCTGCCGGAAGAAGAAGGGGATACACATTCCGCTCCACCGAACAACCTGACGACCACCCTCAGTATGTTGTTTCTGCTGATTGCATTGGTATTGGTCGTGATGCTGTCGAAAAAACTGTCGCCCACCATAGAATCGATGGTCATCAGCATGGGCGCGCCTAAAAGCCTTGTGGGCATTATCATTGCAGCAGTCATCCTGTTGCCGGAGGGGCTGGCGGCCATACGCGCGGCGCGGCGCAACAGGCTGCAAACGAGCCTGAACCTGGCACTGGGCTCAGCACTGGCCAGTATAGGGCTTACCATCCCTGCAGTGGCCATCGTCACCGTCTTTGCAGGTTTCAGCGTTACGCTGGGCATAGACACCAAATCCACTTTATTGCTGATATTATCCCTGTTCACCATCAGTATATCCTTTAACGCCGGCCGTACCAATATCCTTCAGGGCATTGTGCTGCTGGTGATCCTGGCGACTTATTTATTTACGACAGTTGTACCTTAACCTTTAAACAATCCGCATTCTTCCTGGTGGGTGTCGTCTCCCTGCAATAAGCAGATGAACAGATCCTATTAAAATTTTCCCGATTGCGTATTTTTTTTTCCCAATTCAATAAATGCCTGGCAGAAGCCGGGCTTATCTTCATATTCTGGGGATACACCACATCCCCTTGCTTACAACGAGCAATAAATTTTCGTACGAGAAGGCCGGCCATTTCTGGCTGGCCATTTATGATAGCCGATATTTGAATTATATTGTCAGGTAAAAGCAGCCGCTAACTTATCCTGTCCCATGCTTCGCCATTTCCCATACATTCTGATGTATTGCCTGATACAGTTTTCAGGTTTTTCACTATATGCTCAGTCGCAGCTGCCGGACGTTTACGGTTACCGTCACCTGCAAACCACCTTCAGGGGCGATACGGTAGACATCCTGATCAAATCCAAAAAAGGAGAGGAACAGGTCAGAAAACCGCTCTTCCTTTTTTGCCAGGGCAGCCTGCCACAGCCATTGCTGGTCCGGTACGAACAAAACGGCCAGACAGCTGTCATTCCGGCATTTGTATTTAATCCCGACAGCCTCGCCCAACATTATCACCTGGCTATTATCGGCAAAGCGTATGTCCCGCTGGTGGCCGATGAACGCAACCTCGGCCCCGATATGGCCTATAAAGACAGTACCGGCCTGTTTCCCCGGAAATACCTGGAGCGGTATTATCTTGACTACTACGTGGACCGCAACCTCGCCGTGATAAAGTTTCTGCAAAAACAACCCTGGATTGCCCGCAGCCCGCTGGTGGTGGCCGGACATTCCGAAGGGAGCACCATCAGCGCCAAAATGGCCATGCGCAGTAAATCAATCACCCATCTGATATATTCCGGCGGAAACCCGCAGGGCCGCATGCTCACCCTGATAGAACGGGAACGGGCACACGAAAAAGACAGTACCAGCGGCACCGGCGCCCTCTTCTCCCGGTGGGAAAAAATAACAGCAAACCCGCAGAACATGGATTTCTCCGCGGGAGACACCTACAAAGTGACCCACGACTTCTCTGATCCACCAGCAGCATATCTCAGTCGACTCAAAATCCCCGTGCTCATCACCTTCGGCACCCGCGATGCAGGCGTCCCTTACCTCGACATGTTCCGCATAGACATGGTCCGCCGGCATAAACAAAATTTTAACTACCGCGAATACATCGGTACAGAACATAATTATTTCCCGCTAAAACCCAATGGAGAGCCCGACTACGGTGTATTCAACTGGGACAAGGTAGCGGAAGACTGGCGTCAGTGGCTGCTCACCCAGCGACCTCTGCCAACGTTAAACTTACCCCCTTCCAGACCGTCAAACAAGTGAACCTAACCATAAGGTCATGAAAAAGTTTGTCGTGATAATAATATGCACTTTGCTGGCTGTTGCTGCTGCCACACCACGGGCATATGCACAAGTCAGCATTGGCGTTTCTGTAGGCATCGCGCCGCCTACGATACCGGTCTATACACAGCCTCCCTGCCCCGGCGACGGTTACATGTGGGTCCCCGGATACTGGGCCTACAGTACCCACTACTACTGGGTCCCGGGCATATGGGTGAGAGCTCCTTATGTAGGCGCCCTCTGGACTCCCGGCTACTGGGGCTTTATAGGCGGCGTATATCGCTGGCATGCCGGTTACTGGGGCCCGCACATCGGGTACTATGGCGGCATTAACTATGGCTGCGGGTATTTCGGCACAGGGTTCTCCGGCGGTATGTGGCGGGGCAATTCCTTCCATTACAATACAGCTATCACCAGAGTGAATACCACAGTGGTGCACAACACCTATATCAACAGAAGCGTGGTCAATAACAACATCAGTAATAACCGTACCAGTTATACCCGGAATGTGGTAAACGACAACCGCGAAAACTTCACCCGGAATAATAACAATACAACGATTAACAATAACCGGGAGAACTTCACCCGGAATAATAACAACACAACGATCAACAATAACCGGGAGAACTTCACCCGGAATAATAATAACAATACGGTAAACAACAACCGTGACAACTTCGCCAGAAACAATAACATGAACGCCTCCCGCAGTAGCTGGAATGGCAACCACCAGGCAGGCATGAACAGGCCGATGGCCATGAGCAGAGCGTCCCGTCCGCAAGGCAACTTTATGCGTCAGCCATCAGGAGGCGGTAGTTTCCACGGCGGCGGCGGTGGCCACTTCGGTGGTGGCGGCGGACATTTTGGCGGTGGAGGTGGCCACTTTGGTGGCGGAGGTCACGGCAGGCACTAGCACTGATATCGGCAAGCATCAAACAATAATTACAAGCAAAAAAAGGGGCTGACCAACTGGTCAGCCCTGCTTTTCTGTTTTAAGCTGTTCACAACCCCGCCATCCTCCATGCCAGTCACGGTGGAAGGCAGCCCGCATCAACAGGATATTTACACCGATAAAGAGTATAACAACAAGTATCGCAGCCACTTTGGAGATACGCGCCAGCGCAGGTCTTTTTGAAAAACCACCAAAGATGTAACCGATAATAAATACCATACTCGCTGCAAACAGTACCCTGAAAAGGATAAGAAAAGGAAATAACATAACATGATTTTTTTAAAGCTTAAATAATCATTTGAACTTGCCCAGCAATGCCTCATCTTCCGCCTTGCCCCAGTGAGGGGTCGTTCCTGTCTTATCTTTCGCCAACAGGCCCAGGCTTTTCTCTGCTAATTCTTTCGCCAATGATTTGTCACCACCCCACATTTTAGGCGTATAATATTTCACCCATGCACGTACATACAAAGCCCTCGGGTTTTCCGGCGCCAGCTGAAGCGCCTGCTGCAGGTACTTTTCCGATATGCTACCGTATTTACGGCCGTAAGTCATCGGATTGATGAATACCCTGGTGCGGTTCACCATACTGGCCACTGTCAGCGCTTCCGCCAGTTCATGCCGAGATTTGGTGCTGTCCAGCAAAGACATCGCACGCCCTATCTGCTCTTCTCCCCTCACGCTGTATGGCTCAATTTTATCCCCATCGTCCTGGTAGAGGAAACCGATTTTCGCGTTGCAGTAAGCAGCATAATACCAGGGCAGCCAGGAGCCAGGCTGCTGCGCCGTCAGCGTGACAAATGTTTTTTCCAGCGCTTCGTAATCTTTTACAGAAGTGGCGCCGTCGAGCTTATGCACGGCGTCTTCCAGTGACTGCGCCATGGCAAAGGCGGAGCAGGACAGCAGTACTAATAAGGAGAGGATTGTGTTTTTCATAATTAGCGGGTTTGTGTTTTATAAATTGTTATTGATAAAATCATCTGTACGATCTATACCAAGACTCATAAAGAAGCCGATGAAAAATGTTCTGTTGGCCGGCAACGCCACCGCCATCTTATGCTGGCCATTGTAACTGTAGTTGTAACCAAACACCTGGGCAGTGCCCAGCAGGTTATTTACTCCCAGGGCAAAACCGGAAAAGTCTTTATGCTTCCAGCGCGGGAACAATGTCATCAGATGAGCAATATGCAGGTTCACGACATTATATGGCTTTGTGGTGCCTTCGTCTGCCAGCTGCCAGCCATCACTGTACCGGATATTGTAGTACGGCCTTCCCGCTGCCAGCGCATAAGACACGTTAATGCCGGTAGACAGGTCCGGGAAAAATTTCTTTACGGCGATCGTCATAGTGTGCGGCGCAGCAAATGACGGACGCAGCGTCATCGGATAGTTCAGGTAATCCCGTTTAGTGTCCAGGTACGTATAGGTGATCCAGTAGTCCAGGTTTTTAAAAGTCTTTTTATCCCGGTAGAATAATTCCACCCCTTTCGCATAGCCGTTACCGGTAGACACGCTTTTTGCGTCCGGCGGTAACAGCCGTATCAGATCGTTATACTGTTTGTAATAAGCTTCTACACGGAAAAAACGGTTATGTGCCCTTCTGGTGTAATTCACGACATAGTGCGCAGCACGGGAAAGGGATAAGTCGCGGTTGCGGTACAGGAACTCGTTCTGAGGTTCCTGGTAAAAAAGGCCATAGGCGAAGTTAAGCTGACTTTCATCGCTCATCCGCCACGCCAGGCTTACCCGCGGCGCCAGTGACCATTTCTCCAGCAGGGAGGTATGCTCCAGCCGCAGCCCAGCTTTAGCTGCGAGGCTGCCCGTCAGGTAAATATCACTCTCTGCAAAAAGAGCGGACAGCTGGTCTGTTTGCGCCACAGCGCTGTCACGATATATGCCGGCATCTTTGGAATAAAAATGTTCCGCACCAAAGCGCACTGCCTGGTCCCTGCCCAGGAAACGGGTAAACACAACCCGGGCCTGCGCAAAATCAGAACGGATATTACTGTAGTTGCTTTTTAAGTTAAGCGGCACGTCCGGTAGAGAAGCGGGCTTCTCCGCAGCGTCCACCAGGCTGGCAACACGTTTATCCCTGTTGTTGCTGTAAGCCAGGCCCGTTTCCACTTTCCAGTTTTCCCCCAACCCGGTGCGGTAACTCATATTCGTATAGACGTTACCGCCTTTTACCAGGTAACCGGAGCGCAACGCCGCACTGTCTACGTCCTGATTATACAGGCCCACACTGCTTTTACTCCACACGGCATATACTTTGAACATACCGCTGCGGCCTGTTTTAACGCGGAAATTGGCATTACCTTCCAGATACGAAGGCCCCTGAAAATAATCGGGCACATGTGGCACCAACGCATTGTACAAAGTCTGATTGGAGTAGTTAAGCCCCAGTCCGAAGCTGCTGCGGTTGTCTTTTCCCAACCGCTGCATCCCCGCGCCCTGATTAGCAGGAAACAGGTAGAAATTGGCGGACGATTTCTCCGGAAGGTCCACACTTTCCAGTATCAGCGCGCTGCTCATGGCTTGCCCGTATAAGGCGGAATAACCGCCGGAGCTGAACAGTATCCCTTTAAACAGGAAAGGGTTGATACGGGCGCCCTGCGAGATGCCCGGCACGGAAGGATAATTGGGATATTTGAATAACGTGCCGTCAATAAACTGTTTGGTCTCATCACTGGTACCGCCCCTCACAAAGAGCCCTTCCGTTTCCCCGATCTGTTGTACACCCGGCAGTGCGCGCAGCGCCTGTGAAAGGTCGCCGTTGCTGCCGGCCACGGTGACAGCGTCCATGGGCGTGAGGGAGGCTCCTTTCGCTTTATCGCTGGCCTCAAAAGCGCCGGCGCTCACCGTCACCTGCTTCAGGTTTTTAGGTGTGCCGCGGGGAACGGTATCGGACACGGCTTTCCCGGCACTGTCAGCCGGCGCCTGTTGCGCGTGAGCTGTGCTCAGCAAGGCAGGTAAAAAAATCCATATCAGGTATCTGGTCATCACCGGAAGTATTATTTACCCACAAAACTAGCGGATAGCACGACCGGGATTTTGAGGTGTAGACAACACAGGAAAGTGTGGCGACAAGATGAGCAAGTCCGTTTACATCAGTTTTGAGGTCCTTGCACCAAACGGGTAACATTTTCTTTGAAGAAGTCGCTGACAGGTATTTCTTTTTCCCCGATACATACCAAATCACGTTTTACAGAGGTGATCTTCTTCACCGCCACCAGATAGGATTTGTGGGTGCGGACAAATTCTTCTGCCGGCAATTTCTCTGCGACGGCTTTCATCGTCATACGGGTAAGGATTGGCCTTGCAGCGGAAGAGAGGTGTATTTTGATATAGTCTTTTAATCCTTCGATATATTCAATGTCTGCCACCACAATTTTCACCTGTACGTATTCCACGTTCACGAAAAAATCGGTGATGGCACGGGCGGTCGCTGGTGGCTGTTGCAGCCGGAACAAGTCGCCGGCACGCTGGCAGGCTTTCAGGAAACGTTCAAAGCTAAAGGGTTTCAACAGGTAATCCACTACCTGGAAGTTATATCCTTCCAGGGCGTATTTTTCATAAGCTGTCACGAGAATAACGAGCGGCGGGCGTTGCAGCGATTGTAAAAGCTGCAGGCCGTTGAGCCGGGGCATCTGTATGTCGAGAAACATCAGGTCCACCTGTTCCCGCTGCATCACATCCAAGGCTTCCATCGCATTTTTGCAGGTGGCCACCAGCTCCAAAAAAGGCACCTGCCGGATACTGTCTTCCAGTAACTCCCGCACCAGGTGCTCATCATCTACTGCAATGCAACGTATCATATAAGCGTTAACGTTAGGTGTACAAGAAACCGGTTGCCATCGTTCTTTACCGCCAGCGTATAATGCCGGTGATATAGCAGTTCCAATCTGGATTTCACATTGGCCAGGCCTATTCCCGAACTGTCGTCTTTGCTGGTGTCCTGTACCGGATCAAAATGGTTTTCCACTTCAAAGGTAAGTACATCTTCCTGAACAGACAGGTGGATACGGATAACCGGTTGCTCCACGCCGGTGCCATGTTTAAAAGCATTCTCCACAAAGGGTATCAGCAACATCGGCTCTATCATATAATTGCTCAATGAGGTCGTAGCCGGCAGTTCCCTGCGGATGTCCACATCATTGCCAAAACGCAGCTGCTGCAGCGCAATGTAACTGTCGAGATACGCCACTTCCTTTTGCAGCGGCACTTTAGCGCCACCGGTATTGTACAGCATATACCGCATCAGCTCCGACAGCATGATCAGCGAAGGCTCCAGCTGATCGGACTTTTTCCTGGCCAGAGACACCATGTTGGTCAACACGTTAAACAAAAAATGCGGGCTGATCTGTGAGCGGAGAAACTTTAGTTCGGTGGACAGTTGCTCAGCCTGCTTTTCTTTTTGCCGGCGCTCTTCGTATATGCGGTCCAGTATCTTACGGTACAACAGGCTGATCACCAGTACCGCCACAGACGGCCCGAAAACAAAGCGGTACGCGGCTTTGTTGTGCAACAGCCCCGGAAACCAGGTAGCCATGATGTGGTACTTCAGCTGGAAAGAAACAAACAACAGCAACAAGGCAGCAAGAATATACAACCACCAGTAGCGGCGGTTGAGCAACCGTGGACACAGGTAAAAAGCATTACCATAAAAAATACCCATATGTATCACACCGGCAACAGTAAAAAAAACGCCGGGCATAGGGCCGATACTGTATTGGTTTTCGGGAGATGATACGATATAAGGCAATAACAACAGCATGCCCCAGATAAGCGCATGCAGTGTTATGTTGATATATTTTGCTGTCAGGAATGCTTTCATGTACAATATAAATATACTGCAAAGCACGCTGCTCCGGACCGGTTTACCCTTAAAGAAGCGACAACAAGGCAAAATGTGCAGACAACACGGACTTTACCGGTAAGAAATGTAGGTGGTCTGCCCGGTCACACTGCCGCCGTTGGTCGTGATTTTTACCGGGTAACCGGCCGCATTGTACTCATACACGTACTGTTGCACCAGCTCCACCATATTATCAATCTTCAGTTGCATTTTAATTACGTTGTTGGGAGAAATACAATCCGCAAACCGCTGCAGGGCCGGTAATATGAGACCGTATTTTTTATACATGGCATAGTAGGGGTTGGGATGATTATCATACTGGTAGGTGACCGTTACCACCAGGTCCGGTACTCCTGGCCTTCCGAACAGGTTAGGTTGCGTGGTAATGGCCCGGATAACGTTGCCCTTGCCATCGTATTCAAATTTGATGGAAGTATACAGGGCGGTGTTCCATTTGCCGGGCGTAAAGGTAATGCCATTCAGGCGGCCGGCGGGCAGGGTATAATCATAGCTGCTGAGGATGGTACCGCTGGCAAACCTTTCATCCTTGATACTGCCGTCAATGCTTTTGATATAGCTGTACAGGGAGTCCGCAATACTGCCCGCACACAGGCCGTTGGCCCAGGTGAAAGTCGTTTTGTAGATATAACCGGTAATAATATTATTGACGGTGTCTTTGTGTTCGATACGGCTGCCAACAATGCGGCCTTTGTCATCATAGGAAAATTTTTCATGGCCCATCGCCACCAGCCGGTCGCCTTCATAAATAAAAGGCGGAATATCAGAGATAGCGGTGATGTTTACATCGTTGTAGTTTAATGCCGGCCCGTTTCCGGATTCATCTTTGCGGCAGGCCATCAGGCTCAGGATGGCCAGACACAGTACAGTACTGGATAATTTCATGTTCGCGGGTTATATTTTAACAACACTATAGTTACTGATTATCGGTCGGCATAATTCTGCAGCTTCTGTTTCTCTTCGGCAGACAGGCTGTTGATGCCCTGCCGGTGGATCTTTTCAAGTATGGCATCTATCTCCTGCTGCTGTATGGCCTTTTGTTGGTTATACCGGTCTTCCAGGTTCAGGAAACGTTGTGGTCCGGGCGTATTGCCGGTAAGTATCATGTGTGGCTTACGCACCAGCAGGTACATGAAAATAATACAGGGCAGCAGTATCGCCAATACCGGCAGATAATGTTGTCTGACAGCCTGCGGCTCCATACATACGGCAAAAACCAGCCCGATAAAAGCGCCGCCCAGGTGGGCTTCATGTCCTACGTTATCATTTTTGTCTTTAATCCGAAAGATAGTAAACAACATGTACAATACACCGTATATCCATGCCGGTATGTACAACGGGATACCGAAGAATCCGATTTCCATTTCCGGGAACAAAGCGATACATGCGAAGATAATACCACATACGGCGCCAGAGGCCCCTACTGCACTATAATCTCCATGATGCCGGTGGATAAACAGCGACAACAGGTTGCCTCCCACCAGGCTGCTCATATAAATGATGATGAAGTTTTTAATCCCTAACACCGCTTCCACATCCGCGCTGAAAAAACAGAGCGACATCATGTTAAAAAGCAGGTGCATCCAGTCCGCATGCAGAAAGCCGGAAGAAATAAGGCGGTAATATTCCTTGTGGACCAGCATTTCATCCACAATAAAAGCATATTTATCATAAAAAACGGTGTCTTTAAATCCCTTGTAAGACACCACGAGGTTCAGGATAACGGTCACCAGGGCAACAACGCCGATTTCAGTCATGGCTATAGGACATTTAGGGTACAGGATGTAAATGTGAACGGCAGCCGGAATAGTTACCGGCTGCCGTTATAAAGATAAAAAACTTATTACATTAAAAAGTAGGATCGGCGGGTGTATTTGGGTTATCGTTCCTTTCCACAAAAGGATAAGGGAAATAATTCCTTTTCCTTTCGGTAGTTGGACGGCCAAAACGGCGCTGGTCTTCAATTTCCTGTCCAGACATGAACATTTCAATGCGACGGTGTTTGTAAATCTGCGTCAGCAGGTCCGGGATGGTGGCAACAGCCACCGGCGGCAGGTTGGCGCCTATGCCAAACGGATCGTCAGACGGCTTTTTGGTCACTACCTTGTTCAGCTCTGCGAGACCGTTTACCAGGTCGTTGTTACGGGCATAACATTCCGCTTTGATCAGCGTAATTTCCCCGGGCAGGAACACCGGGATGGACTGGATATTGGATTTAAAGAAGCCGCTCATCACAAATTTCAGCCCGGTGGCTTGCCTTGTCATGTAAAACGGTATCCTGGCGTCAGTTGGCGTGGGCGCCAGCACTACCGGCAGCCCCATCGTGGAATCCACCACCTGGTAAATATTACTGGTGGAAGATACGAGGGTAAAGATCGGATTGGCCACCTGCGGATTGAAGTTGAAAGTACTGATACCTGCACTGGTAAGATCTACTTTATTGGCAGCATCCAGCGCAGCGGTATAATCACCGGCACTCAACGCGTAACGGGCCTTGAGGGCATACAGGGTATTGACTACATTGATGCCTTTAGGAAGAAACGGTGTAATAGCAGAACTGATTGGGTTGGCGGCAATGGTATTTAATGCATTGTCGATCGTACGTACCGCTCTTGCGTAACCTTGTTTCCCTGGGATGAAACCCACGCGGATAGTGGCATCCGGGTTACCGATGGTATCCGGCACCTGTTCCCAGTAATTGGCCTGTATACCCAGTGCCAGCGCTTTAAAAATGGAAGTATACGCAATCACGCCACTGGCATAGCCTTTATCAGATATCACGGTGTTAGTCGCCTTTAGCACTTTCTCCGCATCAAAAAGGATTTTGTTGGTATACAACCACATGCCGGTCACCACTACGTTGTTGTTCAATACCGTATTGCCGCCGGTGCCCAGCTGGCCTTCATCGGCGTTGCCCGGATTGGTGACAAACGTTTCTCCGCTCAAAAGGCTGCCGGAAGTGATGGTGGTATAAATCAGTCCGGTCCTGTCTTTGGCATAGTTGGCCTGCAACCCCACAGCAGCATCGGTAATGGCCTGCGGGGAGCTATAAGCCTGGTCCAGGGAAGGACCGGAAGGGTCCTGGTAATCTTTTTTACAGGCCGCCGCAGACAACAGGAACGTGGCCATGGTCATGTATGTATAGAAGGTAGTTCGTTTCATGATTTGTCTTTTTAGGATTAGAATTTGGCGCGGACGGTCAGGTTATAAGTACGTGGAACAGGTACGGCCCCAAAGTCTATACCACGTAAAACAGTACTTTGTCCTGCGGCGTTCACTTCCGGGTCATAACCCTTGTAGTTGTCCCATGAAATAAGGTTCCGGCCACCCAGGCTGACATTCAGGTTTTTCACCGTATTGCCAATTTTTCCGAAATCATAGCTAAAGGCCACTTCACGCAGCTTCACGAAGCTGCCGTTATCTATCCTGAATTCCTGGATGTTATACACACCGGCGATATAGCCTCTGGGCAGCTTACCAAGATCTTCCTGTTCAGCAATCTTCCCGTTATCAACGCCCTGGCGGGTCCTGAAGTCTGCGTTAAAAACATCCACCCCCTGTACGGCATCCAGTTGTATATGCAGACCGAGCTTTTTGTAATTCAGATCGGTGGTGAAAGTACCGGTCCAGTCCGGGTTAGGGTCACCGATTTTTTTATTGAGTGCCGGGGCAGTAGCCAGTGGCAGCCCTGTGGCAGGGTCGCGCTGTGCCTGGTAATCGAACGGGCCTTTCTGCACACCTCTTTCTGTCACCGGGATACCGGCAGGCGTAGTCAGGATATTGCCATTGGCATCACGGGCATAGAAGGTTCCATAGAAGAATCCAATCGGATATCCTGCGGCAATAGCCACCGGTGCTCCGCCTACTGTGTTCAGCAGCACGAGCGACTGCCCGATGTCCAGCGCTTCATTGCGGTTACGGTTGAAGATAGCGGTAAAGTTCCAGCTGAAATTTTTGGTCTTCACCGGCACGGCATTGAGCACGACTTCTATACCGTTGTTCCGCAGGGAACCAATATTGCTCCGTATAAAGTTATAACCCTTGGTAGGTGCTACCGCCCGGTCAATCAACAGGTCCTGTACTTTTTTACGGTAGTAGTTCACACTCAGCCCGATACGGTCATCCAGGAAAGACAGGTCTGTACCGAATTCCAGTTCTTTCTGCTTTTCTGGTTTTACATCAGGATCTGTATAGATCAGCTGTCCCTGAAAGCCGGAAGCCCCGACAAAAGCGTTGGCCAGGTAAGTATTGTAGCGGGCGTATGGCTGAATACCGGTCATATTACCGGATTCCCCATAGGCAGCACGCAGTTTAAACAGCGTCCACCATTTGGCAACAGCCGATTTAGCCCAGAAATCAGTGCCGGACAATACATAGCTGCCGCTCAGTTTAGTGTACAACTGGTTACGTTCATTTTTACCGAATACAGAAGAGCCATCCACACGCAGTGCACCTGTCAGGAACAACTGATTGCGGTATTTGAAGTTCTGTTGGATATATTCACCCGAGATAGAATACTCAGAACGCTGGTCAATGCCGGGAATGGCGGTCGTAGCTTTATCAGCTGTCTGAACAAAGGGAGGCATGCCTCTTCCCTGTTGCACGGAATAGTGCTGCTTAGAGTATTGCACAGAATAGCCTACCTGCGTCACGGATTCAAGATTATCACTGATACGCGCGTTGTAAGTGGCGTTCGCATCGTGGTTGATCAGGAAGGAAGTATTGTTACCGGCACTGGCGTAGCCGTTCAGGCTGGGGTCCAGCGCAGTACCGCCGCCGAAGAAACCGGTGCTCACATTATAGGCAAATGGCGGAATGAAGGTGGTACCATCCTGGTAATAGTTGTCGATACCCACGTGATAGTCCAGTGTCAGATTTTTAGTGGCATTCGCTTTAAAGCCCAAACCGGCAATCACACGGCCCACCTGTTGCTGCTGACGGAAATCATTAATGATAGATACTGGGTTCACACGGCCCAGGTTACCTACTTTCATCAGGTTGCCCAGGGCATCCCTTTGCTGTATATCGTAGTAGTTACCAAGGATGGTAACGGAGTTCATGGGAGAATAGAAAGTGTTACCGTCAGGCTTCTCGTTTGACTTACTGTAAACATAGTTGACAGTAGCGTTCATGGTAAGCCATTTGGTTACTTCCTGGTCCAGGTTCAACCGGAAACTAACGCGGTTGAAATCAGTATTTTTGATAATACCCTGATTGTAGAAGTAACCGGCAGAGGCATAGTACTTCGTTTTATCTTTTCCACCAGCGATGGAAATGTTGTTATCGGTGCCCACACCTGTACGGAAAATAAAATCCTGGTAGTCGTAACGTTTTACCGGGAAGGTGCTTACAACGCCCGGCGTCAGGATGTTCTGGGTAGAATCGTTCGGATTCCCGCCAAACTTGATGGGAGCGCGGTTTACGTCCAGTTTTTTACGCAGCTCGTTGATGGATATACCAGTGGAGAAGTTGATCACCGGTGCACCTGCACTGCCTCTTTTGGTGAAGATCTGCACTACGCCGGAATTGGCGCGGGAGCCGTAGATAGCGGCGGCAGCGGCGCCGTTCAGCACTTCCACCCGTTCAATGTCATCCGGGTTGATGTCCGCCATACGGTTCTGGCCTACGTTACCAACAAAGTTATTGCCTCCCTGAGTATTGACGCCGTAGTTAGGGTCCGCATTGGTAACACGGGTGGTAGAGTTATCCACTATGACGCCATCCACAATATACAACGGCTCTGATGATCCTCCGATAGTGCTGATGCCTCTCAGTTTTACGGAGATACCACCGGAAGGGTCGCCGGAGTTCTGGGTGATCTGGGCGCCGGCCGTTTTACCCTGCAAAGCTGCCAACACGTTGCCGGTGGCGCCTTTGTTTAGGTCTTCGGCTTTTACGGAACTGATGTAGCTGCCCAACTGGCGGCGGGTGGTACCTTGTGAGGTACCTGTCACCACAATTTCATCCAGCTTGGATACAGAAACACCCATCTTCACATCCCTGGTGATGTTGGAGGTTCCAATGGTGACCGGTATTTCCTGTGTGGTAAACCCTACACCGGTAACAGCCAGCACATAGTTGCCCGCAGGTACGTTGGCAATGAAGCTGTAAAGCCCATCCACCGTAGTATTGGCGCCTAGTTTGGTGTTTTTGAGCGTAACGGTAATTCCAGGTAAGGGAGTTCCGGTTTCGTCTGTTACTTTACCGGATATTTTCACCTGCGCGCTGACGGTGGCGGCCAGGCAGGTCATCAACAGTAAAAGCAGCACACGGCCACTCCCTGTCAATCGCATAAATACACGCGTGATCATAAGTGATTTTTAAATGTTGGTTACTGTTGTTCGTAGCCCTTAAAACAGTCGTAAAACAACTGTTGAATGGTTGATTGCCTTATTGAATCCTCTTTTTTGTGCCTTCTGAAATTAGTGGCCCGAACGGCATCATACTGCCTCACCGGCCATTCCCGAAATTCGTTTTTCACAACGCCTCTTCAAACGTTGGTTGTCCTGTAAAACAGCCCGGGAGGGCTATTTGTTGATAAACGTGTTAAATAATAAAAATGATTGTTATAAAATCTTAATTCCTTTACTACTGTATGGTTGCAACTTCTTCGATTTTGGCTGCAACTCGGTAATCAATATATCGATATCTTCCACATTACATACTTTCAAATGCTCGGCAGTGTTCACCTTTTCGGAGATACACATGGCCACTACTTTTTTGGCAGTGCTGACCATCGTCTTCTTTACCTGCACCACCTCCCAGTCATTGTCGGTAAGGCCCGCCTGTACATCAATGGCGTTCACCCCGATAAAACACAGGTCCGCCCGGATATCCCTGATTTTGGCGATCGCTTCGCCACCTACCGTTATTTTCGAGTTCTTGGATAACTTGTCACCGATGACAATCACTTCTATGTTCGGATGATTGGCATATTCAAAAGCTGCCGGTAAACTTACCGTCACGAAAGTAGCCCTCAGTTCGGGCGGTAATATCCGTGCCAGCTGCAGGATAGTAGTGCCGCCTGTGGTCAGCACAAACATACCGTCGCGTATCAGCTCCACCGCCTTCGTGGCAATAATGCGCTTTTCTTCTATGGCATATACGTCCTGCGCCACCGCCCCCTGGTGAAACGAGTTGGACAACGCGCCACCATGCACTTTGAGCATTTTCCCTTCTTTGGCCAGCTCCGCAAGGTCCCGGCGGATCGTATCCTCCGATACCCCCATCTGTTCGCTCAGATGCGACGACAATACCTTGTTATGTAGGTTGACCTGATGTAAGATATATGCCTGGCGTTCCTTTTTTAGCATCGGAAGTTTATTCTGCTTTAAATTCGGCAAAAAAACGCATTCAAACAAATATAAAAATGCAGATTCTTGCAGATTTCTGCATAAAACGCAGATTTACCGCGTAATATTTTTCGAAAAAATATTTTTTTGGGGAAATGGCCACCCCGATACCAACCATCCTATCCAAAAAAAGACCGCCTGGCAAAGCCAGACGGTCATCTCCCTAAAACTCAATAACAAAATAAAAAACAACCAAATGATCAACGGGCGATAAACAACAGTGCATCCGCCACCACCGGGCCATCCGCCTGCTCATTACTGATCTCCACATACGCTTTCTTCCCCTTCGGCAAACGGTAACTTCCCAGCAGCACCCATTCACCGGAAGTCTGCCCCTCCACCTTAATGGCATGGGTCTCTATCTTTACCGGCTTTACCTGTTTTCCGTCAAAAACCCGCACATGGGTAACAGTAGCCTGGTTGGCCAGCTTAGGCAGATAGCTGTAAACCTGGTATTCGGCTTCCTGCTGTATTTCGGGGGTGAAACGTGCAGATTTCGGCACACTCCCATGGCTGTCATCCAGGTACAACGACGGGCCATAGGCGCCCTTCCAGTCTTTTTTCCAGTCGCCCTTCAGCGTTACATGGGCGGCATCATCGTTGTCCACCAGTATTTCCGGCGTGCTGTTATCGGCCAGCGGATTAGCCGCCAGCATTTGCTGCACCTTCTTCACGGCCACCTGCTGCACCGGCACCTTGCTGTCGATAGCAACTACCGCGGCGGTAGCGGCAGATTGCGCCAGCACCATAAACACCGGTTCCATCCGGATGGAACCGTAGGCGATATGAGTGGCGGATAAACACACTGGCACCAACAGGTTGGCACATTCACCGGTTTTAGGCACCAGCGCCCGGTAAGAAATAGGATACGGGCCAAAACCGCCAATCTGCACATCTCCTTCGTTCTTCACCATGCCATTCACCACCAGCCGCTGACAGTTATGTGAATCCATCGTATAGGCCGCCATACCTACGCCATCCGTCACGGTGGCACGTCCCTGGCAGTTGGCCTGCGTCATTACATATTCACCCACCATACGGCGCACCTCACGCACATACAACTGCGGTGACCAATGCCCGTTGCTGACATATTCATCCTTAGGATATCCCCATTTCAACATCTCCCGGCGCAAATGCTCCGGCATCCGCGGATCATGGCCAATGAAATACAACAGTCCTTTGTTGTACTGCTCATGCTCACGGATGATCTCCTTCCTTTTGGCAGCATCCGCCTCAGGATAATCGAAATTCATCCCGATCATATCCGTGGAAAACGCACCGTTGTTGTTGATGTCTGTCTTACCGTTAGGCATCAGGTCAAACTTCAGAAAACCCCACAGGTTTTTTGCCGGCACTTTTTCCAGTACACGCAACAGCAGCTCATACCGGGAAGGATCATATCCTTCCGGCTGCGTGATCGGAATCATATTGTCCGGACGGTCCGTCAGGCAGATACGGAAATTGTACGCCTGCACGCACTTGTCGCCTGCGCCCTGCGCGGCCAGCGGGGCAGGACTGATCCCCCATAATAATCCGCTTTCCGGCTTGCCCGGTATCTTGTAAGGATCTATTCCGTCGGGGAACTGGTGCTTTTCGCGGAGCTGCACCCCGTTGTAAGTCTCATTATACTGGCTGTTGGCCTCACGGCCAACGGTATACGAAACGCCTGCTTTGGCCATCAGGTCCCCTTCGTAAGAACAATCGATGAACATGCGGGCCTTCACCACCACCGGGGAAGCGCCTTCCACAGTGATTTCACGGATATAGCCGTTTTCCTTGCGCACACTGATGAGCCGGTGATCGGACCAGATTTCCAGCTTTGCGTTTTGTATATACCCGTCAAATGTCTGTGAAGCTACGTGCGGCTCAAAAATCCACTGCTCAAATTTTCCGTAGTGTGTGCCGATACGACGGTAAAAATCACGGGCCAGTCCGGTGATCGCGTATTTGTTGCCGATATCCGTATAACCAAGACCGCCGGTGGTCAGTCCGCCGAGGTGTTTGCCCGGCTCTATCAGCAATACGGATTTGTGCAGCTTTTTGGCGGTATAAGCCGCCATAATACCGGCGGAAGTGCCGCCATATATACAAATGTCCACTTCCTTAGGAGCCCCGGCCTGTAAGGCAGCCGGTATGGTCAACAGGCAACAGATGGCCAGCAGCCACAATTTAATTTGTCTGATCATAGTTGTTATTTTAATACCCGGGATTTTGGTCTTTTATTGGATCAATTGCTTTATTATAGTTGTATTCTATCGTAGGAACAGGCCACAACAAATGTTTATCGGCCATGGTAATGCCCTTCATGGCCTTGATCACCTCTTTGGCGATGCCCAGCCGCTTCAGGTCCAGCCAGTGCTTGCCTTCGCTGCAGTCTTCATAGGCGCGCTCTTTCACAACCTGGTCAACAAAAGCCTGTAAACTGCCATAATCCGTCATTTTGAAATCGACCGAGGCGTCTGCCACCAGCGGGTTCCTGCCGTAAGCCCGGCGGTGTATCATATTCAGTTTCTCCAATGCGTCTGTAGTGGGGCCGTTATTTACACGGCTGTCGCATTCTGCGTAAAATAACAACAAATCGGCATAACGGTACATCGGATAATCATTTCCCGCTGCGGTGGTGGTGGTACGGTCGCTGAATTTCTTGCTAAGAATAGTACTGGGCCCAAGGCCAAACGTTTGTACATACCAGTTATAATCATACCGCAGGTCGTTCTTGTCCCAGTTCCGCACAAAAGTATTATTTACCGCATCACTGTATAGGGTATAATATCCGCCGGGAGGATAATAACCCGCCCCCGGATAATGTGTGTACATCGGATATTGGAAACCCTGGCCGTTAGGCTGGCGGGAGAATTTCAGGTAAAAAATTTCTTCCGGCGTGGTGATAATATCCGGGCCAAACAGCTTATCAAAATCGGCCGATACGGTCACATTCACCAGTGAAAACTTACCGGACTGTATCACCTCCAGTGCCTTGTCACGTGCCTTCTGATAGTCGTTCAGGTTCATGTACATATCCGCCAGTACCGTCTTGGCGGCCCATTTGGATGGAGCGCCCACCAGCCGCGCGGCGTCCGGCAGGTTGGCTTCGGCAAACAAAAGGTCTTCAAGTATCAGCTGATATACCGCTTCTTTGCTGCTCCTCGGCACATTCAGGGAGTCCATATTGTTTTCCTTACGAATGGGCACGCCCGCCCAGTTGCGCACCAGGTGAAAATATAGCAAGGCCCGCATGAACCGGGCTTCTCCCAGGAATTTACTTTTATCGGCATCACCGATATTTTTACCGACGGGCACCTTCTGAATTACAATATTGGCATTGCGGATGGCTTCATAAAAAGCAGCCCACATATCGGCCACGCGGGTGATGTTGGTGTTGTCCAGCCCGGCATAATCATTCAGCGGAGCGTGGCTGCCACGGCCATACATATACTCCGTGTAAATCTCCTGCTGTATCTGGTACAGCGCCCCCATGATGCCTCCTGCACGGATGGGCGTGTAAATGGCATTCAGCCCAGCCTGCACTTCGGCGGTATTATTATAGAACTGTTCCGCTGCGATGGACTGCGGTTTTTCCTCCAGCAGTTTTTCGCAGGAAGTAAACAGCAACACAGACAATATGGCGAGGATACTATATTTCATAAAAAAGATTGAATGTTGGAAAATCAAAAACCACATCTGATACCGAACGTTACTGATTTGTTGGTAGGATAGGTAGCGTAATCAATTCCCTGGTTAACGGAACTCATGGCACCGGGCGCCAGCAGGGAGCCAAACGCGTTCACCTCCGGATCATACCACGAGTAACGGGTGATCGTGATCAGGTTTTGTCCGCTTACATATACCTGTGCTTTTTTAAACCATTTCACGTGCATTTTTTCCAGGGGGATGTTATAGGCCAGTTGTATATTTTTAAACCGCAGATAGGAACCGTCTTCCACAAAACGGGTAGACATATTACCGGCCAGCGTGCGGGTGATCTTCGGATATTTCGCCTGTGTGTTTTCAGGCGTCCAGTGGTCATAAGCCACTTCCGCAGGGAGATTCAGGCCCATGCCCAGATCCAGCGCGGCGGCTTTGTTGAGGTTAAAAATATCATTGCCCTTGGAGCCTTGTATAAAGATGGACAGTTCAAATCCTTTGTAGCTGGTCACGGAGTTGATGCCGTAAGTAAAATCAGGATTGGGATTGCCGATGTAGGTTTTATCATCTGCGCTGATTTTTCCATCTTTATTGAGATCGGCATACTGCAAATTTCCCTGTGCGGTGTAACCGGTTTCCACGTAGCCGTAAAAGATGCCAAACGGTTGCCCTTCGCGCAGCAGGTTCACGTAATCGTTCAGCGAACCGGTATACAGTGTATTTCCGAAGATATCCTGTCCATTGTACAGCTTCACGATTTTGTTGCGGTTAAAGGATATGTTGGCATTTACGTTCCAGGTGACGGCTTGTTTCATCACGTCCACGTCCACGGAGAACTCCATGCCTTTGTTTTCCATTTCCCCCACGTTTTGCAGCGTGGTGCGGTATCCCATGGAAGCGGGCAGCTGTACAGTATTCAGCAGGTTCCTGGTGCGTTTATCATAGAAATCTGCCGTAACACGCACCCTGTCATCAAAGAGAGCGGCGTCGATGCCAAAATCTGCCTGGTAGGTAGTTTCCCATTTAAGGTTACCAGGCAGCACCGTACCGGGCGCAAAAGCGGTGTACAGCGCATCACCGAAGATAGTGTTACCTGGCCTTAACTGGTTCATTGTCTGATAGGGGCTTACCGCGGTGCTGCCGGTAGCGCCGTAACTGGCCCTTACTTTCAGGTCGGATACCACTTTTGACCCTTTTAGGAAAGGTTCGTCACTGGCTCTCCATGCGATGGCGGCGGAAGGAAAGTTGCTCCATTTATTGCCCGGGGAATAACGGGAAGATCCATCCCGGCGTACACTTACGGTAAAAAGATACCTGTCCAGCAAAGTATAGTTCACCCTGGCGAGGTAAGAAAGCAATACCCATTTTTCATAGCTGCTGGCCGGAATACCGGGCGTGCCGGCACTTCCGAGCGAACCGGTTTTGGTGACGTCACTGAGAAATCCGATCCCGGAGCCGTCAAGGGTGGTGCGCACATAATCCTGGTAGGTAAAGCCGGCAGTCACATTGATCCCATGGATGCCCAGCTTTTTGTTATAGTGCAACACGTTTTCATTAAGCAGACTGGTGGACTGTGTAGTCCTCACTGTTGCGGAACCCACGGAATTGGTAGAGGGCTCAATATTGGCATAGTAGTCCGCCCTGTCGTTCAGGTTGTCGATACCGCCGGAAATGCGGAGAGACAAGTCTTTCCATGGCTTGATGGTCAGGGCGGCATTGGAAAACACGCGGTCGCCTTTCAGGCGGTCTGCTATCTCATTGATGGGCACCATCGGGTTGATGATGGCGTTGGAGATAAAAGGATAGGCGGTAGTAAGGTGGCGGTAGCTGCCATCAGGCAGATAGGGCGTGAGCGTGGGTGGCGCCATCAGCATGGCAGAGATCAGGTCGCTGCCGCGGTTACCGAGACTGGAATTCTGGCTGCGTGTGTCCATGCGCGTTAGCGTGGCATTATAGGACACGCTGAATATTTTACTGATATCATGTTCCACGCTGCCGCGGACAGAGTAGCGTTTATAGTTGCTGTTGCGTACAATACCATCCTGCAGGAACATGCCGCCGGAAAGGGAAAAGCGTGTCCTGTCCGTACCGCCGCTGACGGTGGCGCTGGTATTATAGATAGGCGCTTTGTGCATCACGAGGGACTGCCAGTCGGTGCCGGGGTTCAGCCCGAACGAATCTATCTGTGCTTTGGTGAAGTAGGCTGCCTGTCCATCGTTGGCTGCCTGTTCGTTATACAGGGTGGCGTATTGTTGTGCATTCATCAGTTTCATCTTTTTTGAAACGGACTGAATGGTATATCCGGCGTTCACTTCCACGTTGGTGGCTTCTTTTTTCCTGCCTGCTTTGGTGGTGATGATCACGATGCCGTTTGCGCCACGGGAACCGTAGATGGCCGTAGAAGAAGCGTCTTTGAGAATTTCCATGGAAGCGATATCGGCAGGCTGCAAAAAGGTGGGGTTGCCGTTGTAGGGAAACCCGTCGATGACATATAGCGGGTCGTTGCCGCCCATGATGGAATTGATACCGCGGATACGCACGCTGATAGCGCCTCCCGGGGCGCCGTTGTTCTGCATCACGCGTACGCCCGGGGCGCGGCCGGTCAATGCCTGCATGATATTGGTATTGGGCTGTGCGGTGATGTCAGCGGATTTGATCTGTGATACGGAGCCGGTAAGATCACTTTTTTTGGCGGTGCCATAGCCGATCACTACTACTTCGTTGGCTTTGTTCACCTCCGCTTCCAGGCGTACCTGCAGCGGCTGTTTACCGGCGGCGGCAACTTCCTGCGGTGTATAGCCGATATAAGAGATAACGAGAACGGCTGTACGGGGAGCTGTCAGTTTAAAAAATCCATCGGCGTCCGTCTGGGTGCCGGTCTTGCTGCCTTTGACCACTACTGTGGCGCCTGGCAGCGGTTCCCCTGTGGCGGCGGTCACACGGCCGGTGACCGGCTGTTCTTGCGGTGGTGTCGCCGGCGGCGCGTTTTTCCCGTTCTCCGACGGTTCTATCACAATATTCCGGCCTACGATGCTCCAGGAAAGGGACTGCTGGTGGAGGCATAGCTCCAGCGCTTTTTCCAGCGGCACAGCTGTCACTTCCACGGTTACACGCCGCGTGTTATCGAGCAGGCGGTGATCGAAGAAAAAGACGTAGCCCGTTTGTTTTTCGATAGCGCGGAAAACTTTTTCGAGCGGCACATTCTTTTCGGACAGGGAAACGCTTTGGGAATATCCCTTTGCGCTGACCTGTAAACAGGCACACAGTACGATGATGGCTGATAATTTCATGGCCAGAAGCATTTTGGCGATACACCGTGGTTGATAAGCCGGTCGCCTGCAAATAGAACTAAATTGCATACTTTTGAATTGTTTGGGTAATAAAAGCCCTGTCCCGGTTTAAAACCAGGAGGTGAGAGTCGTGGAACGATTTTCATGGGTTACCCAAACGACTGCCGGGAGTGCTGGAACACTTCCGGTTTTTTTGGGCCCCTGCTGTGTTAATTAATCATTTTTCATAACGGTTGTTTTCATGGTATTACGATGATCTTCTTTTTTTCTATTCTGAAATGGACCTTGCTTAGCTCAAGTATTCTCAGGACTTCTTCTATGCTGCTGTTGCGGGATATTTTACCACCGAATTCCCGGTCGGGGATATTGCCATCATAGGCAATGTCCACATCGTACCAGCGGGCTATCTGCCGCATGACGCCGGGCAGTTTTTCGTGGTTGAACTGGAAGTAGCCGTTTTTCCAGGCGATGATTTCATCAGTGTTTACATTATCAACAACGGAGAGCCGGCCTGTCTGTTCCATGCGTAGCTGCTGACCGGGCCGCAGGGCGGTCTGCGCGCCGGCGGTATGTACTTTCACGGCGCCTTCCAGCAGGGTGGTCTGCATAGAAGTTTCTTCCGTATAGGCCATCACGTTAAAATGTGTTCCCAGCACCTGTACGTCCATATTGCGGACTTTCACGTGGAAAGGTTTTTCAGGCATTTTTGCCACTTCAAAGTAGGCTTCCCCGGTAAGCTCCACTGTGCGGTCTGTGCCGGTGAAGGCTGTTGGATAACGCAGGGTGGAAGCCGCATTGATCCAGACGTTGGTACCGTCCGGCAGCGTCACGCGGAACTGGCCGCCGCGGGGAATGGCCAGGGTATTGTATTGGACAGCTCCGGCAGCGTGACTGCCGCTGGCCTGATAGGCCAGCTGGCCATTATTGACCTGCACCACCTGCACATTGCCTTGTTGCGCCAGGGCGCCGTTTCCGGCACTGTCGAGCGTGATGGTGCTGCCGTCTGCGAGCGTAAGCATGGCTTTATTGCTTCCCGGTGTCACCTCGTGCACTGCCGCCGCAGGATGGCCTGCCAGCCGCGGTTGTGGCCCGCGCGACCGCCACAGGGTGGCCGATGCTACGATGACGGCCAGTATCACGGCTGCCGCAGCGGGGTATATCCAGCGGCGGCGCACAGGTACAACCGGCGTATCTGCCGGGCGGATGGAGGCATAGATTTGTTCCATCCGTTCCGTATCGGCATGACCGTGTTTGTCCTTATCCTGCAACAGGGCCAGCAGGGCTTCTTTCCAGGCCTCCTCCCCATGGCCTTCCCGCAAAGTTTCCCAGAGCCGTGCGGTTTCTTCTTCGCTCAGCTCTTCGTTAAGATATCTTGTTATCAGGGTTGATAAAGGTGTTTGTTCCATAGCCGGTATGCGACGTTGTATGGTAAAGACGCGTCAACGGAACAGAGGGAGGTGCCACCGGAAAAATATTTTTCAGTAGTACCGGACGAGGGTGGCTATCATGAAGAAGAATAAACCGGGATAATGCTCCAATAGCTTACGGAGCGTGGCCAGTGCCTGTACGATATAACTTTTTATGGTGATGCGGGAGAGGCCCATTGCGCGGGCGATTTCTTCGTGCCCCATGCCTTCAAAGCGGCTCATGCGAAAAGCTTTCTGTTGCTGGGGAGGCAGGCGGTGGATGGCGGCGTGAATAGCATTTTCCAGTTCCCGGAATTCCGCCCGGGCTTCTGTGCCGGAGTGGGAGGTTTCGTGTTGGTAGTTCAGCAGGTACTGCCGGTAGGCGTCCTGGGAGGCTAATTTGCGCAGCCGGCTGTAGAGCAGGTTACGGGCCATGATAAAGAAGTAGGCGTCCAGCTTCTCCACCTGTGCCAGCTGCGCACGTTTTTCCCAGAGGGTCACAAATATCTCCTGGGCAATATCTTCAGCGATATCGGGAGAACGGGAGAGCAGCAGGGCGGAAGAATACACCGCATCCCAATGACGCACGAACAGTTCGCGGTAAGCTACCGCGTCCCCGTTGGCCAAACGTTTCAGTAGTTCGGTTTCATTATGTGGAATTGAATGCATCGTTGGCAAACCCGGCTGCCTCTTATTATACCCGGAGTTTTAAAAATAATAAAACTTATTTATTGTCCAGCCATGCCACCTTCTGTTCGGAAGTATGTTGCTGGCCAATAACATTGCGGTATAGATCGGGGCGGCGGGCTTTCCGGTAGCGGTAGCCGCCGGCCTGTTGCAGCTTTTCGGGCGTCAGGGTGGCTATGGCGAAATCGTTGCCCAGTTTGCGGCATTCGGCCAGGATATCACCGAACGGGTCCAGTATCATGGAGCAGCCGTTTTTCAGCTGATCGTCGTCCATACCGATAGGGTTGGAGAAAACTACGTATACGCCGTTGTCATAGGCGCGGGCGGGCAACCATTTCATGAGCCAGCCGCGGCCTTTGAGGCTGTCAAATTCCAGCCGCAGGGAAGTAGGGTCGGCTTCGCGGTTCAGCCAAAGGGCAGGGTCTACAAATCCGGCGCCAGGGCGGGAAGAAGGGGTACACATGGTCACGTGTGGCATAAAGATGATATCTGCCCCCAGCAACGCGGCGGCCCTTACATTTTCGATCACGTTGTTATCGTAGCAGATCAGGATACCGCATTTCCAGCCCAGCAGGTCAAACACCACATATTCATCGCCCGGCGTCAGGTGCGGATTGATAAACGGATGCAGCTTGCGGTATTTGGCCACCAGTCCGTTTTTATCGACACATATATAGGCTTTGTACAGTTTATCGGCAGCATCTTTTTCAAAGAGGCCGGCCAGGACAGCGATATTGTGTTCACGGGCAATAGCGGTAAGCCGTTGGATACTGGGACCGTCCGGAATAAATTCAGCCAGGTCCAGCATCTGCTCTTTGGTAAGATGGCGGGCAAAGGTGTAGCCGGTCACGGAGCACTCGTGAAAGGCAATGGCCTGGGCGCCCTGAGCGGCTGCCTGGGCGGCCATATCGTTTATCTGTTGGAGATTATAGGCCTTGTCTCCACTTTTGTTCTCAAATTGGGCGGTTGCTACTTTTAACTTTTCCATTGTTTCGTATAGTCTTAATAGTTATATTTTTTCACTTTCTTTCCCTCTGCGCAGTCCCGTATCAGCTCGGCCAGCCGTTTCTCCCGGGTGGCGGCTTGTTTGCCCGTCATCACCCAGTGGGCGGTGTGCTTACGATAGGAAGCCGCCATTGTCTGATAAAAGGCCCAGGCTTTTTCGTTGGCGCGGAACTGTTGTTCATATTCCTTCGAGAGCTTCTCCGACTCTTCCAGTTCATAAGTATAAATGGCGGAACGTTTCAGTTCCCGTTTGTTGAAAGCGGCGAGGCCTGCCGGCATCATACGGCCTTCGCGGGTAAGATCCTCCACCTTCTTGATATTAATGGCGCTCCAGATGCTTTTAGCCTTGCGGGGCGTAAAGCGGATGGTGTAACTCTCCGCGTCGATGGATTTACGGACACCATCTATCCAGCCGTAACAGATTGCTTCGTCCACTGACTCCGACCATGACATCGATTTTTTTCCCGAACCGGTCTTGTAATACCCAACCAGCAACTCGTCTGCCTTATGATGATTTTTATCCAGCCATTTACGGAAGGCGGCCCCTGTCTCAAAAAATACAGGCTCATTTGGATTTTTTGTCATGTGGATATTTGATTATTGGATTTACGGATTTTCTGATCTACGAATTTCGGGGATTTGATAACAGCGTATCGTAAAACTTTTGTCTAAAAAGTTACCCAATAATTTTAAATAAAACTTCAAAAATTCTGCTAAAGAGAAAGAGAAAATGCGACGAATTCCCAAAATCATCAGATCAACCCCCCCCTAACCAGATGGCTCAATCTTCCAACCGCAAATCCCTAAATCCCTAAATCAAAAAAAAACCTAAATCAGAATAGCCAAATAATAAAATGTCAAAATCCAAAAATGGTCTAGTTTTGGGCAAGCAGAAAACTGATATGAAAGATTTCAAGAAATACTTTAGCATTCCGGCAGAACCGGAAGAAGTGTATGCCGCGCTGACCAATCCGGCCACCATACAATTATGGACAGGTGAGGTAGCGGAAATGTCCACTGAACCGGGGTCTGAATTTGCCCTCTGGGAGGAAAGCATTGTGGGTAAGAACCTGGAATTTGAACCGGGGAAGAAGATTGTGCAACAATGGTATTTTGGGGAAGATGAAGAAGCGCCCTCCATTGTCACCATCATTTTGCACCAGGGCAAAAAAGGCACCGATGTGGAATTGAGGCATACCAACATTCCGGACGAAGCCTTTGAGGACATTACTACCGGCTGGCAGGAAGCCTATTTTGGTTCCCTGATAGATTTTTATAAGGAATAGTCAGATCGCCGGCCTGCCTTCGCAAAGCCGGCGATTAATTATTTTAATCATTTGTCTGATAAGGGAAGCTGCTGTCCAGCCAGTCAAAACCGATCTCTGCTTCCAGGATGTCACGCAGCTCATCTTCCGTGATCACGCCTTTTGCATATATGCCGGCTGCAATCTCCTGCTGGCGCGGCGAAAGATAACGGCTATGTGTACGCAGGTAATTGCCTGCATTAACGGCCTGGTCTCCCTCCGTGATCAGCCCCGGATATTCAGGGTCTTGTTCGGTCAACGTTTCCAGCAACCGCGCAAAAATAAAGTCCTGCAGGTTTTTAGCCATGATCACCGCTTCATTGGAATCGTGATAGACTAACACGATGGGCACATCATCACCATCTTTCAGGTTGTAATAAAAGGCATACCAGTCACCGGCGCCGGTGTAGCCCAAGGGCACAAACCGGTGGGCTTTATCGGCAAACAACATACCCTCTGCTACTTCCCGGGAAATATCTTCCTGTTCAATGATTTCAAAATCGTTGGCAAACAGCAAAAAAGGCGGATTGTCCTTTACACGGGGAAACTCGGTGGCATACCATCCCGGGCCCAGTTTGCCCCAGGACAACATACCATCCCTGTCCAGTTGTTTGTACAGCGCAGGGTATTCAAATTGATGTTCTTGTTCTATTGTTTCCAGTGTCGTCATCTTTCGCTATCGTTTTGGCATGGAAAGATACGGCTTATTTACGCACTGCTGTACGTTTAAAAGATTGCTCTCCCTGTTTCTGATAAGGGTTCATTACAAATGACAGTACGCTGCCGTCCTGTTTGAGTTCCACTACCCGGAAGCCATGGTATTCCACGCCCCAGCTGCCACCTACGTGCCCGTCCCACAGGAAGGGGATTTTTTCATCCAGCATTTTCACACTGTCTTCCTGGTGGTCGTGACCGTTAAACACGGCCCGTACATTGGGATATTGTTTGATGAGCGCCTGGAACTCCGGCGCATCGATGCCGTGTTTCGTCCATTTCACCGGGGTGATATGCACGAAGATGAAGATGTTTGCGGCTTTCTTATGTTGTTCCAGTTTTTCACGGAACCAGGCCACGTCCGGACTGAGATAATTCCCTTTGATATCCGCCGTATCGCCCAGCAGGATCACATTGTCGCCAAATACCACGTCATGATTGAGCGGGAAGCCCCATGCCTGTTGCCATGCTTCCGGGGTAACCTGGTCGTGGTTGCCGCGGGTGGCATACACTTTAGGGTGAATTTGTTTAAACATGGCAGCGGCGGGCACCATGAAGGAGGGGTCGTTGTGGACCACGTCGCCGTTCAGTACGAAGAAAGCGCAGGGGTTATCTTTTTCGTACGTACGGAACGCTTTCTCGAGGTCCTTATAATATTGTTCCCATTCCGTTTTCGGCTCGCCATAATGCCAGTCGGAGCCGATGGCGAAACGAAATACGGTCTTGTTTTTAAAGTCCTTGCCGGTGGCGGCGGTAACGATCTTGCCGCAGGCCTGGATAACGATAGCGGCCGATACGCCGCGGAAGAATTCGCGTCTGTTCATCATGTGTTAAAATTAGTTTTTCCCCGATGGAATCGATGGCTACAGTTTATATATTAACAGAATGGTAAAATCAATACGAATTACGAATTACGAATTACGAATTACAAATTACGAATTACGAGAATGCGATTTCCCTTCATGATAAGTACCCAAATATGGTGCAGTCATCATTCGTAATTTGTAATTCGTAATTCGTAATTGCCTATAGCCTTGTCCGTTAAAAAAATATCAGGCTTATACAAGATAATATCAATCATTCAAAAGCCATAATCATATGTAACATTTCCTCATGCATTATATTATAAATATTTGACTATCAATATATTAATTCAAAAACATCCATCGATTGCAACCAGATTTTTTCCATAAGCGCCGGGCAACTTTCAATTTATTCAGAAAGAATTGTAATCAGATTGTTAATATTACCCTGAATCCTTCATTTTCTTACCCTCGCTAAATGTTTTGATTGTAACTTTGCACCTCGAATAAAAATGGGGTTATGTTTAGAAGCAAGCGTACGTCTGAAACAGGTCCGGATGTGGTTTTAATCGGCGCAGGAATCATGAGCGCCACCCTGGGTACACTCCTCAAAGAGCTGCAGCCAGAATTGACCATCGAAATTTATGAGCGACTGGATATGGCAGCTGCAGAAAGTTCTGATGCATGGAACAATGCAGGTACCGGTCACTCTGCTTTTTGTGAGCTGAACTACACGCCGCAGAAGCAGGATGGCTCTGTGGAAATTAAAAAAGCCGTGAATATTGCCGAGCAGTTTGAAGTGTCCCGGCAGTTCTGGGCTTACCTGGTAGAAAACAACATTATTTCCAACCCGCAAGCGTTTATCCAGAGTATCCCCCACATGAGTTTTGTTTGGGGAGAAGAGAACGTAGACTACCTGAAGAAGCGTTACAAAGCTTTGCAACAGTGCCATCTCTTTAAAAAGATGGAATACTCCGAAGATAAAGAACAACTGCAGGCATGGATGCCGCTGGTGATGGAGGGTCGCGACCCGAACCAGAAAGTGGCGGCCACGCACATGGAAATGGGCACAGACGTGAACTTCGGCGCCCTGAGCCGTGCATTGTTCAATCACCTCGAACAGCAGGATGGCGTTACCATCTATTTTAATCACGACGTACGTGATATGAAAAGAGCCGATGACGGCGGCTGGCAGATCAAGGTGAAAAACCGCGAAACCCGCGAAAAGAAAACCATTAAAACCGACTTCGTTTTCATCGGCGCCGGCGGTGGTTCGCTCCCCCTCCTCGAAAAATCTGATATCCCTGAAGGCAAAGGCTTCGGTGGTTTCCCGGTAAGCGGCCAGTGGCTGCGTTGCACCAACCCCGACATCATTGCGCAACATCAGGCGAAAGTATATGGTAAGGCCTCTGTAGGCGCACCTCCCATGTCGGTGCCCCACCTCGATACCCGCATGATCGACGGTGAAAGAGCCCTGCTGTTCGGCCCCTACGCCGGATTCTCCACCAAATTCCTGAAAAACGGCTCCTTCCTGGATTTGCCTAAATCTATCAGCCTGGATAATATCCACCCGATGGTATCTGCCGGCCTTGATAATATTCCGTTGACGAAATACCTCATCGCACAGGTACGCCAGAAACCGGAAGACAGGCTGGAAGCGCTTCGCGAATACTATCCGGAAGCCCGCATGGAGGACTGGAAACTGGAAATTGCCGGTCAGCGTGTACAGGTGATCAAAAAAGATCCTGAACATGGCGGCATCCTGGAATTCGGTACTGAAGTTGTTAGCGCGGCCGACGGTTCTATCGCCGCCCTGCTCGGCGCTTCTCCCGGAGCATCCACCGCAGTGTCTATTATGCTCAACCTGCTGAAACGTTGTTTTAAAGACTACGTGGAAACAGAAGCATGGCAGCTGAAACTGAAAAAAATGATCCCTTCCTATGGCCAGTCCCTGCTCAACAATCCGCAACTGTGCGAAGAGCTGCGTACCTGGACCACGGAAGTACTGGAACTGAAAGCCATGCAGGCTGTAGGCCAGGATTAATCAGCGTTTAACCTGTTTTATATACAAAAGCCCCTGCGGAAACGCAGGGGCTTTGTCGTTTCTAAGCGTTATGTATTTATTGGTTGTTTGTCTGACTAACGCCCACCACTACACGTTTCACGATCACTTTTCCATTGTGTACCAGTTTGAGGAAGTACATACCTGCCGGCAATCCTGTAACGGAGAGCGTCCTCGTATGTGTGCCTTCCTGCAACTGGCCATTTATTGGCATCTGCACCAGTTTACCGCCAAGATCATACACTCCCAGGGAGGTACGTCCATCTGACGGCAGCCTGAAGGTGACGGTCACCATGGAACTGGCCGGGTTGGGATAGGTGTTCATCACTGCCAGGCTGGTTTCTTTAGCTGCCAGGGCGGCACCTGTTTTGAACTTCACTTCCGAATAACTGTTCCAGGCGTTTACATTGTTGCCATGGCCGAGAATTCGTACATGCCTGGCCGTTACCGCTGCAAACGTAAAGGACTCGAAGGCGGTGGAAGTGCCACTGCTTTGCAGGCCGGTAGCGGCGTTGGTCCAGGTGGTACCGTCAATGCTTACCTGTATATCGAACGAAGCGCGGCGGGTATCGCCTTTGTAGAAGGCAATATCTACTCCGCTCACGGTGGTGGTGCTGCTACCGAGGCAGAACTGGATCGACTGTTCACCGGAGGCCGACCAGCGGGTGTTCAGGTCGTTGTCGATGGCATTGGCTGCCACGTTACCGTCGTCTGCGCTGGCTTGTGCAGGAACACAAACAGGGCCGGGGCCGGAGCTGTCGCCGATCACGGAGAGCTGCGGCGGATTGGCAGCGGCCTCTTTGGAATTGAGGAAGATACGCGGGTCATGGGCCTGCTGGCTCTTCAAAACGAAAGCGATTTTTTTCCTGCCGGCTGCCAGTTCACTTTGTACGTAGCTGGTAACGTCCCAGGTATAATACCGCGCACTGTCGTTTGTTAACACGGTAGATGCCAGCAGCGTGCTGCCGGACGCCGGTTTATTCGTCCACGTGATTGTTTTTTCAGACCAGGTGGTGTTGCTCAGCGGATACACCCCTACCGGTACGCTCATGGCCACGGTGCCGTCTACACGTCCGTACAACCGCAACACTACAGCAGATACGCTGCTGGCCGTATTGGTAAGGTCAAAGGTGAGATAGGTTTCCCGCGCATTGTTGAGCTGTCCTGCCGGCGACACCTTCGTGATGAGGAAGGTGGAATCGGAAATGCCCCAGGTAGTGTTGGCATTGGTGCCATCGCGTACGTAGGCGTCCTGCACGGGTGTCAGCAAAGTAGCGGCCGGAACGGCTTTGAACACGGCGGTATAGGTTGTGTCATTATCGGTGATGGTGATGTTTTGCACACGGTTGCCTCCATGCGCCCAATGGTCAAAGATATAGGTGACACCATTGAGCACCTGTGGAGACGGGGCTTCCATGGGCCGTACCATGCCTGATAAAGCAGGGGTAGTGTACGGGGTGGTAAATGGCATATCATTCAGCTTGATTTGCAGGCCTGCCGGTTGCGTTTGCAGGGAGAGGCTGGAAGTCACGGGGAACAGTTCCACATAGGTGGTATCCAGTTCGCCCCGGCTGTCTCTAACGGAGAGGAGTATACGGTACCAGATGTCTGTTTCCGTGTGGCCTTCGGCCGAGATAACGAACTTGCCGCTTTTCACGCTGTCGGGTGTTTGCGGGCCGGGGTGTATGTGGTTAGCATGATGGAAATCGACCCACCAATGGAAGGCGCTGGCAGGCAGGGTACCGTCTTCCGCATCAGTACCGGTACCGGCGAAGCTAACGGTGTCGCCTGCACGGAATTTCGCATTATTCAGCGGGGCGGTGATAGTGGCCACCGGTAGGGTATTAGGTGCTGTTACCGTTAGTTTGGCGTTGTTGCTGGTAACGCTGCCGGCGCTGTTGGTGATCACTACGCTGTACAGGCCGGTGTCTGCCGGTTGCGCGTTGGCGATGGCGTAAGTGGCCGCCGTAGCGCCGCTGATATTGTTGCCGTTTTTGCGCCATTGATAGGTCGGCGCCGGATTGGCCACGGCTGTCACGCTGAACACCGCTGTCTGTCCCTGTGGCACCGTTACCGGTTGCGGCTGTGTGGAGATCACCGGCGCCTGGGTGCCGGTATACACAATTTTATACAACGCGCTGTTATCGCGGCTCAGATAGTACAGGTTGCCATCGGGGCCTTGTTTCAGGTATACCATGCCGCCACCGAGGCCCGTAGCGAAAGCGGTGCGGGAGGGAGAAGCAGGGTTGAGATAGTTGATCCAGCCGCCGCAGTAGTCGAGGAAAAAATATTTGCCGTTATAGGTAGCAGGATAGTTACTGATGGCGCCATTAAAAAAGGTGCCGCCGTTGATTGCACATCCCTGGCCGTCTGGCGGGGAACCATCGCGGTTGGTGCTGTAGCGGTAGATGGGGTTGGTAAAGCCTGTACAACCGCTGGTGCAGTTACCTTCCTGCGTAGGCCATCCGAAGTTGCGGCCGCCGGTAGTGGCGTCGTTGATTTCTTCCCAGGTAGATTCTCCTACGTCGTTGATGAAGATTTTGCCTGTTACGGGATCTATGGCGTTAGTGAAGGGGTTGCGTAGCCCGTACGCCCACACGCGGCTGCGCTGCGCACCGCCGCTAAAAGGGTTGCCTGCCGGTACGGAGCCGTCGGTATTGATGCGCAGCAGTTTGCCCATATAGCTGTCGAGGTTGCTGGCGTTATTGCCTACTTTGTTATCCCCAACGGAGACGTACAGTTTGCCGTCGGTGCCGAAAGACAGGCCGCCGCCATTGTGATAGATAGCGCTGAGCGTGGGCAGGTCCAGGATGGCAGTTTCAGCGCCTGCCACGTCGCCGGTCATGGTGAAACGGCTGACGCGGTTGTGCGGCCCCGAGGTGTTTGTGTAATACAGATAGATGTAGTGGTTGGTAGCGAAGGCGGGGTCCACGGCTACGCCGATGAGGCCACGTTCCCCGCTGCTGTTGACCGACAGTGATATCGCCGGTGTTGACAGCAGGGCGCCGTTTTTCACCACGCGCAGCTGGCCGGTTTCCTGACATACCAGGATGCGGCCGTCGGGCAGGAAAGCCATGGAGGTGGGGCTGCTGATACCGTTAACCACCTGCACCCGCTGGAAATTGGCCGGCAGGGATTGAGACAGGGCAGTTGTAACGGATAACAGCCATAACAAGAGCATAGCGTATCTTTTTTTCATCATCAAAAAACTTTTAAGGTGGATAATGAGGGTGATAAATACATAGGTTGCCAATTAGCGTATATCCGTAACAGTTATACACTTCAGCATAATTTCCCTGGAACAGGTGGGCGTGGTCCTGCTCATGTTGAAAATGGCATTAAGAGGATGTCATAAAGCGGCGTTTTTTAACAATCAATAAAAGGGTACGGTGGAAACGGGTTTTCAACAACACTTGGCTACAGGTAGTTTCCGGGATTTTGTCAGGTACGAGGCTACAAATGGTCTATGGTTTCCAAAGTGAATTTTGGCGTTTCAGATCCTGGCTGTGGTTCTAAATTATGCAAACGATTGCAAATTTCAAAATAGTTTTTTGAGAAAGAAGAAATGACTATCTAAACATCGGATGTCTCCGTTGTGCTTAAGGAACGCTCAACAATATTAAAAAAGTTCAGAAACACTTCCTGATCCTATTCTTTCCCAGCTCTCCCCACATTGCGAAAAAAACATGACAAAAAGTGAAAATCAGCTTACTCGCCGGCTGATTTATTTCCGATCTTTAGAACATCAAAATTTAAGTGTAAAACAAACACTATAAAATAGATAAAGCGCTTCGCGCTTATTTTTTGCAAAGAGTATGCAAACGATTGCAATAAAAACGGGGAAAAAGATGCTATAAGCCAGGCGACAATTCATTTGCACATCAACCATTATTCATTTAATACCACACGGGAGGCCATTCACCAAAATCGATATTTTCACCACCTATAACAACTAACAACACGTAATGAAAAAACTATTCCTCTCCTTGCTTGCGTGCTGCTGCGCTGCGCAATCCATCTTCGCACAAACCGCTCATGATGAGCATATGAAATGGTGGCGGGAAGCCCGTTTCGGCATGTTCATCCACTGGGGCGTATATGCCCGGCTGGCCGGCAACTGGCAGGGCCATCAGATAGGCCGCGGCGGCGAATGGATCATGAACCGCGGTAAAATATCGGTGGCCGACTATCAACAGGTGGCCAAATCCTTCAACCCGGTAAAATATGATGCAGACGCCTGGGTGAAAGCAGCGAAAGATGCAGGCATGAAATATATCGTCATCACAGCGAAACACCACGACGGCTTCGCGATGTTCAAATCAGCTGCCAGCAAATGGAACATCGTTGACGCCACCCCCTACGGCAAAGATGTGCTCCAGCCGCTGGCTGCGGCCTGTAAAAAATATGGGCTTAAACTGGGCTTCTATTACTCCCAGGCACAGGACTGGAACAACCCCGGCGGCGCCGCTGCCCGCAAAGCCACTTCCGAAGGCTGGGCCAACCCTGACTCCGCTAAAATTGATGCCTATACACAAGCTAACACCGGCCACTGGGACCCGGCCCAAACCAGCGCCACCATGGGCGAATACATCGACCAGGTTGCTGTACCACAGGTGAAAGAACTGCTCTCTAACTACGGCGACGTGGCAGTGTTATGGTGGGACACGCCGACCAACATGACCGACGAATACGCGAAGAAATTGCAGGCGGTATTATCTCTTCAACCTAATATCATCACCAACGACAGGCTCAAAAGACCCAACTTCCCCGGCGATTATAAAACACCGGAACAGA
The DNA here is from genome assembly GCF_052045305.1 of Chitinophaga sp. 22308. Classification (NCBI taxonomy): domain Bacteria; kingdom Pseudomonadati; phylum Bacteroidota; class Chitinophagia; order Chitinophagales; family Chitinophagaceae; genus Chitinophaga; species Chitinophaga sp. 22308. Next base: position 622,322 of record NZ_JBQEOP010000004.1, on the reverse strand, counting down.
AAATTCCCACACAGGCTGAACTGGATGGCCGCGACTGGGAAACCTGTATGACCATGAACGGCACCTGGGGATATAAAAGCTATGACAACAAATGGAAAAGCACGGAAACACTGATCAGAAACCTGGTAGACATCGCCTCTAAAAACGGTAACTACCTCCTGAATGTGGGTCCGGACGAACTGGGACAATTCCCGCAAGCCAGTATCGACGGACTAAAAGGCATCGGCCAGTGGATGAAAGTAAACGGTGAAGCTATCTATGCCACCAACGGCAGCCCTTTAGGCGCACTGCCCTGGGGACGCTGCACAAAGAAAGTAAAAGACGGCAACACCACCCTCTATCTCCACGTATTCAACTGGCCGGCTGACGGTAAACTGGTAGTGCCCGGACTGAAAAATAAAGTCAACAGCGCCCGACTGCTGGCCGGTGGTAAAAAACTCAATGCCACCACCACGGATGAAGGACTCGTCATCAGCGTGCCCACCCAGGCTCCCGATGCTATCGCTACTGTCATCAAAGTAGAAACAACCGGAACTTTATAAAAAACAGGTGGCAACTGATGAGATTCGGTTGCCACCCGTCTCTCTATTTCCACAGCGTTATGAAATACTTCCTGTCACTTCAGCTCTTCTGTTGGCTGTCGATAGCCTCCATGGGCGTGCCCATGGACAAAAATACCGTTGTCGATATCACACGCTACGGCGCTGTGGGCGATGGCAAAACACTGAATACCGCAGCCATACAACAGGCCATCGACGCCTGCGCCGCCAAAGGCGGTGGCAGGGTACGCGTGCCCGCCGGTACGTGGCTTACCGGTACCCTGCTGCTCAAAAACAACGTGCTGCTCTTGGTGGAAGAAAATGCCACCCTGCTCGGCAGTCCGGATATCAAAGACTATCAGATCGTAGACGGTTTTAAAGACGGTCTCGGTCAACAAATGGGTTATGCCCTCATCGGCGCGGTAGATGTCAACAATACAGGCATTACAGGCAAAGGCACCATCGACGGACAAGGTAAGCTGGTAAGGGCCTCCGGCGGCCACGACAGACGGCCCTTCCTGGTACGTTTTGTCCGCTGCAGTCAGGTCAATGTGTCCGATATTCACCTCCAGGGGCCCACCGCCTGGACCATGCATTTCTTCCATTGTACGAATATATTAACGGAGAAAGTGACCATCAGAAGCCGCGGACTGGGCAATAATGACGGCATCGATATTGACTGCTGCGAGAAAGTCGTGATCCGCGATTGTGACATTGACAGCGGCGATGACGCCATCTGCTTTAAAACCACCAGTCCCTATCCCTGCCGCGACGTCACTGTCAGCAACATCAAAATCAACACCGGCGAAGGCGCCATTAAATTCGGTACAGAATCGGCGGGCAACTTCGAAAACATACAGATCAGCCATATCGATGTGGCATTTGCCCGTGAAGGAGGTATCAAACTGTTTTCCGTAGATGGTTCCCAGCTACGCAATATCAGCATCAGCGATGTGAAAATGGACAAAGTGAATATGCCCGTCATCATCCGCCTGGGCTCCCGGTTGAAGACTTTCCGCGAAGGCGATGCGCAACAGGAAGTCGGCAGCATTAGCCATATCAGCATCAAAAACGTGACCGTTAAACACGGCACCTGGACCGGCATGCTCATCAGCGGTATTCCAGGACATTACATCGATGGCATCACGCTCGACAATATCCACATCAATGTTCCCGGCGAAGGCACCGCTGCAGATGCCCGGGTAAAACTGGAAGAAAGGGAACGCGATTATCCCGAAATAAAAATGTTCGGTAAACAGATCCCGGCGTATGCCCTGTATATCCGTCACGCTAAAAATATTCGTTTCCATAATATCACCTATACCTGCGATCAGCCCGAAGCGCGGCCAGCGGTGATTGCCAGCGATATTGAACAGGTGCAGCTCCTCAACTGGACACTGCCCGGCAATACCGGCAAAGAACCGCTGGTACGCATCGCGGACTCCAAAGCCGTGGAACTGAAAGCGGTCAAACACCCGGAAAACGGCCAGCTACTGCAACTGGAAGGCGTTGCCCGTGATATTACGGTGGATGGCGCCGTTGCTGCAGCCCCTCCCATCGCGCCCCTGTGGAAAGAATTTGTGGCCGCCCGGAAAAATAATACGGTACCGACTTTACCCGATTTTTCCTACGCCGGCTATCATTTTTCTGAGAGCCCTTTACCGGAACTGACCGGTAAGAAGAAATTTGACGTGACCCAATTTGGCGCTGTTCCCAATGATGACCAGTATGATGATGATGCCATACAACGCGCTGTGGACGCAGCGGCAGCCAATCCCGGCGGCGGCATTGTCTTTTTCCCGAAAGGTAAATTCCTGCTGGCACCTGATGAAGACAATAAAAAACAAATCCTCATTACCAGCAGCAACATCATCCTGCAAGGCAGCGGCAGCCAGGAAGGCGGCACGGAAATTTATCAGGACAAAAAAAGAATCAACGACCGGCAGTTTCTTTTCCGCCCGGCAGCAAACCGGCAGCAACGACTGACGACCATCACGGCCAACGCTTCCCGCGAAACCTTCGCGGTACAAGTGGCCGACGCTTCACAGCTACGGCCCGGACAAGACGTTATCATCAAACATCGCAGCGAAGCCTATACAAAATGGTACTTCGACCCGCTACCGCTTAAATCCCAATGGACACGCCTCTTTGGCGACGACGGTGGCATGCAGGTACAGGAAATACATACCATCGAAAAAATAAACGGCAATACCATCACTTTCAAAAACCCGCTGCACCTGGACATCCACCTCATTGACGGCAAACCGTTTGAACTGGTGGCGTACAACAGCATCGAAGAATGTGGTATCACCGGCATCCGTTTCTCCAGTAACTGGAAAAGTTACCCGGAAGATTTTGTGCATCACAAAAACGAGATCCACGACTACGCCTGGGAAGCCGTAGGCATGGAATACGTAAAAAACAGCTGGATACGCGACTGCGTATTCCAGGACTGGAATGAAGGTGTCAACATCCGCGCAGGATACCAGGTGACCGTACAAAACGTAACGTTCATCGGGAAAAAAGGCCATGCCTCAGTACATGCACGTACGGGTTACGGTGTGCTGATCAAACAATGTTATTTCAACGGCGCACAGCATCATGGCCCCGGCACCGGCTACAGCGCCGCCGGCACGGTCATCACACAGTGCGCACTGGGCACCGACCAGAATTTCGACAGCCACTCCGGACAGCCCTATGCTACGCTGTTCGATGATATCCGCGGCGGCGTGTTTTATAACCTCGGCGGACCAGAGCCCGGTCATCCTCATCATGGCAAACAACTGGTGCTATGGAACTTCCGCCATAGCTCCGCCAAAGACCAGCATTACAATTTCTGGGACATGGAACGCCGCCGGAACTATACCATCGCAGCACCAATACTAGAAGGCTTCCAGGCCGATTCCAAAGTAACGGTGGATAATGCAGGCATCAATGAACTGCCCGGACAGTCAGTCGCCCCTGCATCCCTTTTTGAAGCCCAACTGGCATTAAGACTTTATGGCAAGGACATTACCAACTAACCTATAATCATTTTATCAACAAAAACTAAGCGTTATGAAATTCCAGATCTCAGGATGGCAGGCCCATGCCCTGCGCCTGCTTTCACTCATGGCATGCTGGCTGTTGTTCATCTGCGTATATTCGTTACCGATATATGCACAGAACAAGACCGTCAGCGTAAAAGGCCGCGTGATATCCCAAACCGGGGAACCGCTGCCCGGCGCCAACATCGTGGTAAAAGGCACTACCCGCGGCGTTACCACCAAAGCAGATGGCACCTTTCAGTTAGATGTGCCTGCAAACGTTTTCATAAAAATTACCTACACCGGATTCATCTCCCGTGAACTGAAAGTGGAAAACACTGACATGAACAACGTCAGCATATCCCTGGCAGTAGATAAAGGTGAACTCAGCGAAGTAGTGGTGGTAGGTTATGGTACGCAAAAACGTTCCGACGTGACCGGCTCCATCACCTCCATCAACGCACAGTCGCTCCGCGACATACCCGCCGCCAATCTGACCTCCATCCTGAAAGGACAAGGCGCCGGCATCGATATCCAGAAGAGCGGCGGCAACAGCAAACCAGGCGCTAAACCCACCATCCTCATTCGTGGCACCCGCTCGCTCAAAGCAGGCAACTCCCCGCTGTTTGTAGTGGATGGCATCCCATACAACGGTGATATCAACGACCTGAACCCCGATGACATCACATCGGTGGATGTGCTCAAAGATGCTTCCTCTACCGCGATATATGGCTCCCGTGGCGCCAACGGCGTGATACTCGTTACCACCAAACGCGGCCGCAGCGGTAAAGCGGTTGTCACTTACAGCGGCTATGCCGGCTTCGTAAAACCCTCCGGCAAATACGATCTCATGAACGCCCAACAGTATGCCGATCTGAAAAAATGGGCCTATTGGAACGGCACACAGGACCCTCCGCTGAAATACAGCGGCCCCGATGACCCGCAGATACTCATCGATGGCTTCGACGCAGAGGAAAGAAGACAACTCGCCAAAGGCAACAGCACCGACTGGCAGGACCTCATCTACAAAACAGGCATCATGACCAACCACCAGATAGGCATCTCCGGTGGCAATGAAAAAACACAGTTCGCCGCCTCTGCCGGCTACTACAAAGAAACAGGCGTATACCCCGGCCAGGCCTTTGAACGCTTCACTGTAAAAGTAAGCGTGGACCATCAGATCAACAGCATCTTTAAAATAGGCGTCAGCTCCCTCAACAACTTCTCCACCACCACCGGCGAAGGCGTCAACCCCATGGGACAGGCACTGAGGGCCAGCCCCATGGCGCCGGCATATGATAGCACCGGCGCTGTGATCAATGACTTCCTCGCCGGCAGCCAGAAACAAATCTGGAACCCCCTGGCCGATTTCCTCCCCGGCGCCACCGTGGAAAAAAGAAAACGCAACGGAACCTTTACCACCGCCTATCTGGACGTGAACATCCTGCCCGGACTGAAATACCGCTTCAATGGCGGCGCGGAAATCAAAAGTGATAACTACGGCAATTTCTACGGCAGCAAAACCACCAATAACCTCGGCAGCCTCAATACCAGCGAAAACAAATACGGCTCCGATGTGAACTATACCCTCGAAAACCTGTTGACCTATGATAAACAGTTCGGTAAACATCACGTAAATTTCACCGGCCTGTATAGCTTGCAGGAATCCCGCGGCCAGTCCAACAATTACAATAACAACACCCTGCTGTCTGATGACCTGCAATACTTCAACTCCACCTATGGCCTCAACCTCGCCGGCAGTGGCTCTGAAAGCAAGTGGGACATCGTTTCCTACATGGGACGCCTCAACTACAGTTTCAAAGACCGTTACCTGCTTACCCTTACCGCCCGTAGCGATGGCAGTTCCCGCCTCGCACCTGGCAATAAGTTCAAAGGATTTCCTTCTGCCGCGGCAGGATGGATCATCAGCAACGAAGACTTTATGCGGGAATCGCGCGTGTTCAGCAACCTGAAAGTCCGCGCCAGCTATGGCCGCACAGGCAATACCGCCATCAATCCCTATCAGACGCTGGGCGCACTGAAAGGCATCAACTATAACTACGGTTCTACCAACGTTACCGGTGTGTTTATCAATACCGCCCCCAACGCGGCTTTACAGTGGGAATACACCACCACGGCCAACTTCGCGGTGGATTTCGGACTGTTCAACAACCGTATCACCGGTAGTGCGGAAATATATTCCGCACAAACCAGCAACCTGCTGCTGCCCCTGCACCTGCCCGGCACTTCCGGCATCCCCGGCGATGTGCTCGTGAACGTCGGTAAAACACAAAACAGGGGCATCGATGTACACGTCGCCACCGTGAACATACAAGGCAAAGGCGCCGGTGACTTCACCTGGACATCAGACCTCAATTTCTTCATCAACAGAGGTAAAATCACAGAACTATACAACGGCATCCAACAGGATATCTCCAATGGCTGGTTTGTTGGTCAGCCTATCGGCGCCATCTACGATTACCAGCGCATCGGTATCTGGCAGAATACCAAACCAGATTCACTCCTGGCACAGCGGTACGGTCAGAAAGTAACCGGCAACTCTTCCGTTATCGGCACTATCCGCGTGAAAGATGTCAACAACGACAGTACCTTCAGTGATGCCGACCGCACCATCGTAGGCTCACCGCAGCCCAAATGGGAAGGCGGTATGACCAACCGCTTCAGCTATAAAGGTTTCGATCTGACGGTGGTGATGTATGCCCGCATCGGCAGCACGCTCAACAGCAAGCTGTATGGCGGCGGCTTTGCCAATACCTTCCAGGGCAACTATAACAACCTGAATGTGCCTTACTGGACCCCTTACAACAGCGAAAACTATTTCCCGAAACCCAACCAGTCCAGAACACAAACCCAATACAACTCCACACTGGGATACTTCGACGGCAGCTATCTGAAAATCAGAACGCTGAGCCTGGGCTACAACGTGCCCGGTTCTTTCGTGCAGAAGCTGAAAGCACGGTCCCTGCGGGTATATGTCACCGCACAGGACCCGTTCATCTTCTTCTCCGAATACCGCAACAAGTACCACGGCGTAGATCCGGAATCTGCCGGCAATATCAATGCAGACACGCCGGCCACCTGGTCTATGCTCTTCGGTATAAACCTTACTTTATAAACCTTCAAAATTGTGTGTGATGAAAAAGATATGGTTCGCTGCCGGTATATTCACCGCCGCTTCTCTCCTGGGAAGTTGCAGCAAAATGTTGAACGAAACACCCCGGTCCGTACTCGTACCGGATTTCTATAAAACGTCACAAGGCGTAAACGCCGCACTGGACGCCTCTTACGCAGGCACCCGCACCATCTGGGGCTGCGAAGATTATTTCTCCATGACCACGCCCGGCACCGATGAATTCAAAAGAGGCAATGACGGCAACCAGAACTTCATGACCTACGACCCGGGCCTGTTGCCCAGCGATGGCAAGTTCAAATCACAATGGAACAACATCTATACATACATCAACACCTGCAATGCAGTCATACAGTATGCGCCCGAAGCAACCGGTATTACTGATGATATCCGCAAAAAAGCTATTGCAGAAGCGAAGTTTCTGCGGGCCAACTATTACTTTGTGCTCGTACAGCTTTGGGGAGATGTGACCCTTACCACTTCCTTCATCTCCGGTCCGGTGACTTCAGCCAACAGAGACCCGCTGGCCAAAGTATACGATGCCATTATCACCGATCTGAAAGAAGCCATTCCAGACCTGGCACCCGGCCCTAAAGGCATCGATGCCGGTCGCGCTAATGCGGCCGCCGCCAAACATGTGCTGGCTAAAGTTTACCTGACACGCGCCGGCAGCAAGGCCGCCAAAGCCACCGACTACCAGGACGCTGCAGCTACTGCTGTTGACCTGCTGACCAACGCGCCGGCATTGGGGCTCAACCTCCTGCCCGATTTCGGCAGCGTGTTCGCAGAAGGCAACGAAGCCAACGCAGAAGTACTGTGGACCGTACAACATACCGCCAGCCTGGCTTACAACGGATCTCCCAACCAGGACAGCCGTACGCCGGACAATATGCTGGTACATCTGTTTGTGCCGCAATACGAGAAAATAGACGGTATGGCGCGTAACATCAAAGACGGCCGTCCCTATATCCGCACCGTGCCTACCAAATGGCTGACAGACACCGTTTTTGCAGACAGGAAAAATGATACGCGCTTTAACAAAAGTTTCCAGACGGTATGGTTCTGTAATAATGCGGGCAGCATTCCGGTATGGCCTAACCCGCTGCCGGCAGGCGCTCCGGCAGGTGCCGCCCCCGGCAAGCCCAAAATGAAACTGGGAGACACCTGTATCTATATGCCACAGGGCAAATTCACCGATGCGCAGATAGCCGCCTCGCCTTACACGTTGATACCGTCCAATAAATACTCCATCAAGATGTCGCCGGCTTTATCCAAATATGTGGATACCAAACGCTCCGATATGAACGCGCCCTCCATCCGCCCGCTGATCGCTTACCGCCTCGCGGAAACCTACCTGATAGCCGCTGAAGCGCTGATGCAGAGCGGCCGTACCGCCGAAGCAGTGCCCTATGTGAACGCTGTCAGGGAAAGAGCTGCATATCCTACCGGTGATAAAACGAAAATGGATATCACTGCAGCAGACCTGAACATCGATTTTATCCTCGATGAACGTTCCCGCGAACTGGCCGGCGAAAACGTGCGCTGGCTGGACCTCGTAAGGACCGGTACCCTGCAGACCCGGCTGCTGAAACACTGCGACGATAATGCCAGGATCAATTTCAAGTCCCCTAAACACTGGCTGCGCCCTATTCCGCAGGACCAGATAGATGCCACTACCACCGGTACTCCTTATCCGCAAAATACCGGCTGGTAACCACGATCAAAGTTGTATTCACAAAAAAAAGGGTTAGTGCTGCGCACTAACCCTTTCCATTATACGAAAAGCTTCTTTTACAATCGCTCCAATCCTCCTACCATACTGAAGGTGATCACTCCCAATACAATCAGGGTAATGACCACGTAGAGATAATCCTTCTCCAGTAAAAAAGCGAAAACGGAAAGTGCAATGCGGACAATAGGCGTGGCAATCAACAGCACAATGCCCAGCTGGATCACGTTCATGCCTTTTCCCTGCATAATGCCCTGCAATATGCCCGGCAGATTGTCCAGCCCCTGCCGCACACCGGCGAAAGTGCCATAGTCGGGCGCTTCATGTCCATGACGGTACAGGTATACCATTCCTCCGAGAAACACGATGATGCTGGACGTAATAACGCCCACCCGGAGCTGTTTACCGATCAGTTGCTGCACGTCCTTATCGGCCCAGAAATGTTTTGAGAATAAACGCTTCATCTGTTACAGTTTTCCGTTGATACCATTGTAAATCATCTGAAGCGCCAAAAAGGTGATCACTACGCCAAAGACTATACGTAACCACTTGGTGTTGACTTTTACCAGCAACCGTGAGCCGCCGAAGGCGCCCAGCAATACGCCCAGTACGACCGGCATACACAAGCCGGGACTGACATAACCGCGTTGCAGGTATACCACCGCACTGGCAGCCGCTGTTACCCCGATCATGAAGTTAGAGGTAGTGGTAGACACCTTAAACGGGATACGCATGATGTTGTCCATCGCCAGCACTTTCAGTGCGCCGGAGCCAATACCCAGCAATCCTGACATCACGCCGGCAAACGTCATCATAAAATAGCCGCCCGGAACATGGCGTACTTTGTAGGAAACCATCTCCCCGCCGGAAGGGTAGGTCCCGTTCAGTTTCAGGTCACGCGCCAGTTTACTGACATCTTCATCCGAAACAGCTTCCGGTTTTTTACGGAAAGACATCAAGGCTGAAAAGATCAGCACGCAGCCAAAGATAACGGCCACCACATTGGTAGGGATAAATACCGCTATCAGGGCGCCCACCACAGCGCCTGTGGTAGTGGCTATTTCCAGGAACATGCCCAGCCGGATGTTGGTAATCCCCTCTTTTACATAAGCAGAAGCAGAACCGGAAGAGGTGGCAATAGACGCGATCAGGGCAGTACCAATCGCATAGCGGATGTCAACGTGGAAACCAAGCGTCAGCAGCGGAATAATGACCACACCGCCCCCCAGCCCGGTAAGTGACCCCAATAGCCCCGCCAGAAAGGCCCCGGCGAGCAGGATCAATGTAAATAATAAAATCGTCATAAGATGGTTGGTTGGTTTAGATCGACAATTACAGGCAATAAAAACAGCCCTTCACGGCCAATGATACAAAAGTAAGCAGAATATGATTCCCACAATCCGTAATCTATAAGTAACTTGCAGCCACATACTTAATTTCTCAATATGATAAAGGTGGGTGAGTATAACCTGTTAAGGGTTAAAAAAGAAGCTGATTTCGGCGTATATCTGGAAGGTGTTGACCAGGAAATACTGCTGCCGTCACGGTTTGTGCCTAAAGGCACCAAAATAGGCGATGAACTGGAAGTATTCCTGTACCACGATTCGGAAAACAGGCTGATCGCCACTACGCAGAAACCCTACGGCATCGCCGGGGATATCGTGAACCTGAAAGCGGTCAGCGTTACCAAACAGGGCGCTTTCCTGGACTGGGGCCTCATGAAAGACCTGTTCGTGCCACAGTCCCAGCAACTGACCCGCATGGTGCCCGGACAGGAATACCTCGTGAGAATATATATCGATGAACTGACCGGCCGCCTTGCCGCGACTGAAAAAATAGACCGTTTCCTCAGCAATGAAAACCTGACAGTAAAGGAGATGGACCCCGTCGACCTGGTGGTGTACCGCCGTACTGATATCGGCTATGTAGTGATCATCAACAACCGGCACACCGGTATCCTGCACCACAACGAACTGTTCCGCAGCGTGGAAGTGGGAGACAAGCTCAAAGGCTTTATCCGCGGCATCCGGGAAGATAAAATCGATGTGGTGCTTGGCCAGGCCGGTTACAAACGCGTGGAAGATGAAGGGGAAAAGATACTCCGCCTGCTACAGGAAAACAACGGTTATCTGCCCTATCATGATAAATCCACCCCTGAAGAAATACAGGAGTTCTTCGGCATGAGCAAAAAAACGTTTAAGATGACGATCGGAAATCTCTATAAACAACGAAAAATCATCTTTACACAAACAGGTATCAAAGAAGCTGATCCTGATCAATAGCAGCTTTCACGACCGGGAAACTGATCAGAAACTGTGTGCCTTCACCCGGACGGCTGTCCACATGTATCGTTCCTTTATGATTAAGAATGATATTCTGGGTAGCCGTCAGCCCAAGGCCGGTACCTTTGGTCTTACTGGTGAAAAACGGCTCAAACATCTTCGCCAGATTTTCCGGCGGGATGCCACTACCGGTATCGCTTATACGAACAAACACCCGGTCAGTTTCATGCCACGTTTCCACTTCCAGTACGCCATCTCCTGCTTTCATCGCTTCCACACCATTGATGATGATGTTCAGCAGCGCAATAATCAGCTTATCTTCATCAGCCATTACTTGCCGATCGGGCTCGCGTAATTTCCTGACAATCTTGATATCATTGAGCTGCAGGCGGTCTGCCGCCAGGTGTATGGTTTTCTCCAGCAACACATTAAGGCCTTGCGGCAACATATTCAGTTCCGACATACGGGTAGATTCCAGCAGCTCTGTCACCAGCTGGTTAATACGGTGACAGTTGCGTTCCATAATATCGAGATACAACAGGGAATCAGCTGTTTCAGGCAACTCAGACGTTTTTAATTCAGATACGGCCAGCAGAATATTAGTCAGCGGATTACGCACCTCGTGGGCAATCAGGCGGGCTATCCTCCCCGTGATCGCAAACTTCTCCTGCTGCTGCTTTTCCTGTTCCTTTCTTTTACGTTCCGTGATATCCTGGATGATGCAGAGGTACAATTGTTTTTTTTCATCAAGCAGTGATGCATTCACTACTACATCGAGCTGCTGCCCCTGATGCGTGCGGAACACAAACTCCTGCCGCACCACGCCATCTTCACTGCACAACTGGTCTACAAACGCCTTGATCTGGCTTTCATTGGCAAACAGCGCCCCCAAATAACTGTTGTACAATGATACCTCTTCATAACGCAACAACCGGATGGCGGCCGGATTAGCGGCTACAATACGATGCTCGCAATCGGCCAGCAGAATGGCGTCGTTGGATTTTTCAAAAATACTGAAGTAGCGTTTTTCGCTTTTTTCGATCGCTTTAAGATGGGTGAATTTATCCAGTGTGTAACGGATAGCGCGTTCCAGTCCCACAGCGGTGATCTCGCTTTTCACGAGATAGTCCGCGGCGCCGGCCTGCATAGCTTCCTTATCGATATGGTAATCTCCTTTACCGGTAAAAAGAATAACCGGGGCTTTATAACCCAGGTTGCGGAAATGATGCAACACATCAATGCCCGTATGCGCCCCCAAACGGTAGTCCACCAGATATAAATCGTGCGACCGGGTTTCGATAATACCCAGTGCTTCGCTGTAGGAAGACACCCACTGCAAAACATATTCGTCGGGCGAAATGTCCTGTAGCAATGCGTTTACCAGGAAAAAATCATCCTCGTCATCATCGATCATTAAAATGTGTTTCTTGCTGTTTATAGCCATAGGTAATGGTATGGTTCCATTTTATTCCTTCATAAATATGTGCCAATATACATCAGGTATCGATATGTGCATCAACATCTTTCAGTACTACGTTTCTGCGGGGCAGAAACCAGGCAGGTACAAGGGTCACCAGCAGGATGATCAGGGAGATGTTAAACCCTTCGCGCAACGCCAGATGATGCGCCCGCATGGAGGTGGCGCCGGCCAGCACATGGTTATTGTAAGTTGTCTGGGTAATAATAGCAAGCACAGCAATACCTATGGCACCGCCCACCTGTTGCATCAGTGTGCTCACGGAAGATGCCATCGTGACTTCAGCAGGCCTCACCGAACTGAGGGTGGCAGCATTCAGCGGGGCCAGCAGCAGGCCCATGCCAAGGCCCCTCACCGTCATGGCTGTAATAACGGACCAGATATCGCTGCCACGGTCCAGTATAGAGAACAGGTACATGGAAACAGCCAGCAGCATTATACCCAACATGGATATTTCACGGGAGCCGTGTTTATCGGACCATTTACCGGCAAATGGCATCAGGGCAGCCATAAAGGCCGAGTTAGGCAATATCAGCAGCCCTGATACGCCTTCTGAAAAACCCATCTGCTCCTGCAACAGAAAAGGCATGAGAAACAAACCACCAAACAAGGCAGCAGCACGCGAAATAGTGACCAGTATACAACTGACAAATGAATAGTTGCTGAACAGCTGCAGATCAATGATCGGCGCCTTCTGCCGGCGGTCCAGCAAAACAAAACATATCAATGCCACCAGCGCCACGCCCAGCGTAATCAGGATTTCGGGAGAACTGATGCCCAGCACCTCGGCACGGGCCACGCCATATTGCAGGCACACCAGGAAAACAGTCAGCAAAGTAAAACCCATCAGATCGAAAGGGAGTTTTAATTTGGGCTGGCTGCGCAGTACGTCCAGGTATTTGAAAGACAGTACCACGGTGATGACACCTATGGGCAGATTGATGTAGAAGATGGAAGGCCATCCGAACTGTTCTGTCAGGATACCACCCAGTGTAGGCCCGATAGCCGGCCCCACCAGGTTGCCCAGGCCCCACCAGCCTAAAACAGCGCCCCGCACCCTCGCCGGAAACACATAGGAGATGATGGCCATGGAGGTAGGCGCCATGGCGCCGCCGCCTAAAGCCTGTACCACACGGCCTACCAGTAATGATGGCAACGTGGTGGACAAAGCACATAACAACGAACCCAAAGTAAAGAGGGAAATAGCGCCGATATAAAGATTGAAAAAACCGATTCTGTTCTTTAACCAGTTGGTGAGCGGCATAAGCACAGAAAAACTCAGCATGTAGACGGTGATCACCCATTCAATTTCGCTCAGCGTACAATTGAATTGTTTACTCATAACGGGCAGGGATATATTGACAATGCTCGAATCTATCCCCGCCATGGTGGTACCCATGATGATCACTATCAGAATACCGGTCCTGTTGACATCTCTCATACGCGGTCTTTCATCATAAAGATAAGCTGAGCTTTGGCCACCAGCGGGTTGAGCGGGTTGCAGTTGATCATCAGCAGATAGGTGGCCAGCTCTGACAGTTGCCAGTCTGTTTCCATTTCACCACCGTCCTTAAAGCAAAATATTTTATGAAAGTTATAGTTGACAGGTATCTGCAGAGAGGCACAGGCATGCATGGCCCTGTCCAACGGTTCCTGTATCATAGCAGGGTCTTTATATCCCAGTTCCTGCATGATCTCGCTGGCGGTATACAGCAGGGGCGGGTTTCTCAGTTGTGAAATTCTCTCAGTGGCAATCACTTCTTCCAGGTAATCAAAAAGTTTAAGCATGACCATTCTCATTTAGTTGTGAAAGTTGCTGAAACAGTTCTTTTTCCTTGTCGGAAAGGTTTTTCGGAATATGCACGACCGCTTTAATGTACAGATCGCCGGCGGCGCCTTTATGGTCATATGCCGGCATGCCTTTGCCTTTTAACCGGAATATCCTGCCGCTGTCTGTGCCGGCGGGGATATTCATGCTCAGAGTAGTGGCGGGGGTAGGCACGGTCAGTTTACCACCCAGGATAGCCGTATACAGGGGCAACGGCACTTCGATATGAATATCCTGTCCCTTGAGTTCGTATTGTGGATGAGCGCTCAGCTGGATAGTGATCAGCAGGTCTCCCGGCTGGCCCCCCTGCCGCCCTGGTGAGCCCTTTCCCTTAAGACGGATCACCTGTCCTTCCTGCAGCCCCGGCTTCAACTTGATATTCAGCCGGCTGCTATTCACTTCCACCTGCCGGGTGGCGCCATTATAGGCATCTTCCAGCGACACCTCCATGGTGGCCTGTACATCGCGGCCACGGCCCGGACCTTGTTGCTGCCGCCGGCCGCCTCCGGAAAACCGGCTGCCAAACAGCTGCTCAAAAAAATCGGAAAAACCACCCTCTCCGCCAAACATGTCTTCCATATTGCCGGAATAGGTGTAACCGCCTTGCCTGCCGCCACCGCCGTACTGCGACCAATCAAAATCTTCCGGACGGCCACCGCGTTGCTCGTAATACTTGTAGTTCTCCCCGAACTGATCGTATTTTTTGCGTTTCTCCTCGTCACTTAAGACTTCATACGCTTCGTTTATTTCCTTGAATTTATCTTCAGCGGCCTTATCTCCCTGGTTCTTGTCAGGATGATATTTCACCGCCAGTTTCCGGTACGCCTTTTTGATCTGTTCCGCCGTTGCTGTCTTCTCTACACCAAGTATCTTGTAGTAATCTTTTACATCCATAAGTATACAACATGTGATGATTGAAACTTGTTCAGGAGTTAAAATGGCCACAAGAAATATACCGGAAAAAAGTGGCATTTTATAGGAAAAAAGCGATTCTTTACGCCGGTCGCATAGCTGCCACGGGAACGGCAATACGACGTTTGTTGCTCAGGCGTCCCAGGGCTGAAGCCCTGGGCTACGATTAGGGATCAGATCGCGTTACGGTATACGTCCATATTGCAGGAACAGCAATATCACGGCACATAATCCACGGTCCATATAAACAGCAACTCAACGTAGCCCAGGGCTACGATCAGGGGCCAGTTCGTATTGTAGCATGCTTTCCTCTTGCAGGGAAGGGCCTACCGCCGTACACACCCAATTACCGCTGCAATGATAAACTCAACGTAGCCCAGGGCTTTAGCCCTGGGACAACAAATTCAGTTTAAGTTCATCAATAATATATTGCAGCGCCTTCTGCGCTTTCACGCTATTCCCCGATTTGTCCAGCGGCGGCGCAAACACCGCAATGGCCATCTTACCCGGCGCTACGGCGATAATACCGCCGCCCACGCCGCTTTTGGCAGGCAGACCGGTATGATACACCCATGAACCGGTATTGTCATACAGGCCTTCTGTGATCATCGTGGCCAATATCCGTGGGCACAAAACCGCGTCGATCACTTTCTCACGGCTGACCGGGTTAACGCCGTTGTTGGCCAGGGTGCCGGCCATAATGGCCAGGTCACGGGTACTGGAGCCATAAGAACATGCACGGGTGTATAAGTCCACCGATTCACTGACATCGCCATAAAAGCGGCCATAGGAATACAGCAGCCAGGCAATAGCCCTGTTATGCAGGTTGGTAGCGGTTTCAGAGGCATATAACTGTTGGATGACCGACAACCGCCGGGAGGCAAACTTTGCCATCATATCGTCTATCATGGCCCATTTGGCGGCACTGTTTGGCGCCCGGATAAAGCTGTTGGTGGCCATCGCGCCGGCGTTCACGAGCGGATTCACTGCCCGATGCGGGTCCAGCTCTACGGCCATCACCGAGTTAAAGGGCATACCGGTGGCGTTGACCCCGATACTGTCTTCCACGGCTTTGGCGCCCCGCTGCTGCATGGCCAGCGCCAGCACAAACACTTTGGAAATGGATTCTATCCCGAACTCATATTTGGTATCACCCAACTCCAGCACCTTCCCGTCGGCCATGCAAATAGCAATCCCAAACAGCTCAGGATCTATATTCGCCAGATAAGGAATGTAGCTGGCATTGGCACCGCCACTACTGCTCTTAAACTGGTTATAAGCCTGCTGCATCACTTCGCGGATACGCTTTTCCGTAGACGAGATTTTTTTCTGCGCATCGCTGTGGCCCCAATAAAACATTAGGCCCGCCAGCAAAAACAGAGATCTTTTTGTGATGGAATATTTCAGGATTTCTTGTAAAGGCATGATAAAGGATTTTGGTTTGGCAGTACCGATATCAGCCCGGACAGCTGATCTGCGCAGCTATCAGAACACCCTGAAGCGAATAAAGTTCAAACAGGACGGTTATTTCTGGGAGATAACCAACAAGAATTGGGGGGGAGATGATATCACGTTGCATCATCCACCGGCCCATTTTCAAATAAAACGAGCCTCAACGTCACCCAGGGCTTCAGCCCTGGGACTGGGAAGCGCCATCCAAAATAGCATACGCTTCCAATAACGCCTGCACTTCCATGACCATGCGGGCCAGCGCATTTACTTCTACGGGCGTTAACAACATCATCACATGGTCTGCGGGCAAAGGCAGACAAACACTTTTCTCATGTTCCTGATAAAGCGGGTCAATATTATCGGAAAGGCGGACCACCATATCAGCGAAACAAAAAAACTCTTCCGGGGCCAGGTTAACAACGCTGGTGCCAAAGGCCATCTGAATACCTTTGCAATGGGGGCAACGGATCACATATCCATGGCTGCTATGATATAAAGTCTGATAATTACACATAAGCTATTTTGCGGTTAGTGCCTCCAGCAGCCGGAGAACCGGCCGCTGTCAGGACTTATTCATCACTCTTTACTGAAATGAGGTTACAAACAACAGACACCTTTCTTTATAATGTATATAGCAAATACGCCGAAGCATTTTAGTAAATCAAAAATACATCGGACCATACAACTGATATTGACGGATCAGGAAAACGATTTACGCAAAAAGGAAAGTTTCCTTAACATTCTTTTAGCACCTATCCAAAAAAGCGCCCGCTGTAAACACAGCGGGCGCAGGGGTTTCATAGGGTGCAACAATATCAGTTTATTGATGAGCAAACCTACATCATAAAAAAACAATGCCTTTATCGGATCAGGAAAAATTATAATGATCTAAAAAAATAGTTCGCAATGCAACCTATTATCACTTTCCGGTGCAGCATGTTATCAGTGATACATCTTATTCCGTACTGAACACCAGTCTTTGGGAATTAATACCGGCAACGATGCCATAACCGTTATGCACATTGGTGTATACCGCGAACGGTTCTGTAATCAGTACGCCGCCGTTCCGGGTCTGCATATCTACTGTCCTGAAATATTTAAAACCGCTACAGGTAAGCGAGCTGACTTCTACCATCAGACGGGGGGCGTTAATGGGTTGTTCTGTTTCCAGCACGAAGTTGACCGTCTTGCCGTCAAAGCGTGTATCATCCATGACCAGGCTGGAATAGTGCGTATTGGCGATCACGTCAATCAGGTTATTGTTAAAGGCAGGGTCCAGCCGGAAATTGCGTGTAGTGTCCGGCAGATTGTCCGGGCCATACGTAAATACGCGCAGCCGGTAATAGTCTGCGGCGCCAGGCCGGTCCTTTAGCGTGAAGACGATCCGCGTGCTGCCGCGCCGCGCCGTACCGTCAGACACCACCGGGGCGGGAGGAACCGTGTCCTGCGCAGTGACAGGTGTCAGTCCTGCAGCGGACACGTTTATCGTATATTTGTTACCGTTAGTTATCTTTTCTTTGGACACAAAATAAGTACGTCCTTTAATGCTTTGTTGCTGCAGTGCGCTCATAGCAATGCCGTTCTGCAGCAGGGTGACCTGTGCGTTGCCAATTTCCGTAAAACCGCTTTCGTCGTACACGTTGGCCGGCACGCTGCGGGTAATACGGACATAAGCCACGCTGTCCGGCTGCAGCAGACTGTTAATCACAATCTTGTCGCCTTCATATTTCAGCTGGATATTCACCCGCTCTTCACAGGCGCTCAGCAATGTCATGAACAGTACACCATATACGAAAAAAGATCTCATGCCTTGGGTTTTAAAATTTGATCGAATAGGTAATGCTGGGCAGGATAGGCATCACCGTTACCTTCGACAGGTAACGCTGCTTTTCTTCTTCGTCCCGTTTCATGTAATACAGGAACGGGTTCTTCTGATTATATACATTATATACGCTGAGGTTCCAGCTTTTACGCCAGCGCTTTTTCTGCTTGGTATAAGTGATCCCTACATCTAACCGGTGAACATCGGCAGCGCGGTAATTGTAGCGGCCGTCGTACCGGTCGATCCCGATGTCCACACCGCTGCCGGGCTCCCAGGGGGATGCTGTGCCTACTCCATGGTAGCTGGCCACCGGCAGCGTAAGCGGCGCACCAGTGGTATAGTGCCACGATGCTGATGCTTCCCAGTGTTTGCCGATTTGTTGCGTCAGGACTATTTCCACATCATGCCGGTGATCGTATTTATAAGGGAAAATGCGGCCCTTGTTGATATCGGGGAACTGCCGTGTGCTCCACGCCAGGGTATAGCCCACCCAGCCGGTGGTGGAACCTTTTTGTTTTTTTATCATCGCCTCTCCGCCGTAGCTCCAGCCTTTCCCTATCACCACATTCTCATCCCACCGTTCCAGGGGTTGGGCAATCGCAGTACTGTTGTCTGAATATTCGATCATGTTGTACATGGTCTTGTAATATCCCTCCAGGGTGAATTCAAAGGCGTTGTTCATACTGGTTTTTGCGATGCCTGCCGCCACCTGCCGCGAAAGCATAGGCGCCACCCGTTGTGTGGAGGGTACCCAAATATCCGTTGGCAGCGAAGTTCCTGTACTGGACAACAAATGGATATACTGGTTCATATGGGTATAGGAGGCCTTTACCGCCCAGTTACGCGGTAACATATACCGCAGCCCCAGTCTTGGCTGTAGGGACTGATAAAAGCGGCCTTCCACCACAAACCCCGACGCATGTACGCCCAGGTTGGCATACAGGTTCTCGCCCAGCCGCCAGTCGTCTTCCAGGTATAGCAACATTTCAGTGCCGCGTATATTCAACCAGTTTTTAGCGGTATCCAATGGTATTACTGGAGTGGCGCCTTTATCGGAAAGATTCATCAGTCCTGGCCGGAAATAATGCGCGATGAGAGCGCCACCGAAGCGGATAGCGTGACTGGGTCTCGGGCGGAAATCAAAATCAGCTTTCAGCCCGATATTCTCCATCCGCGAAAAATATTTTCCGTACAGGTCAGAAGCCTGTCCGGTGGCCGGCATCTGGTATTTAAACTGGTACTCCGTCCGGAAGGCATATTGGGAGTAATTGAGGCTGACGTTGGAAAAAAGGCGGGTATTGTAAATATGGTTCCAGCGCAGTCCTCCGATGGTATTGCCCCATCCCAGCTGGAAACGGCTGCTTTCCGCCATCCGGCCGGCGGCATCCGGCACAATGCTGTCCGGCACCGATTTGATCAACAGGTTATCTTCTCCCTTATACAGGCTCAGGTAGATCCTGTCCTTCGCGGAAAAAATATGATTGATTTTAGCATTCACATCATAGAAATATGCGTAGAAAGCGCCTCCGCTGCCGAGTTCACCATCAGTCCTGAGCGTAGCATTATATAACAGGTCGGGGTAAGAGCGACGGGCAGAAACAATAAACGAAGTTTTGTCTTTGACGATAGGCCCTTCCACATTAAACTTGGCGGAGATCATCCCGATCGCCACGTCTCCGTGGTAATGGCGCATATCCCCGTCTTTCAGGGAGATATCCACCACGGACGACAGCCGTCCGCCGAAACGCGCAGGGAAAGCGCCTTTATAAAGGTCCGCCGACTTCACCACTTCCGCATTGAGCAGGGAATATACCCCGAAGAAATGCGAGAAGTTGAATACGGGCGTACCGTCCATCAGAATGAGGTTCTGGTCGGGGCTGCCGCCTCTTACATGCAGGCCGCCGGCGCCGTCCATACCACCGCCCACGCCGGGCATGGATTGCAGGGTGCGCATCACGTCTGCTTCCCCGAGTAATTTGGGCATGGACTGTACCGCGGCCAGTGGCAGGTGTACCTTGCTCATCTGGGTCTGGTCCTGTATTTTGGTCTTATCGGTTCCGCTGACCACCACTTCCTGTAAACTGGCCAATGGCTGCAGCGGTACCAGCAATATCCTGTTGGCCTGTCCGTCAACCGGCAGCAGGGCCGGCTCATAGCCTACGTAAGAAACAATCAGGCTGTTGGTGTCCTTGACGGTCGTCAGGCTGAAAAAACCATATTGATTGGTAGTGGTGCCCTGTTTGAGCGTGGGGGCATAGATGGTGGCACCGGGGAGTTTTTCACCGCTGGCGGCGTCTTGTACATATCCGCTGATGGTGCGGGTGGTACGTTTCACCTGTTGCAGCACCAGCTGGTCGCCAACGCGGGTAAAACGGATATCATCAGGCGCAAAAAGATCCTCCAGCAGGCTTTTAAGCCGCTGTTGATATGCTGTGACCGTAACTTTACGGGACAAGTCTACAAGTTCCCTGCTATATGAAAAATGGATGCCATATCCTTTCTCCAGTATCTCACAGACCACCCTCAGCGGCTGGTCCTTTACTACCACTGTGACTCTTGTTTGCCAATCCCACCCTGAAACTTTTAACGGAAAACATAAAAACAAACAAATGATTCCCGTCAGCAGTTTGCCGGCTAACGACATAATTTTAATGAATGACTTTGTTATCGGGATATTGGAGCACACCGCTAACAATGCTGAATAGCGAACCCACAGGGAGGTCTGCTACAGAAAGTCTCCCGGCAAGTTCGCTAAAAACCATAGGTGGTGCCTACTTCAATTTATAATGTCTGTCACCTGTTTTCTCCCACGATGCATTGAGCGTCATGGCCAATGCGTTCATCACATCTTCGATACTTTCGCCATTAAAGTTGGTGCTGACGGTCAGTTTCAACAGGGAAGTATTTTCCAGTTCCACTTTTACGTCATACACTTCTGTGATGGTTTGCAGTACCTCCTCCAGCGGGGTATCATGAAAAGCAAGCGATTTTTTCTTTATATCAATGACATGTGTGGCAATGCGGAAAGCCGGACGGAGGCTGTCATTCCGCAGCAGCATGCCTTGTGTAAGCACTACGCTGTCTGCGTTGTCATGATCAATCACCATTACTTTACCGCTGGCTACATGTACAGAAACTGCTTGTTGACCGGGCACATAATGTATGGTAAAGCGGGTACCCAGCACCTTTACCTCTGTATGTCCCAGCATTACCACAAACGGCTGTCCTGCATTACCGGCCACATCGAAGGTGGCCACACCCTGCAGGCTGACGGTCCGGTTGCTGTTGTTATAATCTTTCGCCAGTTCCAGCCTGGAATCCTCCATCAGCTGAACGCTGCTGCCATCGGGCAGCTGGGCGGTGGCTGGCCCTGCGTAAACAGCGGCCGGCTTTTTGGCGGTCAGAAACCACCATCCGGCGCCCAGGGCTATTAATAATACCGCCGCCACTTTCAGCAGGGTATAAATATAACCGGATTTACGCGCCGGCGTAACCGGCTCCTTCGTGGACGGCGCCGCTGCCGGCATCACATTCATTTTCGCATACAACTGCTGCCAGGAGCGGTCTGTCTCCACCGGCACCGCTACCGCCTGATCGGCGGCCGTCTGCAACACTTTGCCCAGCGACGCCAATAGCCTGGCGTTGCCGGTATCTTCCTGCAACCAGGCCTCTACCCAGGCACGCTCTTCCGTATCCGCTTCATTCAGCAGATACTTGCAGAGCAAGGTATACAGTGCCTCGTCAAAATAGGTTGATGTCATGCGCAGTTGTACGTTTTTTTATCATGTCCCGCTATCGCGGATGTCCATAAAAGTAGACGCATGGAAAATTGTGTTTCCCCTATGCGTCCCCCTATAATTTTTAAAATAAAAATCCAGTTAACAAAGGCAGGTATTCCTTCAGCTCCTGGTGCAGGATACGAAGGGCCTTACCCATATGGTTCTCGACTGTCTTTACTGAAATATCAAGCGTCGCCGCAATTTCGGCATATTTCATCTGTTGCTGGCGGCTCAGAACAAATACTTCCCTGCACCTGTCCGGCAGCCTGTCCAACGCCTGCTGGTACAGCCGTTCCAGCTCACGGGCCTGGTCAGTGGCCTCGGTGGCGGAGTCCCGTATCGTGCTGTAATGCGTTTCCCGGTCCATCCTCACTGTTTCCTTGCGCCACTGGCTGATCGCCGTATTCCGGATGGCGGAAAACAAGTACGCTTTCACCGGCCCGGTAATAGTGATACTATCCCGCTTTTCCCAGAGCCTTAAAAACACTTGCTGTACGACTTCCTCCGCCGCATGGGAATCTCCCATGTAGTGTGTGGCAAAGGCGACGCATTGCGCATGATTTTCCCGGAACAATGATTCGAATGACTGGAGTTCCAACATGATGAGGCACAAATATAAACAGGATTTAAATGATTTCTGTCGACTAATCCGACGACTGAAAGATTTATTATGCCAATTTTTTGTTATATTTTTTAAATCGATCTTTTAAAGATAAATACCATACATGCACCTGGCAAATCAGTAGAAATCATGTAAATCCTAATTATCTTTGATCCCGCAATGTATCAGCTAATCAAAAAAATCCTCTTCCGCGCTCAGCCGGAAAAGATCCACCACACTGTGATGCGTGGAATGAAAATAATTTATGCGCTCCCTTTCGGCAAAAATGTACTGCGCGCCTTTTGTGACGTTAAAACAAAAGGGCTGGAAAGGGAACTGTTTGGCCTTCATTTTTCCAATCCGGTAGGACTGGCCGCCGGATTTGACAAAGACGCCAAATATATCGATGAACTGGCCTGCCTCGGGTTCGGCTTTGTGGAAATCGGTACGGTGACCCCGCTGGCACAGCCAGGCAACGACCAGCCACGGCTGTTCCGTCTTCCGGCAGACCAGGCCCTGATCAACCGTATGGGCTTTAATAACGAAGGCGCCGCAGCAGCTGCAAAAAGACTGCGCCACAAAAAATCAAATATTATTGTCGGTGGCAACATCGGTAAAAATAAAAACACCCCTAACGAAGAAGCGGTAAGCGACTACGAAAAATGTTTCCATGCGCTCTATGACGTGGCCGACTACTTCGTGGTCAACGTCAGCTCTCCCAATACCCCTAACCTGCGGGCATTACAGGAGAAAGAACCGCTGAAACAGCTGCTGCACCATCTGCAACTGCTCAACGCACAAAAGCTGAAACCGAAACCCATTCTGTTAAAAATAGCACCGGACCTTACCAACGAACAACTGGACGATATTATCGAGATTGTACAGGAAACCAAACTGGCAGGCATTGTGGCGACCAATACCACTATCAGCCGGGAAGGACTGGCCACTCCGGCGGCCACCATCGCGGAAATAGGGGCAGGCGGACTTAGCGGGCTTCCGGTAAGGGAGAAAGCTACCGCTGTAATTAAATATATACACCAGCGCAGCCACGGCACGATTCCAATCATCGCGGCCGGCGGTATATTCACCGCGGCGGATGCACAGGAAAAACTGGATGCCGGCGCGTCCCTGGTACAAGTGTATACCGGTTTCATCTACGAAGGCCCGACCATCGTGAAGAAAATATGTGCCGGCCTGCGCAGATAAGGCAGCATTTCAAATACAACCTATATGGAACAATTTCTGACGGCTGAATCAATCATCAGCCTTTTGACGCTGGTGCTCATGGAAGTGGTATTGGGCATCGACAATGTGATCTTCGTTTCCATTGTCATGAACCGCCTGCCAGCAGAAAAACGCCCTGCGGCCCGCCGCATCTGGATGCTCACTGGCATCGCTGTACGCATTATCCTCCTCCTTTGCATCGGCTACATCGTCAGGGCCGTAAACCCGCTGTTCCACATCGGCAGCCACGGTTTCAGCCTGCGCGACCTCATCATGCTCGGTGGCGGCCTTTTCCTGCTCATCAAAACCACCCTCGAAATCCACCACAAACTGGAAGGCGAGGAAGAAACCACCGGACCAGCCGTCAACGGCAACAAACCCGCCGTCTCCATGCTCAACGTGGTAGGCCAGATCATCGTCATCGATACGGTGTTCTCCTTCGACAGTATCATCACCGCGGTAGGCCTGGCCAAACAAGTGCCCATCATGATCATCGCGGTGGTGATCGCCATGATCGTCATGTTCCTGTTCGCACCCCGCATCAGTGACTTTATCCACAAACATCCCACCCTTAAAATGCTGGCCCTTTCCTTCCTCGTGATGGTAGGCGCCATCCTTATTGTAGAAGGCTGGGACGCGGAGAAAGCACACGACCTGCACCTGAAAAACTATGTCTACTTTGCCATGGCTTTCTCCTTCGGCGTGGAAATGCTGAATATGCGCGTACGGAAAGGACACGGCCATCCGGTGGAACTAAAAGAGCCCACCCTCAAACCCGGGGACAAACAACACTAACCAAACATCTGCCTGATAAAAAAGGAAAGCCCGGAACAATGTTCCGGGCTTTCCTTTTTTATCAGTATGGCTGATTTATTATTCCGGAGAACCGGTATTCAGCATATTCATCATCGTTACAGATACCATCCCCGCAGTCTCCGTCCGCAGCCGGTTCCTCCCCAGCGACACCGGCTCAAAACCCTTGTCCAGCGCCAGTTGTATCTCTTCCGGCGTAAAGTCGCCCTCCGGCCCGATCAGGATAATGGTATCCTTTCCGGGTTGAAAATGATGTACCAGTTCCCTTTTCTTTCCGGGCAAACAGTGAGCGATCAGCCGCTGCGGGTCAGTATTGGCGGTTACCACCTTCTCAAACGGCTGCGGCTCCAGCAGCTCCGGCAGGTAAAACTGCTGCGACTGCAACATCGCTGATACCAGTATGTTTTGCAGCCTCTCCGCTTTGATCTTCTCTTTCTCCGTACGGTGGCTCACCAGCGGAATGATCGTCCGGATGCCTATTTCAGCGGCCTTTTCCAGAAACCATTCGATCCGGGATGCATTTTTAGTAAACGAAATGGCTATACGAAGTGCCGGTGACGGCGCCGGCAACGTATCACATCCGGTGATCCGTACCCCGCAACGCTTACGGTTGTCATCCGTGATCACAGCATGAAACCGGTGCCCACGGCCATCAGCCAACAATACCTCATCGCCGTTTTCATGCCGGAGCACCTGTATACAATACTTGGAAGTGTCTTCGTTCATTGTATAAGCTGCTGCGTCTGCAGCAATATCCGGCGCATAAAAGATAGGCTTGTCCATGGGCGCAAAGATAAAACCATTTGGGATTTTAAAATCCTAACTGGTCGCTACGAGCTTGCGGCTTTTAATATGGAAACGGAAAAACAACAATACAGAAGCGGTCAGCAGGCCCAGTAACAACGCCCACCATACACCTTCTACGCCGTAGCCCATTTTAATGCCCAGCACATAACCCAACGGGATGCCAATACCCCAGTAAGCCAGCAATGTAATGAACGTAGGCATCTTCACATCGCCGAGGCCACGGAGAATGCCCAGCCCCACTACCTGTGTGCCGTCAAATAACTGGAAGAAAGCAGCAATCACCAGCAACCCGGCAGCAATGGTTATCACCTGCGGGTCGTTGATATACATGGCAGGCAGCAGGTTTTTGAATAACATGAACATCAGCGCGGTGGTGCCCATCAGCACTAGCACCATATGGTAACTGGCGATGGCGGAATGGCGCAGGGCGTGATAATCTTTCTTTCCGAAGTTGTTGCCGCTCTTGATGCCGGCCGCTGCGGAGATGCCGCTGGCCATCATGTAGGTCATGGCTGCCAGGCTGAGCGCAATCTGGTGTGCCGCCAGTTCGGCAGCGCCCATCCAGCCTACGATCACGGCAGCGCCGCTGAAAGCGCTGATCTCGAAAATATATTGCAGGGCCACCGGCGTACCGATGCCTAGGATTTTTTTGACAGATGTCCATTCCAGGTGCCGGAAACCAAAAGATTGCAGGTAAGGTTTGAAACGGGGCGACTTCAATACATAAAAAGACATGGTAATGCCCATGATCAGGCGGTCGGTGAAAGTGGCGATACCCACGCCCACTACGCCCATACGGGGCATACCAAAGAGACCGTATACCAGCGTGATACCGATGATGATATTGATGACGTTACCAATAATACTGATGTTCATGGCCTGACGGGTAAAGCCCAGTCCTTCCGCAAACTGTTTGAATGACAAAAACAACATCAGCGGGATAAAGGAAAAACCCAGGTAACGCAGGAAAGGGCGGGCCTGAGCCGCCACATCGGCTTCCTGTTTCAGTAATTCAAGATGGCTGCTGCCGAAATAAATAACTGTTGACAACAGGAAACCCACTACCATATTGATGATGAGGCTGTGGCTCAACAGGTGGCCGATGGCTTTTTTGTTGCCACGGCCGTTCTCCTGTGCAATCAACGGCGTAAGGCCATAGGACATGCCGATGCCTGTCACCATAAAAATACTGAACAGGCTGTTGCCCAGCGATACCGCTGCCAGCGGCACTTTCCCGGTGTGGCCAATAATAATGCTGTCTGACAGGGCCACCAATGTGTGTCCCAGCTGGGAAATAACAACAGGATAGGCTAAATGGAAATTGTCCTTGTAATAATGCCTGTATTTTAAATAGAGCTGTTTCATTGATTCATCTGATTAATGTAAGATTTAAGCAGGGTAAATTATTCCGATAGTGATAAATTTATCCGGTGCCAACAAAAAGGCCGGCGATCTGGTGATGCCGGCCTTAAAGCAAATATCGTTACAGGTGCTAAAACGGTGCATCTTCAAAACCTTCGTCAAAGTTCATGTCATTCATTTTGGAGCCCTTCTGTATGTACAGCTTTGCCTCATCATTGCCGCCGCCCTGTGGACGGGAGATGCCGGTGAAAGGGTTGCCGCCGCCACCGGGGTTTTCCAGGCTGCCATCATCTTCAAAGCGCTGGAACTCCAGTACTGCCCTTAATTTGATGGTATCCAGCTGACCGTTACGGTGTTTCGCGATACGGACGTGGGTTTCACCTTTATTGGACTCACCCATTTCGTTGGCGTTGATCTCATAGTATTCAGGGCGGTACAGGAACATTACCATGTCGGCATCCTGTTCGATCGCACCAGATTCACGGAGGTCACTCAACTGCGGCATTTTATTACCGTCTTTACGTTTTTCCACATCACGGCTCAACTGGGAGAGGGCGATCACCGGTACCATCAACTCTTTCGCGAGGCCTTTCAGGTCACGGGAGATTTTACTGATCTCCTGTTCGCGGTTGGAGCCTCTGCCATCGCCGCTGCCGCTCATCAGCTGCAGGTAGTCGATGATGATCACCCCTACGCCGTGGTTATGTACCAGTCGCCGGCATTTGGCCCTTAGCTCAAAGATGTTGAGTGCCGGGGTGTCATCGATAAAGATGGGTGCTTTTGCCAGGCGTTCTATACCGTGGGTCATCAGCTTCTTCATCTCATATTCCTCCAGTTTACCACGGGATATTTTCTCCAGTTTGATTTCCGATTCCGCCGAGAGGATACGTTGTACGATCTGGCCGGAGGACATCTCCAAGGAGAACACCGCAGCCCCTTTCGGGAAGCGGGGGTGAAGCGCTGCGTTACGGGCGAGGTTCAGCGCGAAGGCGGTCTTACCTACGGAAGGACGGGCCGCTATGATGATAAGGTCGGTAGACTGCCAGCCGTAAGTCACTTTGTCGAGCGACGGGAAGCCGGAAGGCACACCGGTAATATCATCGCCTTTATTACGCAGGTCCTCGATACGTTTCATGGTGTTTACCAGAACGCGGTCGATGGAGTCGTAGTTTTTACGCAGGTGATTATTGGTGATCTCGAAAAGCTTGGATTCGGCACTGTCGAGCAGGTCAAACACGTCTGCCGTGTCTTCGTAAGATTCGGTAAGGATCTCTCCGGAAATGCGGATCAGCTCCCGCTGAATGAATTTCTGCAGGATAATACGGGCGTGCGCTTCGATGTTGGCCGAAGACACTACCGCATTGGTGAGTTTCATCACGGTAAAAGGGCCGCCTACCGCTTCCAGCGAGCCCATAGACTTCAGCTCTTCTGTTACGGTGAGAATGTCCACCGGCATCGATTTTGATGCCAGACGGGTCATGGCAGAGAATATCAGCTGGTGTGCCTCCACATAAAAACACTCGCCTTTTAATATTTCCACAACAATATCAAAAGCACCTTTTTCCAGCATGATGGCTCCCAAAACAGCTTCTTCCAATTCTTTAGCCTGTGGTGGTATCTTGCCATACACCAAGGATGATACCTCAATGGCCGGCTTTCTGCGAACATTGCGGTCCTTCTTAAGATTGAGATCCATTTATGGTCAGCGTATTAAAAAAAGTTAATAAAAGGTTACAGTCAATGGGCCTTTCCGGTATTTATTTGCATTATTCCTGTATCCCGGCAACATTTGCCGCTTTAAGAAATTGTAAATTTTCTCGAGCCGTACAAACTAAGGTAAAGGCATTTTTTTAATTAACCTTTTTTATTTGACGACTAAATTTATTAAACCCCACGCACAGGTTTTCCACCATCTATGAGCGGGTTATCCACCGGACAACAACAGTTATCCACCAAAAACCGGAAAAACCACATGCAAAGGTCTGATTATTCACACACATTGTGTAAAAAAGATTTTCACATTGCCGTGAAACGCCGTTACCAGGCCGCCGGAACGTTGGCCAGGTAGACCTATACGAGAAAACAGGAGTCGGAAAACCGCTATCCATCCCTCCTCCGGGATAATTTTTCCCGGTAATCACCGGCTAAACCGCTAATTCGTAATTCGTAATTTGTAATTCTTTAACTTTACGCTTCTTTATAAACCAAGCAGACAAATGACGATTTCATACAACTGGCTTTGTGAGTATTTGCCGGTCAAACCTACACCGGAGGAACTGTCCACCATCCTGACAAGAATAGGCCTGGAAGTTGAGAGCCTTGAAAAGTTCGAGGCGGTAAAGGGCAGTCTGGCCGGCTTGGTAGTGGGTGAAGTGCTGACAGCCGAAAAGCACCCCAATGCTGACAAACTGAAACTGACCACTGTAAACACCGGCAACGGTGAACCGCTGCACATTGTTTGCGGCGCTCCCAACGTGGCCGTGGGCCAGAAAGTAGTGGTAGCCCCCATCGGCACTACTATCTATCCGCTGGATGGCGAGCCCCTCACCATGAAAAAAGCAAAAATCCGTGGCGAAGAAAGCCAGGGCATGATCTGTGCTGAAGATGAAATTGGCCTGGGCAACAGCCACGCCGGTATCATGGTGCTGGACGCCTCCCTGCAACCCGGAACACCTGCCGCAGATATATTCAAACCAGTACAGGACTGGATCTACGAAATAGGCCTTACGCCCAACCGTATGGACGCTATGAGCCATATCGGCGTAGCGAAAGACGTATGCGCTTTCCTCAATAACCTGGAACATACCAGCAAATACCAGGTACAACTGCCGGAAATAAAAGCCCTGCCTGCCGCAGCGGCCCCGCTTCCGATCAGCGTGACCATCGACAATACCGATGCCTGCCCGCGCTATAGCGGCATCAGCATCACCGGCGTGACCGTGGCGCCTTCTCCGGAATGGCTGAAAAACCACCTGCAGGCCATCGGCGTACGCCCTATTAATAATATTGTGGACATCACCAACTTTGTACTGCATGAGACCGGCCAACCGCTGCACGCCTTCGACGCGTCAGCCGTTAAAGGCAATGCTGTAGTAGTGAAGAACCTGCCGCAGGACACCGTATTTGTTACCCTCGACGAAAAAGAACGGAAACTGGACGCTACCGACCTGATGATCTGTAACGGCGCCGGTGAAGGCATGTGCATTGCCGGTGTTTTCGGCGGACTGCATTCCGGCGTGAGCGACAGCACTCAAAATATCTTCCTGGAGAGCGCCTTCTTTACTGCCGGTGGTATCCGTACCACTTCCTTCCGGCATGGTCTCCGCACCGATGCCGCCACCCGCTTTGAAAAAGGGGTGGACATCTCCAATACGGTATTTGCCCTGCAACGCGCCGCCGCACTGATTTGTGAGCTGGCAGGCGGTAAAGCGGCTTCCGATATCGTGGACGTATATCCGTTGCCTAAAGTGAAAACACAGGTGGAAACTACCTACGCCTATATCCACAAACTCAGTGGCAGCAAGTATGCACCGGAAAAAATCAAAAACATTCTGACCAGCCTTGGTTTCGAACTTATTTCCGAAACAGTGGACGTAATGGCGCAAACCCCGGAAAAACTGCGGGTGGCCGTACCTTTCAGCAAACCGGACATCAGTCTTCCTGCGGACCTGGTAGAGGAAATTATGCGGATAGACGGTCTCGATAATATTGAAATCCCGTCCCACATCACCATTGCCCCTTCCATGGCCTCCCAGCCAGACGAAGAAGGCATCCGTGAAAAAGTGGCCAACTACCTGGCCGGCAACGGTTTCCATGAAATTTTCACCAACTCCATCACCAACAGCAAATACTATACGCCGGAAGTGCTGGAGCATACCGTGAAAATGATGAACAGCCTCACCGTGGAACTGGACGTAATGCGCCCTTCCATGTTGGAAACAGGCCTGGAAAGCATTTCTCACAACCTGAACCGTAAGAACGAAGACCTGTTCTTCTTCGAATTCGGAAAAACCTATAAAGTACTGGAGAAAGGATATGCCGAGAACAATCACCTCGTGTTATACCTCACCGGCAAACGTACCGCAGAAACCTGGATGCACAAA
This sequence comes from Chitinophaga sp. 22308, assembly GCF_052045305.1. NCBI lineage: Bacteria > Pseudomonadati > Bacteroidota > Chitinophagia > Chitinophagales > Chitinophagaceae > Chitinophaga > Chitinophaga sp. 22308. The sequence continues at coordinate 591,415 of NZ_JBQEOP010000004.1, read as the reverse complement.
TCCACTCCCGTGGATTTCTACGACCTGAAAGGTTTTGTGGTAAATGTACTGAAACAGCTGGGCTACCAGCAGTTCCAATGGGTGGAAAGCACCGAAGCCGGTCTGCTGCCAGCCTGGGAAATTAAAGTAAAAAATCAGGTGGTAGTGACCCTCGGAGGCGTTACCACACAGAAACTGAAGCAGTTCGATATTAAACAACCGGTATGGTATGCCACTTTTAATTGGGATAAAATACTCGGACTCTTGCAAAAAAGTGATAACTTTTACAGGGAAATTCCACGCTTCCCTGCCGTAAGGAGAGACCTGGCGCTGGTGCTGGACAAACAGGTGCGGTTTGCAGCCGTAGAGGCCGCTGCCCGTGCAGTAAAATCAGCACTGCTGAAGGACATCAACCTCTTCGACGTATTTGAAAGCGAGAAGCTGGGAGCCAATAAAAAATCGTACGCTGTAAGCTTTACCTTCCTGGACACCCAAAAAACCCTGACGGACAAAGAAATTGACGGGGTAATGGACAAGCTGGTAAAGACTTTTGAGACACAGTTACAAGCAGAAATACGGAGATAATTTTCGATTTTCGATTTTTTGATTTACGAATTTGGGGGATTCAATCACATTCGTTTAAATTCCGAAATCCGTAAATCAAAAAATCGAAAATGATATCAATTGTTTAAAATGGTATTAGAGCAATACATTCAACGGGTAGAAGAAAAGCTACAACTGCTGGTGAAAAGGCTTCACCAGGTGCAGTCGGAGAATGCATCGCTAAAAGAAGAAGTCAACCACCAACAACAGGCACTGCAACAACAACAGCTGACCATACAGGCAATGGAGGACAAACTGCATCTTTCAAAGATCGCAGCCACCGCCCAGGGAGGCGCCACAGCAACAGAAGACGCAGCCTTTAAAAAGGAAATCCGGAACAAAATCAATGAGTATATCAAAGAGATCGACCGGTGTATCGCCTTGCTAAATGGCTGACATAAAATAATTTCAACATATGGAACAGCTCATTCCTATCAATATTGTGGTATCTGACCGCTCTTACCGGATCAAAATACGTCCGGAAGAGGAGGAAGAGGTACGCCGTATTATGAAAGAAGTGAATGAGAAAATCGTTGATTTTAAAACTGCCTATGCTGGTAAAGACCAGCAGGACTATATTGCTATGGCCCTCATTATGTACGCTACCCACCCGGGCACCAGCGGCGGCAAGGCACAGGCCGTTACTGCTCCCTTTCTGCAGGAGAAACTGGAAAAGCTGGAAGAAATCATCAACCAGGCATTGGGCTGAGGTCACTTTACCCCTTGCTAAACAATGACTTAGCTAATTCGCTAATTATCACGTATTAAACGCGCTTTACTGCTATTTTTTTGTATTTTCGCGGGTCAGTTCTCGCCCCTGTCGCGTTTTAGCAGTGACTTGGGTATGAGGATACTACATAAATCAAGTATAAATAATTCATATGGATGTTACACTTTATACGACAATAGCTGCAGTAGTGGCATTGATCTTAGGAATAGTGCTAGGTAAGGTGATATTTGCCAAAAACACACAGCAAAAAATTGACGAAGCTGAGCAACAGGCTAAAAAAATCGTCGCAGATGCACAACTTAGCGCCGAAACGCTGAAAAAAGACAGGTTACTCGAAGCAAAAGAGAAATTCCTGCAATTGAAAAGTGAGCATGAGAAAGAAGTCATGCAGCGCAACCAGAAAATAGCCGAGTCCGAAAACCGCATCAAACAGAAAGAGCTGTCCCTTAATCAGAAAAACGAACAGCTCCAGAAACACATCAACGAAAACGAAGCGATCAAGGAAACGCTGAACCGCCAGATGGAACTGGTGACCATTAAGCGTACTGAACTGGAAAAACACCAGGAAGAGCATATCCGCCGCCTTGAAAAAGTGGCCGGCCTTACTGCTGAAGAAGCCAAACATCAGCTGGTGGAAAGCCTGAAAGAGGAAGCCCGCTCCCAGGCGCTGTCCCATATCCAGGAAATTATCGAGGACGCCAAGCTGAAAGCCAACAAAGAAGCCAAGAAAATTATTATACAGTCCATCCAGCGCACAGCCGCTGAACAGACCATCGAGAACACCATCACTGTGTTCACCCTGGAAAGTGATGAAATCAAAGGCCAGATCATCGGCCGTGAAGGACGTAATATCCGCGCTATTGAGGCGGCTACAGGCGTTGACCTCATCGTGGATGACACCCCTGAAGCCATCGTACTCTCTTCCTTCGACCCGCTGCGCCGTGAAATCGCCCGCCTGTCCCTCCAGCGACTGGTACAGGACGGCCGTATCCACCCCGCCCGTATCGAGGAAGTGGTAGAAAAAACCAAGAAACAACTGGAAGAACAGGTAATGGACATCGGTGAAAGGACCGTAATCGAACTGGGTATCCATGGCCTGCATAAAGAACTGGTGCGACTGGTAGGTAAAATGCGTTTCCGCTCTTCCTATGGTCAGAACCTGCTGATGCACTCCAAGGAAACAGCCAACCTCTGTGCGGTGATGGCTGCGGAACTGGGCCTCAACCCGAAGCTCGCCAAACGCGCCGGCCTGCTGCACGATATCGGTAAAGTACCGGACGAAGAAACTGAACTGAGCCACGCCCTCCTCGGCGCCAAACTGGCTGAAAAATACGGCGAACACGCCGCTGTGGTAAACGCTATCGGTGCGCACCACGACGAAATGGAAATGCAATACGTGATTTCCCCGATCGTACAGGCCTGCGACGCCATCAGTGGCGCCCGTCCCGGCGCCCGCCGCGAAATCATGCAGAGCTACCTGCAACGTATCAAAGACCTGGAAAACCTGGCCCTCGCTCACGAAGGCGTGGAAAAAGCCTACGCTATCCAGGCCGGCAGGGAACTGCGTATCATCGTTGAAAGTGATAAAGTGTCCGACAACGACGCTGACCGCCTGTCCTTCGAAATCGCAAATAAAATCCAGACCGAGATGCAATATCCTGGTCAGATCAAGGTGACTGTTATCCGCGAAAAACGTGCGGTAAACATCGCCCGCTAATCATTCTCATTTAGATATCTGGAATTTAGATATTATATTGGAGTCCTCCGGCCAACACCGGGGGACTTTTTTTATCCGGTGAACAACGGAACCACGTTTAAAACTTATCTCAAAAATCCAATAATCTATATGAAGCGGTCTTTTTTAAAATTCGTATTGGGTGCCGCCCTCGTACTGGGCACCAGCAGCGCTTTTGCACAAAAAGCCCAATCCCTGTTCAATGGTAAAAACCTGGATGGCTGGAAAATACACGGTACTGAAAAATGGTATGTGGAAAAAGGTGAATTAGTCTGCGAAAGCGGCCCGGATAAAGAATACGGTTATCTTGCCACCGACAAAAAATATAAAAATTTCGAACTGACCGTTCAGTTCAAACAGGAGGCCAATGGCAACAGTGGCGTATTCTTCCACTCCTCCCTGGAAGGCACCAAAATTGCCGGCTGGCAGGCCGAAGTAGCGCCACCCAACATGCATACCGGCGGTATCTATGAGTCCTATGGCCGCGGATGGCTGATCAAACCGGAAGCCGACAAAGAACAATACCTGAAAATGGGCGAATGGAACACCATGAAAATCCGCGTTGACGGCGATCAGGTGACCACCTGGCTCAATGGCCATGAAATGATCACTCTGAAAGACGAAAAAATCGGTTCCATCGACGGTCAGATCGCCCTGCAAATCCACTCCGGCGGCGGTATCAAGGTGAAATGGAAAAATATTAAACTGGTTCCCCTGAAGGGATAATACAACCTTATGTCCTACCAAGACCAGGTGATCTTTATTACAGGCGCCAGCTCCGGTATAGGCCGGCAGCTGGCGCTTTTGTTGGCGCAGGAAAAAGCGCGGCTCATCCTCGCCGCCAGGCATGCCGATACACTTGCCACCGTGCAGCGGGAATGCCTGCAATACACATCTTTCTGTGAAATCCTGATCATGGACATCACCCAACCCGAACAGGTCGATGCCGGCGCTAAAAAAGCCTGGCAGCTGTATGGCCGGATAGATGTGCTGATCAACAATGCCGGCGTCACCCAACGCTCCAAACTGATTGATACACAGGTATCCGCCATCCGTCAATTAATGGAAGTCAACTTTTTTGGTCCTGTGATGCTGACCAAAGCCCTGCTGCCTTATTTTCAGCAACAGCAACACGGCCAGATCGTAGTTGTCAGCAGCATGGCCGGTCTTATGGGCTACCCCTGGCGCTCCGGCTACAACGCCGCCAAACATGCGCTCCAAGGCTATTTTGAAACGCTGCAGACAGAACAGCCCATTCCTCAGTTGCATACCACTATCGTTTGTCCGGGCCGTATCCAAACACCTATCACCTATGCCGCCATTACCGCCGACGGCTCTCCCTTTGGCAAAATGGACCCAGGCCAGGCACATGGTATTCCGGTGGACAAATGTGCCCGCCTCATTATCACAGGTATGCGTAAACGAAAAAAACAGGTACTGATTGCCAGGGAAGAAAGAATATTGCTCTGGTTCAAACGTTTCTTTCCACCCTTGTTTTATTTTATTTCCCGGAAGGGGAACTGATGTCAATAACAAATGGACCGTGGTCGTAGATGAATCGCTGTTCAGACGAAATGGCTTCTTGCATATATGGGCTGCCAGGAGAGTTGGAAATTCCGTAGGGCCGTCCACGTTACTATATGGCGGGCGCTGGCATAACGACAACGGACTAAACAAGGACGAAGGGTCAACTTAAGGGCAAAAATGTCAAAAACTATCAAAAAACGCCGTTTTTCCGAAAAAAGCAACCTTCCCATACCAGCTTCCCATCACCACATTGCAAAGCATCCTGATAACACAAGGCGATTATATCGCGCGAAGCGCATTAAAAGCTCGCAGAAGCAGGCTGCTCCCCGGCCAGAAAGCATTAAAAACCCAGTTGATAGAACCGGAAGTGTAGGGGCATAAAACAGCAGAGGTGAGTAATTCAGGAATGAAAATCTCAAAAATCATCAAAAAAACACGTTTTTTTCGAAAAAAAGGCCGCCCCATACAGGCTTCCCCTCACCACAGCGCAAAACATCCTGACAGCCCAGGGCTATTATATCGCGCGAAGCGCATTAAAAGCTCGCAGAAGCAGGATATTCCCCAGCCAGAGGGCATAAAACCAATTATAGAACCACAAAGTGCAAGGGCATAAAACAGCAGAGATAGGTAATTCAGGAACAAAAATGTCAAAAACCGCCCAAAAAACGACGTTTTTTCGAAAAATTCGACTTTTTACGCATGCCACTTACCTCAAGACATTTTGGTAAAACATGGCAAAACATCGCGCGAAGCACATAAAAAAGCCTGCAAAAGCAGGCTGTTATATTAGTCTTTTTTATCTGTATCTTCGTTGGTTGAGTTTTCATCCTCATCCTCATCCTCATCCTCATCCTCATCCTCATCCTCATCCTCATCCTCATCCTCATCCTCATCCTCATCCTCATCCTCATCCTCCTGTTCTTCTGATACAGGTTCATCATCTTCTGAAGGGAGTTCCATGGCTTCTTCCATGATACTGTCAGGGTCTTTGTCGCTGTCCTCGTCTTCTGCCGGTCCCTGATCGCCGGCGGCTTCTTCCTCGATGGCAGGCGTTTCCTCCTCTTCTTCCGTGGCTGATTCTGGCGTGGTTGTATCTTCCGGGACATCGGGCGTTTCAGGAGCTACGGCATCTTCCGGGGCGGGAGCTTCTTCGGTGGTATCTTCTTCTGCGAGATAAGTATTGAACGCGACGATTTCATCGTCCGGCTCGGCCTCTTCATCTTCTGCGGCGGGCACCTCGGGGGTTTCCAGCCGGTCCAGTTCATGATCGGGGTCCAGCAGTTCCCCGTCTTCGGAGACCATCATGGAGTGTAAATTTTCGGGTGTCTGGGCGTTATCGCCACGACCGATGGTAGCTGTATCTTCATTGATCAGCGTAGGCTGCACTAGCTCTTCCTCGAAAAGTTCTTTCAGTTTGGGCAGATCGGCAGCGGAATTGATACCGAAATAGTCCATAAAAGAGCGGGAAACGGTGTATAGCAGCGGCTTACCGGGCAGGTCTTCACTGCGGCCGGAGATAACGATCAGTTCTTTTTCCAGCAGTTTCTGGATGGAATAGTCCGTACTTACGCCGCGGATGTATTCAATTTCTCCTTTGGAGATAGGCTGGCGGTAAGCGATGATGGCCAGTGTTTCGAGAGCAGCTGTTGACAGGCGTTTCAGGAATTTATCACCGTTGAGCTGTGCTACGGTCTGATAATATTCCTTTTTGGTCATGAATTGGTATCCGCCGCCACTGCTTCTGATTTCAAAGGCGTAGAACTCAGAGCTGTACTTCTCCCTGATGGCTTCCATGGCTGCTTCTACCTGCTCCAGCGTGGCGCGGTCTTCCAGGAATGCCAACGCGTTATTGAGCAACTCCACTATTTCCAGCAGGGGTAAGGGCCGATCGGCTGCAAAAATTAGTGCTTCCACATGTGGGATGAGCTGTGATATTTCCATGTTGCTATCAGAGGTGTGAATTACACAAAAAAGGTCAAAGACTAAAAATACAGTCTTTGACCCTAATCTGAAAATATTTCGATATTCAGTATTGACGTAGTGTTATCAACCTGCCAGTGCAGCGGCACCGCTCACGATCTCAGTCAGCTCGGTGGTGATGGCGGCCTGACGGGCGCGGTTGTAGGAGATCTTCAGTGTACGCAGCAGTTCCTGGGCGTTTTCAGTGGCTTTGTCCATAGCGGTCATACGAGCGCCATGCTCAGAAGCGTGAGAGTCCAGTACCGCTTTGAAGAACTGGGTGTTCAGGATTTTCGGCATCAGTTCAGCGATCAGTACTTCTTTCTGTGGTTCAAAGATGAAATCCGCTTTCAGGTTGTTGTCTTCTTTGCTTTCCACTTTCGCGATAGGCAGGAACTGTTCAGAAACATATACCTGGGTAGCAGCGTTTTTGAATTCGCTGTAGATGATTTCCACCGCGTCGTAAGTACCGTCGATAAAACCGTTCAGTGCTACAGAAGCCGCTTCTTTCACGTTTTCGAAAGTGAGGCTGCCGAACAGCTGCCAGTACTTGTCGATTACTTTATAACCATTCTGGGCGAAGTGCTCGTATCCTTTTTTACCGATAGGCAGTATTTCCACTCTGCCCTGCTCAAACTGCTCCTGGTATTTCTCGCGGATAACACGTTTGGCAGTTTTGATCAGGTTGGAGTTGAAGGCGCCGCACAGACCTCTGTCTGAAGTGATCACCACAATCAGTACTTTTTCAACCTCACGTTGTGCAGCCAGGGGAGTGGCGATATTGCCTTCGCTGTTGGAAACAATATTCTGCAGCATCTCCTGGAGTTTCAAGGCGTAAGGACGCATCAGTAAAATAGCATCCTGTGCACGTCTTAATTTCGCAGCACTCACCATTTTCATGGCTTTTGTGATCTGCTGACCAGATTGAATAGATTTGATTCGGTTACGAACTTCTTTAAGCTGTCCGGACATATATTTTAATCAATTACGGAATGACAAATTACTTTGACGATCATGCATCCAGGCAGTTGATTTCCTGAATTTGGCTGCAAAGGTAAGCAATGAAGGTATAATTTGAAAATCCATCGGGAAGATAATTAGACCTTTCTTTTAAAGACTAACTATCAACATTATATAAATAATGAAATAATCAAATAATAAAATTATAACGTGATCGTGGTGCCCAGTACCTGGAGAAACGCAGCGATCCATTGCGGGTGGGCCGGCCACGCCGGTGCCGTCACCAGTTTACCATCAACGACTGCTTCTGTAACATTAACAGACACATAAGTGCCGCCGGACGCAGTTACTTCGGGCGCTACGGCAGGGTAAGCGGTCAGTTTTTTACCCCGTACCACATCAGCAGCGGTCAGGATCTGGATAGCATGACAAACAGCAGCTACCGGTTTATCTTCTGTAAAGAAATGCCGCACCAGCTCCAGCACGTTTTTATTAAGCCGCAGGTACTCAGGCGCCCTGCCACCGGCAATCACCAACGCGTCATAATCTGCCGCCGTCACATCAGCAAAGGAGGCATTGAGCACAAAACCATGACCGGGTTTTTCTGAATAGGTCTGGTCGCCTTCAAAATCGTGGATGGCTGTTTTTATCTTGTCGCCGGCAGCCTTGTCGGGGCAAACCGCATGTACCTCGTGCCCAATCATTTGCAGCATCTGAAAAGGTACCATGGTTTCATAGTCTTCCGCAAAATCTCCTGTCAGCAATAAAATCTTCTTCTGTGCCATATATTGATGTTTTTTAAGTCCTTCAATATACACAAAATAACGGGATAAACGCAGACGCTCCGGACGTTTTGCCCGGAGCGTCTGTTAAGAAATCATGAAGTGGTAAGGCGGTCAGTAACCCGGGTTCTGCGGGAACGGCGTAGAGGACCTGTCGATCTGCTCCTGCGGGATAGGCCGCAGCAGATGATGGGGGTCTATATTGGCCGATGCTTCCGGATTGTGCTTGCGTACTCTCTCCAGGAGCTTACCGGTCCGTTTCAGGTCAAACCAGGCCAGCTGCTCTCCAACCAGCTCCCGGCCTCTTTCGTCCAGCAGGAAGTCGATATTGATATCGCCGGCTTTGATTTTCATCGCCTCCTGGTTCGCCTGGGTTTCAGCCGGTGTAGTACCCTGACGGGCAGCTCTGATCCGCACTACGTTCACCATATCAGCGGCACCTTGTGCATTCCCCAGTTTATAGAGCGCTTCGGCAGCAATCAGGTAGGTCTCAGCCAACCGGAAGGCAATAAAGGGCCTTACACCGGAAGCCTGGTTATCAGGGCGCAGGGCGTCCGCGAATTTGTTCAGGGACGGATACAGCTTTTCGGTATACTTATCAGAACCCACTAACAGATAGTGTTTGCTGGCCACTTCCGCCGGCGTAACCGGGCGGCCTGGCATATATACGGCCGTGTCGCCCAGGTTCATCACCCAAGGAGTGGTAACAGGCTTGTTCACAAACCAAACGGTAGTGAACCATTTCTGATAACGGGTATCATACACCCGCTCCTTGTAAAGCGTATCGATCAGGTAGGCAGTGGGACGGAAACGTTTCCACGGCGTACCGTTAGGCAGGTCGCGCTGCATACCGTTCAGCACATCGTACTGCATGAGGAAAAAGCGGCAGGCATTGTTGTCTGGCGACGCATACAGCGGGTCAGTGGTATACTGCGCCGCGAAGATGGTTTCTGTATTGTTTTCGTTGCCCTGTGCCCATACTTTTCCGGGATCGTCCAATAACTTCAGGCCATAATTTTTGATGACGCCTTCTGCGTATTTATCTGCATTGGCATAATCGTCCGGCTTCGCATCAGGCGAAGTGGCTCGGGTGAGATACACCCTGGCCAGCAGGTGTTCTGCCGCCGGTTTGGTAGCGCGGCCCCAGTCGCTCTGCGTTGGCGGCAGGTATTGCGCGGCCTTCGTCAGATCGTCAATGATGGCATCGTATACTTTAGCGGTACTGTCGCGGGTAGCGGCTGTATTGATCTCTTTATTTTCGTGTAGCCGTAAGGGTATGTTACCAAAAGTCTGCATCAGCAAGAAGTGATAATGTGCCCGGCAAAACAAGGCTTCACCCACCCCTTTGAACTTAGCGGCAGAATCGAGGCCACTCACCTTATCTGCGCGGTCTACCACCACGTTACAGTTGTTGATGGACTGGTACAAGCCGTTCCACAATTCCCTCACGTGATCGTAGCGGGCGTCCAGCTGGGAAGTGTACTGGTTGGCAAATTTAAAGTTCCCGTCAGAGCCGTTGGTGTAGGTGTCTGTTCCTGCAACGGTGAGGGTCATGCCCCTTTCTGTGCTATAAAAGATGCGCATGCCGGCGTAACCTGCGTTGACCGCAGTGGTGAAACCATTCCGCGTGTTATAGAAATCATCGGTTGTATTGGTGACTACATCTTCGTCCAGCATTTTGTTACACCCTGTACCGGCGAGTGCTGTTAATGCTAATGCCCACAAAATATTTTTCATGTTGGAATGTTTTTGATTGAAAAAAATTAGAACCGTGCATTCACACCAAACTGCAACATCCAGGTGGCGGGTGCGTCAATACCAATTACGTTCACGTCTTCAGGGTCCACTCCCTTATATTTCTGTCTGTAAGGCGCCAGGATGAGTGGTTGTTTTACACTCACATTAAAGCGCAGGTCCTGCATCTGCATACGTTTCACGGTAGCTTCCGGCAACGCATAAGAGAGGGAGATGTTCCTGATTTTAAAGAAAGAACCATCAAAATAGCTGAGGGACTGGTAATTGACCGGACGTTCCTGGTTGGCGTTGGGCCGGGGGAAATCGTTGGTCGGATTGGCTGGTGTCCAGTAGTTGATGTTCAGGTTATTGAAACGGCCGAACAGTGTGTTGGTATTCTGATAGAAATCACTCTTGATCATACCGCCTACACGTGCAAAGGCTACTACGGACAATTCAAAGTTTTTATAGGAAAGCCGTTGAGTCATGCCGGCAGTCCAGTCGGGCTGCGGTGTACCGAGTATTTTACGATCGCTGGCATCTATTTTTTTATCGCCATTGGTGTCTTCCACTTTGATTTCACCCGGTTTGGGTTTATAGAGCAGGCCATCCGTTTTATCATTGGTTTGCCAGATACCGATTTTGTTGTAGTCGTAGTACACATATGTAGGTTGACCTACAAACCAGCCGTTACCGATGTCTTCTGTCTTACCGCCCATCAGTTCCAGGATTTTAGACCGGTTGCGGGAGAAGTTCACGTCCATGCTCCAGTTAAATCCTTTCGGGTTGTCGATGATGATGCCGGACAGTGCTACTTCCCAGCCGGTATTGCTGGTGGCGCCTACGTTTTGCAGGACGCTGTTGAAGCCGTTACTGTAAGGCAGCAGGAAAGGCATGAGCAAGTCTGTGGTTTTCTGTTTATAGAAATCGACAGTACCGGTCAGGCGGTCTTTAAAGAAGCCGAAGTCAAGGCCGGCATCGAAGGAAGTGGTGGTTTCCCAGGTAAGATTGGGGTTACGCAGCATTTGCGGCGTATAACCGAGCACGCCTTTTCCGCCGAACGAGTAGGGAATACGTGCCAGCAAACCCTGTGTAGCGTATGGATCGATACCGGTATTGCCTATACGGCCGAAGCTGGCGCGCAGTTTCATATGGCTGATATTACGGCTGTTTTTGAGGAACTGTTCGTTGCTCATATTCCAGGCGGCGGCCACAGAGGGGAAATAACCCCACTTATGACCGGGAGCGAAGCGGGAGGAGCCGTCAGCGCGCATTGTCAGTGTTACGAGATAACGGTCATCATATCCGTAGTTGAGGCGTCCCATATAAGACAGGATGGTCCAGGTACCGAGGCTGCTGCCAACGCCGGTAACGTTCATTGCCTGACCGAGGTTGTAGTATTCCTGTGCTTCCACGAGCACGCCGCGTACGTTGGCCGTGGTGCTGTCGCCTCTTTGTCTTTGTACGCTATACAGACCGGTGAAGCCGATGTTGTGTTTTTTGTTGAAAGTTTTATTGTAGGTGACTACGTTTTCCACGGTGTATGCAATCGTTTCTCCGCTGGTTTTGGAAGCGGTGGCATCGCCGCCACCGATCAGGAGATCGAACGTGTTCTTACCCTGGAACAGGCCGTAGTTGTATTGCGAGATATCCGGTCCAACGTTCAGCCTGTATTTAAGACCGTCGATTATTTCCACTTCGCCATAAAGACTGGTAAAAAGGCGGAAACGTTTGCGGTTCTCCGTGCGGGCGCCTGGCACGTAGTCCAGCAACGGGTTGGGCAGGTTACTGTCATTGTTCGGGAAGGTGATCAGGTTGCCGTTATCATCATAGGGAGATGAGATGGGCAGCATACGGATGGCGTTGTTGATGCCATTGTAAGTTTCGCCTTTGCGGTTGCTATAGGAAGCCAGCATAGTGGCGCCCACTTTTACGCGGGAACCGATCATCTGATCGAGGCTGATATTGATATTATAGCGTTCATAGCTTTGCAGTTTCAGCACGCCCTGGTCTTTAAAGTAGCCGAGGCCGACAGCATATTTTGTTTTTTCCGTGCCACCGTTTACGCCGAGGGAGTGGTTGGTTTGGTATCCGGTAGACAGGAGCAGTTTTTGCCAGTCGGTGTTGGTGCCTTTCTGGATGCCCGCATATTCCTGCGGAACAAAGATGGCTCTGTCGGAGGAGTCGCGGTTGTTGTCATTGTACTTACCGATAGTGCGGTAGGCTTCACGGCGCATTTCGGCGAACTGGGCGCCGTTCATCAGGTCTGTTTGTCCGAGGTTTTTCACCATGCCATAGGAGCCGGAATAGGTCACAATCGGGCGGCTGGTTTTACCGCGGGTAGTGGTGATCAGCACTACGCCGTTGGCGCCGCGGGAACCGTAGATAGCCGTTGCAGAGGCATCTTTCAGGATCTCCATGGACTGGATGGTGCCCGGACCGATATCATTCAAACTGCCGGAGTACGGGATACCATCAATTACATAAAGCGGATCGTTGCCGGCAGAGAGGGAGCGGGTACCGCGGATGCGGACCGTGGGCTCGTCGCCGGGTTTGGCGCTGTTGCTGATGACGTCCACACCAGGCGTACGGCCTTGCAGCGCCTGTTGCGCGTTGGTCACCGGTACTTCCTGGATGGCTTTACTGCTGACAGAAGCGATGGAGCCGGTCACATCTTTTTTCTTTTGCTGACCATAGCCGACAACAACAATTTCTTCCAGTTTTTTCTGGTCTTCCTCCAGGGTGATGCTGATGACGCCGCGTCCGGAGACGGGTTCTTCATGCCGGGTGTAGCCGATGAAGGAAAAAACCAGTACAGCATTGGAGGAATTGGCAACCTGTAATTTAAAGTGTCCGTTAGCGTCGGTCTGCGTGCCGGAAGTACCGCCTTTAACAGCTACCGTAACGCCTACCAGGGGAGTCTTATCTTTTGCCACAACATTTCCCTCCACCTGTTTGGATTGTGCTTGAGCAAGCTGATGGCATAGCAGCAGGCATAACGCTGCAAAACATAAGCGTGAAATCCTATTCATAACGTTATCAGTTTTTCAAAAAATGGAATTGGGTACTAACTTATCCAGCCCAAAATAATAATTATTTGCAGAGATGCAAACGATTGCAATTTTAGGAATGCAATTTTTTTGCGGGCAAGGGGGTAAAAGTGGGGACAGCAAAGGGGTTATCGCGGTTTTGGGGACCGGGTAATTTCGGCAATATTTTTTTAACATCTTTTGGATGAGGCTTTTATACAGAAGTTTTTTTAAGAAGATTTTCGGAAGATGATCAGGGTTATTTTTCCAGAGAACATTTTTCTGAAGTTGAATTGAGCTGGTTGACTGGTAGCGTTTTTCGGCAATATGGTTAACTATATTATCGTTAATGGGAAATTATCATCTTTGTGAGCAGGGCATTCAGAGAGATTTCCAAAAAGAAATTCAGGTAAGAGACTGTAATATCTTCAGGTAGGTCGGCAACTAAAATGTAAGCGTTTATGGTTGGCTGGCATCTACCTTGGTCAACCCAGCCCTATTATTTTCCGTCTTGAAAAGTTTTTTTCTTTGCAATCGGTTGTAAAAATCATTTTCATTACCTAATTTGACACCTTCATTCCAGTATAACAAGTTATGAAAAAGACGATTTTACTATTCGGCAGCCTGCTTTTTATGTACGGCAGCCTGTTTGCCCAAAAGGGCCAGTGGCAAACGCTTTTTAATGGCAAAGACCTGAAAGGCTGGAAACAGCTGGGAGGCAAGGCTGTATATAATGTAGAGAACGGACAGATAGTCGGTACAACCGTGACCGGCACGCCCAACTCCTTCCTGGCCACCGATAAGGACTACGGAGATTTCATCCTGGAGCTGGAATTCAAACTGGGCGCTCCTTTTAACTCCGGTATACAATTCCGCAGCCAGAGCCGCGACGACTATCAGAATGGCCGTGTATTTGGCTACCAGATGGAGATAGACCCGTCTGACCGCAAGTGGAGCGGTGGAGTGTACGAAGAAGGCCGCAGAGGCTGGCAATACCCTATGGAGTTGAATCCGGCAGGGCAAAATGCATTCAAACCTACCGACTGGAATAAATACCGTATTGAATGCAGGGGCAATGAAATCCGTACCTGGGTGAACGGCGTTCCTACCGCACATCTGGTGGATACCGCGCTGCCTAAAGGTTTTATCGCATTGCAGGTGCATGGCATCGGCAAAAATGCCGCTGACGAAAACAAACATATTTACTGGAAAAATATCCGGATCATAGACAAACCGGCGGCTTCCCAATATTCTCCCTATGATAATATCTATGTGGTGAATAATGTGGACAACACTATTTCCGGTCAGCAGAAAAAGAACGGGTACCAGCTACTGTGGGACGGTAAGACCTCCAAAGGCTGGAGAGGCGCTTACAGAAAGGATTTCCCCACTTCCGGCTGGCATATCCAGGACGGCATGCTGACGATTATGCATTCCAACGGGGATGAAGAAGGCAGCGGCGGCGACATCGTCACAGAAAAAGAATATGGCGCGTTTGAAATGGAGTTTATGTTCAAACTCACACCAGGAGCCAACAGCGGGGTGAAATATTTCGTAAATGAGTCATATGAAACCGGTGGGAAATCTGCCATCGGTCTGGAGTACCAGGTACTGGATGATGAAAAACACCCGGACGCTAAGCTGGGACGCGACGGAAACCGTACCCTGGCGTCACTTTACGATCTCATGACAAGAAAACAGGAAAAACGTGCCCTGCTACCTATTGGAGATTGGAACAAAGGTCGTATTATTGTGTATCCAAATAACCACGTAGAGCACTGGCTGAACGGTTTTAAAGTATTGGAATATGAACGGGGCTCCCAAGCCTTCAAAGACCTGGTGGCGATCAGCAAATACAAAAACTGGAAGAATTTTGGGTTATGGCCGGTAGGACACATTCTGTTACAAGACCATGGTAACGAGGTGTCTTTCAAAAGCATTCGAATTAAAGTATTGAAATAAAATATTTTTTATCTTTTTTTTCATTGTTCACTGTTCTAAATAAGCATTCCGATTCTTCGGAATGCTTTTTTGTTGTTGGGATTTGATTAAATTGTTTACTTAATCCATACTCAACATGAAATACGCCTCTTTATTGTTAGTGGGCAGTGTGCTGGCCGCCACCTCCTGCCAGCAGAAAAGTTCCCACAACAGCCAACAAGCCTCGCGGGACTCCCTGCACCAGCTGGTGGAGCGCTATTACGATGGTAATATGGCCCTGCAGCCGCTTCAAGCCACTTTCAACGGTGAAAACAAATACAACGATCAGCTGCCGACAGATATCGGGGCCGCCTTCCGGCAACATGCCGATTCTTTCCTGGCCGCCTACCAGCAGTCCCTGAAAAATATCGACACCACGGGATTGTCTGGCAACGACCGCATCACTTATGACATGCTGGAAAGAGAGCTTTCGCTTAACCGGGAAATGCTTACGTACCACGACTACCTGATGCCGGTGCAACAGTTCACCTGCCTGCCTATCACGCTCGCTCAGCTAGGCTCCGGCTCCTCCGCCCAACCTTTCAAAACAAAAAAAGACTACGAGAATTTCATGCATCGGATGGAAGGTTTTTCTGTGTGGGCAGACACCGCCATCTCCAATATGCGCCAGGGCATCGCTACCGGTTATGTATTACCGGAAAAACTGGTGATCAAAACACTGCCGCAACTGAAAGACCTGGCTAAAAAAGATACGGCCAACGTTTTCTACGCGCCTCTTAAAACACTGCCCGATTCACTGGATGCTGCCGCTAAACAGCAGTTGACAACCGATTACACGGCAGCCATCGAAAAGTACATCCTCCCGGCATACGGAAAGCTGTATACCTTCATGCAAACAGAATACCTTCCCAAAGCCCGCAAAACCAGCGGTATCGGAGATATTCCCGACGGAAAGAAATATTACGGGTTCCTCGTCAGATACTGGACTTCCACCAACCAGACACCGGATGAAATCTATGCCATCGGAGAACGCGAAGTGGCCCGTATCCGCCAGGAAATGGAAGAAGTAAAAAACAGCACCGGCTTCAAAGGAGATCTGACAGCTTTCTTCGCGGAAGTACGCAACGACAAAAAACTGCGCATTTTCAAAACACCCGGCGCCATCCTCGATTCCTTTAAAGCGATCGAAAACAAAATCATGCCCGGCGTCAGAAAAATGTATGGTCATCTGCCTAAATCCAAATTCGAGATCAGGCAAACAGAAGCCTTCCGCGCTGCATCAGCCTCCGCTGAATACCAGCCCGGCAATCCGGACGGCTCCCGTCCCGGTATCTTCTACGTTCCTATCCTGAATGCAGCTGAATTCCCTTACCCCGGCATGGAAAGCCTCTTCCTGCATGAAGCCATTCCCGGTCACCACTTCCAGTCCTCCCTGCAACAGGAAAACGATTCCCTGCCCAGGTTTCGCCGCTTCAACTGGGTGGGCGCCTTCGGCGAAGGATATGCTCTCTACTGCGAAAGCCTCGGTAAGGAACTGGGACTGTATACCGATCCGTATATGTACTTCGGCCGGCTGACTGATGAAATCCATCGCGCTATTCGTTTAGTCGTAGACGTTGGCATGCATCATAAAGGCTGGACCCGTGAACAGGCCATTAAATATATGATGGACAATGAACCCGTGTCTGAACACGACGCTACTGCGGAAGTAGAGCGGTACATGGTCATCCCCGGCCAGGCACTGTCTTACAAAATAGGAGAGCTCAAAATAAGAGAACTGCGGGAGAAATATACCAAAGCACTGGGCGATAAATTCAGCCTCCCTGCTTTCCATGACGAACTGCTGAAAGATGGCTGCGTGCCGCTTTCCATACTCGAACAGAAAATGACACGGTTCTATGGCCAGTAAGATTTTTTAAGAGGTTTCTTTTGAAAATGATACCACTGCCTGGCTGTTATACGGCCGGGCAGTTTTTATTGATCAAAGGTATAGCCCGGGTTTATTGGTTTGTCTGCGTTTTAGGCAACAGGTATTTGGCGATATCAAAACTGGGCGGGGGCGGGTCTTCGATATAAGCGCTTTCAATAGCTTCGCGGGATGGGTACAGCTTAAACCCTTTCTGCCACACAGGTTTGGAACGGTCTTCTTCTTCCAGGCCCGGAGCAACTTCCAGTTTCAGCTTGTGGAATACGGCAGCGAGGCAGTTTTCCAACCTTGGTGCATTCTGTTCTGCCAGTCCAATCTGCCAGTTGTAGTTATCTGTATCGTCCAGCACTACCGGCACCCAGATGGTTTTGGCAGTAGTGATCTTAAAACTTCTCTCTGTAAAACGCACATCTGCCAGCTGTACCAGATCTTTTTGTACGGCCTCCTCTCCATTGGGCAGCTTCACTATCCCATGGCCATAGATGGACAATTTCTGCTTGATCACCCGCGAACGCACCCACTGCCGGATTTCCGCCACGATGTCATCGATGCTGGTACCGGAGAACTCAAATTTCTTCGACCGGTTCAGGTTGACAGGTATTAGCAACTGTGCCGCATGCAATATTTCAAGCACTCGGTGGATATCCTCAAAAATCCGTTCGTCGGGAACGCCGATTGTATTGTAATCTTCATAGATATGCTGGTCCGGGTCCCTGTACAGCCATTGTAAGGAATAATCAGCATTGGGGAAATCCACTTTCTTTGTCATATCACAATTTAACTGCTATTCGTTAGCGGTATGAAAATAACGAATATTCAGTTCATTAGCTTTATAGACTAGCAATAAATATAATATATTGTTATCTCCCATAACTTATAGTTATCACCTATATTAATAAATGCCCCCTATTTTTGATAAACCTGTAATTGAGACAAACCAACCACCAACCATTAGTTTGCACGTTCCCGGAGGGATAAATTGAATGGAGTATTTACAACAATCCAACTACCTGCCAGTATTGGTCATAGGGGTAGTAGTCGGTTATTTATCGGGCCTTTTAGGCAAAGGCGGCAGCGCTATCAGCACTCCTGCGCTACAGATTTTTGCGGGCGTCAATCCTTTTTTTGCCCTCGCATCGCCCCTACCGGCGTCTATTTCCAGCACACTGTCTGCCACAGCAGTTTATAGCCGTGAAAAGCTGTTTAATAAACGTGTGGTGTTATTAGGGGCTGTATTTGGGGTACCTGCCACCGTAGTGGGCTCCTGGTTCAGCAGTTACCTGCCGGGGAAAACACTGATGTTGCTGACAGCACTGTTTATTGTAACACTGGGAGGCTCCCTGTTATACTCCTACCTCCGCCATAAAGGGTCTTCTGTGGAAACACCGGTCAACAGCGACGACATCAGGGCATCTCAAATTGTGGGCGCAGCTTTGTTCATCGGCTTTTTGTCTGGCCTGCTGGCCAATGCGGGAGGTATTCTGTTCAGCACCTTCTTTATTCGCCGCCTGAAGATGCCGATCAAACAGGCGCTGGCCTGCGCGGTTATTTTGTCTGCGGTACTTTCCGTTCCCGGCGCCATTACACACTGGTGCCTCGGGCATATTGACTGGAACATCGCGCTGCTGCTGTCGCTCACCGCTTTTCCGGCTTCCTATCTTGGAGCCAAAACAGCAGTAAAAATGAAGACTCCCTTACTTGAAAAATTATTCGCGGGCACCCTTGTTATCTTCGGCTTATACGATATATTCTTCACGGTCTGGAAATAATATCAGGCATTCAGCTTACGAAGTTTTTCTATCTCTTCCTGCTCATATGGCGGTAAAGAACGCAAAATAAGATCATATGCATCATGCAGGAAATGCTCCAGCTCAGGGCCAGGCAAAATATCCTCCTGTTGCAGCTGCACCCAGTGGTAACGCGCCAGATGCGGCGCAGGCACAATACCACGTTTGGCTATCAGCTGGTGATATTGATTGGGCGTACATTTGAAAGAAACGCGTTGCGGCGGATCAAGAGAAATCATACAAAACAATTTCTCCCCTACAAAAAAACGCAGTTCGTTATCCCACTTCTTATCAGTGGTAACAGCCGGTAAAGACTGGCAAAAATCAAGGGCATTGTCAAACATAGCGGCAGGTTTAAACATAGTTTATATTCCCGTTCCTGAACGGATACCTCAATTAGAATCTGGCCACAAATAAACATATAAAAATATGTCACATATGTGGAATGGGTTTATGCTGTAAATAGAAATGAAACTGCTATATAAAAATAGCGAATTAATTGGATAAAATAACGCACTTCAAACGTGCAGAAGCAAGGAATTAACCAGATTTTAATAGAAAAACCTACAAACCATACGCCAGGGCTACACGCCCCGGGGCAACGGAGACCTCTATACCCTCCCGGCGTTTGTACAGTTTCTTTCCATGATGGTGTGCTGCCAGCCTTTCGGCCAGCAGCCAACAGATCAGGATACAGCCGGATCTGTATATGCGGGGATGGTTTAGTCAACCAACTGGTTCCATATCACCTCATATACATCGGTCGCCTGTAGCTGGTTTTGTTTGAAAGGTTGTTTGTTGATGACCACTGCATGGTTTACCGGGTTTTCCTCCAAACGGCCATGTGAGCCTTTGATCAGCGTGGCATCCAGCGGAATAACGTTCATCAGGTACCGGAACCCAAGCTTTTTCTTCAACAGTTTGGCGGCCGCTTTCAGCTTGATCAGCGGGTCTGCCGGGTTCATAAACATTTCCACCGGATCATATCCCGGTTTACGGTGAATATCCACGATACGCGCAAAATCCGGCGCCTTGTTATCGTCCAGCCAGTAATAGTAGGTAAACCAGCTGTTGGCATCCGCCATCAGCACCAAGTCGCCGCTGCGTTCGTGGTGCAGGTGATGCTGTCTTTTGCCTTCACGGTCCAGTACCAGCTGTACGCCGGGCACCTTCTGAACGAGGTCCCGTACTCTTTTATAACAGGAAGGATCATTTACATAAATATGCGCTATCTGGTGGTCAGACACGGCAAAAGCTTTGGACGCACCGGCATCCATCAGTTCCAGGCCTCTTTCCACGCGCACGGCGATCAACCCTTCCTGGCGCAGGATACGGTTGATATGCACCGGGTTATTCACATTGGTAATACCATATTCCGACAACACGATGGGATCGCAGCCTTTCTGCTGGTAGTAAGTGATCAGCTGCCGGCATACTCCATCGATCTCCTGCAGCTCTTTGGCGATACCGGCAGGGTCCTGCCCGAATTTCTGCAGGCAGTAGTCGAGGTGAGGCAGATAAACGAATGTCAGCGTGGGATCGTGGCGTTTATCGGTCAGGATGGTAGCATCAGCGATCCATTGGGAGGATTTGATATTGGCAGTAGGCCCCCAGTAGTTGAACAACGGGAAAGGCCCCAGTTCCTGCGTCAGGTAATCCCGCAGCTCACCTGGCGAAGTATAGCAGTCAGGGACCTTACGGCCGTCCGACAGGTAGTTGGGACGGGGCGTCAGGGAAAAGTCCACATCAGCGTACATATTGTACCACCAGCACATCTGCGCACAGGTGAAGGAGGGATCCAGGCGGCGCGCTTTTTCCCATATTTTGGCAGATTCCACCAGTTTGTTGGACTGTTTCCAGAATTTGACCTCACAGTCGGTACGGTCATACCAGCCGTTACCCACAATACCGTGTTCACTTGGCCATTTACCGGTCAGATAGGTACTCTGCACCGAGGTGGTCACAGCAGGCAACATAGGGGCCACGGTGGCCACATGCCTTTGCTGCGCATATGCTTTCAGGAAAGGCATGTGCTCCAGCAGTGCGGAGGATAATCCTACAACGTCCAATACGACTGTTTTTCTCATAGATACAACCTTAAATTCAATTACAAATTACGAATTACGAATTACGAATTGGAAGTTCTGTAACGGGCAGGGCCTTCAGGCCGGTGCGCTGTTGCGTTTTTTAGTTCGTAATAGTGACCCATAACCGCCAGTTCATTAGTCCTTATTTGCTATTATTTTTTTAATCCAGTTCAATTCCCTCGACACAGACACCGCCATTTCCTCTTTCAGGCCCTGTGGCAGTACATCCCAGGTATATGTTTCCACTTCCATATGCGCGGTAAAAGGCTGTTGCCGTTGTAATGTCAGCACATCCACAATATCTGACTGCGTGGAATGCAGCACCTCAAACCTGTCGGCAAATACCGGCACATGGAAATGGGAGCGCCATTCCACTACGTCCGTATTACCGGCATCTTCCAGCGCCTGCGGCAGATCGGGATAACGTACCAGGGAGCCGTCTGTTTTCCGGCCGATCACCTGGTGCAGGTAAACGGGCTCGTTGAACGGACGGAAGGCGTCTATTACTTTTTGCCTTGCCTCCGCCGCTGCGGGCAGGCCTGCCTTCAGGGCCGCGCTGATTTGCAATTTGCCCACTTTAAGGCCGTAAAGCCGCAACTGTTCCAGTACCTGCTTTGGCACTTCATATTCAAGCGCAAAGTGGCAGACATCATAACAAAGCTGTAAATGGTTTTTGATGATGGTCGCCGCTTCCGCTTCGTCCACACGCAGCTTGTCCATGATAAACGGAATGCCCGCCGGCAACAGCGATCCCATGTACCAGCTGATATATTCGGCCGTATTTTCGAGCAGTCCGTCTGGTTCAGGTTCCACATCGAGGTGCATCAACGGGCCGCCGCTACGATGGATGCGTGCCAGCTGTTCCACTACCAGCAACATATTCAGGGTAGCGCGCTCCGTGAAAGAATTTTTTTCTTCCTCACAGCGGTTGCACCAGTATTTGTATGATAAAGGAGACGTAGAGATACCGCCTTCCATACCTTCCGGCAGCAGCGCCGCCAGCAGGCGGAACAGCCGGACGGTATAGGCCACCCTGTCGGCTTGCGTCCAGTCGGGCGTATGTACCTGGTCTTTCACTACGGTATCGTGAAAGCCGCCATAGGGGAAACCGTTCATCGTAAATACGTAACAGTTTTCCTGTTGCAGCCATGCTTTGAAAGCGTTCAGGTTTTCTTCCTTAGTCAGCTCCAGGCTGGCGGTATTGGCCAGGCGCAGACCGATACCGAAAGGCTGGTCCGGCGCCACCTGTTGTTTGACTGCGGGTATATATTTCCGGAGTTGTGCGAAATGGTCTTCCCATTTTTCTCCGGGATGGATATTGGTGCAATAAGTCAGATGTCCGTATGCTGTTTTCATGACTGTAGTTTTTGGCAGATATCTGCTGCTTTGTACAGCATATCCAGATCTATATGGTGTATCTCCGCGCCTCTTCCGATGGCCCGCAGCAGCGAGATCGTGAGTTGTCCGCCGAGGTGCTCGCGGAACTCTTCCAATCCTGCGATCACCGGAGATGGTTCGTTGTCCTGCTTTTGCAGCAGCGGATGCCAGATGGGCAGCTGCATGGCTTTCAGCACATGGACAATACGGAGCATCGCCGCTTCGTCGATCCATCCTAACAGGAAGGAATACACGCTATCGAGGGCAATGCCGATAGACACCGCTTCCCCGTGCCGGAGCGAAAAATCGGTCAGCTGTTCCAGCTTATGTGCGCTCCAGTGCCCGAAATCGAGCGGGCGTGCCGAGCCGCTTTCAAACGGATCGCCGCCACCGCCGATGTGCGCCATATGCAGCGCCGCGCAGCGGTATATCAGCTCCTCCATGGCCGGCATATCGCCGCCGGTAAGGGCCTCCGCTTTTTTCTCCATCCATTCAAAGAAAGGAGCGTCGCGGATAAGGGCTACCTTTACCGCTTCCACCATGCCTGAGCGCCAGTCGCGCCCGTCCAGCGTGGTCAGGAAAGTACTGTCGTTGAACACGGCCGCCGGCGGGGCAAAGGAGCCAAGGAAATTTTTCTTGCCCTTATAGTTGATTCCGTTTTTTACGCCCACACCGGAATCATTTTGTGATAATACGGTAGTGGGTATACGAATATGTTTCACGCCACGGTGGGAGATGGCCGCTGCAAAGCCGACGAGGTCGAGCAGGGAGCCGCCGCCAATGCCAATCACATACGAGTGGCGATCGATGCCATGCTGATCGATGGCATCCACAAGGGAAAACAGCTGTGACAAATCATTTTTCACGCTTTCTCCGCCGGTGAGCGTGACTATTTCCGGCGCCAGCCGGAAACCGCGCACCTGCATCAGATAATAAGTGATTTTTTCGGCGAGGCCGGGATGGCTGGCGGCTACGCCTCCATCGAGGACCACCAGCAGTTTTTTCTGGAAAGCCGCTTCTGCTTTGGACTCCAGGAAGGCTGACAAACAGGTATTAGCCGGATCAAATAAATCTCTTGAAAAAAAGACCCTGAACGAAAAGTTAACGTCGAATTGTTGTTGAATGTACTCCATGGCATTGTTCCGCTTGCATCAATCTAAAAAAATTCAATAGCCTTTAAAAGTACATATAAAAATGAGATATTTTCATAAAGAATAAGGCTCCGTGAACGGAGCCTTTTTGGGGTTCTACCTGTTTGTTGTTATCGGTATGCAATAGAGAAACGGTTCATTACCGGATGTAAAGAAACCCCGTTTACAGGGGGGATTTAACGGTACAAACCATTATTTTAAAAATTGCGTATTTCTACGGAGGCCCTCCCCGGGGGCGCAAAGCCTTACCAGCAGCCCGTTATGGTCACATATAGGGATAAACACGGGTGGCACCGGTTTCCGCTCATCCAGCTGCCTATTGCGTATAATACAGGAAATGAAGATCTTTACCCTTCGTTGCGGCGGCCTCCGGGCTTGTTGCAGGCCAACAAATTTGTTTGTTTTAGATGAATATCTGGCATATGCCCCCCATGTTGTTAACCCTGTAACACGGATGTTTTTTCATACTTCTCTTGTTGCATTTTTAGATCTGATTGTTAACAGGAAAGCGCATTAAGCGATGTTTAAAAAGATATTGTTTGCTGTCTGCCTGATTGTAAAGCAGGGTATCTCTGCATGGGCATTCAATACAGCAGCGCAGGACAGCCTTTTCAGGGCACTGCAGCATCAGAAAGCTGATACCGGCCGGGTAAACACCTTGTTTGCCTACGGCATGAGCTACATGCCTGACAGCATGAAGAAAGCTGACGGCATCTTCCGGGAAGCCCTCCGTTTAAGCCGGCAGCTCCACTATTCCAAAGGAGTGGCTGATTTCGCCTGCTACTATATGTACATACAGGACATGACAGGCCGGTATGAAGAATCGTTGTTCATGGTAGACAATGCCGTGAAGATTTACGCCGGTTTGCGGGATACGGCCAACCTGATGCGAGCCCTGAGCTTCAGCGGCAATGAACATCATCAGCTGGGGAATTACACTCGCGCGGCCAGCCGTTACCTGGAAGCGCTTAAGCTGTCCGACGCCGCCAGGGACACGCTTTTCTCCAGCCTGATGAACAACAACCTGGCAGGCATCTTCATCAATTTAAAAGATGGCGCCAAAGCGTTCCAGTATGCGGGGAAGGCCTACCGGCATGCGATTTCCATTGGCAATAAACGACGGGCCACTGCCGCGCTGATCAACATGGGGTCTTGTATGGTATCCCTGAAACGTTATGCAGAAGGTGAACAGTACTACCGGAAAGCCATCCGCATGGGGCAGGAGCTCGAAGACAGCGCCTTTGTGCTGAAAGCCCACGTGAACCTCGGCAACCTGTATTTCGAGCAGGAAAAGAGACCGGAAGCCTATCAGCAATACACCCGGTCACTGGAACTGTCCCGCAAATTCCCTGAACCAGAACTGCTGACGTACATATACCTGGGTTATGGCCGTGAGCTGTTTAACCTGAAAAAATATACAGAGGCCTTGTCCTATGTAGAGCAGGCCATTACCATGGCCCGGCAATACAAAGCCATCAATGAGCTCCGATGGGGCTACCTGGTAGCCTCCAACCTGGAAGCCACAATGGGACACTATCAGCGGGCCTTCACCCTGCGGGAAAAATTTGAAGTGCTCAACGACTCTCTCACCGGCGATGCCGCCCGTAATAATGTGATGCTGCTGGAAATGCAGTACGAGTCTGAGAAAAAAGACCGGCAGCTTACCGCCAAAGAACTGCAACTGGCACGGAAGGACCTCCAGATACAACAAAAAAACATGTGGTTATTCCTCTTCCTCATTGCCGCCGGGCTGCTGCTGGCCACCGCGTTCTTCATCTGGCAGCGGTTAAAGCACCGTACCCACCTGCAGGAACAGCAGCTGCATACCATGGAGGCGGAGAAAACCGTACAGGTACTGGAAGCGATGATACAGGGCGAAGAAAAAGAACGCACCCGTCTGTCGAAAGACCTTCATGACGGCGTAGGCGGACTGCTGTCTGCCGTGAAAATGCATTTCGGCGCGCTGAAACACGAGCAGCCGGCGCTGAAAACAGACAGGGACTTCAGCCACGCGATGGGCATGTTGGACGATGCCATCGGTGAAGTACGCAAGACCGCCCACAACCTGATGCCGGAACTGCTGGCCAGAATGGGGCTGGCAGATGCCGTACGTTTCTATTGCCGCAATGTAAGCCACTCCCGGCACCTGACCATTTCGTGTTATGCGCCCGATAGCATCGGCCGCTTCAAAGGTAATTTCGAACTGTCCGTTTACCGTATCGTTCAGGAGCTGGTCAACAATATCATCAAACACTCGCAGGCCACCGAAGCACTGGTACAGCTCACTCGGCAAGGCCATCTGCTGAGCATCACTGTAGAAGATAACGGCATCGGGTTCCAGGAAACACGCGACACCGGGCCGGGCATGGGACTGAACGCCCTGCAATCAAGGATCAGGGCGCTGAACGGCAACCTGGAGATCGCAGCCGCACATGGACAAGGAACTACCGCCTATATAGAATTTAATATCGCGATTATGCAACTGGCAGAAATTGGATAGCTGCCCCAATTATTTTTTATGAAGATAAAATTAGCCATCACCGACGATCATCTGTTGGTCATCAATGGGTTAAAAGCCATGCTGGCACCTTATCCGCACATTACGATCGTATATGAAAGCAATGCCGCCACCGCCCTGATGGAGGCATTGCCCGCAGCACAACCCGATGTGCTGCTGTTAGACATACAAATGCCTGATATTGACGGACTGGAATTGTGCAAACAGGTACATAAAAATCATCCAGAGATCAAAATCATTGCACTGACCAACTTCATGGAATCACATTACATCAAACAGATGCTGCGCAACGGCGCCAGTGGCTATCTGTTGAAAAACACCGATGAAGAAACGCTGGTGGCCGCCATTGAGAAGGTGTACCACGGAGAACAATATCTTGATGCCGGCATCAAACAACAGCTGCTCCACGAAATGCTTACCGGGCAACGATCATCCGGTTACGAGATTCCGCTTACCCGGCGTGAAAAAGAAATACTGAAGCTGATTGCAGAAGAACATTCCAATCAGCAGATCGCAGAGAAGCTATTTATCAGCCTTCGTACTGTGGAAACACACCGGCTTAACCTCACCCAAAAGCTGGCCGTAAAAAATACCGCCGGACTGGTGAAAGAAGCCATCAAAAGAGGACTCGTAGATTAATTACGAATTATAAATTACGAATTACGAATGAGCGGCTGTTTGTCAGGGGATGCTGATGCGTGACCGGCTCAGGTAACGGCAAATGCTTTGCCCAGCGACATAGAGACGGGCAATAACAACAGTACTGCCAAAGCATAACTGAGCGCATCGAAAGCGGCCACCCACGAGGCGTTCATGACGATCAGCGCTACGATCCCGGCCTTCACCGCTTTCCCGATGTTAGGCCCGATGGGATTTTTCCAGGCATTCCGCAGCGGCTTAAAAATCATCCATGCGAACAACAGCAGGAAGGGCAGCACTTTCCAGCCGTTGTGGTGGAAAATGGCCACAGTGCCAATTGTCAGCAACACAATAGCATAACAGATGGCTGTAATCCGGATACTGTTGGCTGTGCCGCCATATACTTCGCCCCGGCTGATATTGGTCACTGCTGCGATATAAAGGATAGGTACCAGTCCTACCCACCACCAGGTGGCCACGGCCCCGGGCACAATACTGATGCCCAGGAGGAGGTTGAGGCCCCGGCACAGGCCCATATTAACAGGACCGAGGAAGGCGTGGTGTTTTCCCCATTTATCGTATACGAGTGCGGAAACCGCTGTGGCAATGGCTAGCCAGCCGGCGAGGCCATTGATGCCGCCTACCGAAAAGGCTGCCAGGACGCCCACCAGCAACAGGTAGCTTCCCAGGATGATGGCCTGGGTAAGCGAGATGACACCAGTAGGAATAGGCCGTTCCGGCCTTTCTTTGCTGTCCAGTTCCGCGTCAAATACGTCATTGAATACAACGCCGCCGCCGTATAAGCCGGCGGTGGCAAGACACAGGCATACCACCGGAAGTGTCAGGTCCAGTGTCAGTGTTTCAAAGGTCACACTCAGGAAATAGCCGGAAATGGCCACCCCCGCCAGGATATCCGCAATGGCGGTGACAATATTGGCCGGGCGCATCAGGCGCAGGTATCCGATTACTTTGCTAACAATATAACTCACCGAATAACAGGTTTTCATGGTTCATTGCCAGCAGTAACGAAACTGCCAGGCCTTTACCGGATGATGGTTGTATTTTTATTAATTCTGGGCTGCTGGCCTCCACGTAAAACGGTGCTTCCATTAAATTTCTCACGCTGGTCAATATTTCCGGCTAAATCAAAATCCGCTTCATTTATCTGGCCGCTTTGCGCAAACGCCTTTACAGCATTCATGTAAGTTACCAAATGAATGTCATTCAAGTCAATACCACTTTCGTGCATGAGGGCTGCCGTCTTGGGAACGGCGAGCGGATCACTGATACCCCAGTCGGCCGCTGAATTGACCATAATCCTCTCGCTACCGTACTGCTTCACTATCTCCACCATTCTCTCATTGCCCATTTTGGTAAAGGGGTAGATGGTAAATGCTGCCCAGAAGCCACGGTCCAGCACTTCCTTCACGGTTTCTTCATTGTTATGGTCTACAATGACCATGTGAGGCGCCAGTCCATGTTCAATGGCGATGTCCATGCTACGCTGTGTGCCTTTTTTCTTATCGCGGTGAGGGGTGTGTATCTGTACCGGCAAACCGGCTTCTTTAGCCAGTTCCAGCTGGGCGCGGTAATATTTTTCTTCGAGCGGTGTCTGGTCATCGAAACCGATTTCCCCTACGCCTACCACGCCTTCCTTGTAAATAAACTGCGGCAGTATTTCCATGACAGCTTCTGCCAGCGCTTCATTATTGGCTTCTTTGGAATTGAGTCCGATGGTGCAATAGTGCTTAATGCCGAACTGAGACGCGCGGAACCTTTCCCAGCCGAGGATACTGTTGAAATAATCGCGGAAGGTGTCTACCCCGGTACGAGGCTGTCCCAGCCAGAAAGCGGGCTCAATAAGGGCTACCACGCCTGCGTCGGCCATAGCCTGGTAATCGTCGGTAGTCCGGGAAGTCATGTGTACATGCGGATCAAAGAAGCGCATGCCTTTGATTTTATCGAGATAAGCCGGAGTATACGTTAACGGTTGAAGATCTTTTTCGGTCAGTTCATGAATACCACACATAATTTTTCAGATTTAGTTCTGGGATAATTTAGCTGCGATGACGTCCCAGGAGAGGGCGCCACTTTGTATTTCGGCAGTCAGTGCCGGGTCTGAGGCCAGTAATGTTTTGGCCGGTGCATAATCAGTATTGGCAAACACGAGGGCCGCCGCCGCTTTTTCTGTCTGGTCAGCAGAGTGCCATATCCGGGTGAGGTCTGCCATATTATCTGCTGTGATGAAGGTTGTCAGCAACCGCCACTGCATCGGCGATACCTTTCTGCCGGCAGCCCAGCGCTCATGTGCAAAATCAGTCAGGATCGCCGCCAACGCGGTATTTCTGCGTTCATCGAGGCCGGAAATGAGGTGCAGCGGTTTATCTGTAAAAATCGCTTTCATAACCAGCTGGTTCCAGGCGGGTTCGTCCAGATAACGGGCGGGATAGGGATTGTGGAGCATAATAGCTTCCTGTACCACACCGATATTGGACCGAACGCCTTCGGCTGTACGAAGTTTCCATTCTTCCGGCCATGCGAGCAAGGGCAGCGCGCTGTAGAGTGCTGCCAGTTCATTCATTTCGGCAGAGAGAAATAGTTTTTCGATGGTGTCCAGGTAAACGGCCTTATCGGAAGTATCGAGTTGCAACAGCCACCATGCCCGTATGAGGCGGTCTAACGTCCACCCGTGTACGAAGAAGCCGGGCACCTGCTGTTGCAGTACTGCAGCCTGTTCCGGCGACACGACAATGATATTTTTTCCGGTGAACCTCGGGATCGCGGTGAAAGTCTGGTTAAACTGCGGGATGGAAGCGGCCTTCTGTAACCGCTGCTGTAGCCATTCTCTGGCCGCATCACTACTATTGCCGGCAATAATGGCAGCTAGCCCTTCGCTCATTTGCTGCCTGTCATATACATATTCCGCCACTTGAACACTCCTGTTTTAAATGAGAACACTGATTTCTGATTAAAAATAAACAGGATTGGGCAGATTTTCCGAATTACAGGGCTAATATTTGATAGGTGGTTATTAAAATAAAAGAGAGGCATTGCTGCCTCTCCTTCCGCCATTCTAAAACCTGATTATGCATCAGGATATCTTTATTCATGCTGCCTGGCTATAGCACCATGAAAATATCTTGCTATAATGATGAGCTGAATTAAAAGAGCAAAGGTACGTTACATCCGTAACAACTGGTGCAATTATTTGCAATGTGCGACCCGACATATATAAGTACCCGTTCGTGGAAATATTTACCGGCTGTAATATACATATTATTCTACTTCTTCTCCAAATAAACCATCGATTTTTACGTTACACTTTTCACTTCCGTTTGTTTTCCAGCACTATAAAGGGTTGATACTCCTTCCAATCAGGCGTATATCCATCCAGTATATTAAATCCTTTTCCATAGTTTCCTAGTATAATATCCTGGTCTCCGTCACCATCCATATCTCTTACGTCCATACAGATCCATCGCCCTTCCTTTTCGACAGGAGGCGCATGGGGCGTGAAGTTCAGCTGATGGTCCTTTCCTTCAAACAAAATAAATTTTTCTGCAGGATTATTTTTCAGGTCTGCGAAAAAAGCAATCGCCGCAATATCTGTTTTACCGTCCAGGTTAAAATCTGCTGCTACAGCCTTTGTACAGCCATTTACTGGATAAAACCATGCCTGACGGTAGCTGTTGTTACCCTCGTTCATATAGACGTACAAACCATGAAAAGGTTTAAGCACCATAGAAAAATCTGCATTATCTCCGCAGGTATATAAAATATCCGGCTTACCATCCTGGTTAAAATCCACCAGTTGAAAACCGGTAGAACCGTTTAGTGGCGGGAATCTCAGCAGGTTAACAGATTTAAAGCCGCCGTGCCGGTCGTTCTCATATAACCAGATCCCTTCGTCCGCTGCAGCAAAAAGGACCATGGCATCCGGCCATCCGTCACCATTAAAATCTCCTACTTCTGCGTGTATGGCACCCGGTACCTCTGTGATGGTCTTCTGCTCATAACGGTGGTCTGGCAACTGTTTCAGCCAATATAAACCACCCTGGTTATGACCGAAGGCACATACTAACAGGTCAACCAGATTGTCCTTGTCGAAATCTGCCTGCAGTGTTTGCACAGGACGTTTAAGAAAAGGCATGAGGTCCGTTTTTTTACTGCCAGGGTCATTAATGTTGAGCCTGCTTATGATGCCCGATGGCTCATCGATGGCTCTCATATTACCGATCTGGGTGATGATTGCAGGTGATGATTTACCGCTATCGCTTGTATAGAGCATATCCACCACCGCGGAAGGCAGTTGCCAGCTATTGATTTTACGCAGGGAACTATCCCAGGCACTGAGCGTACTCTTATATCCATCGCTGGTAAAAATGCGGCCGGCAGCTGTGTCAAAGGAAACCATCGTCGTAGTTGCCACGCCTGGCGAATCCACGCCAACAGGCCGTTTAATGGAGAAGCCGAACCAGTCGTGTTGCAATGGCACCGGCGGTTTGGCGGGCGACAATTTTTCAGGCGCCTGCTGTTCATAATATTTCACCAGTTCCACCCACTCCTGAAAAGATATCTGGCCCTCCTGCCGCTGGCCTTCCACCGGATAATACTGGTCGCCGGACCATACCCGGATGCCCAGCTTCGGCGCCATGGCCGGCAGCACATGTTTGGTCCACGTTTCCTTGTCCAGCATGTACGGATCTACCGGCAGATGACAGGATGAACAATATTTATCGGCCAGCATTTTCCCTTTCTCTTTGGCTGACGGGGCAAAACAACCAGTAAATGCGATACATAATGCGGCCAAAAGGACTCTCATGGAATTACGAATTACGAATTTTAAAAGCGGAGTATAAATTATGAAATATAAAAGATGAATTACAAATTTTGATTACCAGTTACGATTAGGGCCCCCAAAATGGGAGCCCTAATTCGTGATTCGTAATTTGTAATTCGTAATTAATATCCGGTGTTTTGTTTCAATACCGGCTGACCATTTTTCAACGTCAGATCTATCTGGCGTTGTGGAATGGGGAAATACTCATTTCTGCCTTTCGTAAAATGGCCGCCTTTCACGTCATCTGTGATAGCGCCTTCAAAAGCAAAATAAGCGTTCAGCACCTGGTCTGCAATGCCCCAGCGGGACAGATCGAAGAAGCGGTGCCCTTCCATGGCCAGTTCCAGCTTACGCTCAAAGCGGATCGCTTTACGCGCATAAGTCACGTCCGGAAAAGCGGTATACAAGCCGATCTTGTAATAAGGCAATGGCTTGGCAGGATCGAAGCCCTGAATAGGATTGGCAGGATCTTTATAATCATGCACCCATCCCTCCGGATGATCTTTCATACGGCTGCGTACCCGGTTAACATAGCCCATTGCTGTTCCCAGATCACCTGTTTCGGCAGCACATTCAGCGGCCATCAACAGCACATCAGAGAAACGGATCAGCAATACGTTGATGGCTGTACCGGGCGCCCAGGAGTTGTTGTCCATATATTTGTCCTTATTGTAGTTCCAGTACACCATTTTTTTGGTGGCAAACGGACCGGCATATCGTTGTGACTGGTCACGTATCCAGGTGGAACCCGCAAAGTATCCCCAGTCATGATAGGGAAGACCGCGACGGCCAACGGTCCAGTCCAGACGGGGGTCTACCAGTCCGTTATCCGGCGTAAAAGGCTGTGTGGCCTTGATGCCCATATCAGACTTCACTGCATGCTGGTTATAATCGTCCAGATAAGGTAATCCATTATCATCTACGCGATAGGAATTCACGAGGTCAAAAGTTGGCTGGTAGAAACCGCAGCATTTGAAGTTGGCCGGGAAGTTCAGCATGTCTCCCATATTGGCGTTGGCGATACCGTTGGTACCATCGTTGGCAGACATCTGGATGGCAAATACGGATTCCGAATTATTCTTTTTGGACGCATCGAAGTTGTCTTCGAAGTTGTCCGTGAGCTGGTATTTCAGGCCATTAGACGTTACGCCGTTAGCGATGGCGTCGTTGAAAAGCGGCAGGGCGTCTGCATACTTTTTCTGATAGAGGTAGGTTTTAGCCAGATAGATCTGTGCGGCCCATTTGTTGGCGCGGGCAACCTGCGGCTGTGTAGGCGGCAGATTGGCCTGTGCAAATTTAAAGTCGGCCTCAATATTGGGCCATATGTCCACATCATTGGGTACCAGCGGATCGGTAGTAGTTTCCGTCACATAAGGCACGTTATTGAACATTTTCTTCAGCTCAAAATAATAGTGCCCTCTGAGAAACCGTGCTTCTGCCGTCACCTTTAGTTTATCGGCATCAGACATGTCTTTAGCCTGCGCCATCAGTCTCAGGGTATTGTTGCAACGGGCCACGCCTTCATATACCGCTCTCCATTTGGTATTGAAGAAAGAGTTGGCGACGTTCGGCTGCCAGATGGCAATTTCATTGATAGGCGTCTGGTCGGTACCTTCACTGCCTTTATGAGCATCGCCACCGGCCACGCTGCCGTACACCCAGTTGGTGGATGCCGCTTCCCAGGCATTACCGCCACCGAGGGAGCTGGTAGGCGTACCAGAGCCGTCGAGCGCTGCATAGGCACCTACAAGCAGGTAGTTCACGCCATCCTTGTTGGCTACGATCTGTTCCGACAGGGAACTGTACGCCGGCTTTTCAAGAAAGTTCTTGGAGCAACCACTGTTCAGTAGCGCAGCCACGAGCAATATTGCACTAGTATATCGTAATGTTTTCATTTTTCTCAGTTTAACAATTCAGATAATCAGATCAGAAATTCAGTGTAACGCCCACCAGGTACTGACGCTGGTTAGGATAAGCACCTTCGTCGATACCGAAGGAGTCTGTATTACCGGTGATTTCAGGATCGAGACCTGTGTATTTGGTGATAGTGAACAGGTTGGCAGCCTGTGCATATATCCTGAATTTTTCCACACCTACTCTCTTCAGCATGTAGGCAGGGAAGGTATACCCTATCATCAGGTTCTTAGCGCGGAGATAGGAGCCGTTTTCAACATAGTAGGATGTTGGAGGATCGGAAGTGCTGAAGTTAGGTTTCAGCTCCTGAATAGGTGCTTTGGCGTTTTTGCGGTCAGGCAGCCAGGAATCGTATAAGGCTGTTTTGCTTTTTGCGCCGTTGAAAGAGCCGTAGATATCAGTCCACCATCTTACCTGGTTCCAGATCTTGTTGCCATGCACACCATAGAAGAACATGGAAAAATCCCAGTTCTTATAGGTGAGGCCGATGTTCAGGCCATAGGTAAAGTCTGGGTTGGGACTACCGAGATAGGTGCGGTCCTGCGCGTCGATTTTGCCGTCGCCGTTAACGTCCTTATAGCGGAAGCGGCCGGGGGCAGCTGCCTGCTGATATTCTGAGAGGCCCGGATATTTGGCTTTGGCCGCGTTGTTGGCAGCATCCACTTCTGCCTGGCTGTCCCAGAATTTATCGATCTGATATCCGAAGAATTCGCTGATGCTGTGGCCTACTGCGTTGCGGATAATCGCTACACCGTAGCGGCGGGTATCTCTTTCGAAGTAGGGAGCAGATTCAGATATTTTCAGGATCTCGTTTTTGTAGCTGGTGAAGGTCCCGGTGAGGGTAAGTTTCAGTTTGGAAGCCAGCTGTATGTTGCCGGTAGCAGAGAAATCCCAGCCATGGTTTTTCATTTCTGCTACGTTGGCATAAGGCGGAGCAGCGGCACCGTATACGCCGGGCAGTTCAGGATTGAACAGCAAATCTTTAATCCGTTTGTTATAATAGTCGAGAGAGAACTCCAATGCGCCTTTGAACAGGGTCGCATCGATACCGATATTGGAGTTGGTATTGCTTTCCCACTTGGCATTCGGGTTGCCGATCCTTCCCTGCATAAAGCCGGTGGCCAGATTGGAGGTGCTGCCGGTCATGTCATAGAAAGAAGTGGCCTTGTTAAATGTGAAAGTGGTAAAGGCATTGGCCGGGTCCACATTGATCTGGTTACCCATAATACCCCAGCCACCACGGATTTTCAGGTCGGAGAGCCAGGTAATGTTCTTCATGAACTCTTCCTGGGAAATACGCCATGCCGCGCTCACCGCAGGGAAGTTACCATAGCGGTTGTTGGCGCCGAAACGGGAAGAACCATCACGGCGGATCAGGGCGCCCAACAGGTATCTGTCTTTAAAGGAGTAATCTACTCTGCCAAACAGGGAGAACAGTGTATTGGAGCCATAGCCGCTGCCGTTTACAGGTGTTCCGAAGCCGGAAGAGAGGGATGTAAAGTTCGGATCGAAGGAGAAATAATTAGTGGTAGTACCTGTCAGCGTACGGTCTACCTGCTGGAAAGCCTCTGTACCGATCATCACTTTCAGGTCATGATCACGGGCTATCTTTTTATGATAGCTGAGGGTGTTGGTCCAGGTCCAGTCGTAACCGTTACCGGTAGTTTCCGTATAGGAGTTTACGCTGGTATTTTCCTTGTTTTCATATTCCGGATAGGTGAAGCTGTGGTTGTTAAAGGAATAGATTTCACCGCCGAAAGAGGTACGCAGGGTGAAGTCCTTCATAATGTCTGCTTCAGCGTACACACTA
Organism: Chitinophaga sp. 22308; assembly: GCF_052045305.1. Taxonomy (NCBI): domain Bacteria; kingdom Pseudomonadati; phylum Bacteroidota; class Chitinophagia; order Chitinophagales; family Chitinophagaceae; genus Chitinophaga; species Chitinophaga sp. 22308. The sequence goes on along the minus strand of NZ_JBQEOP010000004.1, from coordinate 556,386 downwards.
CCGAGCAATCTGCTGGCGAGCGCTTTGGTGCTGCCGAAACGGTCCTGTATGGCCACCGGGTTACGGGCGTTGCCCAGCGCGCCACCCCAGGTACCGGCATAGTTGCCTTTGATATCATACACCGGGATGATGCTTTGTTCACGGAAAGCCATGCCGATACCACTGCCTTCTGTGAGGATACCGATCTGCGGGTTCTGGATAATGGAATACTCCATGTTTTCACCCACGCGGATATGGTCTGTGATATTGAAGCTGCTGTTGGCCCTTACCGCATAACGTTTGTTATAGGTATTGGTCAGCGTACCCTGTTGATTGAAATAATACATGGAGAAGAAGTAGCTGCCGATATCGCCGCCACCGGCCACAGATATATTATGGCTGGTGATAGGGGCAGGCTTGAATATCTCATGGTACCAGTCAGTGCCTTGTTTGTTGGCTTTGTTGATACGATAGAAGCTGTTCAGCAGGCCTGGATCTTTATAGTCCGGGATGAGATAGTATTTAGAGGGATCTACGCGGGGATCTCCTTCCATGGCTCCTTCGGGATAGATATAATCCGGCAGTACCGGCTTATCTCCTTTTCCGTAGAGCACATCGTCAAACACGGGCGTGCTGCCGGCGGCGGTGCTGTTACGGGTAGCCATCCACAGCAGGTCGGCCTGTTCCTGTGGATTGAGGATGTGGAAAGGATTACCGCCCTGAGGCCTTTGTGTGCCGTAATAACCGTCGTACTGCACTTTTACTTTTCCGGTGCCTCTTTTGGTGGTGATGATAATAACGCCATTGGCTGCACGGGCACCATAGATAGAGGCTGCGCCTGCATCTTTCAGTACCTGCATGGTTTGCACGTCGTTAGGGTTTACATCTGCCAGATTGGAGATGGGCACCCCGTCGATAATATACAGCGGCGTGTTGTTACCGAAGGTGTTTTTACCGCGTACGGACACCTGTGGTTCCTGGCCGGGCTGACCGGTACCTACGATGGTGATACCGGAAACCTGTCCCTGCAGCTGATTAGCGATCTGGGAGGTAGGTTGTTTGGTAATGTTTTCCACCTTCACTACGGCTACTGCGCCGGTGAGGTCTTTTTTCTTCTGGCTGGCATAACCGGTCACTACGACTTCTTCGAGTGAACCGACTTTCTCGGCCAGCTGTACGTTGACAGCGCCCGAGCTGATCACTGCTTCCTGCGGATCGTAACCAACAAAGGAGAACACCAATGTTTCTCCTGATTTAGCCTGAATGGTAAAACTGCCGGTGGGGTCAGTAGCGGTACCGCGGTTAGTACCTTTTACATATACCGTAACGCCGGGTAGCGGGTTGCCTGATGCTTTATCAGACACCTTTCCCGTAACTTTCGTTTGTGCGAATACGTTACTACTGCCCAGTAATAGCAGTATGCCGCATAGAAGAACGGCCAGTCCCTGGTAAAAATGTTTTTTCATAACGTGGTTGAAGGGTAACGTTTTAGAAAAATCGGTTAAAAAATAAAGTACCTGTCTTGTATGTTCCTTGTCCATCAGACAGTGTAAGACATAACAATCCCGTTCCGGCGATAATGTGTGACTGCCGGTAAAAAGAGGTGTCATGTACAGGCATTATCTGTCCCGGCCTCCCTGTATGATGCGTTACAGTGAAGCAGCACAAACAATAACTGTCTGTTCAACAATTAAAAAACACAAATTTGAAGATGCAAGACATGGATGCGGACATGTTTACACCAAGGTTTAACTACATGGAATAAAGCAACGTTTTTTAGTAAACAATTGATTTGCTGACAATGATCTAGTGAGAATCGGCTCAAATAAGTACTAACACTTCCCCTTTCCAGATTTTGGTTCTCACGTGGAATTTTTCTTACAATACGTCGAATATATAACAATAAATTAGCCTGGACAAGTGTTCTTTTAACATTTCTCTAAATAAAAAATTTCTACGGGGCCATTCTTACAGTAATCCACACCGGCGGGATAAAAAAGTACAATAGTTTACGGCTAAAAAAGTACAAGCACTTGATCTTTTATGTATGTTTAGCGTCTCAATTATTCCGGGCCATGAAAATTTTCAACATTATCTTTTGTTTCCTTTTTATTGTTTTTGCGGGGCTGCAATACAATGACCCTGATCCTTACGTCTGGATGCCTATTTATTTGTTCTCAGCCGTATGCTGCTGGCTGGCAGCGCGGCAGCGGTTTTATCCCCGCTGGTACCTGACAGGCATCGCTGTTTATTTCGTATATGCGGTCTATTTATTCTTCACCAAAGACGGGGTAGTGGACTGGGTATCGCAACACCAGGCGGAGAATATTGCACAGACCATGAAAGCAGAAAAGCCGTGGATAGAGGACACCCGTGAATTTTTCGGGTTATTCATTTGTATCGTAGTTTTGGGCATCAATTATTTTTACGGCAAAAAGAAAGCATAATATGAAAAAGCAGGCTATCTACCCGGACCCTGAGTATTTTGGCCGGTACATTGACCAGGTACCCGACGTCACCATTCTGGAAGCCCTTGAGCAGTCGCTGCAGGAGCTGCAGACGCTGGACAAGGCCAGGCTGTCGGAATTGGGCGACTATGCCTATGCGCCTGGCAAATGGACCGTTAAAGACGTGTTCCAGCATATTGCCGACACGGAAAGAGTATTTTCCTTCCGGGCGTTACTGTTTGCACGCAATGATAAAAACACGGCACCGGGCTTTGACCAGGACCTCTATGCAGCCGAAGCCTTTACTGCACAGCGTAGCTTTGAAGACGTATTGCAGGAGCTGATGCTCATCCGGCAATCCACCCTGGCGTTTTTCCGCAGTCTTCCTGATGAAGGGTTATTAAGGTACGGCACCTGCTGGAAATACCAGATGAGCGTGCTGGCAATGGGCTTTACGATGGTGGGCCACCAGATACACCATCTCCGTATTCTCCGCGAAAGATATCTATAGTAATAAGGACTAACATTTATGTTAGTCCTTAACAATTACATCTCCTCTTCTTTATTCCCCGCGCCCCATCTAGCTTTGCAGGCATAAAATCAAATCATATGAAACGTCTGGAAAACAAGATAGCCCTGGTAACAGGAGGCAGCCGCGGCATGGGTGCGGCCATTGTACAACAACTGGCAGCAGAAGGAGCAACCGTGGCATTCACTTATAACAAGGGAGCTGAAAAAGCAGCCGGCGTAGCGGCGGAGCTTACCAGCAAAGGGCAGCGCAGCCTGGCGATAGCAGCAGACAGCGCAGACCCGTCTGCTGTAGTAGCGGCAGTAGATAAAACCGTGGCCGAGTTCGGGCGTATAGACATACTCGTTAACAATGCCGGTATCGCTGTGATGAAGCCATTTGAAGATTATACGCTGGAAGAATACAACCAGACGATGGACATCAATGCCCGGGCTGTGTTTGTAGGTTCACAGGCTGCCGCCAAACATATGGGCAAAGGCGCCCGTATTATTACTATCGGCAGTTGCATGGCTGACAGGGTATCTGGTCCGTATGGCACGCTTTACGCCATGAGCAAATCGGCACTTACAGCTTTCAACAAAGGCCTGTCCCGTGACCTGGGCCCGAGAGGCATTACCGTTAACCTTGTACAGCCCGGCCCGGTTGACACCGACATGAACCCTGCCAACAGCGCGCATGCCGATGCACAAAGGAAAAATATCTCACTGGGGGAATATGGTAAAGTAGAGGATATCGCTTCCCTGGTCACTTTTCTGGCTTCGCCGGAAAGCGGCTACATTACCGGTACCGCTATTACTATAGATGGCGGCACTAACAGCTAGTAGCGTTTTTCACCTACCAGCAGGTAAAACATATAGTCCGTATTGGAAGCGTCGGTAATGCCAAGATGGCGTCCCATGGTTACTATCTGTCCGCGGTGGTAGGTAGTATGATGTGTAATCTGCGACAGCATTTCATAACCCGGAATATTAAAATCGCCGGTAAACGGGATGGTTACGGGGTAAGCCTGTAGCAGTTGCTCCGGCGTCATCGCGCTGACCAGTTCCAGCAATTCTTCAGCTTGTTTCACTACTCCTTCCAACACCTCTGCGACGGACTCGTTGCACTCCAACGGACCAAAAGTGAGTGACGGATGTTCGCCGCGGAGGTTTTTTACCCACCAGGCAGAAGTGGCCCACATGTGCTTCAATGTTTCCTTAATCGTTCCATAGCTGGAAGTCACCGGTGTTTCCAATAAGGTGGCATCTTTCGTTTTTAACCATTCCACGGTAGTTTTAACAGCCCATAATTCATAAGCAGCAAAACCCTTAGCGTAGTTAACCAGTTCTGTAGTGGCAGTTGCAGGGGTGATAGTAGTGTTTATCATAGTGTGTTTGTTTTATAATACAAAGAAAACACCCGTTTGTGACACCCTTATGTCAGCAGCGTTTTACTTTTTTCAAAAAAAATTTGCCGGAATAAAAAATACACTTACCTTTGTTGTATATACAACAGTAGTAATTGTAATTATGAGACTGGAGGATGAAATAAAACAGGTAAAATTTGCTAACGACTATCAGCGGGCCATGTTGAATATCATATTTACGGCAAACTGGCTGGAAGTGGGCGTTTCGCACTTATTGAAGAAGTATGATCTGTCTTCCCAGCAATACAATGTACTGCGTATCCTGCGGGGCAGCCGGCCTAATCCGCTGAATCTGCTGGATATCCAGGAGCGCATGATGGACAAGATGAGCAACGCCACCCGACTGGTGGAGAAACTGCGCCAGAAAGAGTTGCTGACACGTATCCAATGCCCTACCAATCGCCGTAAGGTAGAGATCGAAATTACTGACAAAGGCATGGAAGTACTGAAAGAACTGGACCCTTTAATGGATGAAAGTGATGAGCTGCTGGCCAAAAAGCTCACCGCAGCGGAAGTGAAGCTGCTGGGTGATATGCTGGACAAGCTGCGTGACTGACGATGATGGCCGTTGATTTCTCCTGAATACGGAGATTATTTTTTGCCTTAATCATTGTATATACAATATTTGTTTGGACTTTATATTATCATTATATCCAAAATAAACACCTAAACACACAACAAAAACACCTTTTATGCTTAAACGCTTATTGCAAACAGACGATAACGTTGTTTCCTTTATTATCCGCGTGACCGTGGCCATTGTTATGCTGCCACACGGTTTGCAGAAACTGCTGGGTATGTTTGGCGGCCATGGTTTCAAAGACACCATGAACTTTTTCACCTCCAACGGTACGCCTGCCTTCCTCGCTTTCCTGGTGATCATCACCGAAAGCATCGGTTCTTTGCTGATATTGTTCGGTTTTGCCACCCGTCTGTGGGCACTGATGTTGTCTGCCGTGATGCTGGTAGCTATTTCCATGCACGCAGCCAACGGGTTCTTTATGAACTGGGGCGGCACACAGGCCGGCGAAGGGTTTGAATATCACATCCTGGTGCTGGGCATCCTGCTGGCACTGCTGATCAAAGGTGCAGGCCGCTGGTCGGCAGACCGTCAACTGACTAAATAATTTAATTTCTTTCCATAAAACAACAACAACACATGAAGAAAGCGTTTTTTTCTACCGCCCTCCTGGTATTAGCCAGCATCGCCTCTTTTGCACAGGTAAAATGGAATGCCGATCCGGCTCATACTGCTATCATTTTCAGCGTAAAACACCTCGGCATTAACTATGTGCAAGGCCATTTCGCCAAATTCACCGGCGCCATTGAAACTACAGACAGCACCAACTTCCAGAATGCAAAAGTAGATTTCACTGCCGATGTGAACAGCATCAATACCGGTATAGACCAGCGTGACGGTCACCTGAAATCAGATGACTTTTTCAATGCCGCGCAATATCCGGACATCAAGGTAAAAAGCGTATCCTTCATAAAAGTTGCCGGCAACAAATACATCATGCTGGCTGATGTTACCATCCGCAACACTACCAAACGTGTACCCTTCGACGTTACCTACAATGGTGTGGTAAGAGACCCATGGGGACTGTGGAGAGCAGGTTTTACCGCCAAAGCTACCATCAACCGTCTGGACTTCGGCGTGAAATATGCAGACAAGCTGCCTTCCGGCGTATACGCAGTAGCTCCTACTGTTGATATCCTGGTAAACGCTGAAATCGTTAAAAAGTAGGAATTTTTTGATTTACGATTTCCTGATTTCAGGAATAAGAATAACGAAGATCGAAGCGGGTTAATTCATCGCTTCGATCTTCGCTTTTTATCAACCCCGAAATCAGGGAATCGTAAATCAAAAAATTCCTAAATTATTATCTTAGATTTGTTCAAACCCTTTCATAATGGCCATTGGCAGTATTTTCCTCGGCGCAGTCAAAAAATTCAACCATCAGCAAATCGAAACCAGGTTCGCCCTGATCATACTTCCTGTTAAGCCGCTCTACTCCATGATAGTAGTGGGCAGGCACGGACAGGAAAAAGAAGGGTTCCGCATTAAACTGAACCGTGAGAGCGTTATCGCCGGTTATCTGCGTGCGCCGCTGGTAACAAGCAGCATCGCGGCCATTCTCATTGCAGGTGACAGGCCCGGGAACCTATCTATAGCCGTTGCCGTTATCCTCGCACTCTCAGCCTTATACATGGTGCTGTTCTATGGCCGCTCACGACCTGAAGAGCAGGAAGAAAGGGCGCTGATGGAAGAACTGACCGGTATTGCCGCCATGGCCGGCTGGTTTGATGAGGAAAGCTGCCAGGTACAATACGATGCCATGGAAGAAAGTTACAAAGACAACTATTCGGGCAATAACTGGCAAAACGACCTGCACAGCAACAATATCAACTTCGGGAAAATACCGCTGTTGTACGGTATGGCCATCCTCCATGCAGCACTGCACCCGTCAGCAGACAGCAGGGCCATGCGTAACAAAGCGCAGATGCTCTATCGCGGGATGAAAAAAGTATACGGGTAACCGTTATTATTTCTTTTTCTTCTTTTTCTTGCCCAGTTTGGCCATTTCTTCCTGGTGCTGGTCTATCAGCAGCTGCCAGTTATCATTAGGCGCTTCTTCAGAAAAACGGATGGTATCTTCATAATCTCCTTTATTAATCTTCATTTCGGTGATTTCCTTACCGATAAACTTCTGAATAGCGTCCAGCAGGGGTTTTTCTTCTGTGGCACAGAAAGAGACAGCACGGCCTTTCTGTACGCCGCGGCCGGTACGGCCTACACGGTGCACATAGTTTTCCGGCACGTCCGGCAGGTCGTAATTGACCACATAATCCACGTTGGGGATATCAATGCCGCGGGCATTTACATCGGTGGTGATCAGTACACGGACATCGCCTTTTTTGAATTCTTCCATTACCTGCAGGCGGTCATCCTGTTCTTTACCGCCATGCATGGCCAGGGAGCTGATCCCTACACGGGCCATGGCAGCCACCACTCTTTCCGCACGTACTTTGGTACGTACAAATACCAGTATTTTTTTGTCCGGAAATTCCCTTACCAGCCGCTCCAGGAAGAAACGTTTATCATCCATTTCCACGTAGGCCACGGAGTGGGTGACATTTTTAGACACCGGATCTTCAGGGGAGATCTGTATACGGATGGGGTTATTGACCACGGAATAAGCGAGGTCTTTGATGTCTTTATCGAGCGTAGCGGAGAAAAAGAGGGTCTGATGCTGACGGGGGATATGCCTGATCACATCGCGGATATCGCGGATAAAGCCCAGGTCCAGCATGTGGTCGGCCTCATCGAGGACCAGTGTCTGTACCTTGCTGAGGTCCAGGTGTTGCTGGTTCAGCTGGTCAAACATGCGGCCGGGCGTGGCAATGAGCACGTCCACGCCCTTTTCCAGGAATTTGATCTGTGGTCCCTGGTCCACGCCGCCCACGAGGGCGAGTATACGGAGTTCCGTATACTGACCGATTTGCTGGAACACTTCCGCGATCTGGATGGCCAGTTCACGGGTAGGCACCATTACCAGGCATTTCACTTCATATTTGCCTTTCCGCTGGTAGCGGTCCTGTTGCTGGAGCCGGTGCAGCACCGGAATGGCAAAAGCGGCCGTTTTGCCCGTACCTGTCTGGGCAATGGCCATCACGTCATCTCCTTTCAGGATAGAGGGAATAGCTTTGAACTGAATGTCCGTAGGACGTTTAAAGCCCAATTCCGCGAGGCTATCCTTAATTTCAGAAGATATATGGTATTGTTCAAATTTCATTTGCGCTGGTTATCTGCCGCGAAGATAAACCAATTACCGCACGCAAAGAAGAACAGACGCTGGCGCCGGCATTTCTATGCTCCGGCGCCGCGCGTCTGAAGGAGGATATTATCAGGATTTGACCAACTGAATTTCCATATTGAGTTTCACCTCATCGGAGAGAACGATGCCTCCGGCTTCGGTAGTGGCATTCCAGCGCAGGCCGTAATCAGTGCGGTGCAGGCGGCCTTTCAGGGCGAAACCGGCTTTGTGCTGGCCCCACGGATCAACAGTAACGCCGCTATGTTCCACGTCCAGTTCGATCGGGTGGGTTTGGCCTTTGATGGTAAGATTTCCCAGCAGTTTATATTTTTCGCCGTCTATCTTTTTCACTTTTGTTGACGTGAAGCTGATTTTAGGGTGGTTGGTAGCATCAAAAAACTCGCCGTTGCGCAGATGCTCGTCACGTTGCTGGTTTTGAGTATCGATACTATCGGCGGCTGCTTCGAAAGAGATCGTCGCATCGTGGAAGTCCTCGCTTTCTGTCTGAATACTGCCGGAGAAGCGTGTAAAATAGCCGCTCACGTTCGTGATCATGAGATGTTTTACTTTGAATCCTATTTCGCTGTGTGATTCATCAATTTTCCAGTTAGTCATAGCACATTGTTTTTTTATGTTTTCAAAGACTAAACAAATTTAATTCCGGTCTGTCTTTTATAGTTGGATAAAACACTGGAAATGATGGACAAATTGCACAAACGCCATAATTTAACTTTTCGGATTTTAACATAATATCAACAGATGCATTAAATTTAGCGACAACTAGCCGCTATGCCTTTTACGATCTCTCATATAGCCATTGTTTTGCCATTCACCTGCAGACAGCGCCCTTTCCTTTCTCTGACCGGCCTGATGATAGGTGCGATGGTGCCTGACTTTTTTTATTTTGTCCTCTTTGATCCTTATTTCGATGATGGTCACCAGTGGTGGGGCATTTTCCTATATGACATTCCTTTGGCGCTGTTACTGGCGTTTTTATACCATGAACTGGCCAAACCTGCGCTGATACGTTATTTGCCTGCCTGGGCGGCTGCGCGGCTGCATCATTTCAGGTATTTCCAGTGGAGCAGTTATTTCCGTAAAAATTATCTCGTGGTGATTTTGTCCATCATAGCCGGCACGCTTACACATTTTTTCCTGGATGGTTTTACCCACGGGCATGGATATTTTGTGCAGTTGTTTCCTTTTTTGCAGGGAGAAGCCGTCCTTTTCGGTGAACCGATGGAGATCTGGTACGTGATGCAATATCTCACTTCAGCAGTGGGACTGTTGTTATTGTTCTGGTTTTTCATGCGTCTTCCGCGGCCTTATCTGCCAGCGGAAGTACAGGGCCGTCATAAGCCGGTATTCTGGTTGCTCATTATCGTTATCGCCAGTGCCATCCTGTTGTTTTACCGGCAACAGCCACATATGTTCCACAAGAGCATGGACTATCTTGCCATTGTGATGGCGGCTGTTTTTTATGGATTCTTTGCAGTAGTATTGGGTCAAAAACTAACGAAGTTATGACCAGGTATGTAGCATTCCTGCGGGCTGTCAATGTAGGGGGCCGGCAGGTAAAAATGGAGGCACTCAGAGCGTTGCTGGAGCAGGCAGGGTTAAAAAACGTAAAGACATACATTCAGAGCGGCAATGTTATCTTCGACTCCGGCGCCAAGGGCATAGCACTGGAACCCAAAATAGAACAGCTGTTGAAGAAAAACCTGGGCTTTGATGTGCCCACCTGTATCAGAAGTATAGCCGAGATACAGGCAGTGCTTGACAACAATCCTTATCCGGGCGTTGTTCCGGACAAAGACCTGCAGATATATATCGCCTTCCTGCAAACCCACCCCGGCAAAGAGGCTGCGGCGGTCCTGGAAACCATGCAGAATGATATTGAAACCTACCGGATGCATAACAGGGAAGTATATGTGCTGATGAAAAAAAATACAGGCGCGCCTCCCTTCTCCAATAACTACCTCGAAAAGAAACTGGGCCTTGTGGCCACTACGCGAAACCTGGCCACCGTCAGTAAAATGCTCACATTTTGATATTTGGTTATTTAGTTATTTGGGTATTGAGAGAGTGGTTTGTAAGTAACAGCCCCTAAATGAATAAATATGAAAATTTCTAAATTTCCTCCGGGCTGTAAGTTTTTGCACTCCGGCAGCAACTAATATACCCAAACAGCTGCTGTCCATGAATCAGGAAATATTTTTAGGCATACTGCGGCAACATGAGAGCATTCTTCATAAGATATGCCGATTGTACCGTGACACGCCGGAAGACCGGGAAGACCTTTTTCAGGAAATTATTTATCAGCTTTGGAAGTCGTATCCGTCTTTCCAGGGCCAGGCCAAGCTGTCTTCCTGGATTTACCGTATTGCCCTGAATACTGCGCTGGCCTCTTTCCGGAAAAAGAAGCCGCGGGTCAGCTATCCCGATTCCCTGCCAGACAATATTGTTGTTCCTGCTCCGGTGCCGACCGAGCAACAAGAGCAGCTGTTTCAGGCCCTGCAACAGCTTTCTGATGCCGAGAAAGCAATCATCACCCTGTACCTGGAAGATCTTAGCTATCAGGAGATAGCGGCCATTACCGGCATTGATGTGAATTATGTCGGTGTAAAACTCAATCGTATTAAAGGTAAACTGAAGACCATTCTAAAATCATGACCCATGACAAACGATCCGTTGAAGGCAGCCTGGCGACAGGGCACACCACCGGTGCATCACGACTTGCAGGCGCTGGTACGTGCAAAGGGCGGACATCCCGTGATGTCCCGTATACGCCGGCAGTTGCTGCTGGAAGGTGGTAGTTACACCGTGTTCCTGCTGGTGTATTACGATTTTTTTGACGGCCATACCAAGCCACTGTACCTGAACATCATTCTGGTGTTGTCTGTGGCCTGTATGCTGTTACAGCATATCAACGGCTATCTGCTGGCTGCAGGGAGAATGAGAGAGCCGGACATACTGCAGTCTCTACAGCAAAAGATGCGGCAGCTGAAGCAATATGCCTGGCTGTCGGTAGGCTCACGGGTGTTGGGCTGGGCTGGTATATTGTTGTTCTTTTGCACCGGCATTACATGGACAACGCCCAAATACTGGCTACTGGCCGGGGCTACGGTGATCATGACCATACAAATGGGGCTGCTGTGGCAGTTATGGCAACGGCGGATCAACCGGATAAACGAGACCTTGTTGGCGTTTAGGGATTGAGGCGGCGACAGATATCCAACGAGGACCAATCGGGTAAACGAAACCCCATCGGTATTTACGGGTTGAGACGGAGAAACAGGTCTGTATCCGGCCACGCCAGTTGCTGGTCGTTCACGACCTTCCACACCAGCCCATCCAGATCATTGAAAAAAGCTTTATCGGTGCGGGTATTACACAGTACCACCCAGTTAAAGCCATTGGCAGCGCGCACTATTTCACTGGCGGTACCGGGAAGGGAGCCCGCGTGCCACCAGTTATTCCAGGCGTTGACCGCCCATCCAAGCGCATAGCCGGTATTAGCTGCCGATCCGGTGGTCATCGTCTTTACAGATGCGGGAGACAATATGTCCGCGCGGGTATTAAAACCGTCGATAGTGGTGAGGAACAGGGCGAGGTCAGTAGCGGAGGCTATCCAGCCGCCATGGGCGTCCATCCGGGAAAGGTTGAAATTATAGGGTTGTTGCCCCTGCTGGCCATAGTACGCCACTTCGCCGGGTTTTCTTTCCGACAGGGTGTTACCGCCAATTTCCATATGATGGATACCGGCAGGTTGTAATACCGCCGTTTGTACGTAGTCAGCATAACTTTTACCCGTCACTCTTTCGATAATCCGTCCCAGGATACAGTAGCCGAAATTGGAATAAGCGTATACCGTCCCTGGGTCATACTCCAGCGGCTGTTGGTCTATTGTACGGGCCAACAGCGTATCGACCGACCATCCGGGGTGGCTGAACATAGGATCGTTGGCTGTATTGGACCAGCCACCGGCGGTATGTTGCAGCAGGTGTTGTACGGTGACAGCCTGCAAACGGTGGTCGTAGGGATTGCTGCCGTAAGTAGTGCCCAACAGGGCACCGGCGCCAAATACTTTGTCCTCTAAAGAGAGTTTTCCGGTTTCCACCAGTTTTAGTATAGCCACGGCCGTTATACTCTTGGAGACACTGGCAATACGGAAACGACTGTGCGCAGTCACCTTTTCACCGGTACGGCGATCGGCCACACCAAACCCTTTGGCATACACGAGTTTACCGTTGCGGGTAATAGCCACGGCCATTCCCGGCACATGGTATTTTTTCATGAAAGCGTTGAAGATACGGTCAGCTTTCGGTATGCCGGCAGGTAATGCAGCAGTGCCAGTGTGTGAAGTGTCAGGTGGCGCTGCCACAGAAATATGTTGTTTGTTTTCCCGCGGCTCAGGCCGTGCGGCTTCCGTCTCCTTTATTGATTCATTCAACCATAGGCCTGCAGCCAATACTAAACAACCAAACATCGTCCATTTTTATCATACCAAGGTACTGAAAAGTGTCGTGCATGGTTAAATTTAGTTTATGATTGATGCTGATAAGACCGGCAGGCTGTTATGGCGAAAATGAATATTGTATCTTGTGGAACAGATTTTAAAAACATAATTGAGATGAAACGTATCCTTATTTTATTGCTGGGAGGAAGCCTTCTCGGCCTTAGCAGTAAAGCCCAACAGAAAACGGATGTGCAGGCCCACCGCGGTGGCATGGGGCTGATGCCGGAGAATACGGTCCCGGCCATGCTGAATGCTGTCAAACTGGGTGCACGCACGCTGGAGCTGGACTGTATCATCACAGCAGACAATAAGGTGGTTGTATCACACGACGCCTATATGTCAGCAGAGTTCATGCGCAAACCCGATGGCAGCGATATCACCAAAGAAGAGCAGAAAAAACTGGCGCTGTATTCCATGACCTATGACAGCATCCGTAAATATGATGCCGGCACCAAACCGCATCCCCGTTTTCCGCAGCAGCAGAAAATGATGGTACATCGTCCGCTGCTGGCGGATCTTATCGACAGCGTGGAAGCATATGTGAAGCAACATCACCTGAAACCGGTGTATTACAATATGGAGACTAAATCCTCTCCGGAGGGTGATGGTGTTTACAACCCTACGCCGGACGTATTCGTTGAGCGGGTAATGGCCGTGATCAACCAGAAAAAAATCGCTGCCAGGGTGACCATACAATCTTTCGACATCAGGACATTACAGGTACTGCATAAAAAATGGCCCAAACAAAAGACTGCGCTGCTCATCGGCAACCAGCAGTCGTTTGCCGCCAACATTGCGGAACTGGGATTTGTACCGGATATTTACAGTCCTAATTTCAAGCTGGTAACACCGGAGCTGATCAAAGAAGCACATGCAAAAAAAGTACAGGTGCTGCCATGGACGGTGGATGAAGAGGCCGATCTGCAACAGTTGTTGTCATTGGGCGTGGATGGTATCATCACCAACTACCCTGACAGGCTGATTAAAATCGCAGGCAGCTATCAACGCTAAATATTTTTCCTTCGTGGTGGCGGGTTCGCCCGGAACCCGCCACCAGAGGAGATACGCAGTAACAGCCCAAAGTAATATACCCTGCAGCCGCGCCATGTCTCCACATATGCTGAATGCGGCACCCAGTGTACAACAGACATTCCCCTTCATGTGCCCCACGGATGCCCAACAAATGATATTCTCCACAGATGATGCATCTGTCGTCTCGTCTACAGAAAACATCCGGCCTCAGCAAGTTTCCCCTTTCCATTACCCCCGCTGCAACAAAATGCATATTGATATTGTTATCTAGTCATTCACCTTTTTAATACTCAAATAAAGCGACCGCCTTACAGAGAAAGTTTCCGTTTGACATACTGATGGAGGTCTGACTGTTTGCAGCTGTTTAACCGGGGCTCCGGATAACGATTTAAAGGACATTAAGGTGAAACAAATCATAATAACCGGTAAATAATTCTCTTACATATATTTTTAAACAGATATTAAAGATTATCATCACAACAAATTGATAATCTGAATTTTAGATACCTTTGCAGCCAAATAAACAGGATATGAAAAGAATGTTAATGACCTCACGTTACTGGGTATACGCTTTGCTGGCCGTTACTTTTATGGCTTCCTGCGCATCGTCAAAGAAAAGTGCCAGTCCGCATGTTTACATGACCAAACAGTACAAAGAACTGAAGAATGTGCTGAACGAAGCGGAAGTAAGTATTATCAAAGACAGTTTGAAAGTAATCTTCCCTAATAACGTATTGTTCGCATCTTCCTCTGACGAACTGAAACCTGAGATCAGGCCGACATTTGGTCATTTTGCGGATGTATTGAACAAATACAGCAAAACAAAAATCCTGATAACAGGCCATACAGACAGTACTGGTTCTGCCAATTACAATCGGGAGTTATCTGAGAAACGCGCTGTGCATGCCAAAGAGCTGCTCAACGAGTTCAAGGTAAACAACGACCGGATGTTTACCTGGGGCCAGGCAGACCGCGATCCGATAGCCTCCAACAGCACCGAAGAAGGCAAAGCCAGAAACAGGCGGGTAGAATTTGTGATCCTTTACGATGTAAAAGACTAACAATATTTACAGGATATCCCAAGCCGCATCCGCACGGGTGCGGCTTTTTTTTTTGCCTGGCCGAAAAGACAAGAAACGGGTTTTCACTGCTGATGCAAAGCGCCAATTTTGATGGCATAAACAACTTGTTATGCATATAGACAGTCATCCGGCGATTCTTTATTTCGGCACACCCGTGGTGCTGATCAGCACTATTAATGAAGACGGCAGTTATAACCTGGCGCCCATGTCATCAGCCTTCTGGCTGGGATGGCGTTGTATGATCGGGCTGGGAAGCTCCTCCCAGACAGTGCAAAACCTGGTCCGTACCGGGGAATGTGTGCTGAACCTGCCATCTGTAGCCGAAGCCGCGGCGGTTGACCGGCTGGCGCTGACTACCGGAGCCGATCCGGTGCCAGAAAAGAAACTGCAACGGGGCTACCGCCATGTAAAAGAAAAATTTGCCCTGGCAGGGTTTACACCAACCGTTTCCTCCACCGTAGCCGCACCAGGAGCGGCAGAATGCCCGGTACAACTGGAAGCGAGGCTGATAGCCCAACATCGGCTGGCCCAGGATGATCCGGCGCAACATGGCAGGATTATCACCTTTGAACTGAAAATCGAGAAAGTACATCTTGACGCCTCTATCCTGATGGACGGAGAATCAGACAGAGTGGACCCCGACAAGTGGCGCCCGCTGATCATGAGCTTCCAGCATTTTTATGGTCTGGGCACCAAAGTACATCCATCTGCACTGGCGCAGATTCCGGAGCGGTTGTACCGCTAATGCACAGCTATTCATAGCAGAAACGGTGACCGGAGCCTGCGGTCTGTTGTAGTATCTTCGGAGAAAATAACAGGAAACAGCGCTCCTGTTACCCTACCACGGGATAACAACAATATCGACAGGCTGTCTGTTAAAGTAAGGGATTCCCTGACCATTTTAAACAACTGATCACCATGAAAAAACTATTGTTCTTACTGCTCCTGATGCCCGCTTTCTGCATTGCGCAACAAAACGATAAACTACTATATGGTTATGCCTATGGCATGATACACGATGGATCCTTCGGCGGCGGCCTCGCCGGCAACGTGGAACTATGGAACCTTGTCAACATCGGACCAGCAGTGGAACTCACCTCTTTTGACGGACATACGATGATCCCGGTCTTCCTCGATGTGAAAATCAAACACCGCATGGGCAACTGGTCTCCCTACATCGCCGGCCAGTTTGGCTACAACAATTACAACGTAAAAAAGATAGAAAGCCTGACGGCCCCATCCGGCGTTCAACAGATGACCACCTTTAATGAAACAGGTAAATATTTCTGGGGAGCAGGCGCAGGCATCATCCGGCATTTCAAATATTTTGGCGTATATGCGTCGTATTTATACCGTGGTTATACCTATAAATATCCACCCGACATTAAAATAAATGATGAGATAGTAAATATTTCCGACAAATTGGTGAGTACCAACGTGTTTATTCTGGGTGTCACATTTTAAGCAGCGCCTGGCTGTCATCTCACAGCAATTGACGCTCAATTGCAGTTTTAGTTTGTAGCATTGTGTGATTTTTGAAACCCACTTGTCTGGCCCGTTCAGGCGAGTAATAACCTTCACCCAAAATCTTACCAATGAGACGCACCAAAACCCTCGTTAACTCAGCTATTGCTCTGCTGTTAACCATCACCATTCAGTACGGTTGTAAAAAAGCTGATCAACCGGCTGTAGCTCCTGAAAAACCCGCCCAACAACTTGTTGAAGATCACCTTACCATCACACCAGAAAGGCAAAAGATCATCGACCTCTTCAACAAAAACAAAAATGCCAGAGGCGAAGCCACTGGTCTCGTAACTGCTGCCGCCTACCGTTCTTTCACTGTTAATTATTATGGCTCCGTGCCTAATGACATCAAGGCACTGGTAAATGGAGAAATCGATCAATTGTACACCACCAGCACTACCAGCACCACCAAATCAAGGATGACCAATTGTCCTATCAACGTGTACAATGCTCCCGGTCAGGGCGACCTGTTTTACACTAACGGCAACGTTTATATTGTAAACTTCAGCGTCTATAGGAATGTACACACCGGCCCAGGTAACGTTATCTTCCATGAGCTGTTCCACTACCTGCACGACAACTGGGTATCCGGCGGTTTCAACAATTCCACCATTTATAATTTGTGGCAGAATTGTCGTTATTCCAACGTTTATCCTGCAGGGTCTTATGTATTGAGCAACCAGGCTGAATATCTGGCAGTATCAGCAGAAGCTAACTACTGCAACACCAATCGTCCGCCTTACAATGCCAGCACATTAGCCGCTTCTGATCCTAACTGCAGCAACTACCTGTCGTCTAATTTCTAAGCACACCGTCATTCGTTTGTCCCCGCTATGGCGCAAAGGCAGCGGCCATGGCGGGGACTTCTATTTACACATTGCCTGCTGCGGCATTGAACTGCTCCTCATTAATGGTCATGGGCCTACCTGTTTTGTTAGGCCTGCCTTGCCCGGTGGTAATAAGCTTGTACAGGCTTTCCTGGATATAATGCTTCCAGCCGTTGATACAAACATCATAACATTCATAATCGGGCACCAGTCCGTCGTGTGTGAAGCGGAGCCTGGTTTTTCCATTCTCTTTTGCGATATCAAAGATTACGTGGGTATCTACCCATTCCGCTTTATCGTTTTCGAAGCCGTCGCCCTTAACATGGCCCGCGGCGGCCTCTCCGAAAAGCCCCGGCTTGAATTGGTTCTCCAGTACGTGCCAGACCACTCTTTTGTCCGGAACAGATTCTGTTAACTTCATTTTCGCACGGTGAATATCTTCAAAATGATAATCGAAGACATCGCCCGCTTTGGCCGTTCCGCCTGCTATCTCTTCCGACCACCAGGCGCGGGGATTAATAACGGCTTCATATACTACTGCCGGTGACTGGTCAAACAATAACGTAACGCTGAAATTTTGACTTGACATGACTTATGCTTTGTTTTTGTTAATGAATTTGTTTTCGATCAACTTGTAACCGATCAGTTACGCAATTAAGTAAAAAAAATGCGCATTTCAGCACATTCTTTTTTACGTTGTTTTATAATCACGAAGGTATGGCCTAAACACCAACAGCACCACTTGCTTATCGGACATTCTTAGGAGGCGATTTGGACATCAGGCCTTCCCCTGGTGTCTAAATACTGCGAACAGTACCGGCATCAACCCGCAACACGGCCCCACTGACATAATCCGCATAGGGACTGGCCAGATATACCACCGCGGCGGCCACTTCGTCCTGCCTTCCAAACCGGCCGGCATCATTGGGCACCAATACTTTTACTGCATTGCGCTCCATTTCTTCCAGGTCAGCCCCCCAGTCTCTCAGCGCCGCCTCCTGGCGGAGCCACTGTTCCACGCCGGGATTCATGATAGCGCCCGGAGCGACCACATTGGAGGAGATACCGGTACCGCTCAACTGTCTTGCCAGCGACACGCTCATATTGTGCCGCGCAGCCAACGTAGCATTATAATGCGGCAGATCATTGATGGGTTGTATGCCCAGCCCTCCGCCAATGTTGATAACTCTGCCCCAGCCCTGTAATTTCATCGTGGGTACGATGCGCCGGACCATACGCACGTAAGAGACCACATTCACATTATATACCTCCAGCCAATCCTGGCTAGTCGTATTTGACCACGAAGTATGTGCATAAAAACCGGCATTATTGACCAGTATGTGTACGGGGCCACCAGCCAATGCCTGGTCCGCCACCTGATCCGCCCCCTCATCGGTAGCCAGGTCACCAAGCACAGCCTCGGCAGTGCCTCCGGCATCAATAATCCGCTGCACCACTGCCCTGGCACGATCTTCATTACGTCCATGCACCACGACGTGCACACCTTCACCCGCCAGCATAATGGCAATAGCTTCTCCCAGGCCTGCGCTGGAACCTGTTACCAACGCACGCCTACCGGCTAATTTGAAATCCATGATATATGATTTTTAACTTAAGAATTATCGTCGTCTCTCCTGGGAAGGGGTTTTCCCAAAAGCTCTTTTATAAGCTGCCGAAAAATGAGACAAATCTTCAAAGCCAAGGTCCAAGTAAATCTCTGAAGCTGCTTTACCCTTCCGGGCTATCAGGTAGTTAGCCTCTTCCAGCCGTCTCCTGGTAAGCCATCTGCCGGCGGTAGTATTAAAAGTCTTTTGAAAATCCCTTTTAAAAGTAGATAAGCTACGCCCGGTGAGAAAGGCCATCCTGTCTAACCCTACATTATACCGGTAATGCATATTCATAAAAGCCACCAGATCTATCTTCCCGGGTGCGTCAAAATCAAACAAAGCATGCTTTAGCTCCGGATTTGTTTGTAATAACAGCAACACCAGTTCTTTGGCCTTCAATACCACAAGCGCATCTTCATACACGCCCGATACTTTTGTATAAGGTGCCAGGCTGTTTACATAGTTTTCCAGATAGGAACCAGCTTTGAGCAACACAATATCTTTTCCCGGAAAGGACCGATGAAGAGGGTCACCGTACAACTCCGCCATCTCGCGCAGCGTACCCTGGTCAATATGTACCGCAATGGATTTAAAGCCTTGCTGGCCGGGACGTTTTATGTACTTCGTCAACTGGTTCCGTTTAAAAAAGCGATAGTCGCCCGCTTTGAAAACATACATTTGATTTCCGGACCAGACCTCCTGTGTGCCTGATACGATATAGCTGAATATATGGTCGGAAACAAATGCTTCTCCTTCCATAAAATTATCGCTATAGTTATTGAATAGAATAATCGGCTTTTGCAGTCCCTTTATATCACCGGCATTCACCATTACTTTCAATTTTACAGTACGAAGGTCGTTCAATTAATGATCCGGCTGTTTGTTTAACAGCTCAATTTGGTTTGTTTAAAAGGTCATGCGGGAACGAGGCTTTTCCACGTAAGTTTCCAACCGCTTCAGGTCCTCTTTTACTATATCAACCATCTTACAACAGGACCAGTCAAAACTACATCAAAGTTTATACGCTGGACAGTGGCGTCACTCAATCCACCATGACAGATTTTAAAAGTATCGCCAACGGCTATACGCTGAACAGCGGAATATCAGAATATTTTTGCGATTGGTGCAGTGGGCTTTCCTGCTACGGCATGTATTCACTTTTTTTGAGGCATGAGACGAGCAATAAAAAGAGGATGTCTCAAAAGTAATTTTTCACCGATTTTATTCGGGTACCTGATGAAGAGATTTTTCGTTTATTTAATTCTCCCTGCCATCAAATTACTTTTGAGACATCCTCGCCTTAAATATTTTATAACCTATCGGTTTATCAGTATATGCGATGCCGTTATTTTCCCATTTCGGTTGATCTGAACGATATACTGCCCGTTCCTTAAACCGGAAATATTTACCGACAGCTGCTGCTGTCCATTGGAGACGCTTCTTCTTACTTCCTGATTGTTCATATCGTAGATCTTTACTTCGTAGGAAGTACCCGATTTAAAATCCTTATCTCTGATGGTGAGTACATCACTGGCAGGGTTGGGACTGATGGTAAAGGTTTCGGGTCCGCCACCGCCGGGTCCGTAGATGCGGCCGCTCGACATGAACGGAACACTTTCACCACATTGGGAAAGATAGGTGAGGGTAACATTAAATGGTTTGGATTCTTTCACCCCTACACTTGTTGTAACCACCCATGCCTGATTGGTACCCTGTCCGCCACTAATGGTGCCATTCAGGGCTGTCCAGCGATAGGAGGTCATTGCAGGATGTGCAGGCACATAGAATGCGTATTGATCTCCGGGAGAAAGACGCCCGCCGGGAGGCATTCCCCATATGTCTTCCACCACCGGGGCAGCATTCACCCGAAATGAAAGGGTACCTGGTGCAGATACGGAACATCCTCCTCCTGTACTGGCTTTACAGCTGATAACGGCAGTTTTTTCCACATCATCTACATTGCTGATAGTTACTTTTTTTCCGGTGGCAGCAGGCAGTGTGACGGGTGGTACCTGACCATTGATGCGAATGGAAGGCTGATCGGCTTCCCAGACATATTCCGTAGCATTGGCGATGTCCTGATTGATACTGACATCCTGTGTACTTCTTTTACAAATGTACCGTGGCCAGATTTCGCTGCTCAGGTCTGGTTTACCCAAACTGACGCCCACGGGCTGTATATAAAAATCCTGCTCTACTGCGCTCATCGAAGGGCAGTCATTGGAGATACGCACTTTTACTTTTGCACCGGCGGGTACGCCGTTCACGTTGTAGGTGATGCTTCTGGTGCCAGCGCCATTGTTAACCGTCCAGCTGGTGTTACTTTCCCAGGTGTACTGTGTACCATATGCACCTTCAGGTGATACAAAGGTTTGTACGCCTTTGAAATTACAGGGCAGGTTGAAAATCTGCGGTTGAACGTAAGGGGTTGGCAATGCTTTAATGGTGATAGGAAATTCCACCTGAGTACTGGAGCCTCCACAGGAATAATTTGCGATCACCCGGTTCGCGTCTTTAGGGAATATTTCATTACTGAAAACAATATCACAGGAAAGCCCGTACTGAGTAATAGTTGCATTGCCATACTTTACGCCAAAGGTTACTGAAGCGCCCGTACAGGGAGCGGTGATCGTATAACGCTGAGGTGTACCCGGACAGGGGCTGGCATTTCCTGAAATGGTTTGAGCGGATGTGGACAACGAAAATGTCAATAAAAATAACAAGGGCAAAAATAATTTCATAGGGAGATTATTTGGGTTAAACTGATAATTTGAAATTACAATTTAAATCCCGTCCTGCATATTATTTCTTTTACAAGAAAAGCCACTGCACTGTATTTGCGGTGTTTATTACTTAAATTATTCATTAATAATTACCCTGAAAACAAAAGAGAGTGTCTCAAAAATGAAGTGCCCCAAAAAGTTAGACAGATTTTTGGGGGCACATCACACCCTCTTTTTATGAAGTATCGGAAATCTCTGTAAAACTATCATTTCTTCTTACCCGCTTTTGCCGGCGGGTACTGGGCCGCAGATATCGCAAAACTGAAATCACCGAAAATATTGTTGTTCGCCGAGTCAGCCGGATAAGGTGCAATGGTACTGTATTTATGGCAGCTAAAGCAGGTATTGGTGGTTTGCACATAACTCTCCAGGGTAGTATTAGCCACTATATGCGCACCGCTCAGCATGGCAGAGGTATTGAGCGGAAACGGCGCCTGGATGGGCGTCGTCTTGTCCGGCTGCAGTGTTTGCGACCAGATAACATCTACCAGTTCATAATACTGAAAAACAGATTGGGGATAAAACTTCCTGATATTGCTTTGCATACTATCATTGATAGGCATAGCATCGGTAGGATCGATAGGGTTGGACCGTGTTACCTGTATAGGTACCGGGGCGGCCTGTGACAGGTAATACGGCGGTGATGTATTGGGCGTACAGCTCACGGTTACTGTGCTGCCATCTTTCAGTTTTACCTGTTGGGGCGTACAATTGGCGTTATAGAAGTTGTATCCATAGGGCGGTGTTGTTTTACTGTTGGCGTCCGGCACGTTATCTACCTGTTCAAAAGTGGCCCATACCCAGGTGGGCTGGTTCTGAGTTTTATGCAGGATATGCAGTCCTACCAGGGCTACAGTAGTTTGCCTTAATTTTCCTGTGGTAGAATCATATACTGTTGCCGGAGAGAGCTTATACCGCTGCCATTTGGGCGAACTGAGATTGTCTACTTCCATCCACGCGGCTTTTACTTCTATGGCGCCTACAGGCCCGTTATATACGCCCTGCGGGAAATTGAGCGGCACACCGCTTCTGGCCGAATCGTGCTGAATAACGGCGTTGTAGTAACCGTTTTTGATGACAAAATCATAATAATCTTTATTTAGTTTGATCTCATACCATACGTTGGTTTTATTCTGAGCGCCCAGCCAGTTGGGTTTGCCAAAGGGCGCCGCCTGATCGGGGTCCAGACCGAAGGTGGTGTCTACCGCAAACTTGGTGGCGAAAGTCAACAGCTTCGTTCTACCAGGATTCATCAGTAGACTTTGTGTTTTGAACTTCTCTGCATATTTCGGCGCCACAAGCGTACCCCAGGAGGATGGTTTTGCGCCATCCGGCGGGAACAACACTTCCAGCGGCATATATGCCTCCCAGCTTACAGGCGTAGTGTCTCCGGGAGGACCAAAATACCCTGTCGGGTTGACCGGCCAGTTCAAAGCGATGAATTCCTGCCAGGCAAAGCAGTCCGCCTGGGATTGATTGTTAAACGCCGGAAGGTCTCCGGGCACCTGGTCGTTGAATTTAATAACGATATTATAAAGTGGAGAATTAGCATTACAGTTACAGGTGTTTGTTGATTGTGGCGCATTTCCCGGTTTGAAAGCGGTGACGATGTGCTGGGTGATAAACAAAACCGCAGCTGTTATCAGGAAGATAGCAACAGATCTTTTCATTTTTGAGGTTTTAAATGAGGGAGTACATATAGTTTGAGAGGCACACATCAAGGTATATGCGCCTCTCTTTTATCAATCTGACAGGTTGGTTAGTCTCTACATCAGCTCACGGAGATGGAGACAGTGACAGACCCTATGTTGTCCGTTAATCCGGCGCCATATAGCCCGTTCAGGTCATCATTGATGCATAATTGTATCTCGCCGCTGAGACCGGAGGGAACGGTAGCGCCCATGCCAACCAGGAAAACGGTATTGCCCACTCTGCCGATGAGCGCGCCTTCATCCTGTCCGGGCATGGTGTAGCCTTGTTTGGCGGCGATGAAGACAGGATTGCCGGCCGCATTGTACAACTGGCCGCCATTGTCCTGCGGATTGGCTGTCCACAGGCCCGATGCATATTTTATAGTAGCCTTATTGGCGGCAGTGAGCACCACGCCGGTATTCTGCCATGCAATATTGGCCTGTACGGTTACAGGAGATACCATAAACAGTGCAGGCATTGCAGGCTTTTGTTGTTGCCCGGCATTGGTAACATACACGCCATGTTGCCCGGGCGTTGCATTGGCGCCAACAGTAACTGTCATGTATACCGCCGTATTGGTGCTGGGCTGGCTATTGCCCGGTATAGCGTAGGTAATATTCTCTTTTACAGCGGTCACCTTTGCGGTAATATTGGGATCATCGAAAGTAACCGATGGCCAGGTGGACGGCTGGTTCGCCTTTGCCGTGCATGTGCCCACCACTATTACCATGCTGGCGGCCGTAGTGCCAACGTTAATGTACGACGGCACATAAGTGCTATTGCTTAATAAAGGAATGGGGTGATTAACCGGATTGGGAACATTGATGTTATACAACGTATCAAAATAGTCCTGGTAAAAGAGCTGCAGCGGTTGTGCAAATGTCTGGTCCGGAGGAGTGTCGTCAACCGGTTCATAGCCTTGTGGCGTAGTGCCCTGGTAAGCGCTCGCTACAATTTGCATTTTGAAGGTATACGCCACCTGAGATCCCCAGTTGATGGGCTGATTGGAAATAGTGATATCGCTTACGGTATAACCCTTACTGGCCGGCACTTCATACACCGCATGCAGGATAAAATTGCCGGGCAGCGGATTACCAGACTGGTCAGTCAATGTTTTGCTGCCGCGTTTAATTGTCCAGAAGGTGGACGGATCGGTGCCGTCTGGCGTTTTGTAGGCAGAGAAATTCGGCATTTGAATATAGAGCCCCGGAGGATCCGCCAGGGTCACCATAAAGCCTTGTGTCACGAAATTATTCACCGTGCCGCCGATATTAGGGTCGCTGTTGCGGTACCGCTGACCGAACTGGCCCACACAAATCAAATTGTTGAATTGTGCGGATGGCCACATGGTATTGGTAGTGGGCGGAGGAGGAGGCGGATTAAAGCGCTGAATGCCGGAGGTGGTGGCCAGGCCTATTTCCGTTTGTATGGTATTGGGCGTACTGGTCAGATGGATAGCGCCGCCGGTGGTGGCATTTGATACCGGTCCCGCGTTCCATTTGTTCAGTGGATTGTATACCGGCTGATTGGTGATAGGGTTCACGATACCGGGCACAGACAAGTCTTCCAGCGTGATCTGAGGTTTATCCAGGATAGACCGATACAGTTCCAACACCTTGTTAGGATCTACCATCCATAGGGTATTCCAGTATTCCGGGTTTTCGCAGGTGAAATCAATCCGTGTGATTTTTCCCGCGGCATTCCGGGTAACGGCCCATTCACAATATTCATCCTGCCAGCCTCTGGGGCCGTAAGGGAAATAGGCGACGTTCTGTCCTGTGCCACAGGGATCATTCGATATCTGGCCGGGCATTGATCCGGTATCTGCCATCTGGTACAACTGGTCTTGTGTGGCATTGGGGAAATTGTATTCCAACCTTCCCGGGAAAGCCAGCCATTGAATATTGGCGGCCTGGCTTGGCGGATTGTTGTCGATGGGATTGTAATAATTTGTTGTAGGAGGTGTGTTAATCGTGTTCCATGGATTATTTAACATGCCTTGTTGTATGAAGCCGTCCAGGTTGTTACTCCACAAACTGTTCATCATGTTTTGTTTAGACGGGTCACCTGCAAAATCCTGAATGTCTGCCGGTGTCCTGAACTGAAACCCCGATGTAGAGGAGGGGGCTTTTTTTTCGGGGGCTTTTTTTTCTACGCTTTGCATTTCGTTTAAGTTTTAAATGATTATTTAAAAAATGAGTGAGGAAGCAGCGTACGTATGTGCAAGGGGCTTTCGAGTAATGCCGAGTTATTTGAGGTATAAAATTTTTGAGGTTTGAATAAATTAAAGGGGTCCGTTTATAGTTACAAATGTAGGTGATCAGTCGATTAAACAAACAGGAATAACATTTTTTGCTGAAATTTAATTTCAGTATATTATAGAGATAGCGGACACAAAAAGAGGCTGTCCCAAAGGAAGCTTTTGCCCTATTTTGTTCGGACACCTGACTAACAGAAAAAAAAGGAGGCATCGGGTTGAGTAAGCCAGATAATTCACAGTGCCCCCCCTGTCTCATATCCACAACAGTCGCAATCTAACCAGGCTCTGTCCAAGGTCGCGAGACTATTGAGAGAAGCAGGCTTCAAAAAGAGACATGGGAGGATGAAAGGGTTATTGTAGGCCGTAGTCCGGACATGGTCATAAGAAAGATATCCGTATCAGGGCCAGTGACCGCGAGATAATAACAACAGCGATAACACCTGCTCTATATTTTGTGTGCTTTTAAGCTAAGGTCCATGCTCACAGCCTGATTGGTGATAGCCCCGCATGAGACGTAATCAACACCAGTACGGGCATATGAAATAATATTATCGAGATTGATACCGCCGGACGCCTCGGTCTCATACTTACCGCCAATCAGCTCAATTGCTTCTTCCAATAGTTCCGGCGAGCAGTTATCGAGCATGATACGGTGTACATTCCCCACAGCAAGCACACGGCGCACATCATCGAGGTTACGGGTCTCGATCTCTATTTTCAGGTTGAGGTTATTGGTCGCCAGGTACTCGTTGGTTTTCTGTATGGCCTGCTCTATGCCGCCACAAAAATCGATATGGTTGTCCTTCAGCATGATCATATCGTACAAGCCCATGCGAAGGTTGTAACCGCCGCCAATGCGTACCGCCTGCTTTTCGTATTCGCGGAACAGCGGCGTGGTTTTGCGGGTATCGAGTATTTTGGTTTTGTAGCCTTTTATTTTATCGGCGTACTTATGGGTAAGCGTTGCGATGCCACTCATGCGCTGCATACAGTTAAGCACCAGTCTTTCTGCTTTTAAGATGGTATGCACGCTGGCTTCAACGGTAAACGCGGTTTCGCCATTATTTACAGCATCGCCATCTTTTTTATAGACAGTGAATTTTGCATCTTCTTCCAGATGATGGAAAATATCCTGTGCCAACTGCATGCCTGCCAGTATGCCTTCATCCTTTATTTTAAGTACCGCCTTACCTTTCGCATCGGCTGGTATAGATGCCAGTGTAGAGTAATCACCGATACCCACATCTTCGAGAAATGCTGCGGCAATGAATTCCTGTGTTGTCATACGCGCTGTATTTTCGTATACAAATTAAGTAAATACTACCACCTTAACGATAACAATTAACCCAAGTCGGCAGTTAAAGAATAAAAAAGAGCATTGTGAATATAGCCCTCGTTCTACAGTCGCAAGGTTGAAAAATTGAAAGCCAACCTAAGCGGGCTTTCTCATAACGGTATAAACATTAAGGACTGGGATGGCCATTCTTTTAAGGCCGGAGTGTATCTATCAAACCGCAGCTATACAGCAATTCAGGCGGAAATAAAAAAGGACAAGCCAAAATAAATTTGGCTTGTCCTTTAATGTCGGGGCGGCAAGATTCGAACTTGCGACCTCCTGCTCCCAAAGCAGGCGCGATAACCGGGCTACGCTACGCCCCGTATCCGACAGATACCGTTTCCGGCAAATCGGGATGCAAATGTAGGCATAAATTTCACAAAACCAAACTCTTCGAAAAAAAATTCCTTAAGCGCCCTTTTTACCAGCATCTTTTTGCAGACAGGCTGCGATGGCTATTATGGTAGCCACAATACCGGCAATGGTGCGGATGGTATGCCACCTGTTCCATGGCTCGGCAAAGCCCTCCCTGGCGGTTTTCAGCTGTTGCGCGGAAGCGCCGGCCACCTGTACTTTCGCGAGGGCATCGTTCAGCGGCACGTTACAAACAGACGTGATGGCCAGCACACCGATGATGTATAAAGCGGCAGCAACCCACAACAGGCTTTTCCTCCGGCCCTGTTGCTGAAAAGCGGCCACCGGCAGGAGCACGGCTGCTCCGAGAAATACGAAGATGAACACCGGGTTCACGATCACATCGTTGATGGCCTGCATAGCGATGATATATTGGGCATCGTCCAGCCGGGCAAATGCCGGGTTGATGGCGACCTCGAATCCGAAAAATATGCCGGTCAGCAGGCCAGTGGTCAGTACGGCGAGTATTAATACAATTTGTTTTGCGTTCATGGGATGGATTATTTATACCCCAAAGCTAGGGCGGACAGTATTTTTAAAATTGAACAAAACCGACATGGGTTATTTAATCAGCATAATTTCTTCTCCGGCTTCGTCGAGCAGCTTTTGGAACTGATAGGGTGAGCAGCCGGTAAATTCCCTGAAGGAACGGATAAAGTGGGATTGATCGGCATAGTCGTTTTCAAAGGCGATATCTGACAGCTTGTTGTAGTCGTTGCTTTTCAGTTGATGCAGGGATGCCTGATACTGGCATATCCGGGAGAATAATTTGGGGGTGATGCCCACCTGTTCTTTAAAGCGGCGTTCGAAGGTGCGTTCGGTCAGTTGCAGCTTCTCCTGTAGATCGCGGAGGGAGATGTTACCATTGGAATTGGCTATCTGCCTCACGGCATAGTCCACCTGCGGGTCTATAGCGGCCGGATTACCGGTGATGCGTTTATGCAGCCAGGCAGAAAGGACCTCCACCTGGGTGCCGGCGGCCCCCGCATCGGCCAGTTGTTCCGGCAGGTAGTTGTTTCCGGGCAACAGCTGCACGTCTACACAATCGTTGGTCAGTTCCCCGGCATTCATGCCGAAAACCGATTTCAGGCCATTGGGCTGAAAGATCACACCGGTAGCTTTGGAGGTGCCCAGGGAGGCTATTTCCACGTTCTTCGTGGTTTGGCCGTAGAGAAACATCTCAGGCAGTTTTTTACTTTCCCGGACAAAAGCGCCCACATCCGGACGTTGGAAAATTAACCCCGGACAGCCATCCACCAGCGAGCCAAAGGCTTTGGCCAACGCCTGCGGATCATCTCCTTCCAGCGTCCAGAAATAGCGGATATAGGCCTGCAGGCAGGCAGGCGCCGGAATGAGTTCGTACCTGATATGGGTATCTGCGGTTTTCATCTACCTAAAAGTACATAAAAAGTAATATAGAAATGTTTTCCATGTCAACAGGAAATTAACTGCAAACATGATAACATTCTTAACTTTAAGGCATGTATCAACAGGTTATTTACGCTATCGAAAACATCATCCCGCTGGACGCGGCCGAAAAGGAATTCGTCGCCTCCCTTTTTCAGTTGAAACGATATAACAGGGAAGACTATTTTCTGCGGGAAGGCCAGGTGTGCAGGGCCGTAGGCTTCATCAACCATGGACTGATACGCTACTATGCCACCAACACCAACGGGGAAGAACAGATTTATGACTTCGGCAGGGAAAATGATTTTTTCTGCAACTACAGCAGCTTCCTTGATCACTCCCCGTCTGCCAGCAACATTCAGTTTATGGAAGACAGTGAAGTGCTGCTCATCTCCCATGAAGACCTGCAACGCCTGTACAGCAGCATAAAACACGGAGAACGGTTTGGCAGGCTGGCATGTGAACAGCTCTACGTTCATGCCATCAAAAAAATAGCATCGTTGTATGCAGACTCGCCGGAGCAGCGGTACCTGCGGTTCCAGGAAGACTATCCCGACCTGCAGCAGCGCATCCCGCAATATTATGTGTCCTCATTTGTGGGTGTTAAACCACCATCCCTGAGCCGTATCCGGAAAAGAATGGCTTCCCGGCAGATTTATTAACCCAGGTGAACGAACAGGTTTTAACGTCGTCATAGCTTTGTTTCATCAATCCAAACAAAGTATATGAAACAGTTATCTTACTACCTGACTTTGCTCACCGGCCTGCTGCTGATCTTTATCGGCGCGCGTTTTCTGCTGGTGCCGATGACCGCCGAAACCGCCTTTGGAATTCATACTTCTACCGGTGGCGACTATTCCTTTCATTACATCAAAGGCGTCCGGGACCTATTTACCGGCGCAGCGATCGTATTGTTGCTGCTGATGCGTGAATTCCGGGCTGCCGGTTTCCTTTTGCTGGCCGGCAGTATCATTCCAATGGTTGACTTCTCCGTTGTGATGAGCCACCCCGACTATGTGACCGCCCGCCTGTACCCGCATGCCATCGCCGTGGCATTGTCACTAATACTGGGCTTTTATTATATCCGCACCACCGCTAAATCCTGATCCATGCTGCTTTTCAACATCCTGTTGCTATTACACTTCGCTGCCTTTGCCGGCTATATCTTTATCCTGGCTTCTTTATGGAAAGACATCACCGCGCCACGCAACAAAACCGGTATGATACTGGGCATCGTTATCCTGCTGACCGGCATCGGACTTGCAGCGCTGAAATACCCGGCCATCAACTACTACAAAGTAGTGCCGAAGCTGCTGATATTCCTGGTGATCGCGGTGCTGAACGGCCTCTTTGCCGATAAACCGTTTACCAGGCATGCCTACTACTGGTTGACAGGCCTCACCCTACTGGCAGCGCTGATTGCCGTGGTAAGAGTGTAGGCATTATAAAACCGGACAGATGACTGTATCAAAACCGAACGTACCAATGTTTTCGCTCCAATGTAACTACCTGACAATCAACAGAACTGGAAAATGGCACTATAGTGGTTATAGTGCCTGTCAGTTATCCGACACTGAATATGACCGGCTGTATAAAAGTGTGCTGATAACTGACCGATTGTCCATTATTTTGCAGTGTTGATGATTTCATAGTCAATCGTCAACCTTGTCAACAACCATAGAGCGAACAACGATATTGCGTTAAATATTGAACGCAGGTATGTTAGAAGTTAATAAAACAGCAGGGTGTCTTTTCACAGACGCCCTTTTTTATGGATGAGATATTCCTTCATCCTGTTTTTTTATCTTTGGAAGATGATACCGGCAACTACCATTACTACTACCAGAAAAAACCTGCCCTGTTGGCTGGTAGCGATGTTATTGCTGTGCAGTACGGCCTTTTACCTGCCGTTGGAAGGTAACAATTGCGACCGGCCTTCCGTGCAGGATGAACTTGTTTACCAGGCCCGCTGCTGTAAAGGAAAGAGTATCGGGTATTTCCGGGCTTTGGCCGCATGTATCCCTTCCTGTTCGTACAGGCCACCGGTCGCTTATGTACTGGCTTTCACCGAACAACAAACCAGCCTGGCGCTTCGTTGCGCGGCGGAAACACGCCAGTGCTTTGAAACAATCCGTCATCTCCCGCAGCCTAAAATATTCCCTGACCCCCTTCCGGCGGACGCACTATTCATTTAGTTATTTTTTTATTCAGTTATTTTTTGATGTAAACATTACAACATGAAACGTCTGCAACCCGTATTCCGGGTATTACGGATCGTTGCGTACTGTATGCTCGCGGCCATGTGCTTATGCCTGTTTGCCGGTGTGCCTATCAGTATGCCCCGATTCAGGGAGGAAGCACCCATAGAAGTAGTGGTGCACCCGGAAAAAGAAAACACCGAGAAGCCTGCTACCATTGATTTTCAGGCCATCAACTGATCATAAAAAAGGTCCGTGCTTTGGCACGGACCTTTTCATTCCAATATAACGGACCATTAATAAGCTCCTGGTGTCTACTTCTCATGTAATCCTTTTTACGATTTTCCTTAAAAATTGTAAGTTCGTTGAAACAGCATTCTCACGATGGAGACATTGCAAACAGAACGGCTATTCATAGAACCCATCACCACCCATGAAGCTGCCTTTATTTTTGTACTGGTAAACACCCCTGCCTGGAAACAGTTTATCGGCGACCGGCATGTTCATCATATCAACGACGCCATTGGTTATATACAGCGGGTGATTGACAATCCTGATACTGATTTCAGGGTTGTTTTCCGGCAGCAGGACCATCAGCCAATGGGCATTGTAACCCTTATCAAGCGGACTTATTTGCCACACCACGATATCGGGTTTGCTTTTCTGCCTGAACATGCCAGTCAGGGATACGCTTTCGAAGCAGCGTCCGCCCTGCTGGAAGCAGTAAAAACAGACAAGGCCCACACGCATATCCTCGCCACCACTTTGCCGGAAAACAGGCGCTCTATCCACCTGCTGGAAAAGCTGGGCCTCCACTTCAGTGAAACGATCATGTATAATGGAGAGGAACTGTTGCTGTATGAAAAATTACTGGTGTAACTGAATATCGCTAACATTATAAATCTTCCATGCTATGTTACTGCAGCACAGAAATGCAATTGTTTACGGCGCCGGCGGTTCACTCGGCAGCGCCGTAGCGGAAGCGCTGGCACAAGCCGGCGCACGTGTGTTCCTAACCGGGCACCGAATGGCATCTGTTCAACAAACAGCAGACAGTATAAAAGCTGCCGGCGGACAAGCCGAAATCGCCGAAGTGGACGCTTTCAACGAAGAGGCCGTTACACAACACATCAATACCGTAAAACAACAATACGGCACCGTAGACATCTCCTTTAATGCCGTGGGAGTAGACGTTATTCAGGGTGTTCCGCTCATCGAGCTTTCCGTAGACGATTATGTAACACCCGTCACCCGTTCCCTGCAAACCCGCTTCCTGACAGCCAAAGCAGCCGGGCAGGTCATGAAAGGCCAGGGATCGGGCGTTATTCTTTTCCTCACCGCTACCCCCGGAGGAATCGGGTATCCACTCACCGGCGGCTTTGCCGCCGCCTGCCGTGCCACCGAAAGCCTCTCCACTAATCTCGCTTCCGAACTGGGCACTTACGGTATCAGGGTACTGACTATCCGTTCCGGCGGCTCACCGGATTCCAGGGTATTTAAACGCGCCATGGAGAGTGCTCCTGAAATGGTAAAAGACGCATTGGAAAAAATGGAAGCCGATACTATGCTGAAGCAACTGCCCCTGATGGCAGACATCGCGCAGACCGCCGTGTTCCTGGCTTCCGATATGGCCAGCAAAATCACCGGCGTGGCCATCGACGTCACCGCCGGCACTACAGCGGCACTGAATTACCGGGTGCCCCGTCATCACGTGTCATCCTCTCCTCAATCATAAAAAAGGCAGCCTCACCGGCTGCCTTTCCCGTATCAGTTATAGCTGATATAATGGTTTATACAATCCATCCGACAGCAGTACCACTTCCTGATGCAGCGCCTTCAGTTGCGCTACGTTTTGCGGCAAAGTGCCAAGGGACGTACATAATATCGCGTCCACCTTTTCCCGCAGGCCAGCCGGCACTTTGGCGGCGCACTGCAGCTGCTCCATCACTCTTTTGTCTCCCAGCGGATAACGTTCATTGACGGCAAACAACGCAGCCATGATGTTTTTCACCGCCCTGGCCAAACAGCCAATGGTGTTATACACATCCTGCTTTTCTGCAAATCCTGCTGCCTGCCAGAGGGTGAAATCCGCCGACCACAGCGATTGCCGTATAATCGTTTCCTTTAGTGGCTGCGGATAAACGGACACCGTTTTTTTCCAGGTGGCCAACACACCGGCCGGATCATATAAAGGCTGACAGACACTCACCTCTGCCAGGTAAATGACAGAAGAGAAACCATAAGGAGGTTGTTGCTCATAATGATTCTCCCATTCTCCCTGCAGCGCATTGTCAATAGTCTGCTGCACCTGATCTATATTCCGGTACAGAAAATCCACCTTGCCCTGTTCCGTCATCATCCATGCGCCTCCGTTCACCCAGGGGCCCCATTCGTAGAAGCCAGTCACCGTAGCGGGACTGACGGTATATTTCGCCACTACTGTTTTAATATCATCTACCTTAAACGGTTTATCTGCATGATAATAAATACCAATATCCAGATCGGACTGATCTGATGCCATTCCGGCCGCATACGAGCCTCCCAGCACCACTGCGGCAACTCCTTCGACAGGCTGCAGAGCGGCCGTTATTTGTGTTAATAGGCGTTGTTTATTTTCGGGGATGTTCATGGTGCAGGATTAATTACCTGACCGGACAACCAACATTCCACCTGGATAATTTCATTGACCACGGGTGCTTTTTCAAAGAAGCCGGCATCTGCCACTACATCTATTTCTCCGCCCAGGGTGTCCACGAGAAGGACATAGAATATTTGTTGCGTCAGCGTATTCTGCCTGGCTTCCACCTGTTTAATGACACCCGTAAAAAAACCGAATGCTTCCGGCGTAGCAGGCTTATCTTCTTCCGAAGAAGAAAACAGTCCGCTTGGAATAAATGATTGTACGGAAAACTTGGGTTCCTTCGTTTGCGCAGCATCAAAAGCCGCCTCATTTTCGTATCGCTGTACGTCCTGTGCAAAGGCTGTCAGCTGGATTTCCACATCTGCCGGGAAGGAGAACGGCTCCGGTATTCTGAAATCAGGCACATCAAATACAAAGGGATAGAGGCCGCTTTGCGGATTCTGTTTTTCTGACGGGGCAGCCCAGGCGTAAAATCCGCCATCCAGTGGGTTCTCCGGTCTTTCCACCGTAGCGGTCAGGCATACTTTTCTACGGCTTTTTCCTTTATAGTGCGGGTTAGCGCCGATACATTCCTGTTGATTATTGAGCTGTATCCAAAGCTCCGCTCCTGACTCGTCTGCGTATACTGCATAAGCCCCTTCCTGCACCCTGATGAGGGTGCTTTCATGATATGTCTTCTCCAGTAAATCCTGAAATTCTTCTTCTGTATTTACATCAAAACCGATGTCTGAAAAGTTACTCATGGATGTCCGTTTTAAAGGACGAAAGGTACGAAAGGCGGTCACAAATCCCGAGAGATTTATGACGGACAGATCAAAAAAATTGCTGATGAACATTGGAAGAATCCCTGGAAAGTTCCGGGGGGCGCAATGTTATATCTTTTCAATAAGCGGGATCGAAATACCGATAAAACAGTCATCCATACAGCCCTTCGGCACATATCCACAATTGGAAATCATGCCATTGTTATTGGCTTCGAAGTACACCGAGGCATCATCTCTTTTTATCAGCCATTCGTACCGCGCCTTCTCATATATTTCATCCAGCGTCATGGACCCGGGCATGTCCGTGTGTGTATTAAGGGTTGTCTCATCTTCTTCCCATGTAGCGTCTATCACGATTTGCGGCGGATTGTTACGATCGTAATGTTTAGCCACGTAAGAACGATGAACGATTTTACCATCTTTAACCGTGACGGTCATTTCGTCGCCATAGCCAGTCCAGGAGCCGGCAGTGGTTTTGTAACGGTAGGTATTGCCGGTGGCATTTTTAAAATCGAGCCATGCATTATAGCTTCGCTGGAAGTCTCCTTTGTGTTCTATTTTGTCTTTTTTACAGGCTACAAACAAGACACAGGTCAGCAACAGAATAAGGGGGTAAATGTTGTTCTTCATGCGTGTGGATTTATCCATAGAACGGGAGCACGTCGCTAAATGTTACAACAAACATTCTTATCTTGTTTAAAAAAACGGGCAGGGTGGCTATTTTCCACCGTTCCTGATGTTACTCTGCCGGTGCTCCAGCCCCCATGTGATCATCGCATCAAAGACAGGTTTGATTTCCTTTCCTGATTTCGTCAGTTCATACTCCACTATAGCCGGAGATGTATCCTGTACCGTGCGGGACACGATGCCATTCACTTCCAGTTCCTTCAGTTCTTTAGACAACATCCGCGGATTAATTTCCGGGATGAAACGTTCAATTTCGCTGAAGCGTTTTTTCCCGGTCGTTAATGCGCCTATCACGTGCAACTTCCATTTTCCGGTCAGCACGTTCAGCGCATCATTTAAGGCGAGCATGTATTCTTTAGGGCAGTCCTGCGGCGACAAACGGAAGTCCACCCAGGCACCAAACGGCTTTTTCATATGCGGTCGATTGAAGAGCTGCTATACTGTAGTATAGGGCTATACAACAGTATAGTACTTACCTTTTTATAGTAAAGCTAGTCTAATTTTATCGCATCAAAAATCAGTTTTATGCAACAACGAAAGTCTGTACTTAACATCCTGCTGTGGGCAGTGCAATTACTGTTAGCCGCGCTGTTCATTATGTCGGGAGTGATGAAGCTGGGATATCCCATTGATAAATTAGCAGCCTTATATCCCTGGACAGGGCAGGTGCCTGCCGTATATGTGCGGCTGCTTGGCATCGTAGACCTGGCAGGTGGCCTGGGTTTACTGCTGCCATCATTGCTCCGTATCAAACCGATACTGACCGTATGGGCCGCTATTGGCATCATCATACTGATGGTATTGGCCACCCTGTTCCATATATCCCGGGGAGAAGCGTCCGTAACGGGCTTCAACATGGCAGTGATCTTACTGGCCGGTCTGGTGGTATGGGGCAGGACACGCAAGTATCCTGTTGCGCCCAGGGCGCAATGCCGGCAGGCATGAGGAACGAAGGGCTGAAAAACTTACCTTAGCGCTTACTTTGGTGACAGCATGATAACCGGATACGAGCCCATCCTGCAGAACGTAACGAAACATATTCCCCTTTCCGAAGCGGAACAGCTTTTCTTTTGTTCACTTTTACAGGAGCGGCAGTACCACAAAAAAGAATACCTGCTCCGGGAAGGCAGTGTCTGTAACCAGTTGGCGTTTATCGTCAGCGGGTGTGTTAAAAGTTACCTGCCCGATCAGAAAGGGAATGAACATATTCTTACCATTGCGATAGCCGATTGGTGGGTAGCCGATTACCAGAGCCTTGTTTTTGATACGCCGTCAGAGCTATTCATCGAAGCCGTGGAACCCACCACCGTCCTGCTGTTGACGAAAGAAAAACGGGAAATGTTATTTTCCAGGATACCCCGTTTCGAGCAATATTTCCGGATACTTACCGAACGGGCATTTGCCGTCAGCCAGCAGCGCATAACGGATATCCTGAGCCTTCCGGCAGTGGAGCGGTATGAGCAGTTTCTCCGGCGCTATCATCGGATTGCAGGCGCTTTCAGCCAGCAACAGATTGCCTCCTTTATTGGCGTAACGCCGGCGTTCTTCAGCCGCATGCTTAAATCAAAACGTCATTCCTGAAATTTAGTCCGCCACTTGACCTAGGTCAAGTGGCGTTTTTTTTATTATCCTCACCTTTGTCCTGTAAAGCGCTTTACTTCTCTTTCATCATTTTAAACATCATCCCATGAACATGCGTCCCCTCGGGGTATCCGTACTGGCAATCATTTTACTGTTGCTTGCCGGAAACATATTTGCGGAAGGTCCAAACAAAAAAACAAACATGAAAAAACAAGCGCTCCTCATCATCGACGTACAACAGGATTATTTCAAAGGCGGGAAAATGGAGTTGTCCGGCCCAGATGCCGCCACAGCCAATATCCGGCAGATACTGGACAAATGCCGCAAAGAAGGTATTCCTGTCATCTACATCAAACATCAGGCAGATGCCGGTTTCCTGGTCACCAATACGCCCGGCGCGGAGATACATCCTTCCGTACAGCCGCTGGCAGGAGAAACGATCATCACCAAACATTATCCCAACAGCTTCCGGGAAACAACACTGCTGCATCATCTGCAGCAGATCGGTGTTACCGATTTGATCATCACCGGCATGATGACCCATGCCTGCGTAGACGCCACCACCCGGGCTGCCAAAGACTTTGGGTTTCATTGCACCGTAGTAGCCGATGCATGCGCCACCAGGGACCTGGAAGTTGATCAGCAGCAAGTACCGGCAGCTGAAGTACAACGCGCCATGATGGCCGGGCTTGCGTTCTTTTATGCCGACATCATCAACACACAGCAGTATTTACAATAATCTCTCTACATAAAAAATAAGAAGCATTATACGGGTATAATGCTTCTTATTTCAGGACTGCATCATGGCACCGCCATCTGGCACAGCGGCTGGAACGGCGCAGCACCGACTTACATATTGGCAGCCATTTTATTGATTTGGTCTTTCCAATGGCCCTCCGGCAGCTGCTTGTACACTCCTGATTTAATTAACTCCACCCTGGCATCAGCATTAAAAAAAGGATGGGAGAAAAGTACCGTCAGTAGTTGTTGACGGAAAACATCTCCTTCCTCAACAACATCCAACATGGTCCTGACTCCATCCGGATGACTGAGAACATAAAAAATATACATGTCCACAAAAAACTCCGTCAGGTATTTCTTTCGTCGAATAACGCGGGCCTGTCTGTTGAAATAAGCTTCGATGCTATCCTTTTTGGTAGTACCATAGTATGAAGAGGCCAGTGCATCCGGATCATCATCCCAACTTCTGACGAAATACAAGGGTAAACTTTCCTTCAACAAGCGAAAGAATTCAGCTCTTTTGTTATGGTAAAGATCAAAAAAGGCCTGTGGTTGCGAAAAGATAGTTGCCAGGGGTGTTGAGGCTCCTGTTCCGGGCACCTCATAGGTTACCTGTGTTCTGTGAGACAACATCAATTTCAGTGTATCCAGCACCAATGCCTTGCTGATAGATAAATGTTCCTTACTGAAATCATCAGAAGACGGAGATTGACTTCCATGACTGATAAAATGATCGAACAGTGTTGCTATGATGGAAGGAAGATCGACCAGTGCGCCTTTGTATAAAAAACCGTCTTTGTCTAAAGAGAAGCGTTCTATATAATCTTCTGAACAGGGATGAAAGAACAGCAGAAAATGAAACAACCTTGGCAGCTGCATGGCATCATGCTGTTGCTGAAAAATAATTTGCTTCAGGCAAAATAATTTCAGGCGTTGGTTGACCACCTGTTTCTTTTTTTGGTACCAGAATATATTCAACAGTATTTCTGCCAGAAAAAAATAATCTTCTGTAGCTTCATTTCCTGTAAAGGCAGTGGCTTCCTGGTAGCGTTCAGGCGTAATAAATTCATCAACGGCTATTTCCGGTGTATCGGCAAAACAGAGTCCGAATGCTCCCTGATGCCGTTTGTTGATGAACAGTCCATCTGCTGACAACAATTCCCCTCCCTGACCGACCGCTCTTCTGTCGCGCCAGGAGAGTAATTCTATGATATTGACCTTCATATAGTATTTTTACTTACACTTGATTTCCTTCACTTTTTTCCACTTCCCTTTTTCTTTTTTGAACACTTCTATTTTCTGGATCTTTTTATTAAAGTCCTCCATCCTGTCAACGCCAATACCATAGGCACCGCGTTCATTGCTTTTCACTAAAATTTTATCAGTATGCTTGCTTTCTCCTCCTACCATTTCTTCATAATCCAACGTATCTGTGGCCAGGAAATCTTTTACACTGTCATCTGTATGGAAAACTACTTTATAATCAGATTTTTTGGCGGTATCAAAGGTGTCTCCAATGGATACCCATTTAGCACCTCTGGAATTATTCGGACCTCGTACCAATCCTTTGTTATCGATGGTCAGATCTTTTTCCCCTTCGCTCATGGTACGGATCACCTCCTGAATCAATCCGAATATGTCTACGAAGACATTAGGGTCTGATACGTAGGCGTATAGCAGCATACCGCCTTTCAGGCGCGACGGGTCCTGACTGAGATACATTCCTTCTTCCGGGCTATAGTAGCGGAAGCGGTTATAATACAATCCGGTTTCAATGTCTTCATATTGTCCCGGATACCGGAATGGTATCAGTGATCGGTCTCCTGCTAACTTACGTACCTTACCATAAATATCCAACTCGACCGCCCAAACCTTTTCACCCTTTTCGTCATATGCTTCACAGGGAGTGCCCAGGTGGTCGGCGATGATGGAATATTGTTTTCCCTGGCTTATTCTCGCCAATGGGGCAAATGTTCCTTCCTCAAATATCCAGGAGACAAGCGTTTCGGCAGGCACTGGTTCCGGGTGGCTCTGTTTCAGGTCACCCAATTCAGTAACGGTCACCTCCGGCCTGTCTTTAGCCGGATATTGCCATTCATGCAGGAGAACATTCCCATCCCAGACGAAGCGGGTCAACTGGTGGCCATACTGCTTCTCAGTACGACGTCCCACCGCATCATAGCGGAACGCCACTATTTTACCATCCGGGCGGGTCACCTGTTTGAGTTGACCGTTGCCATACCATTCGTAGGTCCATACGGCGTCCGGGGCGATTATTTTCTGGAGCAGGTTACCTTCCTCATCGTAGGTGAAGCGAGCCTTGTCAGATTCCAGCAGCTGGCCGCCAGTGCTGTATTTACGGTCCTTGCGGGATGGTGTGCGGTACAGGTTTCCCACTTTATCGGGTAAACGATAATCATATTGTCCATCCTCATATTGTGCCCATGCCAGTCTCCCCAGCTCATCGTGACTAAACTTCACCATGCCGTTGCTGATACCGTTGACCAGCTGTCGGAGGCGCCGGTTGGCATCCCAGCGGTAGTGCCGTTTATAGGTATCATTTTCTCTGGCGGTGACGAGGTGGCTTTCAGGCATGCCGGCCTTGTCGTAGGTCCAGCTGCTTTTTACGCCACCAGGCAGGCTGCGCTCTATTTCCAGTCCCAGCAGGTTGCGCTGAAACTGCGCCGTCCAGGGGGTATCCATGCCGGCAGCATGGACTTGTATGGCGGCCACTTCACCGGTTGGATTACGTTGCAGCCGGATATTGGCGCCCAGGCTGCTTTGCAGCCCGGTCCGACGACCATCACGGTCATAGATATTGGTGACAGTGTAGCCATCCTGCCATTCCTGCAATACCCTCCCCATCGTATCACGCTGCCATTTCACCGTGTTGTGGTCATTGGCGGCCTCTATCAGTTGTCCGCTACGGTCAAAGCTATACGATTGCCAGGTACCGTCGCTATGGGCAGCATAGGTTAGTCTTCCGTTGTAATCATATTGATATTCTGTCCACCGTTTACCGGGGCGGTACACCTTCAGCACCTTGCCGGTCTCATCCCGCTGATACCGGCGGACCTGCCCCTCGAAACCGGTTTCCTGGATAATATCTCCTCTGCCATCCCGGGCAAACTGGTACATCTCCCCCTGTTCGTTTACAAGGCCGGTCAGCTGTTCTTCCCTGTTATATACAAAATGAACTTTCGCTCCATTTTCTTCCCGCATTTTCAGGCTGCCCAACGGGGTGTAATCAAATTTTACCTGGTGATGTTTATCCCGGATCTGTACCACCTCTTCATAGGCGTTGTATTGCAGCTGAATAAGGTTCCCATCCGGCAATTCCACCTCTGTTGCTCTGCCCAGGGCATCATAGCGGAACTGTTGCTGTTGCCCGAGCGGATTGATGGATTGCTGTACTTTTCCCAAGGCATCATATTGCCAGCGCGCACTTCCTCCATCCGGCAGTGTCAGTACAGAGAGGTTGCCATCGTCGTCATACTCCATACTTGTAATACGTCCCTGCTCATCTTCAATTTTACTCAGGCGGTTCTGTGCATTGTAGCGGAAGATAGAGATGCGGCCGTCTGCTTCCGTGATGGTATGTAACAATCCCTTATATTGTTCTTTGCTATAGTAGATATAAGTTCGGCTGTTGCCCTGCGGATCAGTCACCAGTGTGATGCGGTCTTCCTTATCATAACAGAAACTGGTGCTGCTCCCATCAGGCTGAACAAGGCTGGTACAGTTGCCCCGTTCATCATACGTATATCCATTCACGTTAGCAGCTTCATCAATTTCCCGATATATTTCAACATCCCCGGTATACTCCAGAAATCTGGAGTAGCCCAATGGATCTTTTATCTGAGTAACGACAAAATCAGGCGTATAATAGTAGGTGGTGGTTTGTCCCAGGGAATTGGTCACCAGGTTATACCCTTCTTTGGGATAATAAGCGATCCGTCCTTCCAGCAGTCCGCCATCACCCCATGTATGCGTACAGCGGCCTTTGTTGTCATATTCCCAATAAAATGACTGGCCGTTGCGGTCTGTCTTGGCGATCATTTTATGTTGATAATAGCGGATACGGGTGGTTTGTCCGAGCGCGTCTGTCAGCTCACAGAGATCACCTGTATCATTGTAGTTATATTGTACAAGCTGCTGCTGCTCTCCCCTGTGTTTAATGATAACGGCCAGCATACGTCCGTTTTCATCACTGTTGATATGCAAATGGCGACCTATGCTGTCTATCACCCGCAACAAATGTCCCTGGCCGTTGTAATGGAAACTGATCATAAAACCAATCTCATCTGAAACAGCGTATAGCCTGTACTGTGAGTCTGCGGGATGCAGCTTGCGAAAGCGGTAGTATAACCGGGTGTTATGGTCCAGCAGTTCGTATTCGTCCGTAGCGCTACGGGTGAGTGTACTTCTTTCATGTCGGTTATAGTCAATATTGCCGGTATAAGGCAGCAGCTCGAATACCGCGCTACGGCCATCTCCCAGTAGCACTACGGTAGCCTCTTCCTCGGCGAACTCCTGTACGCGCAGATCGTAGCTGAAGTGGGTGCCATGCCCGAGCAGTCCTTCAAAGTCACTGTCACTATTCCAGGAGCGTCCCCATTGCAGGGGGATAGGACCTGCCAGTTCAAAATCGCTCCCATCATAGATCACAATTCCCTGCACCAGGTCTACCGGTTCAAAGCCTTTTTTACATAGGAATTTACTCAGCTTATTGCTGCCCAGCTTGCCTTTCAGCGCGTGATTGAATTTAGTCAGCGCTTTTTTACCTGCCTTGCCTACTCCCTTCATAAGTGCGCCAAAACCAAAAGACATCAGCAGGTTCAGTAAAACGCCCGCCCAGTCGGGCACATAAGGGCCTCCTACCATCACAGGCTTCCCAAAGGACAAGGGGATGGAGTAAGAAGTAGGCAGGTACATACTGGGAATAGGTCTCAGCTTTTTGCCGGGCTGCAGTGATAAAGGCAGTCCGATATCATTGCAGGTCATCAGCATATGACCGGAAGGGCTCATCAGGTTGCCTTCCACTTTCACCTTTTTGCTACCGAAGAAGTTCACAGAATCATGTGCAATCATGGGAGCCAGCAGAAAAGGTCCTCCCATGGGGATATGGAAGAGGATAATCATCATGCCGCTGGTATCACTCTTTCCACGCGGTACGTGATTCACCTTGGTAGTGGCGCCAATAAAGGGGACATAGTCCATCGGGTCTATCACCAGCCCAATATATGGATGAGGCAATGGCACAGGAAAGCCAAACAAAATAACGATATGGATATCCAGTCCAATAACCGGAGTAAAATGTTTATTACTGACTAGCATGGTTAATAAGGCTAACTATCTGGTTTTTCAATATGGGAAAACGGGACGTTTGTATCATCCAAATATAATCATAAAACCATACAACAGAAAAGGTAAAAGTAATTGTTTATTTTCTCCGGTTGATCTTCCATCTAAGTAACAATTCGAACTGTACGACAGGTTTCATCCCCATTCCCATGGAGTCTTTCGCCGGTTGTTGTATGGGAACGGCCGTACGTAATGCGGCCTGCCACCTGGCTTGGTCGTAATATATTTCGCCGGTTATACGCCCCCGGAACTTATTGATGCTGTTCCATACCTTGTCTTTTTCGCTGCTGGTAGTTGTTTTGGTATGTACGCCTGTCGTATCGTGTGACCGGACTACCTCCAGGATGGAAGCGGTATGTCCGTAATATGCCTGTACGCCTGCACTGCCGAAAAAATTACCAGCGATGCGGTGATGATAAGCCAGTGAGGCGCTGTAGCCGAATGTCTGCAGGATGGTGCGGGTCATCCAGTCAGCACCTGCCAGATTGTTGGTGTAATAATAAGGCTCGTTCCTGTAGGGTTGTGTACTCATGGCGTTGAGGTCCAGGCTTAGCGCTGCATTACTCCAGGTACGCTGCATTCTTATGCCGGGGATTAGCAGTCTGTATAACTGGGTGTTCCCATCGGGGCCTTTGTAATAGCCAGGGTTGCTGACAGCTGGCACCGGCACGGTCCATTGTGCCATTAGCTGCCAGTATCCGGGGGTATAGGACCTGGAGCGCGGCATGCGGTAAGACGCCAGGCGGTCTATGGTTTCACGGCTAACTTTCAGTGGCTGACTGACCTTGTAAAGCGGTAATTGTTGCAGGGTCAGCCGGGCAGGTAACCCAGGTTCTAGCATGGCGGCTGTTTCGGGGAGGTTATGACCTTCCCGGCCTACTACTGCAACATTATTTTCTTCCGGGCTGTCTGCGGGAAGCGATGTATGTACCCCGTCAGATGGCTGTCGACCGGATTTTAAAAGATTTTTTTGCTGGTTAATGGTTTTTGATGTTTTACCAGCGGGAGTTCGGTGAGTGGGCTGGTCATGGGGAATCATCTGTTTCCCCCTGGTGGCTTTCGTTGTATTGGCATTATGCGGGATATTCCTGTTGACAGAGGCCGCAGCGGCTGTTTTCCCCGTGGCGGAAGGTTTGGCTGCTGCCGTACCGGTAGCTGAGGGATGTGTTGTATGGCCTGCGTTGGCATCCGTTATCATTTGGGTTGCCGGTGTACCAACAGTAGCAGCTATCGAATTAGTGACAGACGGATGCCCGGTCTGTTCCTCAGCGGTGCTGCCGGAAGTGTTTCCCAGCGGTTTACCTGAAGCGTTTACCGGTGGTATATTGCCCTCTGCGCCGGCATTGATTGGTGATGTTGTATAATTGGTATCCGGTATGGTGATGATATTGCTTTGATCAGCCATGGTGTCTATTGTCAGGGCTGCGCTGTCTTTTGTAGTAGCCGGGCCGTCCTGCGCCGCAGGAGCCGGCGCCGGTACAGGACGATTGATACGGTGCAGGCTATACAATACTACACCCGACACAAATATTGCGGCGACCGCATATTTAACAGCCGGCAGCATTTTAGCGATGATACCTGACGAATTGGGCGTGGCATGCCCACCTGCCTGGTGTGTTACAGGCATCACTTCATTGAGCCGTTGTTCCATCAACTTCCAGCTGTCATCGGCCGGAGGTATGGGAATAGGGACATTGCCATCGTCCCGGAAGTGTTTATGCAGGTTACTTTCACTCACTCAGGTATCATTTAAGGTAATGTTGCTCCAATATCGGTTTCAGTTTAGTTCGGGTTTCACTGAGGTGCCATTTGACTGTTCCCGGGCTCTGTTGCAGCATTTCAGCGATGTCTTTTACCGGTACTCCTTCCAGATAGAATAACGAGCATACGGCCCTGGTAGATGGAGGCAGGACGTCGAGCAGTTTATAGATATCTTCCCAGGCCAACTTGCTCAGAATATTATTTTGCGTTGCCACCATCTCATCTTCAATTTCATTATGGGACTGCCATTTGCGGCTCCTTATTTTATCCAGTGCTGTATTTCTGACAACAGTATATACCCAGTTAAAGAATTCGCCTTTATCTGCATCGTACTTATCAAGTTGCG
Organism: Chitinophaga sp. 22308; assembly: GCF_052045305.1. Classification (NCBI taxonomy): domain Bacteria; kingdom Pseudomonadati; phylum Bacteroidota; class Chitinophagia; order Chitinophagales; family Chitinophagaceae; genus Chitinophaga; species Chitinophaga sp. 22308. Next base: position 511,642 of record NZ_JBQEOP010000004.1, on the reverse strand, counting down.
TAAATACCCGAAGCATGCCATCATTCAATACTTCTACCGCTTCTTCCTGCTGGTTGAAGAATTTCCTGCACAATAGGAATAGTGCCGGATAGAACTTCCGGTATAATTTTTCCTGGCTCCGCCTGTTATTGGTCAGGCACTCACGTACCAATTGCTGTAAATCTTCCAAAGGGCAATCCGTTACAGTAGGAAATGTGGGTTATCAAAACGGGAAAAGTTGCCATAGACTATCAGTCATACAGCAACTATCGTTTTTACTATCAGTTTGGGCGCAAATGTAGAACAGAATACGTTTTTTCTAACATGATAGCATATACGTAATCAGGCTACCTTCTCCGGGAACTGTCCGGACGTGGATGCCACGGCGTGTCTACCGGATGTCTCGGGCTGTCCACCGGATGCCTGGGACTATCGACCGGAATTTTAGGGCTGTCAACCGGCCAATGAGGTTTGGTGGTATCTCCCGGATGGGGAATAGAATCGTGGCGGGACGTGTCCTTCGGGTTACCGGCAGAATCAAGTCCGGCAGCAAGCTTCGCTGCCTTTTCAGCTGCCAGCTCCTGACGGGCCGCTTCCGTCATATCCTTTCTGCAACCGATCACGCAGCAGATACCCAGCATTACCGCCAAAAAAATAAGGGGAAGATATTTCATAGAAAAGTCTGTTTACAATAGTAAACGGCAGGAATAACCGGAGAGGTTGGGTAGAAAGGAAGGAAAAATAATGGTAGATAAGTTTAGCAACCTGTATCTGTTGCCCAAACAAACCGGTGGTGGGAAACCACCTACCGGTTTGCAAAAAGTATTTTCTCAGATCAGTTTATAAATGAATTCTTCTATTTCTGTTTGCCGCGCATTGGCAAACCCTCTGTCGGTACCGATTTTTGTAAAGCCACATTTCTCCAGTACCCGTTGAGAACCTATGTTGTCAAACGCTACCCGTCCGAAAATAGGCCTGGCCCCTTCAAGGGTTAAAAAATCACGCAGTGCCTGAGTGCCCACTCCTTTTCCCCAGAACTTCTTATCAATCCAATAGGTGATCTCCGCATTGCCGTCCATTTCAAACTTGGAGACGCTGCCTGCTATAATATTATCCACCAGAATAGTGCACATATTAATCGTCGGTTCGCTGAGGAACTTTGTGTATTTCTGAAGATAAGCCTGCTTATCTGTATGGTTTTTGGGCATAAAAGCGGCTAAATAGCCACCCTCCTCGTCAAGCTGAAAAATAAAGAGGTGCTCTAAATCGGCAACTACCGTTTTCCGCAATGTTATTTCGTGCTTGTTGTTCATGACTGTTAGTTTTTTACGTGGACTATTGTAAGATACAAAAGATCATACAATATATAGCTCTATTCGCCGCACCAAATTGATTGTCCCCGCACCTTCTTCTGTTTCTGTTATTTCTTACATCAACATAAAACATCCGTCATTCTTAATCATCCTCCATTTCGAACAATATCATCATCATTTAAAACCTCCAAATAAAATCGTGAAGAAATTACTCTTTGCTATCACTTTTTTCGCGGTGATCATGGGCGCATTCGCCGCAGCAACAAAGAGCAAAGAGACTGCTCCGATACCGTGCAGCTTTAAGGTCCGCAGAAAGCCAGATGGGCACCAACAGATGCTTCTAATGAACCAGTAGAATATAAGAGGATGGCCTTTTTTATAGTGTGTCCGGCACCAGTGAGGGAGTAAACGGGGACCGGCAGCGGGATTTGCTACCGGTCCATTTTTAATGCTGTTGATTTATTTTCGATAATATCACTTTCATTCAATCACGCCCTATTTAGTCCATTACCTGACCAGCGTGTTTTTTTATGGCATTTAATGATCTGTAATGGGAATCAAGATAGTAATATATGATCAGTTCCTCCTGTCGCTGAGCGATTGAAAAAAACCTATTGATAAACATATGTACATAACTGGCCATGTTCCTGTCCAGTTCCGACTTAGTGAGGTCCTTCAGCCTGATGCTTAATGCACGGGAGGTTGCGTTATAGGCTTTAAAGTAGGTTGTCCCCAGCATTTCCTCTCCATTTGCTATGATTTTTTTTATATCATCTCGTTTGGCCCGGTAGGATTTCTGGATGGCATCTCTCAGACCTTTGTTATTTTTGAGATTGAACTCAGCAGCGAACTGTTTATAGCCTTCTTCCCAGAATAAGGATTTAGCGTTTGTGTCGTAACCAAAGGTTGTCAGCAAGTGGTCTACGACAAATGTTGCTGTTATGTCCTGGCTGACGGGATTTACTTGACTGTCGCGCCGGTGAAGCAGATAACAAACGAGGTCACTGTTATGGCAGAATATATTTTCACTCACATCAATGGTCTTGTCGCCATATCGTTCCAGCTCCCGGGTATAGGTGTCCACTATCATATTGGAGATAAACCCGCTGGCGGTCAGCTTATTCAGTCGGGTGTGCACTTCTTTCAGGATATCTGTCTGGTTGTTTTTGTGCCTGATACGTATTCGCAAATGTGGCGCAGGATCGGCATAACGGAGAAAAAACCAGGATAGGACTTCTTTTCGTTTCATTTTCCTGTGCAACAACGGACCTATTTCCCGGAGGATACTGTTGAAATTTTTTTGCTTTGAATAGATTTTAAGGTATAACCATTCATCGCCCGGAAAAAAAGACCGTTGACTTCTGGTGCCTGTCAACCAATCGCTGTTTATCGGCGTTATTGTTCTTCTTCCGGATATCTTTTCCACTGGAAAAACTACCTCGTTTGTCAGCGGCTTACCAGTCGGATCCTTTACTGCGGGGCTGGCTGCATGGTAATTACTGATGGTTTCCTGCACCACAAGAACATCCATTTTTATAAGGGTCTTTTTCAGGATTTCAAGACAGATAGATATGCGGGTATCCAGCAGTAATGAGTTGTCTGATTCCTTCACCACTATCATGTCCGGGAGGCCAATTTCGGACTTTACCCTGTGAAACAGAGTATTGAACTTCTCCCAGCTGCCTATCTTCTTTAAAATAGATTTGCTGTCCAGCACCCACTTGGCTGGTGAAAGCACACAATTCTTGTAGGAAACCCTGGGGAGGAAAACCGAGTTATAGAACATGGGGTTCCAGGACCATGTGCTGATGAGGGACATATTTTGATGTTGTAGTTCTCCCAGGAGATGGTATATATCGAGGCTGCCTGACATATAGTTGTGTGCGGAAGACAATCTCGGAATGATCCTCTTTTTCAGTTTTTTTGAGAATAAAATCAGATCGCCATTTTCTATTTTTAAATAAAGATCGTCAATATTAATTTGTTGTTTTTTCGGCAGAGAGGAACGTGAGAGATATTCTATTTCATAGTTTGTTAAATGCGGGCGCGATAATACATTACCTACCCTTGATTGTGGAAGATGCGCTATCTCTGCTATGATGGCGTTCCCATTCAATGCTGATTGTTCTCGCTGGATGAGGGAGACTGCATGATCGTTCAGCTGTTTGTTGGAATGGCAGAACCTCCCTAGTAAATTGGTGGTAGAGAGGGCGATTTCCGGTACCCAGAAAAGCGTTTTCCCCTCCGATTGCAGAACCGTTGTCATTATACTGAAATTGTCAGGCAATGGCCTACTTGCACCTGAAGTATGGCCAAAATCTTCATCCGTGAGGACTATCTCCGAGCTATTGGATTGGATAAATTCTTTGTATTTACGAAAAGCCAATGCATCTATGCCAGTTGTCTGTCCGGGTGCGGGGGCATCGGAGGAATAATAGTCAGCCAGGCTACGCGCGCTTTTGAACCCAATACCTACTTCACTGTCCAGTGCTTCGACGAGTTTTACGCTTCTCGCTTCATATTTTTCATAAAAAGCTTTTTTAAAAGTACTCAGTGATCCCTTCAGGGAGGTATTGGAATAGAGGTTATTGATTTTTTCGAGGCATTCCAGTAAGGTCGCTGTCTCAGCCATATCAATGCTTAAGGAAGCAGATTCCCTGCCGGTATCCATCTGGAATAACCGGCTTTCGTTTACTTCATTTCCGGGATTGATTTCCTTCAGCAGGTGTAAAACCTCTCTGTAGGCAGCGATGTCAGTGCCGCCTCTTCCAATGTCCAGTATTTTGGCGTGAACACGATCAAATAGTGCCGCAATGGTGCCGACTGTCGGATCTACCACTGCTGCTGCGGTGACAGCAGCATGTAAAACATGGAAATATTCATCGCCTGTTACATTAGGATCTATGGAGCTTTGAAGTACACCGTTGGAAATCAGGTCTTCAATATAGGACCTGATTTCTTTCCTTTCCAGCTCATAATTTTGCTCCAGATAGTCGACCAGCGCTTCAATAGTTTTGCCGGATTGGGATATCTTTAAAATATCTCTAATAACGGGGTTATCCAATTTTAAACTCACCAGGTGGAAGCTGCGGTCATTAAATCTGCCATATCTGTATTCTATATACTTGGTTTCTCCATTGAGCTTATATATTGTTGGATTGGGTGTATACAGTAACGTATTTCTGACGCCGGGAATAGTGCCCAAATAATTTCCAAGAGAGCATAAATAATCCATATCGAGCCTGAGATGCCGGATAATGCTGTCATCAGCAGACAAATTCAAACGGGTACAATCTTTTATGGCGCCGATAGTACACCCGGCAAACAATCCGAAAGGAGTGGAACGAGTACAGGCTCTTATATAATATTTGAGAATGGACCCCGCAAGCTTCTGTTTTTCTTCGGGCCGGCAGAAAGCAGGGTGAGCCAGATATTTACTGTATTCCTCCCACAAAACAGGAGAAGCCAGATATAGTGCCTCCTGCAACAGAGGCGTATTGAATCTTTCAAGGATAGCACGGTGGGGATCGTTACTTCTTTCCAGTTCCGAATAGAACTGGTACAAGTCTTCAATAGACAACGAGGGTATACGTAACGTGAAAAAGGGTATTGCAAAATCTGTATTTTTCATGGAAGACAATGTTGGGTCGTATATTAATTAAAGGCTGATGATGAGTGTCTCGTCCCAGTGCAATCTCTCCGGCGAATATGCTGACAATAATGCGAGGCCTATTCCGCTAAGTCCCTCCAACAAGCTAAAGCAATTAACATAACCCTTTTGGGCGTCCCATTTGGCTCTGGCTGTTAACAATCCTTCTACGGGATGCAAATACTCTAAGGTCTTTTCCAGCCAGAAGTCCGCCGCTTTCGACATCTCTCTGCTACCACAAATGGCAGCATAAGTCCTCAGAATATGAGAGCTACCGGCTGTACCATGGCACAGTGCGCCATCATTTACAGAAGTGTCTTCTGTACTTCTGGCAGATATTTGTTCCAGGAGGAACACAGCTTCCTGCCGGAAATCATCTTCGTCCATAGCTTCACCGGCCTGCCACAAGCTGACCGCAATTCCCATATCGCCGTAGCACCAGGCTATTCTAGAGGTATCTGATGCAGCCAGCTGAATGTTTTTCGCGTATGGATATATGGAGCCGGCGTTTTCGTCATTTCGCCCGAAACGCACAGCTGCTACTACCCTTCTGATAACATCTCCCAGAAAATAAAATTCCGGGTCCCATACATACAATTTTGATAATATTGCAATGATGGAAGGCATTCCGTGAGAAAGACCCAGATTAATTACATTCGCGTCCTTCCTCTCTTCCAGTACATCATATGATTCCCAGTACTGACAGCCATCGCGAATAATACTCTGGTCCAGCAGCAACTGAACGGCTTTTTTCAAGAGCTGCAGAGTTGCAGGCGTCTTACGTTTTTGCATTAAATAATAGATGCCACCACCTGCACCATGGAGGAAATCGTAGTTGCCTTTTTTCATGGTGTGCTCGATGAAATTCATAGCCACCGGATCAAGGTCATCCAGTATGTCATCATCAAAGTCTATAAAATCTCTGTTTCTGGCATGCAACAGGACCCATGCTGTTCCCAGTACACCGGAACAGAATGAAATCGTTCCAGGTATTTCCTCCCGGTATACCTTCTTTCGGGAAAGAAGATGATCCAGCAGCTCGTAGGCCTTTTCTTCCATGCTCTCATCATTAAAAACCTTTGCATAATTCAACAGAAACAGCAGGTATCCCGATGACGTGGACATAGCACCATAATCCGGCGGTGCACCATAGCGCACAGATGCAGCAATGATATCCCGTATCTTATTGAGAGCTTCAAGAGCCATAATCTGGCGTGGTTCTTCCCTGGTAAGCTTCATTTTCTATTTTTTTACTGCTGAAGGATTTAATACTACTCGTTCCGCATTGCCATTTTATAGACGCCCAGTGTTTTTCTTCCCATGGAATTAGCACTCAGTTTGCCATCCAGCAACGCAATTGCATTATCGGTTAATTGTTTTCTCAGGCTTTTGCTTTGATATATTTCTTCCATACAGGCGGTCAACGAATGTTGGTCAACGCCAATAAAATCGTCGATCCCCTTTATCATTCTAGCTTTTAAAACGTGTATGCGATCTCTGAAAATCTGAAAGCCGGGTATCTGACTGAGAACCATCGGAAGCCCGTTGCTCATCATTTCCAATACAGCATAACTCGATTGCTCATGATAAGACGGCAATACGCCTGCATGCGCTATTTTATAGAGGTCGTTTAATTTATCCGGGGGAATAAAGCCAGTCAGTATGACTTTACCACAGCCCTCGTGGGCAATCTTATGAGCGGCCACCATATCTCCACCGCCTGCGATCAGTAGTTTTATGTCCGACCGCTGTTTTGAGAACTTCATGAAGGATGTTATCAGATCAAAAATACCCTTGTCCCGGGTGATCCTTCCTACAAAAAGGAAAATAAAATCATCCTCGCGAAAACCATACTGTGACCGAAATAACTGGCTTTTGTTTTCGTTTGGCTGATGAGATGACTTTAATCCGTTGCAGATGATGGCTATTTTGCTCTTTGGCAAGGCATATTGTTGCACTACAAATGATTTTGCCTCTGCAGACAAACAAATGATCCTGTCTGCCAGAAGGCATTGTCTTCGGTCCGTATCGAGTGCGACGAATCTCATATCTCCCGGGGACGCCTGTCTGAGCAGATCATAGTTGTTCTTAAAGGCAGCTCTCCACAGGGAAATGTGTTGTACGAACACCACCTTAAAACCATAGCTTTTGGCGATCACGGCAAGCTGGTACTGAAGAATAGAATTAATATGAAATACCCCTTCATCGATATTCGGCTCCTGCAGGATAACGGAGAAACACACTTTAGCCATATGCGTGGAGATGGAACAATCAATATCCTTCAATACCGGATTATGTGCCTTAAATAATATCTTTATGTTGATGATTTTGTCGGATGTAACAGTGCGGGTAACGCTTCCCGTGTCTGCATATCCCACCTGTATATAATATAGCTTATTGACCTCGGGGCTTTCCGTTAATTGGGGCATAAGGTGTTTACCATAGCTCCCAACACCATATTCACTGCTAAGGCCCAATGTCTCTACAAAAAAAACATCCAATTTTCCTGACATCTTTTAAGTTTAAGGTTTAATTATTGCTTAGATCAATAATAGTAGCAACACTACGTAACAATTGTTCCGGCGGCAGTGAGGCTTCGCACAGTGCCAGCAAAAGACCGGTACTGAGTTGGATCGACTTATCCCTATACAGAAGATCAAACAGCGTGGATATGGATATTCCTGTTGCCGTGATCTGATTGCCCGAAAGACTATCCAATAAATGCAACAACAGAAAACTATCGCACTCCTTTAGCATTTCCAAAGTTTGAAGCAAAGTGTTGATTTCCCGTCGTATTTTTTTAAGGAATTTTCCTGTCTCTTCCCCTCCGCATAATAACCACGCGCTCCAGAGAAGGATTATCTTTTCGCTTGCAGATGTCGCAGTTCTGAACGTTCTGAAGATTTGTTTCAGCAGATCGTTATTATCTGGCAGTGCACTGCCGGGGTGCTGTACGGTGGAATTGTACACTGCCCAGTTAAAAAGATCCCTTGCGCTGAGCGCAGAACGTCTTGCCTGCCTTAAGCTGTCGGCGATGCGTTTTGACGCCCGGAAAACCTGCGGCGCCAACGGTAACTTCTCTGAAGCATTTTTTCGTTTCCTGTCGTTAAGGTAGATCCCTGCCCTTAGTAATGCCGTGATGTTACCGGGATCTGTCCAGCCTTTACAAATACTTTCATCGGTTATATCATAAAAATCATCCACCTCGGTATTTAACATACCATTGTCTGCCATTCGGCCAACAAAAGAGGCAAGGTTAACCAGATAGTCGGATGTATTTCCCGCTTTGGAAGAAGCTGTATCTTTCATCAAATCACCCAGCAGCGCTATGGCCAGATCCAGATACATATCGTTTTCCTGTATCGAATAAACAACGAGGAGATAGTGCATTTTCTCAATTTCATGTCCAATATTTCCATTGAATAAAAATTGATTGACCAGAAATCGGTTGGTCAACAGGTTCAGGTTATCTTCCATCTGTAGCGCGGGTTTATATTCCATAAACAAAGAGAGTTAATAGAGTTTTGAAGAACCGATGAGATTGTAATAGAGTCGCTGCAAGAGCCGCATATCTTTGGTAATGATGATAGCTTGTGCGCCCAACCCTTCCTTGTAAGGGACTTTATATTTCTGACTGGTCACCAGTCCATTGACCAGTTGTATCTTTCCCAGAAAACCGCTGTCGGAGGCTACCTGTGATATATATGTCAACTTTCCCGAGGCGGCGCCAAATTCATTATAAGGATAAGAATTGAAGCGGATCTGTACACTGGCGCCCAATCCGATTTTACCAAAGTTATCCTGCCTGAGATTCGTTTTCATATAATATACTGTCTTCAAGGGAACGATGTATCCGAGGTTGCGGTTCACCGGCACCAATTGGTTGTTCTGAATAAAAGACGAATAAACAATGTTCCCGGTGGTGGACGAGCGGATGGCAAACCGTTCTATCCAACTATTCAGATTGCTCTTGAGGATTTGTATAGCCTGCACAAATTGCACTTTGTTTTGGATTTTGTCATGGATGATCTGCGATATCTCTTTCTCTTTGTCACGCACAACTGATTCGTTGGAAATTAACGAGAACAACAGTTCCTGTTTCGACAACTTTTTATTGATCACTGCGCTGGTCTGTTTCCTGAGTTCATCACGGGAGATAACTTTCTCCTGTTCCAGTTTCTTGTTCATTTCATAGGTCTCTTTCACCAGGTCCAGGTCTTCTTCCGCCAGCTGCTGTTGATCATGTATAACTTGGTTTTTCCTTTTAATCAGATCTATATCATGGGCCAGGTAGGTTATTTTCTGGTCATAGAAACCGTTAACGTAATAATCATTGTACTGCTGCCAGGCTTTTATAAAGTCGGTATAGTAGCCCTGAAGCTCTCCGATATCCATCCCTTTAACTACAATCTCCGGTGAAATGACAGATGTCCTCTCTTGGTCAATTATTTTTTCCAGGGAATCAATGGCAGCGTGCAGCTGCATCACGTCGCGATAGCTCGCTATATTATCAATCCATCCAATAATCGTACCTTCGTTCACAAAATCACCGGTTTTATAGAAGAGTATTTTTATTTTCCCGTCTGTTTTACAAAGGATTTCTTTGGGCGCATTTTCGGAAGTCAGATAGGCATTTGTAGTTATCACGTCCGGATATTTAATAAACCAGGTACCGGCTATCAACAGAAAAAAGATCGATATAATGATGTATATACCCCATTTTTCGACAGGGCCCTGATCCTGGAAAATGATAAGTTTTGCGTCCTCTGAGCGCTCAACACCGTTGATGCTCATCTCTGTAAGTTCTCTTTCAGCTGCTTTCATGACACAACATCTTTTAAACCGAATTGATTCTTTACTAGTTCATAGTACCGGCCTTTCAGGTGGTATAAATCTTCATGAGTACCTTCTTCTGCCACTGTTCCCTGGTGGAGTACAATAATCTTGTCGGCATTTCTGATGGTGCTCAGCCTGTGTGCCACCACTACGACAGTACGTCCATCAAAAAAATCGTTCAGATTTTCGATGATTTCTTTTTCGTTGTTGGCGTCGAGGGCATTCGTGGCCTCATCAAAAAAAATGAACCGCGGATCTTTGTATAAAGCTCTTGCTATCAGCATCCTTTGTCGTTGCCCCTGGCTGATACCTACTCCATCTGTGCCCAGCTTGGTATTAAAACCATTGGGAAGTGACTGAATAAAGGACAGAATATTGGCGATGCGGCAACATTTAATGAGTTTGTCGGTGTCTATTGCCTCTGATCCCAGTGCAATATTTTGAGAGATACTTTCATTGAAAATATAGCCATCCTGTTGTACAACCCCGGATATGCTTCGCCAATAAGAAGGACTAATGTTCTGAAAATCTGTCTGCGAAATTTCAATACTTCCTTCGTACTCATAATACGACTTCATTAAAATCTTTAACAAGGTAGTTTTGCCACCACCACTCACTCCCACAATGGCAGTAATTTTCCCGATAGGAATAGAGAGATTAATGTTGTCCAGCACTTTTGTATCTGATCCCGGATAGGAAAAACAAAGCGACTTCAGTTGAATGTCTTTGCCATCTGGCAATGTATTGATAAACTGGCGGGAAGATGGCTCTTCTTCTTCCACTTTATGAATATCGTTCAATCGCTCCAGGCTTATTTTGGCATCCTGCGTACTCTGTATGTAGCCAATGAACTGGCTTACCGGCCCGGACAACTGTCCGATGATATATTGTACGGCAACCATCGTACCAAGGCTAATGGTGCCATCAATCACTTGTTTGGAAACGATTAATGTAAGCAGAATATCTTTACTTTGGCTGATCAGTAAACCACCTGCGGACTGAATCTGGTTATAATCCATACTCTTAAATCCAAATTTAAATACAGCCGCCTGGATCTTTTCCCAATCCCAACGTTTAACCTGTTCTGCATTATTAAGTTTTATCTCCTGCATTCCCTGGATCATCTGAATTGTCATATTTTGCGCCTTGGCGCCCAGTTCAAAGCTCTGATAGTTCAGTTTTCGACGGACACCTAAAAACAATCTTATCCAAAGGGAATAGACAAGGTTACCTAAAACGAAGACTGTGAACAGTTGTATACTATAGTTCAACAGGATAACGGAATAGATAATAAAATTAATAACCGATGTAGTGATCCCGAGGGCGGTACTGGTCATAAACCCTTGTATAACACCATGGTCCCCCAGACGCTTCAGTGTGTCTCCGGTATGGTACTTGTCAAAATAGGAGATAGGCAACCTTGAGAGCTTAATCCAGAAGTCAGACAGGATGGAGATATTGAGTATATTAGACATCCTGTAGGAAACACGGCTTTGAATAAAATTCACGATGGTGCTGCTGATTAGCATCACCAGCTGGGCGATGATAATAACCTTAATAAACCCGAAATTTCTCCCATTAATACCAATATCTATAGTGCTCTGCATAATAAAAGGGGCAATCATCTGAAGCAGCAGACCAAATACAAAAGCAGCGAAGATCCTATAGATTTGTTTTCGCGCCAGCTTAAGATAGGAGAAAAAAAATGTCCAGTCAAGTTTGGTTTCTTCTTCATCTTCTTCCTGATAGAACCTTGGTGACACTTCGATAAGTAATGCAGTGCCGACCGGCGTTTTATTTTTATTAACGGCGGCTATCCATCCATCCAGAAATTCCTGTTTTGTGTACCAGATAATGCCTCCACCTGGATCAGCAATTTTTACTTTACCCGATTTGCTCTTCTTCAGAAAAACGATAAAATGGTTTTGTTGCCAGTGAAGGATACAGGGAGAGCCATTCAATACACTAAGGTCATCAAACCCCATCTGTACAGCCCGCGGGCGAAGCCCGATTTTCTCAGAAACTTTGCTGAGAGCCAGCATGGAGACACCTCCTCTGTTAAAACCAGTGAGGTTCCTGAGTGTTTCCATCGAATAATTTTTGCCATAGTACTTTGCAATCATTCTGATGCACGTAGCACCACAATCCTTGGCATTCGCTTGTTTGTAGAACTGGAAACTCATCTTTACAGGATTTACAACGCGGTTAACAGGTTTAACTTTTTAAAAATAAGGGACTAGATTTTACCGTGACAAAGATTATCCTACAATGTTTTTAGTGGCCCATGTAATGGCAGTTATTTCAAACAATTTATGGATAATGATTCAAGAGAACACAAAAATTAAAGACTCGATAAATTCGAAAAATCTGTTTTCAACATGCTTATTGTCCTTTTTGTTTAGAGTGCTGATTATTCAAACATCATGTATTTATCAAGCATACGAATGTTTTAGAATTTCTAGAATTAAACAGTACATTAGTTTATGTCAATTAGAATCAAAATTCAAAGAGAATCCTGACCAACAACCCAACACATTATTTCTTGTGAAATCTGAACATTGAGCATTACCTATCGCCATATTGTTTGTGTGCAGAAGCTATGATAGAAGTTAACCGATGGCAGTTTATGATTTGTAATAGCAATGTGTGTAAGTGAAATCCTGTTCCACATGATTGTAAATTAACAACAGATAATTATGATGTTTTTGAATAACCCTTCAAAGTCGCAGTAACCTCATGAATTCCGCATAACAATACATTTCAGTGTGCGTGCCTATAATAACATCGACTGAAGTTGTAAATGGATTTACAACTTCAGGAGAGATGTATTTGTGCTGCCATCATCAGATGGCGGGAGTAGGCTGTTATGCCCGGAAGGAGGGTGCGAGTTTACCTTTTTCATTGTTATCCGTCGACATAACAATGTTTCCTTTCCTAACAATTTAAATAAATGCAAAAATGAAAAAGAAAATTATCAAGAAGCTATCCTTCACCAAGGAAGACATTACTGATCTTAGCCAGGAAGAGCAGGGCTATATGATTGGAGGTGTTGCACCAACTTTTGTAGATCCTGCTCATGGTGGCTATTGTACGCAGGTTGGTTGCGGAACAGTTACCGCTGGACCTTCCAACTGCACCCAGGGGTGTACCGGTCCTTGCCCGAGCGCTGCACAGACCGGATGTAGCCCTTCCAGCACCTATCTGGATTGTGCGCACACCAACCTTAACATATGCTTTTCGAGCGTCAATTGCACGAAGGCAGAATGCACCGGACAATGCCCTGCAACTTATAAAGATGCGACTTGTGGCTGTCATAGCTAAGTAACCTTTTATGCTTAACCGGTCATACAATTTTATGAATAAAAAATTGTGTTACCGGAACTCAGAAGATGTTTCATGCATATGTAAAACATCTTTTTCCTGTTAAAGAAAGGAGGTAAGGTTTAATGCCTTACCTCCTTTAAGCAGCTTACCAGCTACCCAGGGTTCTATTCTTAACCAACAATTTAATTATGAAAAAGAAAATAGTAAAAACACTGGCGTTCAAAAGAGAACACATCTCCGACCTGACAGAGGAAGAGCAACGTTATATGCTCGGTGGCGATGTCATGGCCACAGCTGTTTATTGTGGAACGGCTACGCAAATAACAGCCTGCGGGCAATGTCCTGTTACCAACGAATGCTCTATAGCCGGGTGTCCGCCGGCTACGGTAAGATGCACCGTGGAATGCACTGTAGTTGGTTGCACATCACCTTACACAAACGGACCTACACTTGCGGCATGCCATTAGAGGGTTTGCAAATCTTTGGATGCCACCTGAAGCTATGTGTATCATTTATGTTTCTTGTTGTGAGAAGTAGCGCAATAGCGAGTCTTCTTTTAACAAGAAACAGCAGTCTGAATTAAACGTTCATCAAGGTATGAATATCGTATTTTTTGAATCCGAAGGCACCAGCAGGAAGTACGGGCTGAGCACCTATGCGCTGAATATTGTCAACGGAATAAAAGGCGTTGCAGGTGTCAGATTCTATCATGTTCACCTGTTATCAACAAAGGTGAGTGAAGTCTGCATACAGGAAGAGGGAAATGTGGTAGACATCTTCATTCCTTTTGACGTACGAAAGATGAGTGGTTTTTTTATTACCAGGCTGACGGCCAGGGCTGCCTATTGTCTGGTCAGTGAAGTAGCTGACCTCTCTTTACCCACGGTTTTTCACTTGAACAGTAATTTACAATGGAGTATTTGTGAACTACTGAAAGGATACTCCTGGAACAGCATTATCTATACCGTACATCTTTCTCTATGGAAAGAGCTATTCGATAATGATCATGAAAAGTTTTTAAAGGCACGGGCCCAGCGGGATGATAAGATGCTGATTTTTATCGATATGGAAATGAACATATGTAGTGCCGCTTCTCAAATCATATGTCTGACAGCAGACACAAAAGAATACATTATCAATGACTACGGAATACCGGCCCAAAAAATAGCACTGATTGGTAATGGTATCCAGGTACCGGTTTTAGACAGTCAGGAGGATGTACTCTCCATAAAAGAAGAGCTGGGCCTTATCCCCCGGGAACAAATTGTCATGTTTGCAGGACGGTTGCATCCCACGAAAGGACTGTCATTTCTGATTGATGCATTTAAACTCGTGCTAAAAAAACGAAAGAACGTAAGACTGATCATCGCGGGAAATGAACACGTTGCTCATTTTGGCGGCTTTGAGAATTACATTGACAAGTGCAATGGAGCAAGAAGTTATATAACATTCACGGGCTATCTGGAAAAAGAAGAGTTGTATAAATTTTACAGGCTTGCGGATGTTGGCGTAATTCCCTCTCTTCATGAACAAAGTTGTTATGTGGGCCTGGAAATGATGTCAAACGGGCTGCCCATGATCGTATGTGATATCCCCGCTTTTGAGCAGGTTGTTGAACACAACGTTTCAGCACTGAAGGTAAAATTGGACAAGGACAAGGTGAGCCCCGACATTCAGGAGATGGCTGATGCTATTATAAGGCTGTTGTCTGACCCGCTGTTTGCAGCTCAAATGAAAGAAAAAGCCAGGGAAGCAGTACTGGAGCAATTCAGCTCTCAGCGGATGGTGAATCAGCTGATGGCAACATATAGAAAAGTGACAGAAACAGCTGCGATCCCCTTTTTATAATATGTAATAGATAAATTATGGTATATTATGGATAATAAGATTATTCAGAGCTTGTGGGTAGGCTCTTCCCGGCTTTCAACCATGGAGCTGCTTTGCATTAATTCCTTTGTTAAGAACGGTCATGATTTTCATCTCTACGTATATGACGAAATAGAGAATATTCCTTCCGGGACCGTGCTGATGGATGCCAGCCAGATTGTTCCTTCAGAGGTGGTATTTCAGGACGGCGGCACATGGGCCCATTTCGCGGACTATTTTCGTTATTGTTTGCTCTATAAAAAAGGTGGATGGTGGGTGGATATGGATAGCATCTGTCTGAAATATTTTGATGTACCTGAAGAATATTGCTTTTCTTCGGAGTATGACAGGTTTGGCAATATCATTTTGAACTGTGGCAACATCAAGGCTCCCGCACATGCAGAATTTTTAAAAGAATGCATTGACTACATCAATGCCAGGGGATTTGACAACCTTTACTGGGGAGAAATCTCCCTAAAACTGATGAAAAAAGTACTGGATACCTATGAATCTGAAGAGTATATGAGATCACCGGAGGTATTTTGCCCGCTTGATACAATGGAGGTACACCGCTTAATTGACGGACGTCCGTATAGTATTCCGGAAGAGAGCCTGGCTATCCATCTGTGGAATGAACTTTGGCGTCGCAACGGCTTTAATAAAGACTGGAGTTATGCTCCCGGCTCGCTGTATGAGAAACTAAAGCGACAATATCTGGTTCAATAAAAGTATATGGTTAATACCGATCACTATCAGGTCCGGAAGCTCTTCCGGCAAAATAGTTTTGTCCAAGTAGTCGCTGAATTTTCCAGTATGCCCGCCGGTGCTTGTTGTACCTGACAGGAGTGCCAATGTGGAACGGTTTTTTTCATAAACAGGCATGGGCGCTTCAGCGTCGTTGTTATGTTTGGCAATGGCTGCGGCGATCGATTCCTTTATAGCACAATCCTGATGAGGCATGGTAAACAATAACATCCAATAGCAGTCTGGCATTTGTATCGTGACGATAGCAGGTGCATCCGGGAAAGACATGATATGACCCGCGAGCCGGAGAGAAGTATGTTTTAGCAGTATTGCGTCGAGGATCGCCAGTTTAAAATAATATTTATGCAGCTGGTTGACAGGCAGATTATTAAGTTTATAGATAATTTTCTCCAGATGTTGATATAACTGCTGAGCAGCAGCAGGGTCTAGCTGTTGGGTCACTTCGGTTTGCAACCTGTATGTCCAATAGAAGGCAATATCAATTAATACATCCGGAGCTGTTGCAACGGATGTCGAAAAAATATCCGTTATATTGATCAGTTCTTTATCAATAGGTGATAAAAAATCATTCAACTCAATATCAAGGAAATCTGACTCATAAAGATATATCAGGGCAGCGCCAATTCCGGTAATCCCTTTACTGAGAGAAAGGTCTGGTTGCTGGCGGGTATTACTTTCTTTCTCGATTAAGATTTCCAGCAGCTCCGCGGCAAAATCACTATATACTGTTTTACCGGTAGCCCGGAAATAATGAAAGAAAAAAATGCAGGCACCAGCCTTGCCCTCCAGTCCATTGCAAATAAGGGCTATTGTGTTTGTCAGTAAAATATTTTTTAACCGAGCAACTAAGGGATTTTCCATGCACGTGATTGTTTAACTGGGTTGAACATTTAATCGGGATGCTTGTGGGATTGTCTGCCAAATGCTAATCTGGACCATATGATCCTTTGGTGAAAATATGGATTTCCTTTGAATAGTGAGTCCTGATAAGTTGATATATTTTTTGGTCTTCTTTGTTTTGTTACTCATTTCTTCTATCTTAAACACTGTAACAATGAACCCTGTTTTGATATGCATTATTCACCTTTGTTAAAAAGAGGATGGCTCCTGTGTTTTGTTTTCTTCTTTGTCCCAGTTCTGGTTGTGGCGCAGCAATCTTATCGCTTTACACAACAGGGATGGAGGCCACTGGTTTATCAGGGAGACCGATATGAGCTGAAGACAGCTGCAGATGATACCGTTCAACTGAAATATGGCAGTATTTCCAGAAGTAGGGCTATAGACAGCCTTTCTTGGCTGAATAATGTTTTTTTCCTGGATTCCGTTGTTACAAAAGGGGCAATAGTGCTGACCTGTGAGTTTAAGACGGATAGCCTGACAGATGCAAACGATGCAGGCATTTCCATACAGGGAAGTCAGAATGACCAGCCCCCCTTTGTTTTCAGAAACCTTTCCCTTGAGAGTATTAAAGGCCGTGATACAGTTAATTATGTTTACCTGGTTATCCCATTTGAAACACCTATAAATAAAATAGTCGGTTTTGTATATCTGAAAAAACCCGGTAGCGTGCAGGTAAAAAATCTGAAAATTACCGTCACAAAAGGTGAGTTTGATCCGGTGTGGAAATCAACATATGCAGAAAAGGTAAAGTCCGACAGCCTGTTGATAAAAAAGATAGCTTTATTTGTGAAGGTATGGGGATTCCTGAAGTATTATGCCGCTTCAATCAGTGAAAAGAAGGTGGATTGGGATGACGTATTTATAAAATACATCCCAGCTGTGTTTGGAACTGGTGATACAGATGGCCTGAAGAAACAACTGAACGATCTGATCGTCGCTTCACAGACAGGCAAATTGGGAAAGATATCACCCGTTAACGCTTTTTCAGCAGCGCAGTTGATAAACTGTGATGACAGCTGGCTGTATAAATCCACATTGCTCCCTAAACAGGTACGTGGTAAATTATTAAACTTAAAGGAAAACTTCCGGGCATTTGATAATTACTATGTATCGGTAGGCGATAATGATTTTGCTCCCAACCCTAAATTCCAGCACGAAAAACCTTACAGCATGTATGAGTTGCCGGACATGAGATACCGGCTATTGATGCTTGCAAGGTACTGGAATATCATTCAATACTATTATCCTTACAAATATGCTATGGGCAGTAGCTGGGATAAGGTGCTGGAGGAATATATTCCCGCCTTCATAACAGCAACCAGCCGGAATGCCTATGTAGCTACTGCTTTGCGATTGAATACCGAGATTAATGATGGTCATGCTGCATTAGTCGCCGGAGTGAATAACCTGGTCTTTTGGACGGCGGTGTATGGGAATGGAAAACTCGCGGTACTGCCTGTGCAGTTAAACGTAATGGATAGTAACCGGGTGGTAGTAAGTCAGATTGATACAGGATTTTCACGTAATACTGGTATTAAAGCCGGGGACAAAATACTGGCGATCAATAATCAGCAGATATCAGCCTATGTTTCGAATCTTGTCAACTATATTGGTGGTGGCAGGATAAATATGAAGTATCATTATATTTCCCGGTCCAATCTGCTCACGGGTATATGCCTGGCAAGTGATTCGTTGTCATTGAAATATATGACGAAAGACGATAGTACAGGCATGGCCACTCAGATGATATCCCCGGCGTTTTATAAAAACTACGCATCCTTTATCGGAAAAAACATGATGGGGCCGATTCTGGAAGAAGCCGCGGATCCTGCCGTCAGGATGCTGAGTGATTCGATATTATATGTGGATGCTGCCAGGTATTCCCAAAAAGATACCACACAATTCATGCTGTTATTCCCATTAGCAAAGAAAGCAATTATAGACTTCAGGAAATATCCTTCTTTGGATGCTTTGAGAATAACAGCATATTTCATTCCGCAGGAAACCCATTATGTCAATTTTATGTACCCGGGGACCCATCCGGGAATATTGGAGAAAAAAGTGGAAGGCAGGACAGCCGGCAACAAATTACCGTTATTCCAGGGAGAACTGGCCTTGTTAATTGACGAAGGAACACAAAGCAGAGGAGAGTTTAACACGATGATGTTTCAGGCATATAAGCATGTTAGGCTTTTTGGCAGGACAACAGCGGGAGCGGATGGCAATGTCAGCTTTATACCCGGTATCGGAATAGAAGGCTTCACTTTTTCCGGTGTACGTATTACCTATCCTGACAACAGCGAAACGCAGCGGACTGGTATAAAGCCCGATGTTGAGGTACCTCTTTCCCTGCAAGAAGTGCTGGGAAAGAGAGATGTTATATTACAAACAGCGATACAGTATCTGACCAAGTAGCACCGGTACGACATTAAATATTACCACCCAAACTCCGGGGTATGAAGCCTTACAATTGTTTGTAAGTCGCTTGCAGGCTGCCCCTCCTTTATTTCTTTTTTGTTTTACATTCCGAACCATACTCATAGAAACCTTCGAGGTAGCCCCCCCCGGAGTAGCCATCGTGTCCTTTACTGAAACTATCTTGTATTACATTTGTTTGGTTTTGTCCACGGGAAGTATAAAAAACAAACATCAGGAACAAAGCATATATGTCCGTGTATTTTTCATGATTTATTTACTCAGCAACCACCTTTGCGAGAGGCACGTTTGTAAATTATTTTACTATCCCGTTCTACATAATCGCCCGATACTATCGGATATGAATACTTGGGCGCGTGCGATACGCTATGGCTTTTTATAATTATCTTGTCGTCAACTTTCAGACTATGCAATTGCTGAAATTCATTGTTAAAGTTCAAAAAATTCCAGTCAGACTTTTCCGGCCCAAAACTAAGAATATAATCTTCCCCATTAATTCTGGCCATCACTCCGAAACCTAATCGTGAGCCTGGCGGCAGAGAAAGAGAGGTTACAACAGCCTCCATATTTGTAAAATTACTTATATGATTCCTTATTTTAGCAGCACCGGCAAGTACTTTTTTACCTTCGGGGGACGCTTCCCATTGTTTGTACTTTATACCAGCAGGGGTAGCCTCCCATCTCTCCCTTTCT
Organism: Chitinophaga sp. 22308; assembly: GCF_052045305.1. Taxonomy (NCBI): domain Bacteria; kingdom Pseudomonadati; phylum Bacteroidota; class Chitinophagia; order Chitinophagales; family Chitinophagaceae; genus Chitinophaga; species Chitinophaga sp. 22308. The sequence goes on along the minus strand of NZ_JBQEOP010000004.1, from coordinate 491,881 downwards.
GCTTTCATTTCAGCGGCAGAGAGTGGCTTCGGGGTTGATTTTTTAGAAGTATCATTTTTGATTTCGCGATTAGCAAATACCAGTCCGCCTGCCACAACCAGCGGTAAGATCAGCGCGTAAATAACTTTTTTCAAATTTTTTGTAGATTTAAACATAGATCTACCTTCTGATAAATCAGGTCCGTTTAAGGCATTTTTTAGATTTTTCATATCTTATAAAATTGATTTCAACGAAAGTAACTTCCTATTTTTCAGCCTGGAAATCAGGATTGTAAATAAAAATGTAACCTTTGTAAATAAATCGTAAACAGTATGCCTGGCCGCCCAAACCTCCTCTCCGGAAAACGCAAATACCTGTTCGGTTTGATACTGTTCTTGTTTATCTCGATCATCACCGTGGCTTTCAGCCTGGAGGGAAATGACGATTTTGATATTTCCAGAAGAGAAGTTTTACTCCGCAAGATTGGACATGAACTCCTTTTACAGTCGGGCGACAATAAGTCAAGGGTGCTCCCGGTAAAAAAGATCGCAGAAAATGAATATCTAATCAGCTTTGAGCATGATCTTACCTTTCAACCAGACTCCCTGGTGAATACCACCCGGCGTTTGTTGTCACAAGACCCTCTTGCACGTGATTATGTTGTTAACGTACTGAACTGTAGTAATTCCAGCGTTGCCTATGGATACGCCATATCCAAAAATAAAAAAGATGATATCATAGCATGCATGGGAAGAGAGCAACCCAGTGCGTGTTATATGATTAATATTAAATTCAAATCAACAGGCGGCCACACTGCAAAAAATGTATATCTTCTGGGCAGCCTGCCATTTCTGGCATTTGTTGGTTTTCTTTTTTTGAGATCAGTTAAGCCGCAAAACACTCCGCCCAGGGAAGACCAGCAGACAGGCATGATTACTTTGGGCCCCGTTTTGTTTGATGCGAACAATCGTAAGCTTATCATAAATGGGCAAACGACAGAATTAACCGGTACTGAATCCCGTGTATTGCACATTTTCGCATTGTCTCCTAACGAGACTATTGAGAGAAGCAGGCTTCAAAAAGAGATATGGGAAGATGAAGGAGTTATTGTAGGCCGTAGTCTGGACATGTTCATATCAAAACTCAGGAAAAAACTGGAACCTTATCCGAATATTAAAATTGTGGTGATACGTGGGAAAGGATATAGGCTTGAAATTAGCGCCTGAGAAGTTTTCTTACCGGGAATGGTTAAAACAAAAAAGCCCTGCATAAATGCAAGGCTTTTTTGTTTCCGTCGGGGCGGCAAGATTCGAACTTGCGACCTCCTGCTCCCAAAGCAGGCGCGATAACCGGGCTACGCTACGCCCCGAAGTCCCCTTGGACCCACCTTTCAGTACTTTGTTTCCTGATTAGTGGAGTGCAAAGGTAGGGATATTACAATGATATCCAAAAAAATTTCAAATAAAAAAACATTATCAGCTGAAGACGCCCAGTAGGAGGGCATCTTCAGCTGATATTTTTTATGCTGACACCGGCATGCGGATGATGATCTTCCCCTGAGCGGTACCTTTTTGCTGCGCAGCGAAGGCTGCTTTCATCTCTGCAAATTCAAAAACACCGGCGATTTTAGTGACGATGCTGCCATCGTGCAACAGCCGCGCGATATCATCAATGGCACGCTCCTCGTTGGTGACCATTTTGAAAGCGGCATTAAGCCCTTGCGCTGCGTTCCGCTCCTGCTCAGCTTTAGAAAGGCCGGAGGGCAAATAAATCAGCGGCGCACCGGGCTTAAGGTGAGGGGCAAACCAGGAAGCAGGGTTACGGCCGCCAGCGTCCAGTACGAGGTCCAGCTGCAGCGGCGCGGCGGTTGCTGCGTCGAAGGAGGCATATTCAAGGATCTCATCGGCGCCCAGCTCGGCTGCCAGGGCGGCATTGGCCGGATTGGTCAGCGCAATGACATATGCTCCCAGGTGTTTGGCCATCTGTACGGCATAGTGGCCTACACCGCCGGTGGGCGCGGTGATCAGGACACGGTCGCCGGGTTTAACGGTGTAATGTGTGGTGAGGCACTGCCAGGCGGTGATAGCAGCCAATGTGGCGCCGGCGGCGGCTTCAAAGCTCACCTGCGCGGGCTTCAGCGCCAGGTGCGATGCCGGGGCGGCTACATATTCGGCGTAGGCTTTACCATGACCAGGGAAATGCACCATACCGAATACGGCATCGCCCACTTTAAATTTAGTGACATCGCTGCCTACGACGGTGACTACCCCGGCGATGTCCCAGCCCAGTATAATAGGCGATACGCCGTCAAATACCGGCGCAGCGCTGCCGCGCATCCGTTCGCCGTCACGGGTGACGATATGGTCTTCCAGCGTTTTAACATCTACGGGGTTGATGGACAGTGCATGGGTCTTCACCAGCACCTCATCGGAGGCGATATTAGGAACTGCTGTCTCTGTTACTGCCAGCGGGGATGCAGGGTCGAGTTTTTCTAATACTATAGCTTTCATCTTTTTGTAATTTTTGGTACTGGCAAAGGTAGCAGGACAACTGCCGCTGGAATGGTAAACAGAAAGGGAAGAACGGTAACGAGATGGGATGACCCTGAACCGCCAACATCAAAATATGTAACTTAGCGGTATGGAAAAAGCACACTCACCCTTCAGCGTCAACATAGAAACACTGGACCACTGGGAGAAACGGAACCGGCGGAATAACTTTTTCGAACTGGTGTATATCATCGAAGGAAAAGGGGCACAATGTGTCAACTATAACCAGATCCCCTACCAGGCTGGCAGTATATTCCTGCTGCCGGCATCAGACTGCCATACTTATACTATCAGGGAAGAAACCACTTTCCTGTTCATTCGTTTTACCGCGACCTATTTCTCCAGCGATGACGACTGTGTAATTGACTTCGGCAAATGGTTCTGCCGGCTCAATTTCATCATCGGCAACTACAACCGGCTGCCGGGAGAACTCATCAGTGATCCGGTGGACAAACAACATCTCGTACAACTGCTACAGTTGCTGATGGTGGAAACCAAACGCAACGACCCGCATACACGCCGCATCATGCAAAGCACCATGGTTACGGTACTTGAACTGATCGCCCGCAATGTGGCGGCAGTGATATCACCACAGACACTATATGAAGAGAAAAAATTTGCCGACATGCTGCTGCACATCCACTACCATCTGCTGGATGAAGAGATGATCTCTCCGCAATACCTGGCCGAAAAGTTCCATATTTCAGCGACCTATTTCAGCGAATACTTCAAACGTAACGCCAACGAAACCTATCAGGAATTTGTGCTCCGGTCCAAGCTGAAACTGGCGGAAGCCAAGGCCCTGTACACCGACATCCCCTTTAAGGAAATAGCGTACGACCTCGGCTTCACCGACAGCAGTCATCTCAATAAAATGATGAAACGTTTTTACAACCAGGGCATGTCAGCCATCCGCAAAAGCGCTATAGCCGCCCCTTTGGTTTGATTTGCTCATATTCTACCACCCCGGTACGTTTGGCCCATTCAAAATAAGCGGCCGACAACTCATTGACCAGCTGCGGATTCTTAGCTGCCAGGTCGTTGGTTTCGCCACGGTCTTCGTCAATGTTGTACAGCTCCCACCGGTACTGCGGATAGATAGACACCAGTTTCCATTTGCCCTTGCGCACCGCGCGGTTACCGGCCCGCTCCCAGAACACTGGCTCTTCGCGGTGCAGTTCTTCCCCACGGAAGAACAGTCCCGTCAGGCTCCGGCCGGGTAACGGGTTCGGCTGTACGCCTTTATACTGCTGCGGATACCGGGCGCCGGCCAGTTCATAGAAGGTAGGCGCCAGGTCTATCAGATGAGCGGTGCCACGGGCGATGCTGCCACCTTTGATTTTAGCAGGATACCAGGCAATCAGCGGAGAACTGATACCGCCTTCATACATGAAATTCTTAAACGCACGGAAAGGACTGTTGGACACGTACGACCAGTTTTTGCCCTGCGACTCAAAAGAGCCGGCCGTGCCTACCGGACCGGTATTACGGGCGGCGCGTTTTCCGCCCCAGTGCGCCACATCTTCTGCCGGAGCACCGTTGTCAGAGATAAATACGATCAGCGTATTATCGTCTTTTTTCAACGCTTTCAGTTTATCCAGCACCTTGCCCACACCCTGGTCCATACGGTCCACCATGGCGGCATACACCTCCATTTTGGCTTTCCACAGTTCTTTTTCGTCATAGGTGAGGCTGTTCCATTCGGGGACCTCCGCGTCCCGCGCAGCAATGGTCTGTTGCGCATCGAGAAGGCCGAGCTGCCGCTGTCTTGCCAATCGTTCGTTGCGCAACGAATCCCAGCCGATGTCATAGCGCCCCTTGTATTTGGCAATGTCTTCGGGAAGCGCCTGCAGCGGCCAGTGTGGCGCATTGAAAGCGAGGTACAGGAAGAACGGCTTGTTGCTTTTGTTTTGCTCTTCGAGATATTTCACGGCATGCGCGGCGATCTCGTCAGTAAAGTAATAGCTGTTATCTGCCGGATGCAGGCGCTGATTATTCTCTATCAGCACCACCGGATACTCGGTACCAAACAATGGCATCGGTTTGGCGTCAAAGTAATCAGCGCCGCCGCCGATGACACCATAATACCGCTCAAAACCACGCTGATTGGGCCATGCGAGGCTATCATTCCCAACATGCCATTTGCCGGACATCAACGTGTTATAACCTGCTGTCTTCAATACCTCCGCCAACGTCAGCGATTCCTTGTTCAGAAAACCCTGATAGGCAGGCAGCCCGAGGTTTACATCGAAGTAACCCACACCAGCCTTGTGCTGGTATTGGCCAGTCATCAGGGATGCCCGCGTAGGCGCACAAATGGAGTTGTTATAAAATTCTTTCAGCCGTAATCCTTCTTTGGCGAGGCGGTCCAGGTTGGGTGTGTGAATCTCCGAACCATAGGCCCCGAGATCGGAGTAGCCCATGTCATCTACCAGGATAAGGATGATGTTGGGATTTTTCGTTTGCGCGTATACGTTACCTGCGGCCGACAGCTGTGCGATAGCTGCCAGTGCTATCCATATTTTTTTCATGTTTGTTTTTTTAGGATGATGACCTTATTTTTTTCTGCCTGCCGGCGATGTGGGACCTCCTCCTGTTGGACCGGCAAACCCGGCAGGGCCAACAGGTTTGATCTTATCATAATCCACCACGTTATTGTTTTTGGCCCATACGTCGTACGCGGCTGACAGTTCTTTCACGACCTGCGGTTGCTGTGCTGCGAGATCGTTGGTTTCGCCCCGGTCGCGGTCAATATCGTATAGCTCCCATTCTTTGGACGGGTACGACGATATCAGCTTCCATTTGCCTTTACGCACGGCCCTGTTGCCTGCCCGCTCCCAGAACAGGGGCGCGGCCCTGTCTATCTCCCGAAGGGAAAAAAATAAAGGCGCCAGGCTCACCCCTTGTAATGGATGGGTAGCAACGTTGTGATAGGTGGCGGGATAGGCCGCTCCGGCCACTTCATAGAAAGTAGGTGCCAGGTCTATCAGGTGGGCCGTACCACGGGCAATGCCACCGCCTTTGATTTTGGCAGGAAACCAGGCGATCAGCGGGGAACTGATACCACCTTCATAAGCACTGGCTTTATAAGAACGGAAAGGGGCATTGGAAACATGCGCCCAGCTCTGCTCCTGATAGTCATAGGAACCGGCGGAACCGATAGGGCCTGAACTGCGCTGCCGCTTTCTGCCAGCGGGGATAAACCCGCCCTGGGCACCGTTGTCAGAGATAAATACAATCAGGGTGTTATCATCTTTCTTCAATGCTTTCAGTTTGTCCAGTATCTTACCAATGCCTTGGTCCATACGGTCTATCATAGCCGCATATACTTCCATTTTTTTCTCCCATAACTTCTTCTCGTCATAGGTAAGGCTTTCCCACCCGGGCACTTCGGGATCAGGTGCTATCGTGGCGTCAGGTTTGATCAGTCCCAGTTTTTTCTGCCGCGCTATACGTTCTTCGCGCAGCGAATCCCAACCAATGGCGTATCGGCCCTTGTATTTGGCAATATCTTCCGGAAGCGCCTGTAAGGGCCAGTGTGGCGCATTATAGGCTACGTACAGAAAAAATGGTTTATTGGTATGACTTTGCTCTTCGAGAAATTTCACCGCGTGGCCTGCAATTTCATCGGTCAGGTAATGTCCCGGCTCCAGGTTGAAGCGACGGTTGTTTTCCACAAGCGGCACTGGTGGCGCTTTATCGGTATAATTACCAATATCGAAATAATTGCTGGCGCCGCCGATGAAACCAAAGAACCTGTCAAACCCGCGCTGATTGGGCCAATAGATGCTGTCATCACCGACGTGCCATTTGCCGGACATCAGCGTGCTGTAACCGGCCTGTTTCAGCACTTCCGCCAACGTGAGCGATTCCCGGTTCAGATATCCCTGGTATGCCGGCAAACCGAGGTTGACATTAAAGAAACCAATACCGGCTTTGTGGTTGGACTGCCCCGTCAACAGCGATGCGCGGGTAGGCGCGCAGATGGAGTTGTTGTAGAACTCCTGTAGCCGCAGCCCTTCGGCCGCCAGCCGCGACAGGTTAGGCGTTTGTATTTCTCCGCCATAGGGCGCAATGTCGGAGTAGCCCATATCATCCACCATAATGAGGATGATGTTGGGCTGCTGTTTCTGGGCCATGCTCCAGCTGAAACAGCCGAGCAGGGCCAGGGTGGTAAGCATCTTTTTCATCAGACATACTTTAAAAGCGATATCAATAATTAACCCACAGCGGGTCTTGTTTCAGTTTGGGATTGAGGTTCAGCTCCCGCTGCGGTGTCGGGAAATGGATATGCCGCGGCGCCGCCAGCGTTTTACCGGCAGCTTTCAGCACTTTGACATAATAATCCGGCCCGCGCCGTACCAGGTCAAACCAGCGCTGGTATTCATACACAAACTCTTTCCTTCTTTCCTGGAACACGGAATCACGGAAGTTGTCCGCGCCTAGGCCGGGCGCCACATCCTGCAAACGTGCCACACCGGCACGTTGCCGCACAGCATCTACCGCCTGGTACGCCTCTGTTGTAGGGCCATTGAGCTCATTCAGGGCTTCCGCATAGATGAGCAACACTTCCGCATAACGGATAATCGGAAGGTTTTTGGAAGACTCCCCCTGGTTACCGATTACCGCGGGATCATAGTATTTGTAGAAGTGTGGTTCAAAGGTGTACAGCTTTCCATCTGTGGGGCTGGTCATCTGTGTGACAAAGGTGACAGCTTTACGGGCATCGCCCTCCGCAAAACTTTCGTATAGCCCTCCCTGTTTGTGAAGCGCATCAGCATAGTCGCCATTGATACCAGGTACTTCATTGGGTGCAGAGCGGCTGGCCAGGCTATTGCCCTGGTAACCGGAATTGCCCTGAAACTGTGCAGAGAATATATGTTCAATGCCATTCTTTTTGGCCACATTAAACACATCGGCGTAATTCTCAAACAGGCCATACCAATGACTGTCGATCACCTCTTTGCTTTTAGCGGCCGCTTTGGCCCAGTCTTTCCGTGTGAGGTAAACTTTCGCCAGCAGGCTCCTGGCCGCGCCGGCGGTGGCCCTGCCGATATCATTGGCGCCGTATTCATTGGGCGCGGGAAGGCTCTCCGCGGCGGTAAGGTCACTGATGATCTGCGCATATACATCTGCTTCCGGCGATTTCTCCACATACAGCGCCTCCGGCGACAGCGAGCCGGGTTCGTGCAAGACCAGCGGCACCCCGCCAAACCATCTCACCAGGTTAAAATAATGAAGCGCACGCAGGAACTTCGCTTCATTGATCAGGCGTACCCTTATCGTTTCGGTGATATTCTCTTTTTTGATCAGCGCAATCCTGTCAATGGCGATGTTAGACACATTGATGGCATCATAACTCTGCTTCCACAACTGCTCCATCCTGTCGTTGGAGGCATCATGGGTAAGCCCTGAAATAGCCCGTACATGCGCATTACGCGCACGTGGCCCTGCCTCATAGTCATCGGTGGCCATCTCCACGCCTATCTGGAAAAGACTGTTGTAAAGCGACTGGCCGCTTTCATACAACTTGCGGTAAGCCGCTGTCACGGCTGCATTGGCCTGGTCTTCGTTCTGGTAAAAATTGTCGGTGATCAGAACTGCTTCCGGATGTTCATCCAGCCTGGAGCAGGAAGTTCCCAGCAGCAGCAGTAACACACTATATCGTAAAAAGGCTTTTTTCATACGTTCATTTTTTGGAAGATGAATAACGACTACAGGGTAACGCGTACGCCTGCACTGACTGTCCGCGATACCGGATAGATACCCAGGTCTGTTCCCGGGGAGATATTATTGCCGGAGGTGACTTCCGGGTCGAAGCCGGTGTAGGAGGTCCAGGTGAGCAGGTTTTGCGCGGATACAAACACGTTAATGGCTGATACTTTTCCGATAACCGACTTCGGCAGCGAGTACCCCAGCGACACGTTTTTCACACGCAGAAAGGAGCCGTTTTCAATGAACCGGTCGGAGAAAACCGGCGCAGGGTCCAGCTTGGCACGGGGCGTCGTTTGACTGGGATGTGCCGGTGTCCAACGGTCCAGGGCGGATGCGGCAGCATTTTGCTGGCCGTTAAACAGCTCCAGGGACTGCTGGTTGGAGTTCAGGATTTTATTTCCATAAGAACCCTGCAGGAACACGGACAGTGAAAACCCTTTCCAGGAGAAGTTATTGCCCAGTCCGAGTATAAAATCAGGTTGCGCGTTACCGATAATCGTACGGTCGTTGGCGGTAGTAAACACGCCATCGCCATTGATATCTTTATACAGCCGGTCGCCTGCTTTGGGTACGGCATTGCCGGTATATTTGCCTTTGGTCGCTTCTTCACCGGTTTGCAGGATACCATCTGTAACCGTGCCATAGAAGCTGCCCAGCGGTTGCCCCACCTGGACAATGTAGTTCCCGCTGATATAGGACCGGGCGCCATTACCGATTTTCAGTACTTCGTTACGGTTAAAGGAAATATTAAAATCGGTGTTCCAGGTGAAGGCACCGGTAAAGTTCCGGCTGCTAAGGCTCAGCTCTATGCCTTTATTCAGCACTGATCCGAAGTTCTGTAAGGAAGAAGTTTGTCCGGAGGTCCAGGGGATTTCCACGTTCAACAGCAGGTTGGTCGTCTTCTTATAGTAGGCATCTACGGTAAACAACAAGCGGCTGTTGAGGAAAGCTGCATCCAGACCGGCATTGTACTGATACGTTTTTTCCCATCCCAGGTGATCATTGGCCAGACGGGAAGGCGCAAAACCGGTCGCCATATTTTTGCCGAAGAGATAGTTCAGGCTGTATAAAGTGGCAAGCGACTGATACTCGCCGATTTCGAGGTTACCGGTAGTGCCGAAGCTGGCACGTAGTTTCAGGTCATTCACTACACGCGATGCATCTTTAAAAAACGGCTCATTGCTGATACGCCATGAAGCGGCGGCAGAAGGAAAATAGCCCCACTTATTGCCTTTCCCGAAACGGGACGAGCCATCGGCCCGGATGCTGGCAGTAAAGTAATAGCGGCTGTTGTAATTGTAATTAACACGTGCCAGGTAAGAATGCAGCACCCAGGCGGTGGCGTCAGCAAAAGGGCGCACCAGTGTGGCGCCGCTCTGCAAACTGTTGTAGGTTAGGTCGTCTGTGACAAAATTCTGTGCACCGGCCCTTACAATGTCGCTTTTGAATTCCTGTTGCGTAAAACCCGCCAGCACATCAAAAGTATGCTTAGCTATATTCCGTGTATACGTTACCGTATTTTCATTCAGCCAGGAGTAGGCGTTGTAGGTGCCGCGGGCGGCGCTTCCTTTAGTTAGTAGTCCTTCGTATATGGTAGACGGGATATAATTCTTTTCGGTGGTATTGTTCACATCGGCTCCCAGCAGCACTTTTACATTCAGGCCGTCGATAATGTTGTATTCGGCAAAAGCGGTCCCCAGCAAACGGTTGGTGGTGGACTTGTTGATCTGTTCATTGATCGTGGCTACCGGGTTGGCGAAAATATTCTCAAAAGGATTACGCAGGGTATAGCTGCCATTGGGTTCGTAGATAGTTGCCGTAGGCGGCATCAACAACAGCGAGGTAACAAAGCCCGAAGGCGCCACGTTAGCATCTGACTTGTTAACAGAAAGGCTGGCGCTGACTTTCAGCCTGTCTAACGGCTGCGCGTCTACGTTGGCCCGGATACCCAGCCGGGTAAAGTCCGTGTGTTTGATAATCCCCTGTTGATCGAAGTAGTTGCCGGAGAGCAGGTAACGGGTTTTGGCGTTGCCACCGCTGATAGACAGCTGATGGTTCTGTACCGGTGCTGTACGGAACACCGCATCCTGCCAGTCGGTGCCTTTTCCCAGCTGGCTGACCTGGTCCGCCGACAGGTACTGGTTAGGCCCTTTCGACGGGTTAGCGTCATACAGCGCTTCATTGCGCAGGATTGCGAAGTTGCGGGCGTCCAGCAGGTCTATTTTCTTTCGAAGTGATTGTACGCCATAGGAACCTTCGTAGTTCAATGTATTCCTTTCCGCTTTGCCTTTGCGCGTAGTGACGATCACTACGCCGTTGGCGCCACGGGAGCCATAGATGGCCGTGGCGGAGGCATCTTTCAGGATATCGATGCTTTCTATGTCTGCGGGGTTGATGCTGGCCAGCGGGTTGACAGGCGCGCCCGTGAGGATGCCAGGACTGGCAGTACTGTTATAAATAGGAAAACCATCAATGACATATAGTGGTTCGTTGCCGCCCTGTATAGAGCTGCCGCCGCGGATGCGGATGCTGACGCCGCCGCCGGGCTGCCCGGATGTCTGCGTTACCTGTACGCCGGGAATCGCGCCTTTTAACGCCTGGTCAAAGGAGCTGACAGGCTGCTTCAGCAGCGGACCGGAAACAGAAGCAATAGCGCCGGTAAGGTCGCTTTTTTTCTGTGTGCCATAACCTACTACCACCACATCATTCAACTGGCTTTGTATCGCTTCCAGCGGAATCTCGATATGGCCACCGGTAGCAGTAACTTCTATTTTACGGTAACCGATGTAACTGATGATCAGCGTATAGGGGAATTTCTGTCCGGTAACGAATACAAAACGTCCTTCCGCATCCGTGGAAACACCGTGGGTAGTGCCTTTGATATTCACTACTGCTCCGGGTAAAGGCTCATGGGTACGGGCATCTACCACGCGCCCCGTCAGATGCGAATTAATCAGCGGCGTGGTGGGCACCTGCGCCACCACCAGCAGTGGCAGCAAATAAAGCATGGATAGCCCTATCCATGCCAATATGTTTTTTCGTAACATTCTTTGCATGTTTTAAAAGTTTAGACCACCCGCCGCCAATGTTGCTGGCAGCAGGACATAACAAGGCCTGCCCGGAGAAAACGGGCTTCTCAGAGAAATGACAAAAGGGAAAGCGCCGGAAAGCTGTTACCGTCTACAACAGCATACGAAACAGCACCGCGCTCCGCATGTACGGTTAAAGTAGTCAGTGGTTGACATCTACTTAAAGTTTAGTATTGAAGAATAAGTCGCCCTGCAACACTGCTGCCGGTAGTTTTATCGGGTGGTGCTAAAAACTACACAAGGCTGGTTCTGCTGTATATAGATTGGTTTTACAGTGTGCGCTGATATGACAACGGCGTAAAAGTAATACTATTTTTATTAGTACACAATATTTGTAGACTATTCATTGCAAGATTTTTTTATCCTGTCGGAGATTGTTTACCCTAAACAAAAAGAGCCGGTTTGAAACCGGCTCTTTTATATGAATATCAGAATTTAAGGCTGACGCTACCCGTGAAGCGGGCGGGGTTCTGCGGCGTTAACCGCACCGACCAGGCCTTTTCACTGGTCAGGTTATCCACCTTGGCGCCTACACGAATCTTGCCATAGTCATAAAACAAGGCTGCATTCAGGATGGTATAGGACGGGATGATCACCCTGGCGGTCTGGGTATTGGTTTGGAACGAAGCACTACCGGCATTACCGCCGAAGCCAATACCGAGTCCTTTCAGCGTTCCTTTCGGGAAACGGTAACTGGCCCAGAAATTCAGCATTTTATCCGGCCCGGACAACGCAGGGCGCAGTCCTTCCACCGACTTGTCCGCTTTCGTATATTTACTATCGTTATAAGCATATCCAGCCACTATGTTCAACCCTGTGACCGGTGCAGCAGTAAATTCCACCTCCACGCCTTTGCTTTCCTGGGTACCGTCCTGAATGGAATAGTTCACATCATTGGGATCTGTACGTAACACGTTTTTAACGCGGATATCATAGTAACTGACAGTGCCTACCAGCTTGTGGTCCAGCACATCCGCCTTCACGCCGTATTCCAGCTGGTTGCCCTGCTCCGGTTTAAAAGAATTGCCTTGCGCATCTGAACCGCTTTTGTTGAGGAAACCATTCATATAGTTACCAAACAGGGACACCCTGTCTTTCACTACCTGGTACACGAGGCCCAATTTGGGAGACAGTGATGTCTGGCCATAAGCACCGTTGGTCACGCCGGTAGTGATGTTATATACTCCCTGGTTCTCGTATCGGTCCAGCCGCAGGCTCAGCATGGCCATCAGGCGGTCCGTAAAGTTGATCACGTTGGAAGCGTAGACGGCGTAGGTGTTATCACCATTGTTTTCCCGGCGCGGCGTACCGTTAGGCACCAGCGCGTCAATATCTGCACGGGTGATCTTATAGCTGTTCCCCGGATTGATAAAATTCACCGTAGGCCCGTTAACGGACACACGGTCAAATGAATTGGAGTTGTTGTAATAGTCGAGTCCCACTACCAGGCGGTTACGGAAAGCACCCAGTTTAAAATCCCCGATGAAGTTCTGCTGTATGTCAGTTGCAATAAAAGCGGTGTAGCCCACCATTACCTGCGCGCGCAGGGTAGAATCAGAGCGGCCGTTCAGCGCGGTGATGTATCCGTCGATAGAAGAGCGGGCACGGGAAAGAATTGTTTGTGATGTCCAGTTGGAAGATATTTTATAGTTCAACTGTGCAAAAATGTTCATCATCTGCGTTTGATACGCGATATCATTACCCAGGAACATACGGTTATAGGGAAAACCCATATCAGCGACGGACTGTGTTTTGTTGCTACCGGTATAAGGGTTGAAACGCACTACCGAAGTACCTTTAGCCTGTCCGAACTCCACATCGAGCAACAATGACAGTTTATCCGTGATCTGATACGAGAAGCTGGGGGCCAGGCTCAGGCTGCGGGTAAAGCCCATGTCCTGAAAACTCTGTTCAAATGTAGTGGCCCCGTTCAAACGGAACAACATTGTTTTATCTGTATTCACGGGTGTGTTCACGTCTACGGTCAACCGGTTAAAGTTCCAGTTGCCGCCATAGTAAGCCACTTCGCCACCAAAACCGTTATATGGTTTTTTGGTAACACGGTTGTATAAACCGCCGTAACTGCTGGACACGTTGGTGCCAAACAGGGTGGCAGACGGCCCTTTGATAGCTTCCACCCTTTCCAGGTTGGCCGGGTCGATAGTAGAAAAAGCCGCACCGGCAACTCCGTTTCTGGCATTCGGTTCTGTTTCAAAACCGCGGGAGCGGAAAGTGACACGGCCCTGGTTGGCCAGCATCGGAATGCCTGCTCCGGGCACATTACGGGAGATACTGCCAAGGTCAAGCGCCATCTGTTCTTCTATCAGCGCTTTCGGCACAATGTTGTACACCTGCGGGTTTTCCAGGTTTTTCAGGGGCAGGCGACTGATATAGATGCTCTCTTTATGAGAGAACTTATTCACGGTGCCCACTACCCTTACTTCCTGCAAGGCCTGTATGTTTTCTTTACTAAGCTGATAATCCACTACCGTTGGTTGTCCTGCGGTGATGACCACCGTAAAGTCTTTTTCTGTGGCGCCCAGCATTTGTATACGCAGCGTGTATGTTCCGGGAGTGATGCCGGTGATCTGGTACTCTCCTGCGTTGTTGGTCAGTGTGCCTTTCTGCAACACCGGCAATGACACTGATACCAGCTCCAGCGGCTGATGGTCCAGCGATGTAATTTTACCAGTGAGGCTCCCTGTGGTTTCATGCTGGGCTGCCACCCACAAAGGCAGCAGGAGCCATATCCCCCATATCATCCGCTTCAACATAATGCTCATGCAAAAAATTTTTGCAAAGGTAAATGCAGGCAGACGGAATGGTTTACGAATTCAGGAATAATAACGGGCTGTATTTGCGCATTCAGGAATTTGAAGAGATGCAAAGCCTTCTTCCGGCGACGGCTAAAGTGTCTTTATCATTAATGTCTCTTCAAAGCCTACGCCGTAGTGGTAAACAGTGAAGTCCTTTACCTTCTGCCAGCCGTTTTTATGGTAGAATGCCAGGCCGGCGGGAGATGCTGCTAACTGTAACGCCTTTATTCCGTGGGCACGCGCGTAATTTTCCAGGTGCGACATCAGTTGTTTTCCTATTCCCTGGTCCACTTGTTGGAGCCGTGTGTAAAAGCCGACCACCAAATCGTTGTCCAGTGCGACAGTGCCAACAATGTGGCCATTTGCTTCCGCACAGAACATGACCTGCTGATTTATCTTTTCAATCATGGTCTGTTCAGAATAGTATCTAATGAATATTTCCCACTGTTCGGGGCTGTAGTGGGGTTTTAGCAGGGCATTTGCATTTTCGGTAATGAGGTCGCTCAGTTGTTTGGCATCGGTGATGGAGGCTTCTCTGATAGTAATTGGTCCCATGTTAAATGATTTAACTTAAAAACATCTAATTATTATCCATTCAAAACTAACCCACTCTTTATTCACCTCGTCAGTTGGGCAGGTAAAGTTACTTAATTGCGTCGTCAGTGCAGGCGCAATAGTATCTGTAAAAAAACAAAACAGCGATACTAGTTTTCATTAAACTGCTATCGCTGCTTTATATTCAGCGGAGCGTCAATAGCGCTCCGAAATCTGTTTAAAATAAAAAAGTCTTCAAATAATATTTGAAGACTTTTCTCTGCGGTGAGGGAGGGATTCGAACCCTCGGTACAGGTTTAAGCCCGTACGACGGTTTAGCAAACCGTTCCTTTCGGCCACTCAGGCACCTCACCGTTCCTCTGTGAAGGGGTTGCAAAAATAGGAAAAGTTTTATATTCTCCAAAAGCAATTTAATTTTTTTCAGAAATTTTCTTTGAAGCAGTGAAGACGAGCGTGGCACTTACCGGCAGAAGCCTTTACAGTAAAGCATTACAGCGTATTACCTTAAAAATATCGCCGCGTCTTTTTTACGTTCATTACAACAGCTGTCTTGTCAATAACGGCAATTAAGTTGCACAAAATCGTAAAAACACATGTTATTTTAATAAATATGTCATAAACAATAATGCCGCTCCGGTATGGAGCGGCATTATTCAAATAGGTTAGGGGATGGCCATTACATAGCGGCCAGCTGTACTTTTTGCTGTAGTTCGATTACGCTGTCGCGGAAATTATTGTCGGTGTCCATCAGGTCTTTAACGGTTTGACAGCTGTGGATCACTGTAGTATGGTCTCTGCCACCGAAATGTTCGCCGATGGTTTTCAGTGAATTTTTTGTAAATGACTTAGCCAGGTACATGGTTATCTGTCGCGCCTGTACGATTTCGCGTTTGCGTGTTTTCTGCAGCAGTTTATCGTAGGGCACATCAAAATATTCGCAGACCATTTTCTGGATGCTTTCGATGGTAATTTCTTTGGAAGAAGTTTTAACGAAAGACTTCAGTACACGTTTAGCCAGTTCGAGGTCGATCTCTTTGCGGTTCAGGGAAGACTGGGCCAGCAGGGAGATCAGCGCACCTTCCAGTTCACGTACGTTGGTTTGTATGTTATAGGCAACATACTTCACCACTTCCTTTGGCATTTCCAGTCCGTCGTTTTTCATTTTGAGTTCCAGAATTTCCATTCTGGTTTCAAAGTCAGGTATCTGGATATCCGCGCTGAGGCCCCAGCGGAAGCGGCTCAGCAGGCGTTCCTGTACGCCATCAAGGTCTTTGGGGGCCTTATCCGACGTAAGGATCAGTTGTTTGCCTGATTGATGCAGATGGTTAAAGATCGCGAAGAACGCGTCCTGTGTTTTTTCCGCACGGGCAAAGAACTGGATGTCATCCACGATCAGTACGTCTATCAATTGATAGAAGTGAATGAAGTCGTTGATGATATTATTTTTTGAGTGATCAATAAACTGGTTGATGAATTTCTCGGCACTCACATACAGCACGGCCTTATTCGGATGAATACGCTTCACTTCATTGCCCACGGCCTGTGCGAGGTGTGTCTTTCCCAGTCCAACGCCACCGTAGATCACCAGTGGGTTGAAAGAGGTGCCGCCTGGTTTTTCCGCGACCGTTTTTCCTGCCCGGCGCGCCACACGGTTACAATCCCCCTCTATATACGCATCAAACGTATAGTTTGGATTGAGCTGAGAATCGATCTGTACCCGTTTAATCCCCGGGATAACGAATGGGTTCTTTACCGGGTTATGTATGGTTAACGGAAAGTCTACCTCATTATCTTTCTGGGGTTTTGTGAACTGCGTAGGCATGTTCACCGTTCTGGGATGTTGGTGTGGTGTACCGTTTTCCACTACAATGCGGTATTCCAACCGGGCTTCTTTACCTAATTCTCTTTTTATAGTTTTCCCTAACAATCCCACATAATGCTCTTCAAGGTATTCATAAAAGAATTGGCTGGGGACCTGGATGGTTAAAACATTGTTTTCAAGTTTAATGGGCTTAATAGGTTCAAACCAGGTTTTAAACGGCTGCCATTCCACAATATCCCTAATTATATTAAGACACCTTTCCCAAACTTGTTCGCAAGTTTTATTCATTGAGATAAAATAAATTAGTTGTTTCTTAATTAAGGATGCTGCTTAGTTCTCGAATTTTTAGAAATCTCCCAACGCAGGATGTTGAAAAATTTTCAGACAGGACGACGAATATCTGTAGAAAATGTTGAAAAAAAAAATTTATCTACCCTTGTTTATATTCCCCGGACAACAGTGTGTTGATACTGCGTCACGCCCTGCTGTCAGCGCTTTACAGCACTAACGTTACACGGATTTCAGTACTATAAACTCCGTTGATTAGCAGCATCTTTGTCTTTCTCATTGTCCTTTTTATCATAAATATGGATATATAACTGATAAAATAATATCGCACCTCCTCATGGCAAAAAAAACGACCGCAGGAAAAGGATGAGATATTCACAATTTTTTCTGCGAGGGTGCAAAACTATGTTAGTATCTCCATTTAAAAAAATGTGTTTCCAATTAGTTATTACCAGATAAATTTATTAGATATCCGCGCGCCCGGTTTTAATAAAAAATATTTGCACGCACTTAGCTGAATACCGTATCTTTGATGCTTCTGAATTTAAAAAATTTTTCTATGAGTTTTGAAATTACCGGAAAGCTGATTGTGAAGTACAACACGGTACAACGCAGCGAAACTTTTAAAACAAGAGAGTTCGTTATTGAGAAATCCGATGATATCAACGGCCGTGTGATTAACAACTATATCAAATTCCAGTCCGTACAGGACCGTACAGGTATTGTTGACCGGTTCAATGAAGGTGAAAACGTTAAAGTTTATTTCAATATCAAAGGCACCAGATGGGAAAAAGACGGCAAGGTCAACTACATCACCAACCTGGACGCATGGCGTATGGAATCTGTAATGGCAGCTCCTGCTCCCGGCGCAGACCCCATGCCTAACTACAACACTCCGCAGATGCCTGCTGCCGGCGATGGTGGCGACGATCTGCCGTTTTAATGACCACCCGGTCATGTGGAATGACGAGACGAATTTATTGCGAAGAGCTTAACGTATAATGCTTCAAAACACATTATCCGTTAAGCTCTTCGTTATAAAGTCAAAGCTCAAAATTTATAATTCATAACTCTTTTTAGGATAACTCCCTAACTACGTTTATGCAACAACAAATCTCCCTGAAGCTGACGCCCGCGGACGCAGCCCACCCTTCCCGCATCACTACACAGGCAGCAGCCACCCTCGGCGTAAAACCTGCTGCCATCACCGGTTACCACCTGCTCAAACGCTCTATCGACGCACGTTCCAGGCAACAGGTGTATTTCATCCTCACCCTGCTCGTATTTGTCAATGAACCCTTTCATGAAAGGGTACATGCACATCCTGTCTACAAACCACTGCCTGCCAACGCACCGGCCGTTATCATTGCCGGCGCTGGCCCTGCCGGCCTCTTCGCCGCACTGCGCCTCATTGAAGACGGTATCAAACCCATCATCCTCGAAAGAGGCAAAGATGTACGCGCACGACGCCGCGACCTCGCAGCCCTTAATAAAACAGGCATCGTCAATCCCGACTCCAACTACTGCTTCGGGGAAGGCGGCGCCGGTACCTACTCCGACGGCAAACTGTACACCCGCTCCAACAAAAGAGGCGATATCAACCGCATCCTTAACATATTCGTACACTTCGGCGCGGAAGAAAAAATCATGATCGACGCACACCCGCATATCGGTACCAATAAACTGCCGCATATCATTACGGCCATGCGCGAACAGATCATCGCCGCCGGCGGGGAAGTACACTTTGAACAGAAAGTCAGCAGCCTCCAGATACACAATGGCACTGTTACCGGCGTGGAAACCGCAGCAGGACACACTTTCAGCGCGCGCCACGTGATCCTCGCCACCGGCCACTCCGCCCGCGATATCTTCGTCATGCTTCACCGGCAAAACATACTGCTGGAAGCCAAACCATTTGCCCTCGGCGTCCGCGTGGAACACCCGCAGGAGCTGATCGACAGCGCCCAGTACCATTGCGCCCTGCGCGGCGAATACCTGCCACCCGCCAGCTACAGCCTCGTGGAACAAGTAGAAGGACGCGGCGTATTCTCCTTCTGCATGTGCCCCGGCGGTATCATCGCCCCGGCAGCCACAGATCCCGGTGAACTGGTGGTCAACGGCTGGTCGCCCTCCAAACGCAACAACCCATACGCCAATTCCGGTATGGTCGTTACCGTAGATGAATCCGACTTCGCACCATTTGCCCACCATGGCCCGCTCGCAGCTATGTATTATCAACAGGCAGTGGAACGCCAGGCCTTCATTGCCGGCGGCGGACTCTTCGTAGCGCCGGCGCAGCGGATGACCGACTTCGTGAAAGGCAAAGTGTCTTCCACGCTGCCCGAATGCTCTTACCTTCCCGGCGTCAACAGCACCGACCTGCGCACTGTCCTGCCGGCAGCGGTACACCAACGCCTCGCCGGCGCCTTTAAAGCATTTGGCCGCAAAATAAAAGGTTACTATACAGATAATGCCATCCTCGTGGCCACAGAATCCCGTACATCCTCTCCCGTAAGGATACCCCGCGACAACGATACTCTGGAACACCCGCAACTGGCAGGCTTATACCCCTGCGGGGAAGGCGCTGGTTATGCCGGCGGCATCGTATCAGCCGCTATGGACGGGGAACGCGTGGCCGCCATGATCGCTGCCCGCCTCCACGGATTATCATGATGAAAGGCATAGCACATTATTCACGAATAATTGCTAAATTTTCATCATGAATCTACTTGAAGTCAAAAACCTGAAGAAGCACTATGCCACCCACAAAGCTGTAGATGATATCAGCTTTAACATCCGGCAAGGCAGCATATTCGGTCTGCTCGGCCCCAACGGGGCCGGGAAAACCACCCTGCTACGCATGATCACCGGCATATTCTACCCCGATGAAGGCTCCATCCTGCTCAACGGCAAACCCTTCGATCCACAACGCGATACCCCGCTGATCGGCTACATGCCCGAAGAAAGAGGGCTATACAAAAAAATGAAGGTCGGCGAACAAACCCTGTACCTCGCACGCCTCAAAGGCCTCAGCGAAAAAGAAGCTACCGCCAAAATCAAAAAATGGTTCGACAAATTCGATATCAACTCCTGGTGGAACAAACGCGTGGACGAACTCAGTAAAGGCATGCAACAAAAGGTGCAGTTCATCTCCACCATCATGCATGACCCTAAACTGCTCATCCTTGATGAGCCCTTCTCCGGCCTCGATCCCATCAACTCCAACCTGATCAAGCAGGAGATCTTTGACCTGGCGCAGCAGGGCACCACCATCATCTTCTCCACCCACCGCATGGAACAGGTGGAAGAAATATGCGACCACATCATGCTGGTCAACAAAGGCCATAAAATACTCGATGGCAGCGTAAAACAAATCAAACAGGACTTCAAACAGGGACTCTTCCGTATAGGTCTTGGCGTAGTGCCCAACGCAGCAATGATGGCCACCTATCACTTCACCATCGTCAGCATACACGAAAATACCGTCACGGTAAAGATGAATGAAGACAGCTCTACCAATGACATCCTGCTGCACTTCATCCATCAGAACATACCCGTTACCTATTTCGAGGAAATATTGCCCTCCATCAACGAAGTATTCATCACCCAGGTCCAGCAAACGGAACAAGCGCCTGTCATCACAGCGGCGCAGCAACCTGCCTGATCACCCAGCACATCGACTATGAACAAGATATGGCTTATCATTAAGAGAGAATTCCTTACCCGCGTCCGCAAACGCTCCTTCCTGGTAGTAACCCTGCTGGTGCCGGTAGCCTTTGCCGCCATGATCATTATCCCCATCCTCATGGCTGTCAGCGGCAACGAGAGCAAACGCATTGCGGTCATCGATAAAAGCGGCATCTTCAACAACCAGCTGCCGGACAAAAGAGGCGTCTACTTCAAATACCTGCCGGACGCCAATCTCGACAGTCTCAAACGCCACTACGAGGCAGAAGACTACTCCGGTATCCTTTATATACCGGATATTGATATTAACCGCCCGGTCGGACTGGAATACTACAGTAAAGGCCAGGTGGGCATCTCCCTGGAATCAGCGATCAACGGTGATATCAACAACGTGATCGAAAGGAAACGCATGGAGCAGGAAGGCATCGACAAATCCAAGCTGGACGCGCTCCGTTCCAATATCTCCGTCGACTTCAAAAGCGGCGACGACGAAAAGAAAGGCAACTCATGGGTGGCCTACGGCGTAGGCTATGCCTGTGGCTTTACCATCTATATCGTACTGCTGCTGTTCGGCACTTCCGTAATGCGCGGCGTTATGGAAGAGAAAGTAAGCCGCATCGCCGAAGTGATGATCTCCAGTGTAAAACCTTTCCAGCTGATGATGGGCAAGATCGTAGGTATTGCGGCAGTGGGACTGTTGCAGTTTCTGATATGGGGCGTACTGATCAGCGTCATCTATACCATCATACCGCTGTTCCTTTCCCCGGAAAGTATCCAGGCTGCCAGTCAAAGCAACATGATGGCGCAGGGCAACAATGCTGAGGCAGCAGAAGCTTTCCGCCGGGTGGCCGACGTGGTGGACAGTATCAACTGGCCATTGCTGTTATCCTGCTTCACATTTTATTTCCTCGGCGGCTATCTGTTCTACTCCTCGCTGTTTGCCGCTATCGGCAGCCTGGCCAATGAAGACGCTTCCGATGTGCAACAGCTGACTTTTCCCATCACGGTGCCCATCATTATTGGTATTATGATCATGATGAAAGCCGTGCAGGACCCGGGCAGCCAGCTGGCCGTATGGGGCAGCATTATTCCCTTCACTTCGCCCATGGTGATGATGGCCCGTTTGCCGTATGGCGTGCCGGGAACCGTGCCCTACTGGCAACTGGCATTGTCTTTTGCTTTGCTGACAGGAGGTTTTATAGTGAATACCTGGGCGGCCGGAAAGATATACCGTACAGGCATTTTGCTGTATGGTAAAAAAATCACCCTGAAAGAAGCCCTGAAATGGGTGGTGAAGAAAGGATAATATCATTTAAGCATTTGGCTATTTTGATATTTGATTATTTGAAGCGCGCCAGGCGTTCTTTAAATAATCAAATATCAAAATGATCAAATAGCTAAATCGCCCAATTGTTTCCGCACTGTCTGAAACTCCTTCCAGATATCTTCCAGTACTTCGGCCGCAGGCTTTATATCGTGGATCAATGCGCTTACCTGGCCTATTTCCAGTTCTCCTTCTTCCAGGTTGCCTTCAAACATGCCGGTTTTGGCGCGGGCGCGGCCCAGCAGTATTTTCAGTGCATCCGGGTCGGCACCGCTGTCTTCAGCGGTTTTTACCGATTCGTAAAAATGATTTTTAATCAGGCGTACAGGGGTTAGTTTCTTCAGACTAAGCATGGTATCGCCTTCCCTGGCGTTGACCACCGCCTGTTTGAAGTTAATATGGGAAGATGCTTCCGGGGTTGCCACAAAACGGCTGCCTACCTGTACTCCCGAAGCTCCCAGCGCAAAAGCTGCTGCCATGGCTCTTCCGGAACCGATGCCCCCTGCAGCGATCACGGGTATCTGTACTTTTTCACAGACAGCCGGTATCAGCACCATGGTGGTCGTTTCTTCGCGGCCGTTATGTCCGCCGGCTTCAAAACCTTCCGCCACTACGGCGTCTACGCCTGCAGCTTCACTTTTCAGTGCAAATGTGGAACTGGACACCACATGTACCACCTTGACGCCCGCAGCCTTCAACACCGGTGTCCAGGTTTTGGGGTTACCGGCAGAAGTAAACACCACCTGTACTTTTTCTTCCAGGATGATGTTGATCAATTGTTCGATGTCCGGGTACAAAAGGGGCACGTTCACCCCAAAAGGTTTGTTGGTAGCTTCTTTACAGCGTTGGATATGATGCCTCAGTACATCGGGGTACATACTGCCTGCGCCAATAAGGCCCAGCCCGCCTGCATTACTCACTGCACTGGCTAAACGCCATCCGCTGGCCCATATCATGCCGGCTTGTACAATCGGGTATTGTATCCCGAATAAAGTTGAAATCCGGTTCATGTAACGAATATAATATCTTTAGCCCAGATCGATTTCCGTATTGTCGCCGATATTAAGGCTCTGGCTAAGGCCGCGGATATTGGCATCGCTGCCTATCAGCGATGATTTCAGCACCACCTCATACAGGTTGCTGAATGAACCGATAATAGAATCTTTTACGATGGAGTAGTTGATCACCGTATTATCGCCTACGGCCACGTTAGGGCCGATGATGGAGTTTTTGATGTTGCAGCCTTCCCCTATGCTCACCGGCGGTATGATAATGGTATTCTCATACGGCAATACCGGATTGTTAGCGGCTTTGTATTTTTTCAACAGGATGGCATTGGTTTCCAGCAGGGTGTCCTTACGGCCGCAGTCGAACCAATTGATCACCTTAAAGGCGTTAAACTGTACGCCATGCTCGATCATGCATTCCAGCGCATCGGTCAGCTGGAACTCGTCGTGCGACTTGATATGATTGTCGATATTGGCCTGCAGGCATTCATAGAGCTGTGCGCTCTCCTTGATTTTATAAAGTCCTACCAGCGCCAAATTCGATTTAGGGATCTGTGGTTTTTCCACTACCCGGGTGATCTTTCCGCCCTCTTCCAGTTCAGCCACGCCAAAATTGCGCGGGTCGTCCACTTTTTTCAGTCCCAGTACAGAATACGGAGAAGCAATCACTTCTTTGAAATCGCATTCGCAGATGGTATCTCCCAGTACGATCAGCACCTCATCATTGGCCACTACCTCGCGGGTCAGCAGGATAGCGTGACCGGTGCCCTCACGGCTGTTTTGCTGCACAAAGTGGCAGGTCAGCTGCGGGTATTTTTTTTCAACGTAATGCTGTATTTTCTCACCCAGGTATCCCACCACAAAAACGAATTCAGTGATACCTGCATCCACCAGCTGGTCCACGATGATGCTCAATATGGTCCTGCCGGCTAATGGAATAAGTGCTTTGGGTTGTGTATATGTATGTGGCCTGAGTTTAGTACCAGCTCCTGCCACAGGTATTATTGCCTTCATGTAGTTGTAGTTAGGATAAGCTCCGAATGCCGCGAAAATAGGACAAATTATGAAGATTTAGGGATTTTGGGCTTTATGGCTGTGCGAATTTTAACAATCAAAAACACAAAATTCGCCAATATGAAAATCCCTAAATCTCTGAATTGCATTTCATCAGGAGTTATTCTAAATTTGCAGCAAATTTTAAGGCATCATGCAAAGAGACCAGCAAATATTTGATATTATCCGCCAGGAATTGGAGCGTCAGCGCCATGGCATCGAATTGATCGCATCTGAAAACTTTACCAGCTTGCAGGTAATGCAGGCCATGGGTAATGTGATGACGAATAAATATGCCGAAGGCTACCCTGGCAAAAGATACTACGCCGGCTGCGAAATCGTGGACCAGAGCGAACAACTGGCTATCGACAGGGCTAAACAAATATTTGGTGCGGCTTATGCCAACGTACAACCTCACTCCGGCGCACAGGCCAATGCAGCAGTGATGCTGGCCATCCTGCAGCCCGGTGACAAAATCCTCGGTCTGGACCTGAGCATGGGCGGCCACCTGACCCACGGTTCTTCCGTAAACTACTCCGGAAAGCTTTATGAGCCTCATTTCTATGGTGTCAACAAAGAAACCGGCCTCGTAGAATACGATAAAATGGAGGAAATCGCCAACCGCGAAAAACCAAAACTGATCGTATGTGGCGCTTCCGCGTACAGCCGTGACTGGGACTACAAACGTATCCGCGAAATCGCTGATCAGGTAGGCGCCTTTGTACTGGCTGATATTGCACACCCTGCCGGCCTTATCGCCAAAGGACTGCTCAACTCACCATTTGAACACTGCCATTTCGTAACCACCACCACCCATAAAACACTGCGCGGTCCCCGCGGCGGTATGATCATGATGGGCAAGGACTTCGAAAATCCATTCGGCCTGAAAACACCGAAAGGCGAAATCCGCCTCATGAGCTCCCTCATCGATACCGCTGTATTCCCCGGTATCCAGGGCGGCCCGCTGGAACACGTGATCGCTGCTAAAGCGGTGTCTTTCTTCGAAATCCTGTCTGACGAATACGACGTATACGCCAAACAGATGCTGAAAAACGCCCAGTCTATGGCTAAAAGCTTCGTCAACAGAGGCTATCAGATCATCAGCGGCGGTACAGACAACCACCTCATGCTGATTGACCTCCGCAATAAAAACATCTCCGGTAAAAAAGCCGAACAAACCCTGGTGAAAGCAGAAATCACTGCCAACAAAAACATGGTGCCGTTCGACGATAAATCCGCCTTCATCACCTCTGGTATCCGTGTAGGCGTTCCTGCCATCACCACCCGCGGCCTGAAAGAAGGTCATATGGAGCAGATCGTTGACTGGATCGATCAACTGCTGATGGACGCTGACAACGAAGCCCTTATCACCAAAGTAAGAGGTGAAGTGAATGGCTTCATGCAGCAGTTCCCGCTGTACCCGGAACTGTAGGATGATAATATATTCTTTATAGCAAGGCTGCCTGTTACCCGGGCAGCCTTTTTTCGTCCCAGGGCTGAAGCCCTGGGCTACGTTGAGTTCAAATCCCCTTTCCTGAGATATTTATCGTATTGGGTTAGTTCTTTTATCCTGCAAGATGATTGTACCCAACCAAGCATAAAGGCATATCTACAATTTCCGCCGCCTCTCTTTCATCGCCTCATTCTCCCTCATTTCCCCCTTTTTTTTTCAACCGCCCACCCATCTCCCCAAAAAAATATTTTGAATTATCAATAGAAGTCGTACTTTTATAGTGTACTAGTTAAGTAGTACACTAAATCACACGATATGATTAACATCCAATCCCTGAAATTCAGCTACCGCCCCAACAGGCCCCTGTTCGAGGACCTCAGCCTGGATCTGGAGGCAGGTCATATATATGGCCTCCTCGGTAAAAACGGTGCTGGCAAGTCCACGCTGCTTAAACAGATAGCCGGTTTGTTATTCCCCGACGGGGGCACCTGTGAGGTAATGGGTTATAAAACGGCTAAAAGGCAACCGGCTTTCCTTCGGGAAATATTTTTGGTACCGGAAGAGTTCTCTCTGCCTAAAGTCAGTATCCGCACTTATGTTATAGCTAACGCCCCTTTCTACCCCCGTTTCGATGAACAGGCCTTCTACAGCTACCTGAAAGAATTTTCCATTCCACAGGACCAGCAGCTGACCAACATGTCTTACGGCCAGAAGAAAAAGGTTATCATCAGTTTTGCGCTGGCCACCAATACCAAAGTGCTCATTATGGACGAACCCACCAACGGGCTGGACATTCCCTCCAAGAGCCAGTTCCGCAAAGTGATGGCTGCCGCCGTCACGGATGACAAGTGCATAGTGATTTCCACACACCAGGTGAGAGATCTTGATAACCTCATAGATAATATCGTGATCATCGACGATCATAAAATTATCTTCCACCAGGACGTAGGCACGGTAACGGATAAACTGAGCTTCAAGTTGCTGGCACAGCTGGACGACCGCCAGCCGGTGCTGTATGCCGACAGCAGCCTGCGCGGCCACTCCGTGATCATGAAAAATGAAACCATGGAACAGAGCAAGATCGATATGGAACTGCTGTTTAACGCCATCCTCTCCAACCGCCAACCCATTCAAGAACTTTTTAACTGATTAAACACATGCAAACCAATAACGTCCTGGATTTCCGCCGCCTGGGCTATTATTTCCAATACCATATGCTGGCATCGTGGAAATCGTACCTGTTGGGAGCCCTCTCCATCTTCGGCCTGCTGATGCTGATACCGGCTTTTATGCTGCTCACAGACAACGCTCCCCGGGAATTAAGCGAAGTGGTAGGCGTCTACTATTTCGGCCTTTTCTTTGGTGGCCTGCTATTTACCAGCATGGCATTCAACGATCTCTCCAGCAAGGAAAAAGGAAGCCAGTTCCTCATGTTGCCGGCTTCCCAGTTTGAAAAGTTCCTCACCATTTTCCTGGTCACCACCGTCGGTTACCTCCTGGTATATCATATAGCCGCCTACTCAGCCCTGCTGTTTCTTAACCGGGTATCCCTCATCAGGCACGAGGTGAGCCTTCTTATTGACTGGGAGTTCCTCGATTCGAAAGACGGCCATATTTATATCTATTTTGCCTATATCTTCTTCCATGCGGTGTTTTTGCTGGGTGCCGTATCCTTTGGCCGTCTGGCTTTTATAAAGACACTGGTGGCCACCTTATTATGCCTCGTGTGCCTATACCTTTTGAACACACTGTTTGTCTGGATACTGTTCGGCAGGCATACGCCCACGCCTTTTCAAAACGCGCCTTTCATACTGGTAGGGACCCACGGCGGTAAGTTTAAAACAGATGTATTCGTGATCTCAGAAAAAATGGT
The DNA here is from genome assembly GCF_052045305.1 of Chitinophaga sp. 22308. NCBI lineage: Bacteria > Pseudomonadati > Bacteroidota > Chitinophagia > Chitinophagales > Chitinophagaceae > Chitinophaga > Chitinophaga sp. 22308. The sequence goes on along the minus strand of NZ_JBQEOP010000004.1, from coordinate 464,671 downwards.
CCACAGCTATGCATTCATTGCACAGTACGTGCTGGCGCCCATTCTCTGGACCATCGCCTATTTCCGGTTAAAAGACAAGGAAATCTAAAACATTGCGACATGGAATTTAAAGACTCACAAGCCATTTATCTGCAAATCGCAGACTATATATGCGAACAGGTGCTGCTGAACAAATGGCAACCGGAAGAACGCATCCCTTCTGTCAGGGAACTGGCTGTTCAGCTGGAAGTCAATCCCAACACCGTCATGCGTACCTGCGAGCTGCTTCAGCAGCAGGAGATCATCTACAATAAAAGGGGTATCGGCTATTTCATCAGCAATGATGCTGTCAAAAAAATCAGGCAGTTCAAGAAAGATTCGTTTATCACCAATGAGCTGCCATCTCTCTTCCGTAGCATGTATTTGCTGGATATCGATGTAGATGAACTGAAACCGTATTACGAAAAATTCAAAAAATCTAATTTCAAATAACATGAAAACCAGCACTAAATTATTACTCGGCTTCTTCGGTTCGCTCGTGTTATTGATGCTCTGCACAGATATCGTGCTGCGCGCCAACTTCAGCAAAGGGATCACCAATGCCAATTTTGGCAGAAGCACCCCCGCCGAACAACCAACCACGATAACACTGCAGCCCTTTCAGGTGGTAAAATTACAGACCGCCTCCGGCCGCCCGTTGTACGATACCGCATTTGAAACCCGTGTCCGTCAGGCCCGCTCCATGGATGGAAAAACCACCAGCGAGACGACCATCAAAAGTACCTGGCCGTCCGGTTTCGTCAATATCTCATCTGATAAAAACTATACCCTGACGAAAGGAAGCACAGACAGCATATTAGTTAGGTATGCTGCCGACACGCTGATACTCACAGTATTTCATGGTGGCAACCTGGAACTGAAAGCGCCTCATATCACACAGGTCATGGCACCTTCTTCCCATCTGAGGATCAGTAACTACAAAGAGCCGGCACTGATCATCACAACAGGCCCGAATGTGGAAGCAAGCGTCAACAACAACCAGGTAGGCACGCTTTCTTTTACCGGCGGGCAGGGAGGCACACTCGATATCAACGAGGAGACAACGGCCGACAGCGTAAACATTGCCCTGGGCAAAGGTTCTAAGCTCCGCTTTAAAGGCGCCTATCAACGGGGACATATTCAGGTAGACAGTCTGCAGGAAATAGAGCTCTCCGAAAAAGTGCTGCAAAAAATCAGGGAAATAAAATAACTACTAACGTTTTAGACTATACGATTTTACAGATTCACAACCCGGGGAAGATTTTTTACTCCTCCTCTGTCATCACAAAAGTTAATTGATAAAAAAAGCGTCCTGATGTTCATCAGGACGCTCTGTTTTATGTGAATAGCTCAACGATCAGAATTGTGTGGCCAGGTAAGCCATTGTGCCCATCCCTATTTCAATGGCCCTTTCGTCCACATCGAAGGTAGGGGTATGTACACCGGAGGTAATGCCTCTTTCCTTGTTGCCGGTGCCGAGCCGGAAGAAGCAGGCCGGTACGATCTGCGAATAAAACGCAAAATCTTCCGCGCCCATACGCAGTTCTGTATCTTCCACCTGTTCTTTGCCGAGGTAATCTTCCGCCAGTTGTCTTGCTTTGGCGGTCACCACTTCGTTATTGTACAGGGTGGGATAACCCACTAATATATCGATCTCAATTTCAGCACCGGTAGCCTCCGCAATGCCCGCCGCCTGTTTGCGGATCAGCTCATGCGCTTTAAAACGCCAGGTTTCATCCATGGCCCTGAAAGTGCCCATCAGCTTCACTTCGCTGGGGATCACGTTGGTGGTGAACCCTCCATTGAAAGCACAGATAGACAGTACAGACGGGGAGAATGGATTGTTATTGCGCGAAATCACCTGTTGCAGGCTCACTACCAGCTGCGAAGCCACCAAAATGGTATCTACCGTAAGGTGTGGCTGGGCGGCATGTCCGCCTTTACTTTTGATGGTAACGTAGATTTCATCCGCGCTGGCCATGTACTTGCCCTCACAGAACCCCAGTTTACCGGTTTCCATGGAAGGATGTACGTGCAGGCCCAGGATAGCGTCGGGGCGCGGGTTTTCCAGTGCGCCTTCTTCTATCATGATGCTGGCGCCGCCGGGATGTTTTTCTTCCCCGGGCTGGAACAGGATCTTGATGGTGCCTTCCAGTTCATCTTTCAGCTCATGTAATATTTTAGTCGCGCCCAGTACCACGGTGGTATGCACATCATGGCCACAGGCGTGCATGACGCCATTGTTTACTGACTTATAAGACACATCATTGGCCTCGGTGATCGGCAGCGCATCAATATCCGCACGCAGCGCGATGGTTTTGGAGGCCGGGTTTTTACCTTCTATCAGGGCGATAATGCCCGTACCGGCAATACCGGCTTTATAAGGCACGCCGAAAGTATCCAGTTGCTGCCGGATGAATTCGGAGGTTTTATGTTCCTGAAAAGATAATTCGGGATGGGAGTGAATATGACGCCTGATATCTATAAAAGCAGGTGCATAGGCTTTGGCCAGCTCTTTAATACGGTTCTTCATTCGACAGTTCTTTATCCGGTGACACGTTGATGATGGCGGGAACAACAAATACGCCGCCTGAAAAGAGGCTGGAGAGCTTATCACGCAACTCGCTCGCTTCTTCGCGGGTTTTGAAATCGCCTACGCGCACTTTAAAATAGGGGGCCTGATAATCCAGGTAAGTACGATAATCGCTGTACAACTGCATTACCCGGGCTTTGGCTTCATTGGCATCGCCGCGTTTGTTGGTGGAGATCACCTGTACCCGGAAACCGGACTGGTTACGAATAGCCAGGGTGTTGATGTAGATCTGTTTTCTGATCAGCACGTCCAGCCGGCTATCCTTGATCACTTTTACCGAACCATTGCCGGACATAGTGTAGTCCTGCGCCATGGCCCAGCTACTTCCCAACAGGCAGCAAACCAGGATGAATAATTTTTGCATGAATACTGTATAATTAAAAATTAATAATCTGATTGGGCCGTGTCTTCTCCGCCTTCCTTCATGATATTAACGCTGGCGCTGGCCCCTATGCGGGTGGCGCCGGCTGCTATCAACTCCTTCGCAAAGGCAAAGGTACGAATACCGCCGGAAGCTTTAATCTGTATATTATCAGGCAGGTTGGCCCTCATCAGTTTCACCGCTTCTACGGTGGCGCCTTTCTCCGCATATCCGGTGGAAGTCTTTACAAAATCTACCCCGTATTTACTGTAGAGCTGGCAACATTTGATGATCTCCTCTTCCAATAATATGCCACTTTCGATGATCATTTTGATCACCTTTTTCTTTTCACGGATGATATACATCAGATTGGCGATCTCTTTTTCGAGATATTCCCAGTCGTTGTTTTTGAGTGCAGAGATATTGATCACCACGTCCAGTTCATCAGCACCGTCCACAATGGCCAGTACAGTTTCCGCCACTTTAGCTTCAATGGCGGAATAACCGAACGGAAAACCGATGACAGTGGCCACTTTGGTATTGGTGGCGCCCAGGAACTGTTTGGCTACTTTCACATAGGGCGGGGGCACGCAGGCTGCAGCAAAATCGTATTCCACACATTCCATGCACAGCTTCTTGATGTCTTCGAGTGTGGTGGTGGGCTTTAAAATAGTATGGTCTATGTACCTGTTTACCTTCATAGAAGTAAAATTACGAATTACGAATTACGAATTACGAATTTGGGGTGCTTTTATTGTGAGGGTTTTTAGCTGATTTTTGAATTGAGCCAATAATGCGGGCTAATTCCTCACTGTCTTTGAGCATTGAATCTGCCATTTTTTGTTCAAGGATTTGGGCGTCTTTAAGAAGTTTTATCCAATAAATCGTTTCTCTGGCTTCTCTGTATGATATACTCAATTTATGAATAAAATCCCTCCTGGACGATGCTCCCACAGCTTCTTCTACATTCGCTCCTACAGAAGTACCACTTTTTAAGAGTTGTTTTATTAAAACCTCATCAACACCACACTTTTTCAAATATAAAAACAACTTAACAGTTCTAATTCCGAATAAATAACTCTTTTCAAGAATAACATTTCTTTTCATCAAACAATGGTTTAGTGTTAACAAACAAAAAGGCAAAAAAAGAAAAAGCGGACTATGGAATTCAACATTAAAAATGTCCAAATCCATAATCCGCCATTATTTCAAACGAACCCCGAATTCGTAATTCGTAATTCGTAATTTGTAATTAACTACAGGTCTTTGCCGTGGCAGTTTTTAAATTTCTTGCCACTACCACAGGGACAGAGGTCATTACGTCCTACTTTGGGGCCTACTCTCACCGGCTCCTGCTTTTCTTCAGGCATATCGTATTCCGGAGCTGCCTGATGGCCGTTATGCTGCTGTTCAACGATATCTTCATGGGAAGCGCGCAGCCGGCTCATGTCTGTTTTTTCTTCATGGCCTTCGCGGATCTGCTCTTCCTGCGGCCCCTGGTCCTGGCTTACGGGGATACCGCATTTGCAGAGGAAGGAAACGATATCGCGGCTGGTTTCACCATCCATCTGTTTGAACAGTTTGAAGGCTTCCAGTTTATAGATCAGCAACGGATCTTTCTGTTCGTACACGGCGCCCTGAACGGATTGTTTCAGTTCATCCATGGCGCGCAGGTGCTCTTTCCAGGCTTCATCGATGAGGGCCAGGGTGATGCTGCGTTCCAGCGCGTTCATGGTTTCGTGTCCTTTGGTATCGACAACCTTTTTGAGGTTGGCCAGCACGTTAACACCTTTTTTACCGTCGGTAAACGGAATAGAGATGTTCTCGATGTGGTGTCCCTGTTCCTGGTAGATGCGCTCGATCACCGGCAGGGTGTTGCTGGTGATGTCCTGTACTTTGCGGTGGTAGTTGTCCATCGCCTGGTGGTACAGTTTGGAGGACAGTGTGGACACGTCAGTACGGAGCAGTTCTTCCTGGGTGATATTGGTATCGATGCCGAAGTTAATGATGGCGTCCATTTTGAACGATTCGTAGTCGCCCGTTTCTTTACCGGAGGTCACCATATTTTCCGCTACGTCGAAGAAAGCGTTGTCGATATCGATGGCCAGGCGTTCGCCGAACAGGGCGTGGTTACGTTTGGCATAGATAACGGTACGCTGTTTATTCATCACGTCATCGTATTCGAGGAGGCGCTTACGGATGCCGAAGTTGTTTTCTTCTACTTTCTTCTGAGCCCTTTCGATGGAGCGGGTGATCATGCTGTGCTGGATCACTTCTCCTTCTTTGTAGCCCATGCGGTCCATCAGGCCGGCGATACGGTCGGAGCCGAACATACGCATCAGGTCATCTTCCAGGGATACGAAGAACTGGGAAGATCCCGGATCACCCTGACGACCGGCACGACCACGCAGCTGTCTGTCTACGCGGCGGCTTTCGTGTCTTTCCGTACCGATGATGGCCAGACCGCCTGCTTCTTTTACGCCGGGGCCCAGTTTGATGTCCGTACCACGACCGGCCATGTTAGTGGCGATGGTCACAGCACTGGCCAGACCGGCTTCAGCCACGATCTGGGCTTCGCGGGCGTGCTGTTTGGCGTTCAGTACGTTATGTGGCACTTTCTCGAAGGTCAGCATTTTGCTCAGCAGCTCAGACACTTCCACGGAGGTAGTACCTACCAGCACCGGGCGGCCTTTGGACTGCATCTGCTTGATTTCTTCGATAACAGCTTTATACTTGTCTCTTTTGGTTTTGTATACCAGGTCTTCCGCGTCGCCACGGGAAATAGGCAGGTTGGTGGGGATGGTCACCACGTCCAGCTTGTAGATTTCCCAGAACTCGCCCGCTTCAGTGGAAGCCGTACCGGTCATACCGGCCAGCTTGTGATACATACGGAAGTAGTTCTGCAGGGTGATAGTGGCGAAAGTCTGGGTGGCAGCTTCCACTTTCACGTTTTCTTTCGCTTCGATCGCCTGGTGCAGGCCGTCGGAGTAGCGGCGGCCATCGAGAATACGACCGGTTTGTTCGTCCACGATCTTCACTTTACCGTCCATTACCACATATTCCACGTCTTTGTCAAACAGGGTATATGCTTTCAGCAGCTGCTGTACGGAGTGGATACGGTCTGACTTCTGGGCGTAGTCCTGCAGCATCATTTCTTTGCGCTGCAGTTTCTCTTCCGGAGAGACTGCCATTTTTTCAATCTCGGCCAGTTCGGAACCTACGTCCGGCATCACGAAGAAGTTAGGGTCTTCACCGCCTTGTGTGATAAGTGCGATACCTTTTTCAGTCAGGTCTACGCTGTTTTGTTTTTCTTCTATCGCGAAATACAGGCCTTCATCTACTTTCGGCATTTCGCGTTGCTGGTCAGCCAGATAGTAGTTTTCAGCTTTCTGTAATAATACTTTGATACCGGGCTCGCTGAGGTATTTGATCAGCGCGCTGTTTTTCGGCAAACCTCTCCAGGCGCGCATCAGGGCCAGACCACCGGTTTTAGGGTCGTCTTTACCTTCAGCGATCAGCTTTTTAGCTTCGAGCAGGTACTGGTTGGCCGCTTTTTTCTGCATGTCTACCAGGTACTGGATACGTGGTTTCAGCGCATGGAACTCCTGTTCTTCACCGCGGGGGATAGGACCGGAGATGATGAGCGGCGTACGCGCATCGTCAATCAACACGCTGTCCACCTCATCCACCATGGCGAAGTGGTGTTTGCGTTGCACCATTTCGTCCGGGCTGTGCACCATGTTATCACGGAGGTAGTCGAAGCCGAATTCGTTGTTGGTACCGTAGGTGATGTCTGCCAGGTAGGCATTACGGCGTTCGGGTGTATTGGGTTGGTGTTTATCGATACAGTCTACAGTGATACCGAGGAATTCAAACAGGGGGCCGTTCCATTCGGAGTCACGGCGTGCCAGGTAATCGTTCACGGTTACAATGTGCACCCCTTCGCCGGCGAGGGCATTGAGGTATGCGGGGAGGGTAGATACCAGTGTTTTACCTTCACCGGTCGCCATTTCGGCAATTTTACCCTGGTGCAGCACGGTACCACCGATCAGCTGTACATCGTAGTGTACCATGTTCCAGGTCACTTCGTTGCCAGCGGCTTTCCAGCTGTTTTTCCAGGAAGCCTTGTCACCGTCAATGGTCACATAGTCTTTCAGCACGGCCAGTTGACGGTCCATGTCTGTAGCAGTAACAGTGAGGGTAGGATTGGTGGAAAAACGGCGGGCAGTTTCTTTTACAACAGCAAATGCTTCCGGCAGAATGGCCTTGAGCACCACTTCCAGTTGTTTGTCGCGGTCTTTTTTCAGGGTATCGATTTCCTGATAGATAGCGTCTTTTTCGGTTATATCTTCTACGGCTTCAGCCGCTTCTTTTTTCTCAGCAATTTCTTTATCGATGGCAGCCAGGTGGGTAGCGATACGTTCGCGGAATTCCCGGGTTTTATGACGCAGGTCGTCGATAGGCAGGGATTGCAGCTTTCCGTACTCATCGTTGATCTGCTGCACTATTGGAGTGACAGATTTAATGTCTCTGTCTGATTTATTCCCTCCAAAAAGTTTTGTTAAAAAACCTAACATGTTGAATGTTTAATTACGAATTACAATTTTAGTTTCTGTAACATCTCCCCGTCCCTGAAGCTATGTCAGTTGGTTTTTCCTTTCTACCAGGCCTGTGGCACGGAAGCTGCGGGCGAAGTGTTGGATAGACGGAGATTACCAGTTACTCAAATATTATGCTTGGAAAGCAGAACTGTCAAGCTGTCAGTTTTGTTGTAGCCGCTTTATCAAGGAGGGTAAAATTAGGAATAAATTTGGGGAAATGAAGGGAATTAAGCGGGAATTCCATCGATAATTGAGAATAACGGACTTACAGGAAGTATATAACAAAACTCCCTGCAAATCCGTCACATATAGGGTTTTATCTTTCTCTGTAGGCGAGGTCCACAATTTTACCAAGGCCGCCATAACTCCAGGTGAGCTGCAAGGGCTCATTTCTGGCAGGTATACTGTAAACACGGATGGAGCCGTTTCCGGCGTCCGGACGGGCAGGGTCGTAACTGCCCACTACCAGCGAATTAGTCAGATTGGTATAAAAGTCCTTTCCATAAGAGCTGAACAACGGACATTTCAGCACACTCACCCGTTCTCCACCCAAATCGGCCATCAGCACCGCCTTATTGGTAAATACATCGTACTCGTACACACGGCCGCCGGCGGCATAAAACACGTACCCCAGCTGATTGCTGACAGCAAAGGCAGTCGCCTTGTCCAGTTCCGGCGCATTGATCATCTCGGTATAATAGCTTTGTTTTACACCGGAATAGCTGACATTGATGCAATAGGCATAGTATTTTCCAGCCTTGTCTTTCAAAATGGCATACACATCACCCCGGTTATAGTTGGTATACGCCATATACACCATATCCCTTCCGGTATTGTAAGAGAACAACGTACCATCTCTCAGGCTGTTGCATTTGGTGCCAAACATCGGATCATGGAACACAAACCGCTGCCGGTCCTGGTCATACAACAAAGCTCCACCATAACCACTGGCCACAAAGGGAGCAGGCCTGAACGCCGTCTTTTCCTCGTCCACATAATTGACAGGTGAACCAAAAGCAGAAGCCCCCATCATCGCATTCCGGTGAAAAACCCGGTTGCCCGCCAGCACATAATCAACACCAGCCAAAGCCGGTGAATTGAAAAAATAGTCGGGCGCAAAATCTGCTCCTACCGGCATCAGCATTTCATACCGGATGCCATAGGTGCTCTTCCAGGTAAAATTATCCCCGTCAATCCGCTCCAAACCATCGCCAGTCCGCAGATAGAACGGGTTGATATTGGTGGACCGGTAAGCAAACACCAACTGCTTCGGCTGATGGCGCACCGGCAAACCGCCGTTCACAAAGGACATCAGATCAGTAATAAGCCGGTCTTCTTCTCCTAACCGTGCCACCATGTCCAGGCGGGCAACGCCATTGACGTCGCACAGCGCCACCCAGCCCTGATATACAGCCGACTGCACGGTCAACTTAAAACGCTTAAACCATTCCACACCGGTTTGTTTGTCTTTTATACGGAAAAAACAGTCGTAGCCGGAAGGCCTTAACTTAACAGCGATAGCCAGGTTCCTGCTACTGCTGACCAATACGTTCGGAGATTCTCCCGGCATCCGGGAAAGGCCGTCTATCAATGCCTCCCAGCGATAAGTATAACGGGCGGTGTCACCGCTCTCCTGCGTAGCCAATACCGTCGGGGTAATGCGTATACTATCGCCATACAAAACAGTATAGTTTTTAGCTATACCGCCAATACTGTCCACCTGGTTGATGTCATGGTAATCGTAATTGCCCCGGTCCTTATAACAAGCCGTAAAAGCCATACTGATAAGGCATCCGCTCAGCAATAACCAAATATACTTTGTTGTCATACGTTTCATTTTTATTGCATGTATTTACCGAGTTTCATAGGTGTGCCATCGTCTTCCAATACAGGAGTGCCGGCATCTTCCATCTCTTTGAGATAGGTCTTCAGGTAATTGGCGTAAAAACTGGTGGTGCCGGGGTCTGCATTGGTAATCTTCGTATACAGTTCCTGTATCGGTATTTCCAGCAACTTGCTCATCAGCGTTAGTTTTTTACCGCTAAAGGGGCCATAAAAATCGTCATACCACCGGTCAGGCTTATTCAGCCTGTTGTCTACCAGGATGACATGCCGTACCAGGGAGGTAAAGCGATTGTTATTCTTATCCTTCACCAGCACCTGTAACCGGGTCTGGAAATCATTATTAGGCTCCAGCTGCAGGGTAATGGAAAAAGTACGTGTAGTCATGTCCGGTGTTTTATGCATCACCACCGGGATATAGGCATTCACACTGTCGGCCGGTATGGCAATACTGGCAGGCAGCTCAAACTGAGTCCGGGCCTGGGCGGCATTGGCTGCGGTATCAATCACCCGGTAGCTCACGCTGCGTTCACGTCCTGCCGGCATGCCCAGGGCGCTTATCCGCAACTTCACCACGGTATCTGTGGTAGCAGGCGTGTAGGCAAACGTGACAACCGTTGTATCGTAGGTGACGTAATCTCTTACAACGGAAAAATAGATATCGTTATCTGTAGCATAGGACGGTATTTCCGCCTTCCGGCAGGCAGACATTGACAGCATCAATGTAGCCGCCGCGGTTATATATCGAAGATGAGTGTTCATAACAAATACGATAATTAGTTTCTGAATTGGGATTCGTCCAGTGGAACAGGCAGCACATATTTTTCTTTCGTCATGGCCACCGTGCCGCTACCGGTACCACCAGGCACACTGGCAGTAACTGTACGTTTGTAGTAGAAAAACATTTGTCCTTCTCCATAGAACTCACGTTTATACTCTTTCAGTAATTCAGTGGTGAGATTGGCATTGCCGCCCAAATCAACAATACCGCGGTTGCGGCGTACTGTGTTCAGATATCCGATACCTGCCGCCGGCGCCGGCGCGCACTCTGCTGCGATAAAATACATTTCGGAAAGCCGTATTACAGGTATCAGGTTACGGAAACGGGGGTCGCTTTTTTCCACATCAGCGTATTTAAAAAAACAGCGATAACTTTTCTGGTTGGAACCAGGCACCAGCCAGGTATTACCATAGCGGATATCATTGGTATTGCTTTCGAACTCAGTAGTCAGGCGGCCCTGGACCGCCGTGAGGATGGCTTTATCGTCCAGTGACGGATCAAAGTAACGCCTGTACCTGTCAGTACGACGGCTGTCCTGTATACTGAACAGCAACTCACTGGCGAAGACACGGTCAGGATTACGGGGATCACCGATAGCATCGTTCAGTCTTACAAACGGAAATATGGCTCCGCCACCGTTAATCACATCCGTGGCGTATTTCAGCGCGCTGATTTTATCATTCCGGTATAGGCTCACCCGTGCTTTTAATCCTTTTACAGCGTAGTAGTTCATGCGTATGTTACGGAAGCTCCAGGCTGTGCCCTCCGGATTCTCATCCTTTAGCACCGTATAGCCCTGCGATACCGGATCATCTGCAAGCAGTGATTCTGCTGCGTCCAGATCGGCCAGTACTTTTCCAATGAACGCATTGCCTTTGGCATAAGGTTCATAGCTGGTGGTAAAAGCAGTGTAGTAGGGCAAACTGAGGGCCATAGAGTCCTGCAGGTATACCGGACCGTACAGGCGAAACAGGTCGAAATGGACCAGTGCCCGCAACGCCAGTGCTTCTCCTTTTATCCATGCATAATGTTTACCGTTGAACACCTCTTTTTTCTGGTCGATGACCGACAGAATTTTGTTGATGTTTGCCACTACCTTGTACATAGACGACCAGTTAGCGCTAAACAGGGTTTGTATCTGGGGATCTGTGTATTGATAGGTGGCCAGCTTATAGAGGTTATGTCCACCGGCGATGTTATATCGTTGCCCGAGCACCTCTGTCATCTGCATGGTCATCTGACCGCCATAAGTCTCATCAGACGCCAGTTCCAGGTATATGCCATTGAGCGCCGTCAGGAAACCAGGTTCACTTTCGAGCAATACGTTTTCAATAACTTTGTCCCGGGGTTTCACATCCAGCCATTTTTTGCAGGAAGTACCGGTAACGATGACGAGTATGATAACGCTGAGGAATACACGCTTTTTCATTTTTCTTTCGTTTTAATGATTAAAATCCGGCACTTACCGAGAAAGAAACCGTATTGGCAAATGGATAATCTATACCGCGCTCCCTTTTGATGGTAGATAAGCGGAAGATATCGTTCATATAGGCATTTAGCCGCAGGTAGGACATCCGCCAGTTTTTCACCACCCGGTTGGGCAATTCATATCCCAAATTGATAGACTCTCCCGCCAGTGTGTTTTCCCGTTGCACAAAGCGGGAAGTCATTGGCGGAATGTTGGCTGCGATGGCATCATTGTTCTGTGTCAGCGAAATACTTCTGAATTTGGCAATGTCGCCTGGCTGTCTCCAGCGGTCGTACAAAGCGCGGCGGTCCTGGTTCAGCAAAATATCCCTGGAGTTGATATTTTCCACTTTGTTGTACAACGCCTCGTTGAATACATCGGCCCCCGTGCGGTAACGCAGGTAAACACCTACTGTAAACCCTTTATACGCGAGGTTGGTACCGATAATTCCTTCCAGTTCAGGGCGGGCATCGCCTACCACCACTTCATCTGCTGCGTCATAATTGAAAGTCAGTGAACCATCTTTTTTGATCAGCACTTCTCTTCCCGTCCCAGGATCAATACCGGCGGAACGTACGGCCCATATAGCAGTGGGACTGCCACCGTCATAGTAGCGCTCCAGGTTTTTAGTGCGGTTCTCCTTATTCAGCACGTCCAGCCGGTTGGCCATATTATCATAACGGGCATTTTCATGTTTGGCGGAGAAGTTGATGCTCCAGTTAATGCGCTCCTGCGGCTTGTACCAGGGCGATACGCTGAACATGAAGTTATAACCGTTACCCACCTGCTTACCCAGATTGGTCAGGTAAGTTTTAGTACCTACAGACGTGGGCAGGCTGATTTGCGCTACCAGTGGGTCGGTAATACGGTTATACACATCGGCGTTGAACCGCAGGCGGTTGTTAAAAAGGATAACGTCGGCGCCTATATTTTTGTCCATGGTTTTCTGCCACAAAAGGTCCGGGTTGCCAAATGCGTCGATCACGGCGCCTACCCCGAAATCATTCACGGTATAGGTGTTGTATCTGTAAGTAGTAAATGACTGGTAGGTGGAAAAGTTCTGATTGCCCGGCGTACCAACGGAGCCGCGTAATTTTAGGAAGGTGATCCAGCTGATTTCCCGCAGCGCGGCTTCCTTGTGCAGGTTCCAGGAAAGACCGACCGACCAGGAAGTGGTAAAGAAGTTGTTGGAACCGAATACGGAAGAGCCGTCGAGGCGGTAATTCACGTCCACCATGTATTTCTCGTCCAGCATATAGCCGGCGTTGAGATAAGCGCTGGTGCTGCGGGTAGTGGATTCTGAAGAAGAAGATTTACCGTTGGGCGGATAACCGGCCGCGAAGGCAGGTGAAGAAACGCCTGGCGGCAGGCCAATCACCGTATAGCCTTCACCGGTATTACGGAACTGCTGGAATTTCCAGCCGCCCACAGCATTGATCTGATGGCGGTTATTGATCAGTTTACCGTAGATAGCGGTCAGTTCACCATCGTAATTGAAGACAGCTGTCTGGTTGCCGGTATAGCTGCCCCTTTCGGTAGGCACCCTTTTAGCAAAGGTAGTATGACGGGCATCGGTAAATATTTCCTGTTTACCATCCTCCCTGGTGATCCCCAGGCGGCCTCTCACCCTGAGGTCCTGGTCCATTTCCCATTCCGCCATAAAATTGTTCACCACACTGAAATTGCGTGTTACGTCAAAATTGCCCAGGGAAGCGTTCCACAGCGGATTGGTGGTTGTGTCCACACCACCGGCGGCTTTGGTCCTTCTCTCCAGGTAAGGTTGCAGGGTACCGTCCTGATCACGTTTGCGATAGTACGGACTGGCCTGTGCAAACGCCTGGAAAGATCCATAAGGCGATTCTTTCGCGGTGAAAAAGTTAATGCTGAGGTTATTGTTAAAGCTGAATTTATGCTTGCGGTATACCAGCTTCACATTAGCGCCCCCGATATCGCGGCCGGAGCCTTTCATGGCACCGGCGATTTTTTTGTAGTTGGCACCGGCGCTGTACCGCATCTGGTTGTCGCCACCTTCCACGTACAGGGAATGCCCGGTAGTAAAGCCGGTGCGCAGCGGTTCACTGAGCCAGTAGGTGTTCACGCCACGCTGAATTTCTGCCAGCCGGTCGCTGTAGGCCTGTTCCAGCTCTTTCTGCAATATTTGGTCATTATCCCAGCCCTGCAGCACTTTAAACCTCCCGGACACCCGTTCAAACTCGAGCTTTTCAGCAGCGTTCATCAGGTTATAATCATGCAGGTCGGGAATGGTGACGCTGTTGTCAGTGGTATAGTATACCCGCAGCTCACCAGGTTTTGGTTTTTTGGTTTCGATAACGATGACGCCGTTGGCCGCTTTGGAACCATAGATAGCGGTAGATGCCGCATCTTTCAGGATGGTCACGCTTTCCACGCGGTTGATGTCCAGGTCTACAATGGTACGCAGACTCGTTTCGAAGCCATCGAGGATAAACAGTGGTTGGTTAGGATCGGTACCAAACTGCTCTTTTAGTCCGAGTACGCTGGTTTTGCCACGTATCTCCAGGTTGGGCATCACGTTGGGGTTGGAGCCCATCAGGTTATTTTCGAATACGGTAAAAGAAGGATCGAGGGAGCGGAGGCTCTGCACAATGTTCTGGTTACCGATTTGTTTCAGTTCTTTGGCCGTATAGGTAGACGCAGAGCCGGTGAAACTTTCTTTTGTTCGTTCATAGATGCCCGTTACCACTACCTCTTTGATCTTTGACGCATCTTCGTCAAGAATGATATTGGAAGCGCCGTTCACCGGCATCTCCACGGTTTTGTAACCTACGAAGCTGACTACCAGTATGTCTCTGGGACTGACAGTGATGTCAAATTTCCCGGCAGCATCGGTATGCGTACCGTGTGCTTTGCCTTTCACCCGGATGGTGACGCCGGGTATCTGTTGCAGGTGTCCTTTGCTGTCGCGCAGCGACACGGAGCCGCGGATGCGGATGCTCTGGTCTTGCTGACCGGCATGGCTTATGATCACGGCGGCGGCTACACGGGCAGGCGCGCTTTTCACGATCACCTGGTTACCAACGACCGTATATTGTACGTCGTCATTAAAAATATCGTGCAGTACCTGCTTTAAGGCCGCGTCGCTGGCCCGGATGGTGACAGCCTGGGCCCTGTTGATCTGGCTGCCATCGTACACAAAGTTCAGATTGGTTTGTTTTTCGATTTCTGACAGTACAACAGCTATAGGTTGGTTATTGGCTTTCACGGTCACTTTCCGGTTCAGCGGGGAAGTATCCTGTGCTCTTGCCGGCGAGGCCGACAGGAGAATGGCAGCCATTGCCAGGGGGCAGTACATACGGGTGCCGCAACGGGTGATGTACCGTAGATAATTTTTACTCATGGCTAAGGCGTTTTAGCTTGTGGCTAAAGCATTTTGGTTGGTAATGATGGTTCTATGCGCTATTTCTTTACGGGCAAGTGCACATATATCGTGTCGTTCAGTTGTTCAAAATGATAATCATATAAAGCAGTCAGTGTTTGTAATATCTCCGGTAAAGTTTTGTTGCTGAAATTGGCATTGAGCTTACGCTCTTTGCTGATGCCCGGGTCGAGTACGATGGTAACGCCGTAGGCATTGGACAGGGATTCGCAGACAGCCTGCAGGGAGGTGTCTGTAAACTGCAGCTCCCGGGTACGCCATGCCAGCTGGTTGTTACCGGCAGAGGAGTCCACTTTTATTTCCCCGGTGCGGGTATTGCAGGAGGCGCCCTGACCGGCCTGCAAACGGAGGGAATGTTGCTGATGTGCCACGGCCACGCTGCCGGTGAGCACATATACCTGTATGGTGGTATTGGCGGCCTTTACATTGAAGGAGGTACCCAGCACATGGATCTGTGCCGGGCCGCTCACTACAGTAAAGGGATGCACAGGATTAGTGACGATATCAAAAAAGGCTTCTCCTGCTGTCAGCTCCACTTGTCTTTCCCGGCCTTTGAATGCAGCGGGGTATCTGATGGAGGCCTGTTTGTTCAGGTAGATTTTAGAGCCGTCTGCCAGCAACACGGAATCGGGACGGTTGGTGGTGGTTTTGGCGATCCACTGTATGCGGGTGCGTGAATACTGCCACCATCCGGCAGCCACGGCGATCAGCAGTACTGCGGCAGCGGCAGGCCACCAGCGCCGGCGGCGGACCGTGTTAAGTGTCACTACCGGGGCAGCGGCCTTCGCCTGGTCCAGCAGCTGCAGGAACCTGGCGGTGGCGGCAGGTGCATCTGCCTCTTCAAAAAAAGCGGCATGTGGCGCCTGTTCCCACAACAGGCGGACCTGTGCGTACAGTTCCCGGTGAGTGGCACCGGCCGACAGCCACGATTCCAGTTGTGCCTGTAATGCTTCGTCTTCCGGCGATTGCAGGCACAAAAGGATAAAAGAATAATGATCGGTTGGTTTGGTCATCTTACGAAAAAAAGAATGCGCTTTTAAGCTGAGACAAATCAGCAAAAGCCTACCCCTAAAAAGAATTTAAAAATTTCGGAATTTTGAGATTTTTCAGACCGGCAGCAGCCACAGTAGCAGCTTTAAGCGGTCCGCGGCCAGTATGGGCCTGTCTGGCGGGTCCAGTAAGGCGGCTTTGAGCTGCCGGAGCGCGATGGTCATCTGGTTTTCCACTGTTTTGACAGACAATTGCAGTTCATGGGCGATTTCCGCGTTCTTCAGCCCCTGGTAGCGGCTTAGTTTGAAGATACGCCGGCATTGTTCCGGCAAACGTTCCACGGCAGCGTGTATCCGTTCCCGCAGTTCCTGTTCTTCCAGGAAAGTGCAGAGATAACTTTCTTCCTGTAAATGCCTGATGGTATTGTGGTGTGTTTCCAGCAGCCGGTTACGCTGCAGGTGATTGATACACTGATTGATAACAGCGCGGAAAAGATAACTTTTCAGCGCAGCTGCATGTTCCAGGGCAAAATCCTTCTCCCATAAACGGAGAAATACATCCTGGACCGCTTCCTCCGCCTGTTCCCGTTCTCCCAGGTATTTCCGGGCCGTTGCAAAGAGGAGAGGATAAAAATGTTCATATACCCGGGCAAATACCGCACGGTCTCTGGCTTGCAAGCCCTGCAACACCTCTTCGCTGTATAACCCGCTAATCATAAAAAAATAAACGTCAGAAAGGCATAAGTGGGAGCTAAGATAACCCATTACAGGGCGAAAAGGAAATTTTCAAAAAAATTGACGTTCTGACGGCCAAAAGATAAAAATATGCAAATACTTTTTATAAATTTAGTGGCTTTTAAGCCGTTATTATTAAATTATAAATTTCCACGTTATGACGAACAAGATACAGCCTGAGCGCTGTTTGCCCGTGATTGCAATGTCAGGGCTCTCCTCCGGAGCACTGCCGTTTTCCACTCCGACCAGGGATAGCCGGGAATGCCACGATGACCGCTGCTTCAGCCGGTTGTTATGATTTTCTCCGCTATAGGCTGTTCCGGAAAACATGCACGCAGATTAAATGTTATGGACGGTAACCGAATATTGTCTATGGCTGCTATCTTGCCTTTTGATCCGGCACGGCCCAGGCACAACGCGATTTAAAAACTAAAACCACGAAACCTAAATAATATTTTGAAGATGAACCGTAAGTTAAGAATGGGAATGATCGGCGGTGGAAAGGATGCCTTTATCGGCGCTATTCACCGTATTGCCGCCAATATGGACGGCCTTATAGAGCTGGTAGCCGGTGCGCTCAGCATCAACAATGAAGTGGCCGTAGAATCCGGCAAAATGCTGTTCCTCGATCCGGAACGCACCTACCTGGATTTCAAGACCATGCTTCAGAAAGAAGCCGCTATGCCGGCCGACAAGCGTCTCGATTTTGTGACCATCGTCACCCCAAACTTCGCTCACTTTGAACCCGCCATGATGGCGCTGGACCTGGGCTTCAACGTGGTGATCGAAAAACCGATCACTTTCTCCCTGGAAGAAGCCAAACAACTGCAGGCCAAGGTAGAAGCCACCGGTCTCACCCTGCTGCTCACTCACACCTACACCGGCTATCCGATGGTAAAACAGGCACGCCAGATGGTGAAAGACGGCGCACTGGGCAAAATCCGCAAGGTATGGGTAGAATACCCGCAGGGATGGCTCAGCAAAATGAGCGAGCGGGAAGGCAATGCACAGGCAGCCTGGAGAACAGATCCCAAAAAATCCGGTAAGGCTGGCGCCATGGGCGATATCGGCACTCACGCCGCTAACCTGGCTGAATATATCAGCGGCGCTAAAATTGAAAAACTGTGCGCCGACCTGAACATTATGGTACCAGGCCGCGCCCTCGATGATGACGGGGCCGTGCTGCTGCGCTTCGATAATGGCGCTGCGGGCGTGCTGATGGCCTCCCAGGTAGCTGCCGGTGAGGAAAACGCCCTGAAAATCCGCATATACGGAGAAAAAGGCGGCCTCGAATGGGCTCAACACGAACCCAACACCCTGCTGGTGAAATGGCTCGATAAGCCGACAGAAATTTATCGTGCCGGCGGTGGTTACACCTTCCAATCCAGCTACATGACCCACAATACCCGCACGCCGGGCGGTCATCCGGAAGGATACCTCGAAGCATTCGGTAACCTGTACCGCAACTTCGCACAGACCCTCTCTGCCAAAATCGACGGCGTACAGCCGTCACCGGAGTCGCTCGACTTCCCCAGCGTGGCAGACGGCGTGCGTGGCATGGCGTTCATCGATAATGTGGTACGCTCTTCACAAAGCGATGCCAAATGGACAAATTTTGACATTTAATATACCACCGCTAACAAGTACGACTATATGAAAACGATCAAAGGTCCTGGTATATTCCTGGCGCAGTTCATGGGAGACGCAGCGCCGTTCAACAGTCTGAAATCCATCTGCGAATGGGCTGCCTCCATCGGCTTCAAAGGCGTACAGATCCCCAGCTGGGACCCACGCCTGATAGACCTGCAAAAGGCCGCCGAAAGCAAAACCTACGCAGACGAAATAAAAGGTATTGTCAACGCCGCAGGCCTGGAAATCACAGAGCTGAGCACCCACCTGCAGGGCCAGCTGGTAGCCGTTAACCCCGCTTTCACGGAGATGTTCGACGGTTTCGCGCCGGCACAGTACCACAACAATATACAGGCCCGCACCGAGTGGGCCGTAAACCAGCTGAAATACGCTGCCAAAGCCAGCCGCAACCTCGGCCTCAATGCGCACGCCACTTTCAGCGGCGCACTGCTGTGGGCGCCCGCCATGTACCCCTGGCCACAACGGCCGGCAGGACTGGTGGAAGCCGGTTTCGCTGAACTGGCCAAACGCTGGCTGCCGATCCTCAACGAATTCGACGCCAACGGCGTGGACGTATGCTACGAAATACATCCCGGCGAAGACCTCCACGACGGCGCCAGCTACGAACGTTTCCTCGAAGCTACCGGCAACCATGCCCGGGCATGCCTCCTGTACGATCCCAGCCACTTCGTGCTGCAATGCCTCAACTATCTGGAATATATCGATATTTACCACGAGAGAATAAAAGCCTTCCACGTGAAAGACGCGGAATTTAATCCTACCGGCCGCTCCGGCGTATACGGCGGCTACCAGGCCTGGATAGACCGTCCCGGCAGGTTCCGCTCCCTCGGCGACGGACAGGTGGACTTTAAATCCGTGTTCAGTAAGCTCACCCAATACGATTTTGCCGGTTGGGCCGTTATGGAATGGGAATGCTGCATGAAACACCCGGAAGACGGTGCCCGCGAAGGCGCGCCGTTTATCAAGGACCACATCATCCGCGTGACCGAAAAAGCGTTCGACGACTTCGCCGGTGCCGCTACCGATGACGCGTTCAACAAAAGGGTATTAGGCATTTAGTAATTTTCGAATTTAGTTATTTAGATATTTTGACTTGGTGAGACAGGTCAAGATCAATAGGGAAAGCTATCGGATGAATAAACAAAACATATTCATCCACCGAAAAAATAACACACAGACGGAAAAAACAAACAACAAACACCGATCAAATAAACAAATAACAAAATAAAAAAATCACACAATGAAAAAGAGGTATCTGGCACCGTTTGTATTCAGCGCGCTGTTTTTTGCAGCTTGCGGCGGAGGTGATAAAAAAGCGGAACAAGAAACTACTAAAACCACCCAGGAAAACAATGCCGTGGACAACTCCATGGTGTCTCCGGGTGCAGACAAACCAGCCAGCAAAGGAGAGCAACTGATGGCACAAAGCGATTGCAAAACCTGCCACAAAGAAGAAATCAAAGTGATCGGGCCCGCACTGAAAGACATCGCCGGCAAATATCCCAACACTCCTGAAAATGTGGATAAACTGGCTGACAAAATCATCAAAGGCGGTTCCGGCAACTGGGGTGAAGTAGCCATGCTCCCACATCCTAACGTTTCAAAAGAAGATGCGAAAGAAATGGTACAGTACATCCTGTCCATCGGAAAATAATGGCTTTTCCATCATCATTCAATCATAGTAAATGAAAAAAATCATCATCGGAGCCTTTATGCTGGGTGCTATCACCGGCGCCACAGCGGTAAAGGCACAGAAAGTAAATAGCCTCTCTGCCAAAGAGAAAAAGGAAGGATGGCAACTGCTGTTTGATGGTAAAACCACCAACGGATGGCATACCTACCTGCAAGATGCAGCCAGCCCCGCCTGGAAAGTGGTGGACGGCGCACTCGAATTTGATGTGGACGCCAAGAAAAACGGCGCCCCCGGTGGTGACCTCGTTACCAACGGCGAATACGAAAACTACGAGCTGAGCATCGACTGGAAAATTTCAGAAGGCGGCAACAGCGGCGTCATCTTCAGCGTACATGAAGATCCTGAATTCAAAGCTACTTATCTCACCGGCCCTGAAATGCAGGTGCTCGACGATGATAAACACCCGGATGGCAAAATCAACAAACACAACGCCGGCGACCTCTACGACCTCGTGAAATCCTCACAGAAAGCGGTTAAACCCGTAGGTCAGTGGAACACCGCCAAAATTGTGAAAAAAGATGGTCATCTGAGCCTCTGGCTCAACGGCGTAAAAACCGTGGAAACAACCATGGGCACTCCTGAATGGGACGCGCTGGTGGCCAACAGTAAATTTAAAGACTGGAAAGGCTTTGGCAAATACGCCAAAGGTCACATCGCTCTCCAGGACCACGGCAACAAAGTATGGTACCGTAATATCAAACTCAAGGCGCTGTAATCTTTTTCAGATATTTTTTTTGACAAAGGCGCAAGGCAGCAAAGAAGAAGTTCCTTTTTCCCTGCCCTGCGTCTTTTGCTTTTGGATGCTACAATTACCACGAACATGAGAACATTCACCGCTTTTATTGCGCTATTGCTGGCTGCCTCCCTTTGTGCGCAGGCCGGTAAAAAACACAAGGCCAGGAAAGTACTGGTCTTTTCAAAAACAAAAGGCTTCCGCCACGACTGTATCCCCGTTGCCAAAGCCGCTATCATGCAACTGGGCAAAGACAACGGTTTCGATGTGGACACCACCGAAGACGCCTCAGCCTTCACTGCCGCTAACCTGAAAAAATATGCCGCCGTGATCTTCAGTTGCACCACCGGCGACGTACTGGACAGTGCCCAGCAGGTGGCCTTCCAGCAGTATATCCACAAAGGCGGCGGCTGGATGGGCATCCACGCAGCCACGGATACGGAATACGACTGGCCATGGTATAACAAACTGGCCGGCGCCTGGTTTCTCAGTCACCCGAAACAACAACAGGCCACCCTCCGCGTAACAGACCACAACCATCCCGCCACCCGCCATCTGCCGGATGAATGGGTCCGCAAAGACGAATGGTATAACTTCAAAGACCTTAACCCGGACGTGCACGTGCTGGTCAAAATAGATGAATCCACCTATGAAGGCGGCAAAAACGGGGATAATCACCCCATGTGCTGGTACCACGACTTTGAAGGCGGCCGTGCTTTCTATACCGAAATGGGCCATACCAAAGAATCATATCAGGACCCTGTATACCTGCAACACCTGCTGGGTGGCATTCAGTATACCATGGGCATTAAAAATGCTAACTAAATAATCCCGATGAAGCAAACCATTAAGCTCTTGCTGCTGCTGGCGTTGGTGGCCACAGCAGGCTGTAACAAATCGCGTCCCGGACAACCGCGGGTGCTGGTATTCACCAAAACCACCGCTTTCCGCCACGCTTCCATACCAGCGGGCATAGCAGCCCTTCAGAAGCTCGGCAAGGAAAACGGTTTCGAGGTAGACACTACCGAAAATGCCAACCGCTTCAATGAAGACTCCCTGCAACAATATGCGGCGGTGATCTTCCTGAACACCACCGGCGATGTGCTCAATACCGCACAGGAAGCGGACTTCGAAAGATACATACAGGCCGGCGGCGGATATGTAGGCATTCACGCCGCTACCGACACCGAATATGAATGGGGCTGGTACAACCACCTGGCCGGCGCCTATTTTCTCAGCCATCCTCCCGGCACCCACAAGGCGACCGTGGAAGTGGTCAACAAATCATTTCCCGCTACGGCCGGACTGCCCGATAAATTCCAACATACAGACGAATGGTACAACTTTAAAAAGAGGGACACCACCACCACTGTACTGTTGAAAGTAGATGAAAAAACCTACGAAGGCGGCACCATGAACAACGACCATCCCGTGAGCTGGTATCATGAATACGACGGCGGCCGCGCTTTCTATACCGCCCTCGGTCATACTGATGAGTGCTATACCGACAGCCTGTTCCTGAAACATGTGCTCGGCGGCATCCAGTACGCTGTTGGCAAAAACCTGGTGCTCGACTACAGCAAAGCCACCACCCTGCGCACACCGGATGAAAACCGCTTCACCAAAAACGTGCTCACCTCCGGCCAGTTCTTTGAACCTACGGAGATGACCATCCTGCCTAACCTCGACATTCTCGTGGCACAACGCCGCGGCGAACTGATGCTGTACAAACAGGCAGATAAAACACTCACCCAGGCAGGCTTCCTGAAAGTGTACTACAAAACGGAAGTGCCCCACGTCAACGCAGAAGAAGGCTTCCTCGGCCTCGCCGCTGACCCGGACTTTAAAGACAACCACTTTATCTATGTGATGTACTCTCCCGTAGATACTTCCGTCAACCGCCTGTCCCGCTTTAAGTTTGAAAACAACCAGCTGGACATGGCTTCCGAAAAAGTGGTCCTGCAGTTCTATTCCCAGCGCGACATCTGCTGCCATACCGGTGGCTCCATCGCCTTCGGACCGGATAAACTGCTGTACCTGTCTACCGGCGATAATACCACGCCATTCGATGAACCAGGCCAGAAATACGCCAGTAACGGTTACGGCCCTACGGACGATCGTCCCGGGCACCTGCAATACGATGGCCGTCGCTCTTCCGCCAATACCAATGACCTGCGGGGTAAAATCCTGCGCATCAAAGTGGCAGCTGACGGCTCCTACAGCATACCGGAAGGGAACCTCTTCCCCAAAGGCACGCCTAACACCCGTCCGGAAATATATGCCATGGGCACCCGCAACCCTTACCGCATCTCCGTAGACAGAAAAACCAGTTACGTCTATTGGGGCGAAGTAGGTCCCGACGCCAATAACGACGATCCTAACCGCGGCCCCCGCGGATACGATGAAGTGAACCAGGCCAAAAAGCCCGGCAACTATGGCTATCCCATGTTCATCGCCGACAACAAACCGTACCACGCCTATAATTACGAAACAGGCGAAGCCGGTCCGGCGTTTGATCCTAAAAAACCGATCAACAACTCCCGTAACAATACCGGTCTGAAAGAGCTGCCACCGGCAGTTCCCGCCTTTATCTGGTACCCTTACGGCAAGTCAGATGAATTCCCCATCGTGGGCAGCGGCGGCCGCAATGCCGAAGCCGGCCCAGTATACTACAGCGAATTCTATCCGAAAGAAACCCGTTTCCCGGATTACTACAATGGTAAACTGTTTATCTACGACTGGATCCGTGGCTGGATCATGGCCGTTACCATGGATAAAAACGGTGATTTCTCCAAAATGGAGAAATTTATGCCCGGTACCAAACTGAATGCTCCCATCGATATGGAAATGGGCCCTGATGGCCGTTTGTACGTACTGGAATATGGCAATGGCTGGTTCAGCAAAAACCCGGACGCGGCGCTCTCCCGTATTGATTATAACGGCGGCAACCGCGCACCGCAGGCTGAAATTCATACCACACAGCTCACCGGCGCCCTGCCGTTTAAAGTGAAACTGTCTGCTGAAGGCTCTGTAGATCCTGACGGCGACAAGCTCACCTACCTCTGGTATTTCGGTAACGGCAGCAAAAAGGAAACCACCGAACCATCTGTGGAAATGACCTACACCACTGCCGGCGAATACAATGTGTATGTAGAAGTACAGGACGGCAAAGGTGGTAAAACAAAAAGTAAGGAGATCGCGCTGTATGCCGGCAATGAAACACCACAGGTCACCATTGCGCTGCAAGGCAACCAGATGTTCTATTTCCCCGGTAAACAGGTACACTATACCGTTAGCGTTAGTGACAAGGAAGACGGCACCAGCGCCAGCGGAAAACTCGACGCCGGCAATATCTTCGTGAAAGCGGACTATGTGCAGGGCAGCGATAAAGCCGCTATGCCACAGGGCCACCAGATCATTACCGGCGCCATCGCAGGTAAAAACATCATGGAGGTGTCTGACTGTAAGACCTGTCACAAGCCGGATGAAAAATCTATCGGGCCATCTTTCAAACAGATCACCGAGAAATACAAAAACGATCCTGCCGCACCGGACGCGCTTGCGAAAAAGATCATCAACGGCGGCGGCGGCGTATGGGGCGAAACGGCCATGTCTGCCCACCCGGGCCTTTCCAATGGAGAAGCACACCAGCTGGTGGAATACATCTTCTCCCTGGGCGGCAACGCGCCTAAAGTGGCGTCACTGCCTACCACCGGCAGCCTGGACCCTACACTGGGCAACGAGCTGAAAGACAACGGCGCACTGTTGATCCTGGCCAGCTACACCGATAAGGGAGCACCGGGCATTAAACCAATTACCGGTACCGCCGCTGCGCAACTGCTGAACCCCAAACTGCCTGCAGCAGGCTTCAGCAAAGCAGACGGCGTTTCTACTTTTGAAGTCAATGGTATGAAACTGTTGATCCCTGCCACGGCCAACGGCTGGGTGGTATACAACGATCTCGACCTGACAGGCGTCAACGGTATCGATGTTACCTATATGGTACAGGACCAGCAACAACAGGGCTTTGTAGTGGAAGCATTCCTCGATAACGCCAATGGTACCCGTTTGGGTGAAACCACGATAGGACCAGGCGCTCAACCGAAAGTGCCAAATAAGGCCAGCATCAGTTTTGCACCGGTTACCGATGGCAAAAAACATCATCTCTATCTCAAAATCAGACCTACCGATCCGGGTAAACAGGTGCCCCTGGGCATCGCTTCGTTTACACTTCGGGGTTAGTATTAAAAAGAAAGGAGACCTTACCGGTCTCCCTTCTTTTTTTAATGTACCTCCTCAAAAATAAAAGGCCCTGCAGTCAACGCAGGGCCTTTGCATGTATGCATTCGAACGGGTCACTTTTTCGGTTTGTTGCTCATAAAGAACGTGATATTTCCGCCGTCCATGATCTCACGGTGCGTAATATAAAGGCGGTCTAAAGGTTCTCCATTCAGTAAAACTTTCTGCACATATACATTCTTATCTCCCTGATTTCTCACATCGATCACAAACGTTTTACCGTTTTCCAGTTGCAGGGTGGCCTTGTCTACCGCAGGACTGCCTAACGCGTACTGGTCGGAGCCGGGGCACACGGGGTAAAATCCAAGGGAGCTGAAAATATACCAGGCGCTCATTTGTCCGCAGTCGTCGTTGCCGCCGAGGCCATCAGGGCCGGGGTGGTACATTTTCTTCAGGATCATGCGTATGCGCTCCTGTGTCTTCCACGGATAGCCGGTCCAGTTATAGAGGTAGGCCACGTGGTGAGAAGGTTCGTTGCCGTGTACATAGTTGCCGATGATGCCATCGCGGGTGATGTCTTCTGTTTCGGCAAAATATTTATCCGGCAGCTCCATCGTGAACAACGAATCGAGGTGTTGTGTGAATTGTTTTTTGCCACCCATCATGGCAATCATATCGTCCGGGTTGTGCGGCACATAGAGGCTGTAATTCCAGGCATTGCCTTCAATGAAGCCCTGGTCATGGGTTTGCAGCGGGTCAAAGGCGGCTTTGAAAGTGCCGTCGTTCAGGCGGGGACGCATAAAGCCGGAGGCTTTATCGTAAACATTTTTATAGTTGGCCGCCCGTTTGATAAATTCATTGTAGATGTCTGTTTTACCCAGTTTCTGGGCGATCTGCGCAATACACCAGTCATCATAGGCATATTCCAGTGTTTTGGAAACAGATGAGCCGTTTTTGTCTTCCGGCACATACCCCATGTCCATATAGTATCCCAGCCCGTCGTAAGTGCGGTGGCGGGCAGTGGTCACACAGGCTTCCAACGCTTTGTTCACGTCAAAAGGGGCGTTGCCTTTCATGATGGCGTCTGCAATCACGGACACGCTGTGGTAGCCGATCATACACCAGTTTTCATTGGCATAGTGCGACCATACCGGCAGCATTTTCTGCACGCTCTGCTCGTAATGGTGCAACATAGACTGTACCATGTCGGCGTTGCGTTTAGGCTGTACCACGTTAAAAAGCGGGTGCAGCGCGCGGTAGGTGTCCCACAGCGAGAAAGTGGTATAATTCGTATACCCGTTAGCGGTATAATTGTTCTGGTCCAGTCCGCGGTATTGTCCGTCTACGTCCATATAGGTAGTTGGATTAATAAACGCGTGGTACATGGCGGTGTAGAAATTTTCTTTCTCTTCGCGGCTGCCGGAAGCGATTTGTATTTTGTTCAGTTCTTTTGTCCACAGCGCCTGTCCTTCTCTTTTTACCTGTTCAAAATCCCAGCCGGGTATTTCTGTTTCCAGGTTTTTGAGCGCACCTGCGGTGCTTACCGGGGAGATAGCAAATTTGATTTTTATTTTTTCGCCTTCGGTAGTATTGAAATCGAAGTAAGCCCTTATCTGCCGACCGGCCATTTCAGGGAAATTTTTTGACTGGTCAAACTTGCGGTAGAAGCCTTTATATACGTCGTTGGCGTAGTTACGATGACCGTATTCTTTAAAAGGCTTTGAAAACGTCATGGCGAAATAGACGGTCCGGGTACGCGCCCACCCGCTGGTTTGCCGGTAGCCTGTAATCAGCGTATCGTTTTCCACACGTACAAAAGTCCACACGTTTTTGTTGGGATAGTTGTAGATGCCGGACATCAGGTCGAGGATGATGTGCGACTGATTTGAAGCGGGAAAAGTATACTGATGAAAGCCCACACGGTTGCTGGCAGTGAGCTCGGCGAGGATATTGTCATCTTCCAGTTTTACTTTATAATAAGCCGGTTCCGCCACCTCAGTGCTGTGCGAAAACCTGCTGCGATAGCCGCTTTCCGGATGGTCTGCCGTTCCGGGGTTCAGCTGCAGCGCGCCGGTAGTGGGCATGATCAGGAAATCGCCAAGGTCGGAATGGCCTGTGCCGCTGAAGTGCGTATGACTAAAACCCACGATGGTTTTATCCTCATATTGATAGCCTGCGCAGTATTTGTATACGTCCTTGTTGTATTTGCCGTTCATCTCATAGGAGAGCGTGTCCGTTTCGGGACTGAGCTGCACCGCGCCGAAAGGTACGGTGGCGCCGGGATAGGTGTGTCCCATACGTTGTGTGCCCGTGATCGGCTTTACGTAGGACAACACATTCTCCTGCGCCCGGAGCGATGTACAGATACAGCAGAGTATCGATAAGAAAACAAACCTGTTGGTCATCGGTATTAGTTTTTAAAACGTGTCTGGAAAAATGCTACATCCCGAAGAATCGGGATGAATTATTTACAGTGAACAATGAAATTCTTCTATATCGTTTTATTTATTGTCTGTTGAATAGGAATAAGGGAACGCAGCAGGCTGTGTACCTCTTGATTTCTCGGGAGTGGCGCCCATACGGAATGTCAGCTTACCGCCCTTTTGCAGGTCCTGGTGGCTGATCCAGTTTTTCGTATAGGGCTGACCGTTCAGTGAAGCCTGTTGTACATACAGGTTTTTGGCGCTGTTGTTTGGTGCTTCGATCACCATTTTCTTACCGTCTTCCAGTGTCATGGTGAGTTTGGCGAACAGGGGAGTGCCTAACACGTACTGTTGGGTGCCGGGGCATACCGGGTAGAAGCCCATGGCAGAGAATACATACCAGGCGGAAGTTTGCCCGTTGTCTTCATCGCCGCAATAGCCATCGGGCGTAGCTTTGTAAAGGCGCTCCATCACCTGGCGGATCCAGTACTGTGTTTTCCACGGCTGGCCGGCATAGTTATAGAGGTAGATCATATGCTGGATAGGCTGGTTGCCGTGGGCGTATTGTCCCATGTTCATGATCTGCATTTCACGGATTTCGTGGATCACGGTGCCATAGTAGCTTTCATCATATACCGGCGCCATTTTAAAAACAGAGTCCAACATATTGGCGAAGGATTCGCGGCCGCCCATCAGGCCCGCCAGGCCCTGCACATCGTGGAATACGGACCAGGTGTAGTGCCAGCTGTTACCTTCCGTAAAGGCATCGCCCCATTTGAAAGGATTGAATGGTGACTGGAAACGGCCGTCTTTATTTTTACCACGCATCAGTTTTGTTTCCGGGTCAAAGAGGTTCCGGTAATTCTGGGAGCGTTTGGCGAAACGGGCGATCTCTTCTTTAGGCCTGTTGAGCGCTTTTGCCAGCTGGTAGATGGTGAAGTCATCGTAGGCATATTCCAGTGTGCGGGCGGCGTTTTCGTTCACGTCCACATCGTAGGGCACGTAACCCAGTTCATTGTAGTATTTCACGCCTTTGCGGCCAACAGAAGTCAGCGGGCCTTCGTTCTCAGTATTTTTCAGGATCGCTTCATACAGGGTGTTGATGTCATAGCCGCGGATACCTTTCAGGTAGGCGTCAGCGATGAGGGAAGCGGAGTTGGAGCCGATCATACAATCGCGGTGACCGGGACTGGCCCATTCAGGCAGCCAGCCGCTTTCCTTATAGGCGTTGGCCAGGCCTTCCATGATATGGGAACTGAGCGAAGGGTACATCAGCGTAAAGAATGGGTGTACCGCGCGGAAGGTATCCCAGAAACCGTTGTCAGTAAACATATAACCGGGCAATACCTGACCGTTGAACGGGCTGTAATGCACCACTTCGTTTTTCGCGTTGATTTCATAAAATTTGCGGGGGAACAGCATGGTCCGGTACAGGGAAGAGTAGAAGGTGCTTACCTGATCGGAAGTGCCGCCTTCCACTGACAGCCGGCCCAGTTCTTTGTTCCAGGTGTCTTTTGCTTTCTGGCGGGTAACATCGAACGCGTCTTTGCCTACTTCACGCTGGAGGTTCAGTTCCGCCTGTTCAAAGCTGATGAAGGATGATGCCGTTCTGGCCACCACCTGTTCTCCTCTTTTTGTTTTGAAGCCCACTACCGCACCGGCATGGTCGGCTTGCAGCTCCAGCTGGTCTTTCAGCAGGGTGGAGTCGCGCCAGGCCGAGGCAACGGTAAATGGTTTATCAAAATAGATAACAAAATAGTTTTTGAAGTTGGACGGTACACCACCGCTGTTTTTGGTGGTATAACCGATGATCTTCTGTTCTTTGGGTAATATTTTAATATAGGAGCCCTTATCAAATGCGTCTACCACTACGAAGGCGCTGTCTGTGGTTGGGAAGGTAAAACGCAGCTGGGCAGCGCGTTCTGTGGGGGTGATTTCGGTGGTCACGTCCGCATCTGCCAGGTATACGCTGTAGTAGTAGGGTTTGGCCACTTCCGTTTTATGGGAGAACCAGCTGGCCCTTTTGTTCTGGTCAAATTTCAGGCTACCGGTAACGGGCATCACCGCAAACTGGCCATAGTCGTTGATCCAGGGAGAGGGCTGGTGTGTTTGTTTAAAGCCCCTGATTTTATCGGCAGTGTACTGATAGGCCCATCCGTTGCCCATGACGTTTGTCTGGGGCATCCAGAAGTTCATCCCCCATGGCAGGGCGATGGCAGGATAGGTGTTGCCGTTTGACAGGCTTACTTTAGAATCGGTGCCCATGAGGGTGTTGACCCATTCCACCGGTTCAGCCACTTTGTATACTGTCTGGCTTTGTGCGCCATGCAGGCATAATAAAGCAGCTGCCAGCATTCCAACTTTTTTCATGTTGTAGTGTTGTTTCTTGGTAATTCGGTACCAGCGGTAAAGGCGCAGGGAGGATGATCAGGCAGGGGCCAAAATTTCCCCACTTTCACCGGCCGGTATTTCATTACGTGCAATTATTAGAAAAATCGATTTAGCATCAATACAGAAAAAAAAGATTCATCGAATCCTCTTCCTGTTTCCGGAGTTTTTAAACTCCTTTATTTCTCCGGAAACAGTTTTTAAATGTATACATATTTTTGGATCTATCGCAGGTATTGACCATTTTTTTGCCGGAAAATGGATAAACGGTGCGGTAACGCCAGGTGCGCCTATGCGGAGCCTCGCACAATAAACCGGCCCGGCAGCTCTACTGCAGGGTTTTTAATAGGCACCGGTTTTTTGCCCAGCTGCTGCATCAGCATGGCGATCGCCGTTTTAGCGATGCCTTCTATCGGCTGCTCTATCACAGAGATGCCTGGCGGGTACAGGCGGAAGATATCATGGTCATCGAAACAGATCACAGACACGTCATCGGGCATACGGAGACCGAGACGGGCAATAGCTTCCAGACCGAGGATACCCAGGTAATTGGTAGCAAAAAATATGGCTTCTATATCAGGATTGTTGCCGATGAACTCCTGCATCTCCCGGAGGGCATCTTCCCGGAGCTTGTGGTATTTCAGGTGCAGCACATGTTTCTTACGCAGGGGAAGCTTGTGTTCTTTCAGCGCGGTCACATAGCCGCGCAGACGCTCTTCCAGCTGGATCAGCTTCACGTCCACCGTCACAAAGGCGATACGGGTAAAACCCTTTTCTATCAGGTGTTTCATCCCCTGCTGCACGCCACCGAAATTATCGATCAGCACATAAGGCGCCTTGATAGAAGGAAAGTAACTGTCCATCAGCACTACCGGCTTATGATGCTGTACCAGCTGCTGTATCTCCTTTTCCATACCGGGCGCAGGGGTAATCAGGTAGCCGTCCACCATCTGGCGGCCCAGCATCCGTATCAGTTCACCTCCTTTCTGGGCATTGTTTTCCGTGCTGCAATACACCACATTATAGCCCATCAGCTCCGCTTCCGTTTCGATTGTTTTGGCAAGACTGGCAAAGAAACTGCCGGAAATGGTTTCCACGATCAGGCCCAGCGTTTTGGATTGGCCGGTACGCAGGTTGACCGCCACCCGGTGGGGCTCGTAACCGGACTTCTCCACTACCTGTATGATTTTGGCCGCGACTTCATCGCGTATCCGCATCTGTTTCCCTTTACCGTTGAGTACAAACGATACCGTAGAAGGTGCCACACCGGCCATTTTAGCGACATCCTTAAGCGTAAGTCTCTTCATTCTTGCTTGTTAGTTTGATTGGTTTGGCCATTGCACCACCGCTGATAATTACAGGTTTAGTAGCCGGGTATGCGGGAATGCACGGGGCCGGAAATTACAAAAAACTGTTAAAACAATACAAACTCTCCGTAAAATGGCTATCTTACAGCAACGCGGCCGGACATGTGGATACTATCAGCCTGTAAAATGCGTTATTGGATAAAACAAAATAAGTACCGGCCAATCAAGCAATTACAACTGATATTGTAGCCAACTTGACATTTTTTAACACGCAATATGAAGCAACTCACCCATCTTACAGACCCGGTTTACGTTAAACCCACCCGGGAGACTGTCTTTGACAGGCTTTTCAAGTCAATGATCCGTGACGAGCGCGATCTTCCCTTTGTATACCTAACACTGAAGATTACCTTCACCCTCTGGCCGCTGGCCATCCTGATGTACTGGCCGGGTGTCAACAACTGGCTTTGGTGGACCGCCGCTATTGCCTACCAGTTTTTCAATAATATCACCTTCAAAGGGCCTTTTGGCCTGATGCTGCATTGCACCAGCCACCGCGCCTTCTTTGAAAAAAAATATGGTTTCCTGAATAATTACCTCCCCTGGGCGATAGGCCCACTGTTTGGACAAACACCGGAGTCCTACTATTCCCACCACATCGGGATGCACCACCCGGAAAATAATATGCCGGACGATGACAGCTGTACCATGATGTACCAGCGCGATTCTTTCCGGGGATTCCTCCACTACCTCTGGTCTTTCGTGACTTTTGGCGTGTACGATACAGCCAAGTACCATATCCGCAAAAAAAGAAATAAGCTGATGGTAAAGCTGGTCCGTGGCGAACTCTTTTTCATCGGCGCCTGCGTAGGCCTCTCTTTCATCAATTTCCCGGCGACCTTCGTGGTGTTCATTCTGCCGTTTATCATCTCCCGTATTATTATGATGGTGGGCAACTGGGCGCAGCACGCGTTCATCGATGCAGAAGACCCGGACAACTCCTACAAAAACAGCATCACCTGCATCAATACCAAATACAACCACAAATGCTGGAACGATGGCTATCATATCAGCCATCATATTAAA
The DNA here is from genome assembly GCF_052045305.1 of Chitinophaga sp. 22308. Lineage (NCBI taxonomy): Bacteria > Pseudomonadati > Bacteroidota > Chitinophagia > Chitinophagales > Chitinophagaceae > Chitinophaga > Chitinophaga sp. 22308. The sequence continues at coordinate 432,349 of NZ_JBQEOP010000004.1, read as the reverse complement.
CCCAGCATGCACTGGACAGAACATCCGGTATATTTCCGTAAAACGCTGGACGAATACATCTCTAACGATGCGATCGTATTTGATGGCATTCACTTCCTGCATGTATGGTTATGGCTGATGACCAAACGCTATGACCTGCTGGCCAAACACTTCGTCAATATCGGCGACCGTTTCCAGTCAGACGCGGAAATCATTTCTTTCCTGAAACAACGTACGCTTCGCATTAATACCGTACAGCATGCTGCCGCCGCGGCCGCTGCCTGACATAACTGAGATATCATTAAAAAGCGCTACCGGTAAACCGGTAGCGCTTTTTTTATGCATGTAAATGACCCCTAGTTGATCCAGCCCGGGTTCTGTACCAGATTGGAATTACGTTCAATCTCACTTTGAGGGATGGCCCAGTAGTAGATATAATCTCCTTTCCAGGAATAGTTGACCACATTGCCGCCCCAGATCTGCTGAATACCGGCGCCGGCGGCAAACGTCTTTTCTCTCCATGTTTTCCAGCGCAGCTCATCGAAATAGTTGATGCCCTCATTCACAAATTCCACCCTGCGCTCGTTACGGATACGTTCACGCATCGCCGTTTGATCACCCACATAAGTCGGCTTGGTAACATCGGCACTCTGCAATGCAGGCATGCCTACTCTTGCCCGCACCCTGTTGACCAGGTCCAGCGACTGCTGGCTAAAGCCCTGTTCATTCAGCGCTTCCGCCCACATCAGCAACACATCCGCAAAACGGATCACCGGAAAATCGGTAGGGCCATAAGCACGGTTGATCGTTTCGGTAGCGCCTTCATACACGAACTTCCGGTGCAGGTAATAGAAATATGCTTTGGTATCAGTGGCCAGGTCCCACACAGGCGTGTTATTGGACCGGAAAGGCCACCTGGAAACATACAGCTGGTTGGCGCTGCCATTTACGCCCATGTACTCTGAATAGGGCGTGATAACGTTAGCGGTTAAACGAGGATCGCGATTGGCGTACGCTGCCTTGATCCTGGCTTCATTGCCAGCAGGCAGGTATTTGCTCATATCCAGTCCGCGGCTGCTGGCGGCAGCAATTTCAGCAGCGGTAAGCCCGTCCCTGAAGAAGTACACCTCTCTTTGTGACGCCGGTAGTGAAGTAAACCCGGGGATAACCGTATTCCAGTCAAACTTGCTGCCATCGGCCTTCTCATACATATCTACCACTACCGGTGAAACCAGGTAGGTATTCCAGCAGGAACCAAAAGAGCTTCTGTTTCCACAGAAAAACTGCGTAGTGGAACCGTAGTTGTTCACCGCAATATTCTGGATAGAGAAAATCATTTCGTCGCTTTGCTCATTCGCTTCTTTGAAGAGCGCTTTATAATCACCCGTAAAGAGCGTGTACCCCGCTTCCTGTACTTTGGCGAAATCGGCCGCAGCAGCAGCCCAGTTGCGGGTATACAGGTATGCTTTACCTCTCAGGGCATAGGCAGCGCCTTTGGTGATATGGCCATAACTCGCATTGCCTTTTCCATATTTAAGCGGCAAATTTGGCTCGTTGATACAGTCCGTCAGATCATTTACCACTACTTTCCAAACGCTGTCTTCTGTTTCACGGCCTTTTGTTGCATCGTCCGCAGTAAATGGCGTGAGATACACCGGTACGCCATGCCACAGCTGGTTCAGACGGGAATAAAAATAAGCGCGCAGGAATTTGGACTCTGCTATGTATTTAGCCTTTTTGTCCGCTGCTGAAGGGGATTTCAGCGGTATATTGAAAATAGCATTGTTAGCACGCTGAATACCGTCGTAGAACTGTTTCCAGTTGCTGCTGAACATCCCGTTGCTGGGCGTAATGGTACCTACCTGTAGGGCATCCGCATCACGCACCATGCCGCCAACGCCGTAACGGTCGAACTGGTATAATTCATTACCTGAAGCACTGCCCTGGTCAATATTCAATCGGAGGGCAGCATATACGCCGGCCATGCCCTGATCGGTGAGATTGTCTGTGGTCCACATCTGGGCGTCACTTTCCTGCGTATAGGACACGGTGTCCAGCAGGTTTTTCTTACAGGCGGCTAATGACAGCAGTGCGGTACCGTATATTAATATTCTGAACTTTTTCATACGTTAATTTTTAGAACCTAGAATGTAACATTAAGACCCAATGCATACTGTTTCATGGTCGGATACCCTACACTGGCGCCAATTTCAGGGTCAAGGCCGGGATACCGGGTGATGGTCAGCAGGTTCTCCCCGCTTACATATACCACCGCGCGGCTGATGGCAGCCCGTTTGGTGAGGCGTTCCGGAATCTGGTAGCCGATCTGCAGGTTCTTCAGTTTCAGATAAGACGCATTGTAGAGGTAGAAATAGTTGTCCTGGCTATTCTGCGGATCTGTATTGAGTTTCAGGCGGGGATATTTACCATTGATATTATTAGCAGGATCAGATGGGTTGGCATCATTATAATAATAGTGATCGTTGGCAACATCCAGTCCTATGGCATTACCATTAGACGTAACGGAGCTCAGGTATCCGCGGTCATTGTAGTAGTACTGAAGTCCTGCGCTGCCGGCCCATATCATATTAAGATAGAGCCCTTTCCAGGAGGCGCTGATATTAAAGCCATAGTTGTATTTGGGCGTACCGCTGGAACCGGAAAAGGTCCTGTCGTAGTTATTGCCATAAATACCATCACCGTTGGTATCTGCGTAGATGAAATCACCGTACCAGATTTTTCCCTTGTCCACGCCCTGTGCAGGCAGGAAAGTGTAACCTGCGGCCATCATGGCTTTCAGCCAGTCCATATCCTGCGGCGTGCGGATCATGCCGTCTTTAGGGCCGCCATTAATATTCACGCTGCCATCGGCATTGAAGTGGCTGCCATTGCCCTGATACAGTTTCTGGAGATAATATTCATCGATCTGATGGCCTTCCACGCGGTACCTGTTACCGTTGTTGGCAGCTACTTTCCCGATATTGGAAGACCATACTTTGTTACCGCCGGCATCGGTGGTATAACCTTCCTGGAAGGCGCCGCGGTAGCTGGTGATCACGTTTTTATTATAGGAGAAGTTACCGCCGACGGTAATGTCCACTTCGCCAAATTTGCGGTTATAGCTGGCTACTACTTCAATCCCTTTATTGGAAACAGTGGCCGTATTAACGGTAGGAGGCGCGGCATTGCCTACAGTCAGCGGTATCGGCGGCGTGGTAATGATGCCGTCGGTCGTTTTGCTGTAATAGTCTACGGAGATATTCAGTGCATTGTTCAGCAGGGTTGCGTCCAGTCCGATATCCGCAATGGCCGTAGCTTCCCAGAGCAGGCCGGGGTTTCCGAATTTGGTGACTGCCAGGGCATTCACTGCGGTGTTGTTATAAGAATAATACACCGGGTTATAGAGGGTCTGGTAGTCATAGTTGCCCTGAGACCTGTCGCCGCCGCCGTTGTTGCCTAATTTACCCCAGGAGCCGCGCAGTTTCAACTGTTGGAAATTGCGCAGTGATTCTTTCAGGAATGATTCCTCTGTCAGGCGCCAGCCTGCTGAAAAAGAGGGGTAGTAACCCCAGCGGGAGGCAGGTGCAAAACGGGAGGAACCATCATACCGGAGATTGGCTTCAAACAGGTATTTATCACGGTAGGCATAGTTCAGACGCCCAAACCAGCTGCGGAGCGCATTGTCATATTCTGTTCCGTCAAATACGTTGTTGGTGTTACCAGCCACATTGATGTTTGTGACTTCTTCCGATACCAGGCCTTTCCTGCTGGTAAAATCGCGGTTATAATAGTAGTAGGTCTGGTTATAACCTGCCAGGGCGGCAAAATCGTGCCCGCCCTTAAACTGTGTATGGTAACGTAATACGTTGTCAAACGTGGTGGTAAAGTCTTTGTTATGCTCTACGCTCGTGGTGAGCTGGTCGGGCGTGGCGGCCGGTTGCCGGGCTACGTTGTTGGCCAGGTCCCATTTGGCAAAAGGTACGTCGTGGTATTGCATGTCCCGGAACCGTGTCTGATAGTTGAATTTGGTTTCAAATGTCAGTCCGCGCAGCAGGGAGAGGTTGGCATACACGGTGGAGTTGAAACGGTTCTGCACATTTTTGCCGGCAACGTTGTTCAGGTACAGCAGGATGTTATTGGCTGTCTGGGATTCTTCTATAGCGGTAGGGAAGCCGTATTTGCCTTCATATCTCGCCGGAACGCCGGGCGTTGTCTGGCGGAGGTAGTTAAAGGCATTGTCTGTATTTCCCATGCCGAAAAGTTCCTGGGAGGCAAATGTCTGGGTACCGACGGTGATATACCGGTTGATTTTACTGTCGAGGTTCAGGCGTATCTGGTAGCGTTTGGCCTCAGTATGTTCCATGGTGCCGGGGTTGTTCTGAAAGCCGCCGGACACCAGGAAAGTGGATTTTTCGCCGCCACCGGAAACTGATATATTATGCTGTTGCAGAATGCTGTGTTTAAACACGGTGTTGGCCCAGTCGGTATTGGCGTATACCACTGAGTTAGGTATCCCTGCTGCGTTGAGGTCATTGGGATGAGCATTGGCATTCACCCAGGTATCGATGGTTTGTTGTTTGAACAACTCTGACTGGCCGAGGTTGCGGGCGCTTTCGTTATACAGTTTCATATAACGTACATAGTCATTCACGAACTTCGGCATATTGGCGGGCTGTATGGAAGACAGGGTACCGCTATACGTAACGGTAGTACGATTACGGTTGCCTTTTTTGGTGGTAATGAGGATTACGCCGTTGGCTGCCAGCGTACCATATATAGAGGACGAGGCAGCGTCTTTCAGTACGGAAATACTTTCAATATCGGTGGGGTTAACTGCGTCCATGCTGCCGATGATACCATCGATCACTACCAGCGGATCGCTGTTGTTGAGCGTGCCTACGCCACGTACCCGGATGGTGGCGCCGTCGGAGCCTGGCTTACCGGAGCTCTGGCGCACCTGCAAACCGGGGCTGAGGCCGGCCAATGCGCTGGACACATTGGTGACCGGTCTGTTTTCCAGGCTTTTGCTGGTCACCGTGGCGACGGCCCCGGTGAGGTTTACTCTTTTCTGGGTGGCGTATCCTACCACTACCACATCCACCAGGTCAGCGTTCTTTTGTTTCAGGGTAACGGTAACGGTTGTACGTCCCTGCAAATTGATCTCCTGTCTTTCAAAGCCGATGTAGTCCACTACCAGGACCGCATTGGCGGCGTCCGCATCTTTAATGAGGAATTCGCCTTTCTCGTCTGTCACCACCCGTTTGGCAGTACCTTTTAATACGATAGACGCTCCCGGCAGGCTCTCTCCTTTGTCGTTTACCACGCGTCCGCGCAGGTCTTCCTGTGGTGCTGCCAGCAGTGTCTTTTCTTTTTTGGCATCTACCACAATCACTTTATCCACAATGGAATAAGTAAGTGGTTGCCCGTGGAAGCAGATATCCAGTGCCGCTTTCAGGTCCACATCGGTAACAGAGATGGTTACACGCTGTGCCCGGGCCAGCATTTCATTCCGGTACATAAAACTGTATCCGGTTTGTTGGGTAATACTTTTGAAAATATCGGCCAGCGCCGCATTGCGCTGATGCAATGTCAATGTCTGGGCATAGGCTGAAGCGATTGCCTGCAGGGAGATCAACACCAACAGAAAAGCTGTCAGCTTAATGACCCGGATGGTTTTAAAGAAGTGGAACCCGGGGGCATACGAAGCCCCCTTGTACTGAGGATTACTCATACATCGCAGTGTTTGGTAAAGGTTATTGGTACCGGAATAGTTTAGTTATGGACAACAGAAGGCCATAACGCAGATGTTACATCTGGCTTTAAGATGAAATGTTCATTGTTCTGATTGCTTTTTTCGACTTAGATTTTTACTTCGATTTAGATTGGATTTTTTTCGATTTAGACTAGACTTAGATTTATATGATTTAGATTTAGACGATGATTATTGATGATGAACAGTGAGCCTGCGATTATCCAGCTTACAGTGGACACCGCTCAGCTCCAGCATCCTGATAATATTGTCCAGGCTGGTGTTTCTGGGAAAAGACGCCGTAAGATGTTCGTCCGGCACCCCTGCTTCAAATTGCAGCTCCAGGTCGTACCATCTGGCCAGCTGCCTTAAGGCTACTCCCACTTCCTCTCCCGCAAACTCGAACTTCCCATTTTTCCAGGCCAGCACGGAATTGATGTCCGCATTGTTGATGGTGAATTGCCGCGCATCGTCCCATACGGCCTGTTGCCCTGGTAACAGATGTTTGGTTGAGTTATCGGCATTTACGTTTACCGCCCCGGTTATCAGGGTTGTTTTGATGTTTTTTTCTTCGGGATAGGCCGTCACATTAAAGGAGGTTCCCAGTACCTGTACTTCCATGTTATTGACCCGGACGGTGAAAGGTTTGTTTTTATCCGGCGTGATGTCGAAATAAGCTTCCCCTGTCAACTCCACTGTCCGGTGCCGGCTGTTAAAGCTCACGGGGTATTTCAATGAACTGGCCGCGTTGAGCCACACTTTACTGCCATCCGGCAGCACTACCGCAAACTGGCCGCCCTGCGGGGTCTTCAGGGTATTGTATTTCACGCCTTCCTGATTGCCGGCCTGGTCATATACCAGCGTTTCGCCTTGTACCCGTGCTGCGCCGGCTGTTTGCCGGGTGCTGTCGTTCAGCGTTATGGCACTGCCATCATCCAGCAGCAGTATGGCTTTGTTGCTTCCCGGCATCACAGGCGCGGAAGTTTTCGTTGCCACCCCTCCGGAAGCAAGACGTGTATTTTTACGGCCGGAAAGGGACCACAGCCCGGCGTCCAGCACCAGCGTGATACCGACCGCAACGGCGGTGCGTTTCAGCCACAGCGGCAATATTTTACCGCGGGTGGGGGCCGGCTGCATCAGCGCTGCCAGCTTTGCATCCATTCTGCTGAAAATTTCTTCCTTGCTGAAGCCTTCTTCCGGTGTTACTTCCACCTGCCCGTCATCGAAAGAGTGATACCACTGATTTACCTGCGCGCATTCTTCCGGGGAGGCTTCTCCCCGCAAATATTTTTCGACAGCGCTTAACAGATCCTGGTTTTCTTTCATAACGGATAATTACAGTCATTAGTCGAACAACCGGAACGAATCCCCTACGCTGCCCGAAAAAAAATTAAAAAAAAATGGAAAATATATGCCGGATGCTTCCCTTAAGCTGGCGCAAAGCCTTTGTGAGCTGGTTTTCCACCGTTTTGCTGGAGATATTGAGGACCCGGGCGATTTCTTTTACCGGCATGCCCTGTTCACGGCTGTAGCGGAATATTAACTGGCATTTTTCGGGGAGTTTGTTCACTTCCTGCTGCAGCAGCTGCAGGATATGTTTTTGCTGGAGCGCCGTTTCGGGTTCCGGCACACTGACCGGTATCGTGGTTTGGTATACTTCCTGGTATTGGCGTAACAGTTGTTCACGACGGAAGCGGTCCAGCACTTTATATTTTACGGCCGTGGCCAGGTAGGCGCCGGCGTTGCTGATCTGGTGGTTATGCCGTTGGTTCCACAGGCTGACAAATACATCCTGTACAATATCTTCTGCCGCCTGGATGTCTGACAGCCTGTTAAAGGCCACTGCCAGCAATTTTTCGCGATAGGTCCCGTAAATTTCGGCAAATGCGGTTTCATCATCCTCCCGCAGACGCTCCATCCATAAGGTATCTGTATTTGGTTGACCAGTCATTCCTCTATTGTACAAGTAGTATATGCGATATTAGAGATTATTTTCGTCGTTTCATATATTTATCACAAAATCTTTCGCTAAAGCGGGGCGAGATACAAAATGCCCTGATGAAGACTGCCCGACCGGTCTTTTTTCCGTTGCCCGGGCGGGAAAGTTAACACTTTATAACAGTAGCGTTTTTCCGGACACCCTTCTCAAAGCCCTTAAATCCGCCACCACATTGACCTTCACCCTAAAAAGAGAAAGTTATGTCATATAATCTTAATGAATATGCTTATCTATAACAATAAGTAACTAAATTTGCGCTCTAACTTTTTTTATTAAAGTAAAAAATATGCGTACTGTTACACTGAAAAGGGTTGTGGTTACCGGCTTGGGAGCACTAACACCTATCGGGAATGATGTAAATACTTTTTGGAGCAATCTGAAGGCAGGCGTAAGCGGCGCCGGTCCCATCACTAAATTTGACACCACAGAGTTCAAAACCAAATTTGCCTGTGAAGTCAAAGGTTTTGATGTGGAAAAATATATGGACAAAAAGGAAGCCCGCAAGATGGACAACTTCACGCAGTACGCCATGGCAGCTGCACATGAAGCGGTAGCAGACGCAGGTCTCAACAAGGAAGGCATTGACAAAACCAAAATAGGCGTGATCTGGGCTTCCGGTAACGGCGGCATGCTCACGTTCGAGGAACAGATCGTTGAATTTACACAGGCCAACTTTGTGCCTAAGTTCAACCCGTTCTTTATTCCCAAACTGATTTGTGATATCGCGGCAGGACAGATTGCCATGAAATACGGTTTCATGGGCATCAACTTCTGCACCGTGTCTGCCTGCGCCTCTTCTACCAGCGCTCTCGTAGACGCATTTAACTATATCCGCCTCGGTAAGGCCAATGTGATCGTTACCGGCGGTTCCGAAGCACCGGTCACCCGCGCAGGCATCGCCGGCTTTAACGCCCTCAAAGCGCTGTCTACCCGCAATGAAGACCCGCAGCATGCTTCCCGCCCTTTCGATACAGAACGTGACGGCTTTGTGATGGGTGAAGGCGCCGGCGCCATCATCCTCGAAGAATATGAACACGCCATCGCCAGAGGTGCTACCATCTATGGTGAAATGATCGGCGGCGCCATGACCTGCGACGCCTACCACCTCACCGCCACCCACCCTGAAGGCCTCGGCGCCAGACTGGGCATGGAACAGGCACTGGAAGACGCTGGTATCACTACCGCCGACGTTGACTACATCAACTCCCACACCACCTCCACTCCGGTAGGCGATGTGAGCGAACTGAAAGCTATCGTGACCGCCTTCGGCGAACACGTTGAAAAAGTTAACATCAGCGCCACCAAATCCATGACAGGCCACCTGCTGGGTGCTGCCGGCGCTATCGAGGCAATTGCCTGTATCAAGGCCACCCAGGAAGATATCGTGCCGCCAACCATCAACACTACCGTGCTGGGCGAAGGCATCCCGACCAACCTGAACCTCACCCTCGGCAAAGCACAAAGCCGTCCGGTAAATATCGCTATGAGCAATACCTTCGGATTCGGAGGCCACAACGCCATCGTGGTATTTAAAAAATATACCAAATAAGCAGGTAACTGCCCGAAAATAGCTGTCAGCGAAGATCTTCCCAAAAAGGTCTTCGCTGCTCTTTTTTATGCCCCCTTCATTTCGGAATTCGTAATCCGTTATTCGTAATTATGGCGTAGCTTAGTAGTTTAATATTATGGCAAAGAAAAAAGAGAATGTAACCGCTGCCCCCGCTCCGGAAATCACGGCAGATGACCAGATTGAAGTATTTGGCGCACGGGAGCATAACCTGAAAAACCTCGACCTGCAGTTGCCCAAAAATAAGCTGGTTGTCATCACCGGCATCAGCGGAAGTGGAAAATCCTCCCTGGCTTTTGATACTATTTACGCTGAAGGACAACGCCGATACATGGAAAGTTTTTCCGCTTATGCCCGCCAGTTTATCGGCGACATGGAAAGACCCGATGTGGACAAAATCACCGGTCTGTCTCCCGTTATCTCCATAGAACAAAAAACGACGAATAAAAACCCGCGCTCAACGGTAGGCACTATCACAGAAATCTATGACTTTCTGCGACTGCTCTTCGCCCGCGCAGGACAGGCATACTCCTACAATACCAACAAGCGCATGACGCGCTTCTCGGAAGAAGAGATACTCGAACATATCTTCAAACACTATCCTAAAAAGAAACTTGTCATCCTCGCTCCCATGGTGCGCGGCCGTAAAGGACACTACCGGGAACTGTTTGAACAGGTACGTAAACAGGGCTATCTCAAAGTAAGGGTAGACGGCGAAATACTCGACCTGAAAGAAAGAATGCAGGTGGACCGCTACAAAATCCACGACATCGAACTGGTGATAGACCGCGTACAGGTTCAGGACGACGCCCGCACCCGCATCAGCCAGAGCGTGCAGAAAGCCCTTACCATGGGCAAAGGCCTGCTGTTTGTCATGGACAACGATACCAACAAGGTAAGCCAGTACAGCAAACAACTGATGTGTGAAGATACCGGCATCTCCTATGAGGAACCATCGCCCAACACCTTCTCCTTTAACTCGCCCTATGGCGCCTGCCCACGCTGTAAAGGGCTCGGCACCATCTACCAGATCGATATGGACGCCATCATCCCCGATGAAAGCGCCTCCATCGAAAGCGGCGGACTCAAACCACTGGGCGAAGCCAGGGACACCTTCACTTACAAACAGGTGCAGCAGCTGGCCAAAAAATATAAATTCTCCCTCACCGGACCTATCTCCGCTATCCCCGACAAAGCCCGTAACGTGCTGCTGTTTGGCGACGAAAACGGGAAACTGGAAGTAGACCTCTCTTTCGACGAAAGTTCGGACACCACCAAATACTCCACAGAATTTGAAGGAGTGGTGAATACCGTGCGCCGCTATTTCAATGACAGCAGCTCCGACCACGTGCGCGCCTGGGCCGAAAGTTTTATGGCCCTCAGCACCTGCCCGGAATGTAACGGCACCCGCCTCAAAAAGGAAAGCCTCTTCTTCAAAATAGACGAGAAAAATATTTCCGAACTGGGCAACATGGACCTCGACCACCTGCTGAACTGGTTCCGGAACATCGAAGAGCGGCTGGAGAAAAAACAAAACGCCATCGCCAAAGACATCCTGAAAGAAATACGGGAACGCCTTGGGTTCCTGCTCAACGTTGGCCTCAATTACCTGACGCTTAACAGGCCCACGCGCACGCTCAGCGGCGGCGAATCACAACGTATCCGCCTCGCCACGCAGATAGGCTCCCAGCTGATGGGCATCACCTATATCCTCGATGAGCCCAGTATCGGCCTGCACCAGCGCGACAATATGCAACTGATCGACGCCCTCCGCAACCTGCGCGAAATGGGTAACACCGTGATCGTGGTGGAACATGACAAAGACATCATGCTGCACGCCGATCACCTGGTGGACATCGGCCCCGGCGCCGGAAAACACGGCGGCCAGATCATTGCACAGGGCACTCCCAACCAGATACTGAAACTTAATACGCCCACCGCCGGTTACCTCAATGGTAAACGTGCCATGGAAATACCCGCCGAACGCCGCAAAGGCAACGGCAACAGCCTTGAACTGAAAGGCGCCACCGGCAACAACCTCAAAAATGTCAGCGTGAAGCTGCCGCTCGGCACTTTCATCTGCGTGACAGGCGTTTCCGGTAGTGGCAAATCCACCCTGATCAACGAAACACTGTACCCGATACTCTCCAAACACGCCTATGATTCCAAAGCGGTGCCCATGCCGTATAAAAGCATCAAAGGCCTGGAGCATATCGACAAAGTGATCGAGATAGACCAGTCGCCCATTGGCCGTACGCCACGCAGCAACCCGGCCACCTACTGCGGTTTCTTTACCGATATCCGCACCCTCTTTGCCTCTGTGCCTGAAGCCAAAATCCGCGGGTACAACGCCGGCCGTTTCTCTTTTAACGTGAAAACAGGCCGCTGCGATGTTTGTGAAGGCGGTGGCATGCGCGTGATTGAAATGAACTTCCTGCCGGACGTATATGTGCACTGCGAAAAATGTAACGGCCGCCGTTACAACCGTGAAACACTGGAGATACGCTACAAAGGCAAATCCATCTCCGACGTGCTGGACATGACAGTAGACGAAGCAGTGGAATTCTTCCAGGCCGTTCCATGGATACACCGCAAAATTAAAACGCTGCAGGATGTAGGCCTGGGTTATATCACCCTCGGCCAGTCGGCCGTAACCCTCTCCGGTGGCGAAGCGCAGCGGGTAAAACTGGCAACGGAGCTTTCCAAAAAGGATACCGGCAAAACCATTTATATCCTTGACGAGCCTACCACAGGACTGCATTTCCAGGATATCGTGCTGTTGCTCAAAGTGCTGAACAAGCTGGTGGACCGCGGCAATACCGTACTGGTGATAGAACACAACCTCGATGTGATCAAAATGGCCGATCACATTGTGGACCTCGGCCCCGAAGGCGGCGCCGGCGGCGGCACTATCCTCTGTACCGGTACGCCCGAACAGGTGAGCACCTGTAAAGACAGCCATACCGCCCGATTCCTCAAAAAGGAGCTGGGAATTTAATATCTTGCCAACCGTAAATCAAGTAATGAGAACGTTATACCAGATATTACTCACCTGCTCCGTGCTAATCGGCATGCTCGCCTGTGAGAATGAAACCAAGGTGTGCGACCAAACGCTCCGGGCGGATTTTCACGTGCGTTTTCAGCGTGACTCCCTCCTAAGGGTAGGCGATACCATCCTGCACAACGTGCGCGACACCATCATGCCCAAAGTGACCGTGTATGCCATCGATAATGGCGTTAACAGGGACTCTATCTACAAAATAAAACCGCTGAAGGAAATCTTCCTGCCCTTTTCTCCCGTATCGGACAGCTGCACCTTCTTTCTGCGGGTAGATTCCACCCTGACACCGGACACGCTTAAATTTAAGTACACCCGTACTAAAAAATTTATATCCCCGGGCTGCGGATTCGGCACCACCTTTACACTGGATACCGTTATCGCTACCAAAAACACCATCGATTCTGTAGTTATTAACTCAAAGGCAGTCACCAGCAGTAATGATACGCACCTTACTTTGTTTTTCTTTAATCAGTAGTATCCTGATTGGCCTCGCCGCAAAGGCACAGACACCGGCCAAACCGGCAGCCGCCAAAACCGCTGCCAAAACAGATACTACCCGTAAACCGGCGAAGGACACCACGGTCATTATGCCCGTGAAGGACAGTGTCGTACATATGCAGGGTGGCCTCCGCGTGGGGCTGGACCTGAGCCGCATCGTGACGTCTATCTACTATCCCTACCGCAAGGAAGGGACAGCCGTGGCCGACCTGCGCCTCAACAGCGATCTGTACGCAGCGGCGGAAGTAGGATATACCAATACGCCCTACAGTGACGCCAACTACACCTATAAGGGCAGCGGCGCCTTTATCACCCTCGGGATAGATTATAACTTCATGAAAAGACTGTACCCGTCAGAGAAAAATATGTTCTTCGGCGGTATCCGGTACGGATTTTCACACCTCACCTACGAAGTGCCCACCTATAAGATCACCAGCAGCTACTGGGGCAACGACCTTACCGGTTCCATACCCAAAACCAGCGTCAATGCCCATTGGGTGGAACTGGTGCTGGGACTCAAAGCGGAAGTGCTGAAAAACTTCTTCCTGAGCTGGAGCCTGCACGAACGCATTATGATCAATAATGTTAAGTCTGATGAGTTTACACCGCTGGTCATTCCCGGCTTCGGCAGCGGCTCCAAAAAATCCGTGTTCGATATGCAGTACACGGTATCATACCTGTTCCCGCTCTACAAGATAACCCAACATGTAAAGTTGCCGGCGAACGATAAAAACAAAAAGAAGAAATAATAAATTAATTACGAATTACAAATTACGAATTACGAATTGAGGGCTGCTCTATAGAAAGGTTAGTAAGTAACCGTTTTGTAAAGCAGCCCTCAATTCGTAATTCGTAATTCGTAATTTGTAATTGATTTTCAGGGTCGCACCATTTCGATGTGCGGTATACCATCTTCCATATACGTATCGCTGGTCTGTTCAAAACCCAGTGATGTATAAAAGCGGTGCAGGTATTGTTGCGCGCCAATCTTAATCGGTCCTTTCCCGTACGCCTCTTCCACCGCAGCAATGGATTTTTCCATCAGCAGGCGGCCCGCACCGGAGCCTCTCACCAGCGATGACGTGATCACCCTTCCAATGGAAGCCTCCGTATATTTGATCCCCGGTGCAAACAACCGGGTATATGCCACCAACCGGCCATCTTCGTTACGCCCCATGAGGTGCAACGCTTTCTGGTCAGCGTTGTCCAGGTCCTGATAAGCGCAATTCTGCTCTACTATAAATATCTCACTGCGTAATTGCAGCACATCATACAGTTCCTGTACGGTCAGTTCGTCAAATGCTTTAATTTTCCAGTTCATCGTATGCCGGTTTATCATAAAAATAACGGAAGCTTTCAATATTCCTGTTATTTTTATAAGTGATATTAATGCCTCTTAGCCCAATCAGGAAATCATGGAAGAAACAAAACACCCTTTCCTCTCACTGGAACATATCACTGTAAGATATCTCGACAAAACACTTTTCAACACCCTCAACTGGGAAATACAACAGCACGAACAATGGGCCATTACAGGCCCCAGTGGCTCCGGCAAGACTGCCCTTCTCAATACCATTCTCGGTAAATTCAATGTTATCAACGGCGGTATCCACCATCACTTTTATGAGGACTGGAGAAAGGAAAACACCGTTACCGACCCATACTTCAACTATCGCAACCTGATAGCGCTGGTAGGGCATCACCATACTTTCCGGAACCTCTCCAATACCACCACCGATTTCTACTATCAGCAGCGGTTCAACAGTATGGACGCCGACAATTCCCCCACTGTTACCGAATACCTCGGGCTTACGGAAGTGCCCGACCTGGTAAAACCGCTGAAAATAGCGCCGTTGATGGAAAAAAGGCTCATTAAGCTGTCCAACGGAGAAACACGCCGCGTCATGATCGCGCGGGCACTGCTGCAAAAACCGCAGCTGCTTATGCTCGACAATCCCTACATCGGGCTGGACGTGCAAACCCGGAAAGATTTTTCCGAAATGATCAATGAGATCATCCGCAATGGCACAACGGTGCTGCTGGCCACCACGCCGACTGAAATACCGGAACACATTACCCATGTGCTGACGCTGGAAAACGGCGCCATCACGGGCAAGTATACACGTAGTGAGTTTGTGCAGCTGCCGCTGCCCGAAGTGCCTGATCTGCCGCTACCGGCCATGGAAGCACAGAAAATAGCCGATATCCTGCAACGGCATCAGCCGCCCCGCTTCGAAACCATCGTGCGCATGGAGGACGTCCGGGTGAAATATGGGGAAAACGTGATCCTCGACCAGATCAACTGGACGATAAAACCGAATGAAAAATGGGCGCTGCTCGGGCATAACGGCGCCGGTAAATCCACCCTGCTAAGCCTCATCAATGGTGACAATCCACAGGCATATGCCAACAAACTATGGTTGTTTGACCGCCGCCGCGGCAGTGGTGAGAGCATCTGGGACATCAAGAAAAAAACCGGCTTCGTATCTCCGGAACTGCACCAGTACTTTACTTCCCGTGATAACTGTCTGCGCGTGGTATGCTCCGGCTTCTCCGATATTATCGGTAACACCAGGCAACCTACTCCCGAACAGGCCGATATCGCCAAAGCATGGATGGAAATACTGGAGATCGAGGAACACCAGCAATCTCCATTCAAACAGGTGCCTGAAAGCGCCCAGCGCCTTTGCCTGCTGGCCAGGGCCCTCGTTAAAAATCCACCCCTGCTGATCTTCGACGAGCCATGCCAGGGCCTGGACCAGCAACAGAAACAACACTTCAAAAAAGTGATCGAGATGCTGTGCGACCATATGCCTGTCACGCTGATCTATGTAACGCATTATGAAGAAGAATTACCTGACTGTGTAGATAAGTTTATGCGTCTTGCCAACGGCAAAATGATATAGTTTTTAATTACTAAAAAGAAGACTGTTTGGTTATTTGAAAACCTTGCCGGTATTTCAAATAACCAAATATTTCAATACATAAATTAAAAAAATAGTTCGATCTTCGTCGGGAATCGTTAATCACCATAATCCATTCCTGATGCACCCAACAAAACGGCTATTTGCTGTAGTAGCATTATTTGTTTCCCTGGTGGCATTGTCGCTGATAAGCGGCTGCCGGACCACAAAAAAAGAGATGAACCCCGGATTCGCGAAGTATATTGACGCCTATACCGCCGGTATTATCTCCAAACAAAGCCCTATCCGTGTTCAACTGGCAGGGCAGGTAAACGTAACGCATACCCAGAATGAACAACTCGATAAAGAGGTGTTCGATTTTTCCCCTTCCATCAAAGGGAAGTCTTATTGGGTAGACGCCACCACTATCGAATTCCGGCCCGATGAGAATCTGCAGCCAGGTAAAACCTACCAGGTCAATTTTAAACTGGGCAAAATCATGGATGTGCCTTCTGACCTGAAATCCTTCGATTTCGAGTTCAAAGTCATCAAACCATCTTTCTCGATTGACATGTTAGGTTTGAAAGCCAGTACCAATACCACACTGGACAAGATGACCTATACCGGCGCCGTATATACCGCCGATGTGGAAAGCCCACAGTCCATCGAAAAACTGCTCACCGCACGCTATGGCGGCAAAACGCTGCCCGTTACCTGGCAGCATAACGCTGCCGACCGTACGTCGAAATTCACGATCGCGAACATAGAACGCGGCAACATAGCCCGCAACCTTGAAATCAGCTGGGACGGCTCCGCCCTTAAAGTGGACAACAGTGGCAAAAAAACAGTGGAAGTTCCCGCCGTAGGCGATTTCAAAGTGCTCGACGTAAAAGCGATGTCTGACCCCGAACAGCACCTGCTGGTACAGTTCTCCGACCCAGTCAGCGTAGCCCAAAGCCTGGAAGGCCTTATCGGCATCAGCGGCCAGGGCGATCTCCGCTATACCATCGATGGCAGCGAAGTAAAGGTATATGTGCCCGTTCGCCTGGAAGGCAGCTATAATGTAGTGATCAACGAAGGCGTGATCAATATCACCGACAAACGCCTCGGCCAGTCCTACAGCGCCAATGTGAATTTCGAAAACACCCTGCCCGCCGTAACGATTCCGGGCAAAGGTGTGATCCTCCCCGAAAGCAATAAACTGGTGATGCCGTTTGAAGCGGTCAACCTCAACGCGGTAGACGTCACCATCATCAAAATATACGAAAACAACGTTCCGCAATACCTGCAACAGAACAACCTTAACGGCGACGTGGAGCTGCGCCGTGTAGGCAAGCCTGTCGTCGAAAAAACCATTCGCCTCGATACCGACAAATCCGTTAACCTCCACAAGAAAAACCGCTTCTTCCTGGACCTTGATAAATTGCTCCGCACCGAACCAGGCGCCATTTACCGTATCACCATTGGTTTCCGTAAAGCCTATTCGCTTACGGCCTGCACGGAAGTGAAAAAATCCGACAGCACCAGTACCAGCAGCGGAGAGGGTGAAGAAGAAGGTGAAATGGATGAAAGTGAATATTACGGCAGCGGCCAAAAGCTGGATGACGACGATGACTTCTGGAACCGTTACGATAGCTACTATCCTTATGGTTACAACTGGACCCGCCGCAACGACGCCTGCTCCAATTCCTACTATAACAAAGACAAATGGGCATCCCGTAACGTGATCTGCTCCAACCTGGGCCTGATCGCCAAAAGAGGCAATAACAACAGCATGCTGGTAGCGGTAACGGACATACGCGATACCAAACCGCTCACCGGCGTAGAGTTGGAACTGCTCGACTATCAAAACCAGGTGATCTTCAAAACCAAAAGTGATGGTGAAGGGTTGGCTACGTTCGATCTGAAACGCAAGCCTTACCTGCTGATCGCGAAGAAAGACAACGAAAGAGGCTACCTGAAACTGGATGACGGAAGTTCCCTGCCCCTGAGCCGTTTCGATGTACAGGGCGAAGAAGTACAGAGCGGCATCAAAGGCTTCCTCTATGGAGAAAGAGGCGTATGGCGCCCCGGCGATTCCATCTACCTGACTTTTATGCTGGAAGACAAAGATGACAAGCTTCCCGCAGACCACCCGGTAACACTGGAACTGTACAACCCTAAAGGCCAGCTGTACAAACGCATCAACCAGCACGAAAACCTGAACGGCTTCTATAGCTTCGCCACCGCCACCCAACCCGAAGATCCAACCGGCAGCTGGGTAGCGAAAGTGAAAGTAGGTGGCGCCACCTTCCAGAAAAATGTGCGCATAGAAACCGTGAAGCCCAACAGGCTGAAAATAAAAATGGACTTCGGCGCCAACACCGCCCTGTCTAAATCCGGTACCACCGGCACCCTGTCGGCCATGTGGATGTTCGGCGCCACCGCCCAGCACCTGAAAGCCAAAGTGGACGTATCGCTGGTACAGGCATCCACCAGCTTCAAAAACTACTCCGGCTTTACATTTGATGACCCGGTAACACATTTTGAAACTGAAAACAAAACCATCTTCGAAGGCCCGCTGAGCGAAACCGGCACGGCACCCGTGAAAGCCGATATCCAACTCGGTAAACTGGCACCGGGACAGTTAAAAGCCAACTTCGAAGTAAAAGTATTTGAGCCAGGTGGCGATTTCAGCATCGACCACTTCTCCATGCCATACAATCCGTTCACCTCCTACGTGGGACTGCGGCTGCCAGAGGGCGACCGCACCACCGGCATGCTGCTCACCGACCAGACACATAACGTGGAAATCGTAGATGTAGACGATAAAGGCAACCTCATCGCCGGCTCCCGCGAAGTACAGGTAGAAGTATACAAAGTACGCTGGAGATGGTGGTGGGACGGAGGAGAAGACGAATACTCCAACTTCACACAGGACAGCTACAATCAGCTGCTGACCAAAGAAACCGTTACCGTTACCAATGGTAAAGGCCAATGGCCGCTGCGTATCAACCAGCCTGATTGGGGCCGTTACCTCGTACGGGTTAAAGACCTGCAGAGCGGCCATACCTCCGGTAAGTCCGTATATATCGACTGGCCGGGATGGGCACAGCGCATGCAGAAAGAAAACCCCGCAGAAGCGGCCATGCTCGTGTTCACCTCCGACAAACAGCACTACAAGGCAGGAGAGGACATCAACCTTACCATACCCAGCAGTGCCGGCGGCAGAGGCCTGATCAGTATCGAGTCCGGCAGCAAGGTGCTCAAAACCTTCTGGATCAACACCCAGCAGGGACAAACAACTTTCCGTTTCAAGGCGGAAAAGAACATGACGCCCAATATATACGTCAACGTTACCCTGCTGCAACCGCATGCACAAACTGTCAACGACCTGCCGATCCGCATGTATGGCACTATCCCCATCACCGTGGAAGACCCGGGCACTATCCTGAAACCGGTGATCAGCATGGCCGATAAACTGAAGCCTGAATCAGAAGCCAATATTACCGTCAGCGAAAGCAACGGTAAACCCATGACATATACCATCGCCATCGTTGATGAGGGCCTGCTGGACCTGACACGTTTCAAAACACCGGACCCGCACAGCGCCTTCTATGCCCGTGAAGCACTCGGCGTAAAAACATGGGACCTGTTCGACTACGTAGTCGGCGCATATGGCTCCGACCTGGAACGTATCCTCAGCATCGGTGGTGACGAAGGCCTGAATAAAAACGCCGGCGCCGCTAAAGCCAACCGCTTTAAACCGGTCGTGAAATACATGGGGCCTTTCTATCTTAAAGGAGGCCAGAAACAAACTCACAAATTCAAGCTGCCGCCGTACATCGGCTCCGTCAAAGCGATGGTGGTAGCCGGACAGGACGGCGCCTACGGCTTTGCCGAAAAAGCCGTGGCCGTGAAGAAGCCGCTGATGCTGCTGACCACCGCACCACGTGTATTAGGCCCGTCAGAAACCATACAGGTGCCGGTTACCGTCTTCGGTCTTGAGCCTACGGTACGTTCTGCCAATGTGACCATCAGCACCAGTCCGCTGCTGGAAGTGGTAGGGGAAAGTACCAAGACCGTGACCTTCCCGCAACCGGGCGAACAGATGGTGTACTTCGATGTGAAAGTGAAACCGCAGACCGGTGTCGCGAAAATCAAGGTAACCGCCAGCAGTGGCGCAGAAAGGGCGGAAGAGGCCATTGAAATGAACGTGCGCAACCCCAACCCGGTGATCACTAACGTGGCAGACTATACGCTGGAAGCCGGCAAAAGCTGGAGCACACCGTTTAGTCCTGTAGGCATGGCCGGCACCAACTCCGGCGTGCTGGAAGTATCTACTATTCCGTCGCTTAACCTCGGCAAACGCCTGCAATTCCTGATAGATTACCCGCATGGCTGTATCGAACAAACCACTTCCGGCGTGTTCCCGCAACTGGTGCTGAACCAGCTGATGGACCTGAAAGAAAGCCAGCTGGCAGAAATAGACCGCAACGTAAAAGCCGGTGTCAACAGGCTCAAAGGCTTCCAGACTTCCGACGGCGGCCTCTCTTACTGGCCGGGCCAGGCACAGTCCGATGAATGGGGCACCAACTATGCCGGTCACTTCCTGCTCGAAGCACAAGCCAAAGGCTATACACTGCCGCCAGGCCTGCTGGACCAATGGAAAAAATACCAGCGTAACAAAGCCACCACCTGGGCGCCCAACACCCAGAACTTCTATGGCGGCGATCTTACACAGGCGTACCGCCTATACCTGCTGGCACTCGCCAAAGTACCGGAAGTAGGCGCCATGAACAGGCTGAAGGAATTCCAGTTCCTGTCCACGGCCGCCAAATGGAGACTGGCAGCAGCCTACAAACTGGCCGGTCAACCAGAAGTGGCCAACTCACTGGTACAAAAACTGAGCATTGAAGTAAAACCATACAACCAGCTGGGCGGCACCTTCGGCTCTGATCTGCGCGACAAAGCGATGATCCTGGAAACACTCACCATCCTGGGCCAGCGCAACCGCGCCAATGAACTGGTGAAACATATCGCTTTCAATCTGTCCCAAAACGACCAGTGGTACAGCACACAAACCACGGCATATGCACTGATCTCGATCGCTAAATTCTGCGGCAGCAACAAAGGCAGCAGCAAAATCAA
Organism: Chitinophaga sp. 22308; assembly: GCF_052045305.1. NCBI lineage: Bacteria > Pseudomonadati > Bacteroidota > Chitinophagia > Chitinophagales > Chitinophagaceae > Chitinophaga > Chitinophaga sp. 22308. The sequence continues at coordinate 411,463 of NZ_JBQEOP010000004.1, read as the reverse complement.
TCTCAGTTACACGCTCAATGGCGCCAAAGGGACTATAAACGGTCAATCATACGTAGCACAGGTACCTGTCACCTTCAACGGCTCACAGGGTAATATCAGCCTTCAGAACAACGGACAAAACGTACTCTATGTACGCCTCATTCTGCGCGGCCAGCCGGAAGCCGGACAGGAACCGGTGGCCAGCAACAACCCTGAAATACTGGACCTTCAGGTGCGCTATAGTACCCGTGACGGCAAACCGCTGGACCCTGCGACACTGAAACAAGGCAGCGATTTCATGGCCACCGTGACCATCAAAAATCCGGGCAAACGCGGCTACTACGAACAGATGGCCCTGTCACAAATATTCCCGTCAGGATGGGAAATCCTTAACACCCGCCTCATGGACAACGACAGCTCCTTCCACTCGTCGCCAGCTACGTATATGGATATACGTGATGACAGGGTATATACTTACTTCAACCTGGAAGAAACCAAAACACACACGTACAATGTGTTGCTCAATGCTTCTTACCTGGGCCGGTATTATCTCCCGGCGGTTTCCTGCGAGGCGATGTATGACAATACCATCCACGCTTTTTCACCAGGCAAATGGGTAGAGGTAGTGAAATAGGACCGATATATTTCGACATACGAATGGCCATCTCCCCAAAGAGATGGCCATTTTGTTTTCAGAAAACAAGCTGTCATTTCTCAAGCATCATTTGCTCCGCAGGCTCTTCTCCCTTATACCATTGAAGCAACACCAGGCTCAAAGCCGCCACACCAAACAATCCCATTCCCCAGGGGGTATGCTGCACTCCATATTCGCGGATAATCCATCCGCCCGACAAGCTGCCAACAGCTATCCCCAGGTTGCCAAAGGAGATAGACAGGCTGTTGGCAAACTCCGGGGCTTCAGGAGCATAGCTAATCATATACGCCTGCCCGGTCAGAAAGCAGGGCGTATGCAGAAACCCCCATGCCGCTATCAGTAGCAGCGTCATTGCTGAAAACGGTCCTGCATAATATATACCTGCAGCTATGGCCGTCAGGCCCGCGAGGAAGGTGGCTGTTGTCCCTGTAAGGCTATTGCTCAATAACCTTCCCGCCACAAAGTTGCCCGCCACGCCCATCACGCCAAACAGCAACAACATGCCACTGATAAGACCAGGGCCCATGCCGGTCACCTTTTCCAGGTAATCCGCGAAATAAGCGTACGTGGTAAACATGGCCGCGTTCATCAAAAACACCATGACCGAACTGATAAGAAAAGCAGGCTTCCGAAGAATAATAAGATGTTGGCCGACAGATTGTTTTTCTTTCGCCGGCATCGCTGGCAACGCAAACCATATACAACATAATGCCGTCAGGCTGATTATGCCTTGCACCACAAACGATGCCTGCCAGCTGTTGAATATATCTGCGATATACGTGGAGAACGGCACTGTCGTAATGGTAGCAATACCTATTCCGCCTAATACGATGGCCATCATTTTATGCTGGTCTTTTTTATTCGCTGTACCTGTAGCCACCGCTATCGCCGTAGCGATATAAACCGGCTGCAGAAAGGCCGGCAGCATTCTGGCTGCCAGCAGCAGCCAGAATGGGGGAGACAATACCGAAACAATCCCGGAGACCAGAAACAGCAACAGGCTGACCGCCATCACTGTTTTACGGTTGAACCGGGACATGAGCAGCATCATGAAAGGCCCCGCCAGAGCAATGACCATAGCAAACCCGCTCAACAACAATCCGGCTGTCTCAATACCTACGCCGTAGTACCGCGCAATTTGCGGCAGGATGCCAATTACGCCGAATTCTGTGGTGATAACGCCTATCATTCCCAGGCATCCTATATATGCAATCTGTTTCATCACCCCTTCTATTACAAATGAAGACGTAGGAAACCGGCTACTTCCGCAATGGCCTGTTTTCCACTGCTGATCATACCACCCATCTGGAAAAAGCCGTGTATCATACCGGTGTATTCGGTCAACTTTATGTCCACACCGGCTGCCTGTAGCTTCTGCGCATATAATACTGCTTCATCCCGCAAAGGATCATATTGTGCAGTAATAATCAGTGTAGGCGGCACCGTTGTGAATTCTTCGGCCATTACCGGAGACGCATCAGGATGGTTTCTGTTTGCAGGAGAAGGCGTATACAGGTCCCATGCCAACCGGGCGCCCTCCAGAGTGAGATTAGGCCCGTCAGCAAACTCCTTCCATGATGGTGAGCTCAGCGACGCATCTGTAACAGGGTAAATCAATGCCTGACAACGGATACGGACACCTGCCGTTTTCAACGCATGGCTGGCCGCTGCCGCTGCGAGCGCGCCACCGGCGCTGTCTCCCGCCACAGCAATACGGGCCCCGTCAATCTTCAGTTCGCCCGCATGTTCGTTTACCCATTTCAATACATGGCGGCAATCGTTTAATCCATGCGGGAAGGGAAACTCCGGCGCCAGCCGGTAATCCACCGCTATAAACACTGCGTTGGATTGCTTTGCCAACGCCCGTACCGGACGGTCGTGGGTTTCAAGGCTGCCTGCGTTAAACCATCCCCCGTGAAAATATAGCACCGCCGGCAATGACGGCCCGTCAGACGGCCGGTAAATGCGGATACGTATATCACCCGCTGCTGACGGCACATCACGGTCTTCTATGTGAAACAATGCTTCCGGTTCACCCGCCATGGGAATAAACCCTTCGTAAAACTTCCTGCCGGCCAGCACGGCGTCTTCTTCGTCAGGAACAGGAATAGCCTGTATGAATTCCAGGGCTGCCAGCACTTCGGGCGATAACATTAGTTGATCGTTCATCTTTTTTTATTACAAAATTGGCCTCCGGAAGGCCATAAAATAAAATAGCATGATTTATCAACCTCATAAAATTATTTATACCTTCACTGTATGGTAAATCTGGAATGGTACAGAACATTTAAAGCGGTATACCAGACAGGGTCGCTGACAGCAGCGTCCAAAGTGCTGTTTATCTCACAACCTAACGTGAGCCAGCACCTATCGGCCCTGGAGGCGCATGTGGGAAAGCAGTTGTTTGAACGAAAGCCCAGGCTGGTGCCCACCGATCACGGCAAATTGTTTTATACGCAACTAGTGGAGCCGTTGGAAAAGCTGGAACAGCTCGAAACGAATTTCTCCGCAATGTGCCATGAGCAGCAGCTTCCGACCATCCGGCTGGGCACCGTGAAAGAAATATTTCATTCCGTTTTGCTGCCGCGTTTGAAAGCCTTTCCGGCAAACATCATAACGTCATTTGGGTTGACTAAAGACTTGCTGATTAAGCTGGGGAACGGTGAACTTGATTTTGTCATTGCCACACAACGCACAGAAAGGAAAGATATCGTCTTTGAACCTATACTGACAGAGTCCTTTGTCATAGCCGGAAGCACTTCGCTGAACACCAAAAAATTCCATTCCCTGGTCCAAAAGAAGGAACTGGAAAAAGCAGAGGAATGGCTGCTGCAACAGCCCTGGTTGGCCTACAGTACTGACCTTGCCATTATTCGCCGCTTCTGGCTGACCAATTTTAAGAAGCGGGCAGCTATCCATCCCCGCTTTGTCATCCCCGACATGAACACCATCCTGCAGGCGCTTGAAACCATTGATGGGCTTACGGTTGCCGCCGATTACCTGGTAAGGGGGCTTCAGAAAGAAGGCAAAATAAAGATGATATGGAAGGGGGAAACTGCCACCACCAATGTTATTTATCTCGCTTATGATAAAACGAAGACCACCGCCAGGCAGGTAGAACTTATCAAGTTTTTATTTATTTGATAAATTATCGCCTTCTCATCGTTTCCTCTCAAACACTCGTCAACGCTGCATCTCAGCAGAACAAGCCACCTGCTGCCCAACAAAAAAACTGACCATTCATCAAGAAAAATATTTCTGCACTTTCATTTATCATGATAACTTATTATTTTCACGTTCTGAATCTGTCACTTTTAAAGTCAACCAACAGTCAAAACAAAATCTAATTCTAAATCGCAGATGCCTATATTCTAAGAAAGAATCTCGGAAATAGTACGCAGCAGCTTATGAGTAGAAGGGTCCTTTGATACCAGCCTTTGGTATACCAAGTTTTTGCAATGATACAGTCCACCAGATCCCGCTGTATCGTTAATGGGATTTTCTTGCTCCTACTATTTACTGAGTCATTTATATAATGTTTAAAAACAACCGGAATCATTGTGCAACGATTAAAATTTAACCGTGAACATGGGATGACCAACTATTAGTCTAACCTGGCTTCGTTAAGCTATAATATTGTCGTGACCGACAGGAACTGGCACCACTACTGGATTGCCGGGCGAAAGTTCTTTGTCTAAAATGTATACTCTACTTCTCTATTTATCATTTCATCTAAATCGACCGATTATGAAGAAAGCACTACTATTTTTTCTTTGGGTCCTGGTAGCTGTGCCAATGATGGCGCAGCAACGACAGGTGACCGGAAAAGTGACTGACACACGCGACGGTACGCCTTTACTCGGTGTAACCGTAACCGTTAAAGGCTCCAAAGCCGGCACCGCTACCGATGTTGACGGTAATTTTAAAATCAATGTGAACGGTGACGCCACGCTCGCTTTCAGCTTCGTGGGATACGAAACGATTACTATGGCCATTGGCGAAAAGAGCCATGTAATCGTAAAAATGGGACCGGATTCCAAAACACTGAACCAGGTGGAAATCAGCACTGGTTATACTTCCAAAAGAAGAGGCGCTATTACCGGCGCTATCACAACGGTAGACGGCAAACAAGTGGAATCAAGGCCTCAGGGCAACGTGCTGCACAACCTGCAGGGACAATCAGCAGGTACATACGTAATGGCGAATGGCGGACGTCCTGGTGTGGCTCCGGTTATTTTGCTCAGAGGCGTAGGTTCCATCAACTCCGGCACTGCTCCGCTCTACATCGTAGACGGTCAACCGGTAAGCGGCAGTGACTTTGCCCTGATTGCTCCGGACGATATTGAAAACATCAATATCTTAAAAGATGCCTCTGCTACTTCTATCTACGGTTCCCGTGGCGCAAACGGCGTAATCCTGGTGACCATGAAAAAAGGCGTCCGGAATTCCCGCCCGCAGGTTGACTATCGCGGCTTCTATGGCTATGCGGACATCAACCGCTCCAAGTTCAAAATGATGAACACCAAAGACCGCCTGGACTATGAAGTTTTCATTGGAAAAAGAGCAGCAGATGATCCGGCTATTCCTGAACTGATGAAAAATGACTTCAATCAGTCAAAAGTGGTGTTCAAGCCCTCCCAGACACAATCTCATGTGTTGTCTGTAAAAAGCGGTAATGAAACTACTTCCATCTATTTCTCCGGTGAGTATTTCCAGATGGACGGTATCTACTTTGATAATACCTTCAAACGTTACTCCAGCCGCCTGGCCATCGACAACCAGACCACCAAATGGCTTAAAACCGGTGTTTCCATGTACCTCGGTTATATGGACGAAACCACCCCGAACGAAACCCGTAACTCCCTTCAGAACCCGGGTATGCTGGCCTACATGCTGATGCCTTACGAGGACCTGAAAAACCCTGACGGCAGCTGGAGAAAATTCCTGCAATACCAGGCTTACAACGGCGCCAGAAGCCAGCTGTGGACCCGCAGCCAGGGCCTGACCGGCAACAGCAACGACCACCTGAAATTCATCGGTAATGCCTATGCAGAAGCTAACATTACCAAAGAGCTGAAATTCACCAGCCGCTTTGGTATGAACCTCTCCGATTATGTTACTAAAGCATGGAACGCCCCTGAACTGGCTGCCACAGATAATGGCAACGCCACCAGACGTTTCTCCCGCTGGTCTAACGCTATCTGGACCAACCTCCTGAACTACCGCAAAACCTTCGGCGACCACTCTATCAATGCGGTAGCCGGTACCGAATACAATGCACTGACCGACTACGACTTCTCCACTACAGCACGGAACACAGCATTTCCTACGTTGTATGAGTTCGGTGCCATGTCAGTTCCCAGCACTTCCAGCGGAAGCCTGAGCAAATACAGAATGTTCTCGACACTGGCCTCAGTGAACTATGGCTACAAAGACCGTTATTATGCGGATCTCTCCATCCGTCGTGATGGTTCTTCCAAATTCGGCGCCAACAACAAATGGGGTAACTTCTGGGCTGTCGGCCTGTTGTGGAACGCTAAAAATGAAGACTTCCTGAAAGACAACCTGCTGATCAGCGATCTTCGTGTACGTGCCAGCGTTGGTCTGACCGGTAACGATGATATTGGCTTTTATCCTTCCTATAGCATCAACTCTGTTAATAACAGCAGCCCTAACACCACGACCACCAAAGCAGGTTACGAAAGCAAGGCAGGTATGGTGCCTACCCAGGCTGCCAACCCGGACCTGGGTTGGGAAAAGAAACGTAAGTTCAACGTGGGCGCAGACCTCGGCCTGTGGGACAACCGCCTGACCTTTACCCTCGATTACTACCGTGAGCTGACTTATGACATGGTGCTGGACGTACCGGTGTCCTACCTCACCGGTTATAGCTCCATCAAAGCCAACATGGGCAAAATGCAGAACAACGGTATTGAATTCTCTGTCAAATCAACCGTTATCAGCACTAAAGACATCACGTTTAATGTAAGCGGTAACTTCACCTACAACAAAAACAAGGTTACGGAGCTGTATGGCTTCCGCGACGAACTGCTCGGTACAGGTACCGGTATCCTCGTAAAAGTAGGCTACCCTCGCGGACAGTTCAAATACAACCGTTTCTCCAGGGTTAATCCTGACGACGGTACAGAAATCTGGCTGGATAAAAACGGTAAAGAAACCACCAACTTTGATGCTGGCGATGCAGCCATCCTCGATGGTAAAAACATGTACGCACCTTACTATGGTGGCGCCACCTTTGACTTCAACTACAAAGGCATCGGTATCTTCATGCAGTGGAACTACATGCTCGATAAATACAGCGTAAACAATACCCGTGCTTGGCTGGTATGGAACAACGACGCCTGGTATAATACCAACCGCGCTGCCGACCTCTATCAGAATATGTGGAAAAAACCAGGTGATATCGCTAAATACCCTAAATATGGTTCATCCACCGCTTTCGACGACAGATACCTGGAAAACGCGTCTTTCCTGAGATTAAGGGACCTGACTGTTTATTACAATCTGCCTAAGAACCTGCTGAGTGCTACTAAAGCATTCCGTAGTGCACGGGTATATGCCCGCGGTAACAACCTGCTCACCTTTACCAAATGGAGCGGTTATGATCCGGAATATTTCAACAACCTGGAGCTGGGCATCTATCCTGTTTCCCGTTCCTATACCGTTGGTTTGGACCTGACCTTCTAATCCATTACCGAACTTCCTAAAACAGAAAAAATGATAGCTATCAATAAAAAAATATTTCTGACCGCGGCACTGGGAGCAACCATGCTGATGTCTGCCTGCAATAAGAAGCTGGACCAGCTTCCTAACACCAGCGTATCTACCGATGAGATATATACCAGCATCGCTGGCGCCGAAATCGCTTACAACGGTGTATACAGCACGTTCTATAAAGCTGAATACTATGCCCGCGCCTATGTGGTGATTCCGGACCTGGCAGCAGATAACATGATCCTCTCCGCCTGGGCCAACAACGTGTACAATGAAATTCACCGTTGGACCATTCACTCCGGTACCTACGAAACCGGAAACCTGTGGGGGACCATTTATCCGGCCCTGCACCGCTGTAATGTGTTTCTTGCCAACATCGATAAAGTACCCGTGCTTTCCGGAGAAAATGCGGAAACGGTAGGAGCCAGAAAGAAAACCCTGAAGGCACATATCCAGGCATTACGCGCCATGTTTATGTTTGACGCGCTGCGCATCTATTGCAAATACGACCTGAACGATCCGCTGGGCCTGCCATTTGTTACGGCACCTACTACAGAGATCATGCATAAACGCAAATCTGTACAGGAGACCTATAACCAGATCGTACAAGATCTAAACGATGCAGCAGCCAATATCGGCGAGGATAACGCAACCGGTATGACCAGAGTCAACAAATATTTTATTGCTGCCCTGCAATCCAGAGTATACCTCTATTTCAAAAAGTGGGACCTGGCCATCGCTGCAGCAGATAAAGTAATGAGCGTAGCATCCTTCGGTTATGAAACAACCGGCGCCAACCTGCTGAAAGTCTGGAGAGATGATAACAGCGCCAAAGAAATCATCTTTAGACCTGCTATCACCGAGATCAACGAAGCCAAATACTTCTCCTACGGTGTATGGCTGATCTCCGACGACGTTGCCCGTAACAAACCTAATCCGGACTTCATCGCACCGAAAGCTTTCGCAGAAAGCTTTAGCACTGCCGACCTTCGCAGAGCTATCTACTTCCGGAAAGACAGCGTGCGTAACTACAAAAAGGATTCCCTGTATGTGATCAACAAATATCCGGGCAACCCCGCTTACGCCAGCTGGCAGGAAAAATGCAATGCTCCTAAAATCCTGCGTTATGCGGAAGTAGCACTGAACAAAATGGAAGCAGCCTACTATGTTGACAAGTCCGTTTCCAAAACCCTGCTGAAAGCACTGCGCGCTGCCCGTATCCCTGGCTACGACGGAACCATCGTTGATGCTTACGACGATGTTACCCTCCTCAACCAGATCCGGGAAGAAAGAAGAAAAGAACTGGCATACGAAGGCCACCGCTTCTTCGATCTGAAACGCTGGGGCCTTGGCTTCACCAGAAACAGGGAAGGCGACTACCAGGCCGCCGAAAATGCTATCGGTGAAATCAAACCTGATAACTATCGCTTCCAGTGGCCTATTCCACAGGCAGAAAGAGAGTCTAACAAACTCTGCGACCAAAATCCGGGTTACGCTAACTAATCCGTTTATCTATCGTATAAAACCGCCGGCGATCTCCGCTGGCGGTTTTTTTTTCAGGCTATTCTGTCTCGTTTTCAAATAACTCATGCAGCTTTTGCCGTAGCAGCTTTTTATCAGGGAGAAAGGTTTGATATTCGGAGATAATAGCAGGCGACAGGTTTCTGTTCATCGCGTATTCCACTATTTCATCATTTTGTTCTTTGCACAACAGAATACCCACACTCGGCTTTTCATGTTCCCGCTTTACCTTTCTGTCCAGCGCCGTCAAATAAAAATTAAGCTTACCAAGATACTCGGGTAAGAAGGCCGTTGTTTTTAATTCAAACGCCACTAAACACTGCAAGTCACGATGAAAAAACAGCAGGTCCACATAAAAGTCTATGCCGCCCACCGTCACGCAGTATTCTTCACCCACAAAAGTGAATCCATCCCCCAATTCAAGAATAAAATCTTTGATTTTACGGATAAGCGCCTGCCGCAAGTCTTTCTCACTATGTTTTTGGGGGAGATTTAAAAACTCGAATACATATTTATCCCTGAAGAGGAGGCTTTCATCGGTATTGATGTTATTCCCTGATACAGGTGATTGTTGCTGTCCCAACCGCACCCTTTCATATAGACTGCTTTTGATTTGTCGTTCCAGCTCCCGCACAGAGTAATTTTCCTGGATGCATAAACGAAGATAGAAGTCACATTCCTCCCGGGACTTTGTTTTGGTCAGCAGCGTTAAATGATGGGTCCAACTGATCTGCACAATCATCGTATTACGAATATCCGTAAATTGTGTCATCAGTGATGACACAATTTTTTGTTGATTTCCAACCGATTTAACATTGACTATTTCATTAAAATAAACAATATAAGTCTGATACAGCTGACGCATCCGAAACAGGTTTCTTTTTTCAAATCCCTTCAATTGCGGGTGTTTTGTCTCAATAAAACGCGCGAGGTCCGAAATTGTCCCTTCTCCCCAGCTGGCATTGGCTATCTTTTGATGTATATATTCGCCCACCTGCCAGTAGAGATTAATCATTTCAACGTTTACATTTTTTTGGGCGTTATACTGCGAACGCTTTATAAGCGTTACTATTTCCGTAAATTGCTCCGTCATAAAAAAGTTTTTTTGGGTTAATTGGATATGGTTTTAAAAATGAAGCTTCAAATTTAAGTATCGGGAAATGTAATACCCTGTTCATTTTGGTGATGATAATGAACAGATCAGAATGAATGAATTTTAATACCTCAAAACATTAACCCAACCGACAATACCGTTATCACGAATGAAATTTCAACGCTTCAGGCAATGGTGTAAAAAAAGAAAATGGTGGCTGACAGCAGCCGGCATACTACTGATTGCCTATTACTTTTGTTTGCCCCGCCAATTGTTTACCAGTCCCACCTCCTTTGTGCTGGAAGATGTGAATGGCGACCTGCTGAACGCCAGCATAGCGCCCGACGGACAATGGCGCTTTCCCTATAATCCGCACGTACCGGAGAAATTCGAGAAATGTATCATCGCTTATGAAGACAAGCGCTTTTATTACCACTGGGGGTTAGACCCGCTGGCTATCAGCCGCGCCATCCGTCAAAACCTGCGGGGAAAGAAAGTCGTCAGCGGTGGCAGCACCATCACCATGCAGGTGATCCGCATATCCCGCAACCAACCCCGCACCGTGTGGCAGAAAATAGTGGAAGCGGTACTGGCCACCCGCCTCGAATTCGCTGCCTCCAAAAAGAAAATCATCGCACTATACGCTGCCAACGCTCCTTTCGGTGGTAACGTGGTAGGACTGGAAGCCGCCTCCTGGCGCTACTACGGCCGTAAAGCCGACCAGCTGTCATGGGGCGAAATGGCGGCGCTGGCAGTGCTGCCCAACAGTCCGGCGCTGGTACACCCCGGCCGTAACCGCAATACGCTGCTGAATAAACGAAATCAGCTGCTGAATAAACTGTACCGCAACAAAACCATCGATAGCATCACCTGTCAGCTGGCCAAGCTGGAACCCTTGCCGGAACAGCCGCTGCCACTGCCGCAGGACGCGCCCCATCTGCTGGACCGCTTCCGCCTCGACTACCAGCAGCAAAAATCCGATGGCCCCACCCGCATCAAAAGCACTGTGGAAGCATCGCTGCAAAAAAACGTCACGGCCATCGCGGAAAGGTACCACAACGCGTACAAAGCCAACCGCATCAACAACGCGGCAGTACTGGTACTGGACGTGGAAACAGGCAACACCCTCGCTTATGTAGGCAACATCTACAATCCCGCTGACCCGGAACTGGAAAGCCATGTGGACATTATACAAGCCAGAAGAAGCCCCGGCAGCACCCTCAAACCGGTGTTATACGCCGCCATGCTCAACGACGGACTGATACTGCCCAATACCCTGATACCAGACATCCCCACGCAAATAGCCGGGTATTCGCCGCAAAACTTTGACCTTGGCTATGACGGCGCAGTGCCGGCATCCCGCGCACTGGCACGCTCTCTCAATATTCCCGCGGTACGCATGCTGCAGATGTACCGCTATGAACGCTTTCATACACTGCTGCAAAAAATGGGCATCACCACGCTCAATAAACCAGCCGACCACTACGGCCTGTCACTGATCCTTGGCGGCGGGGAAACAACCTTATGGGAGATGTGCGGCATGTACGCCAGTATGGCCCGGACACTCGTCCACCTCGAGCAATACCGCGGCAAATACGATATGGACGATATCCATCCGCCAAACTATCAGGCAGACATACAAAGTCCCTCACAATACGGACTAAGCAAAGAGGGCATTCTCGATGCAGGCTCCATCTGGTACACCTTTGAAGCCATGACGGAAGTAATGCGGCCCGGTGAAGAACTGCTGTGGCAACAGTTCTCTTCCTCACAGCGTATAGCCTGGAAAACAGGCACCAGCTTCGGATTCCGCGATGGATGGGCTATTGGCGTCACCCCCAAATACGTAGTGGGCGTGTGGGTAGGCAATGCGGACGGAGAAGGCCGCCCCGGCCTCATCGGCGTGTCCACCGCAGCCCCCGTCATGTTCGATGTGTTCAGGCTGTTACGTACCGGCAGCTGGTTTACCACGCCCACGGCCCAGCTCCGGAAAGTGGAGATATGCCGCAAAAGCGGTTACCGGGCCAATGAACTGTGCGATGAAAAAGATTCCATCAATGTACCGGTTGCAGGTATCCGCTCGGGTGTATGCCCTTACCATCAACTGGTACATCTCGATCGTACCGGCCAGTGGCGCGTAACAGAAAACTGTGAATCCCCGCAGTTCATGCAGCATAAAGCGTGGTTTATCCTGCCACCATCGCAGGAATTTTATTACCGCAGCAAAAACTACTACGCGCCACTGCCCCCCTATAAACCTGACTGCATCGGCTCTCTGGGGCAGGACAAAGCACCGATCGAACTGATATATCCGCGGCCTAATGCCCGCATCTTTGTGCCCACAGAACTGAACGGTCAGGCCGGACAAACCATTTTCACGGCCACACACCGTAATAGCGCCGCCAAAATATACTGGCACCTCGACAACAGCTTCATCGGGGAAACCGTGGAATTCCATCAGATGGCACTACACCCGCCACCGGGGAAACATACCATCACTTTGGTGGATGAAAATGGTGAAAGAATTGAACAGACTTTTGAGATACTGGCCAAAGAAAAAGACTGATCAATTTCAAATTACGAATTACGAATTACGAATTGAGGGCTGCTCTATAGAAAGGTTAAGTAACCGTTCTGCAAGGCAGCCCTCAATTCGTAATTCGTAATTCGTAATTAATAATTGTATTTGTCTTTCCACAACTGCTTCAGATGCCGTCTCAGCTCATCTTCCCGCGCATTCTTTCCGGGATCGTACAGTTTGGTGCCTTTAATGGCATCAGGTAAAAATTCCTGCTCCACAAAATTGCTGTCGTAGTCATGGGCATAGGCATAACCTTTACTATATCCCATTTCCTTCATCATTTTCGTAGGGGCGTTACGGATATGCATCGGCACCGGCAGGTCACCGGTCTTCGCTACGAGTGACTGCGCCGCATTGATGGCCATGTACGACGCATTGCTCTTGGCGGAAGAGGCGAGATAGGTCACACATTGCGACAGGATGATCCGTGACTCCGGATAGCCGATCAGGTTCACCGCCTGGAAACAACTTGTAGCCAGCAACAGCGCATTCGGATTGGCATTCCCGATATCTTCGGAAGCCAGTATCACCAGTCTGCGGGCGATAAATTTCACATCTTCGCCGCCTTCTATCATACGTGCCAGGTAATATATGGCCGCGTTGGGATCACTGCCGCGGATGCTTTTGATAAAAGCGGAGATGATATCATAATGCTGCTCCCCGGTTTTGTCGTAGATAGCCACCCGTTGCTGTGCGATGTCCATCACCTTCTGATCGGTAATGACGATGGGATCTTCCTGCAGGGTGCCTACCACCAGTTCAAAAAGGTTAAGCAGCTTCCGCGCGTCACCACCGGAGATATTAAACATCGCTGCCGTTTCTTTTAATTCGATGTTTTTGCTTTTCAGCCATTCGTCACGTTCCATCGCCTGCCTGAGCAACTGCATCAGCTGCTCGTTGCCCAATGGCCGCAGCACATATACCTGGCTGCGCGATAAAACCGCCGCATTGACCTCAAAAGAGGGGTTTTCGGTAGTGGCGCCAATCAGGGTGATGATGCCCTTTTCCACGGCCCCCAGTAGCGCATCCTGCTGGGACTTATTGAACCGGTGGATCTCATCAATGAAAAGCACGGCATGGTGCTGGCGCCTGGCCAGCTCTATCACTTCCCTCACTTCCTTTACGCCGGCGGAGATAGCGCTCAGCGTATAAAAGGGGACCTGAAGGGTATGTGCTATGATATTGGCAATGGTGGTTTTGCCCACGCCCGGAGGGCCCCACAGAATCATCGAAGGTATCTTCCCTTGTTCAATGGCTTTTCTGAGGATACTGTCTTTTCCGGTAAGATGTTCCTGCCCCACCAGTTCGTCTAACGTCACAGGTCTTAACCGTTCTGCTAATGGTTGCATACACTTTTATTCTACTGGATGATTATTTGGGTTGATTGATCTGTTGCATCTTGAACTGCATTATATCTTTGATGGAACGGGCGCGGCTGATGGCCAGCTCCGCTTTTTCACCGGTAAACAGCTCGTTCACCGTTGTCTCAAACAATAAAACCCAGCGGTCGAAATGAACAGGTTGCAGCGGTATTTTCTGGTTAAGCGCAAAATGTGGCGCCATCGTGTTTCTGCCATAACGATTACTGTCCAGTAACAACTGTTCCCAGAAATCGTACATAACGGGGAGATGTTTCCCCCAATCTACCTGTGCAATGTCCTGGAAGATATAGCCGATAACAGCGTCTGTTTTCACTTTCTCATAAAAGCTGTCAACCAACAACTGTATATCTGCCCTGCTGGTTATCTGCTTTCTTTCCATAACAAGATATTCTATTCTTCCTCTCTGCCTTCTTCCCTTCGTGTCCATTCGCGCAGGAAACGGAAAGACAGGTTGGCATTAAATGTCAGTATGAAACCGATAAGCAGGAATACAATGCCCATTGGTGTCAGTATAGCCGGGTTGTCTGCGCCCAATTGCTGTATCACATCCTTTTTCGCTTCTGGCGGCATCGCCAGGATACCTGCGCCCAGCACAAATAACAGGCCACCCCAAAGTACGGTGATCACGCCCATGATCCGGATGCCGCCTGGTGTGTTCTCTTTCAGCACGACTTCCGGCAGCAACAGGCTGCGTTGAAGATATATAGACAAAACGCTATGTATAAAACAAGCCCCCCAGGCCATTACAGACAGAATCAACAAAGGGATGAAGCCTACAGTAAAGACCGAAAACACGCCTGCAAACGTAAAAAAACCTGTTATCATCAAGGCAAGGGCAGTAAAAATCCTGTATAATTTAAACATCAAACTCATCAAAAAGCTTATTTTACGACACAAACCTACCTAATTCCTACCTAATTTAAAGAGAAAATCAGGCTTCTTATCTAGCAATATGTACATAAACCTTGCCGCTCATACAAAAGCCCTGATTTTTGGTGCCCGCTTTTCCATAACTTTAAACACTAAACCTGTTTTACATATGAAGAAAAACAATGCGGTAAAACTACCGTTACTGGCCGCCATGGTTACCTTCGCGGCTTGTAACTCCAATAGTTCCACGCAGCAACACCAGGAGGCTTCTGCCGACACAACCAAAGTCCCGGCATTCAACGTCGCTGATATCGACACTGCCTACAAAGCCTGCGACGATTTCGACAATTATGCCAACGGGAATTGGAAAAAGAACAATCCTATCCCTTCCACCGAAAGCCGCTGGGGCGCCTTTGGTATCCTCGACAAACAAAACAAGGAAGTACGCCTCAAAGGCATTATCGCTGAACTCACCAGCAAAACAGACCTCAAGAAAGGCACTGAAGAGCAACAGATCGCAGACTACTACACCTCATTCCTTGATACCGCTACCATCGAAAAAAGAGGTATCACCCCGCTGAAACCTTACCTGGACAAAATTGAAGCCATTAAAACCCTGGCCGACTGGGCAGCGGTCACCGGCGAACTCCAGAAAATAGGCGTGTCCTCCTTCACCGGCTTCGGTGCTGAGGCTGATGCGAAGAACAGCAAAATGAACATCCTCTATCAGGGGCAAAGCGGTCTCAGCCTGGGCGAAAAAAGCTACTACGAACAACAGGATTCCGCCACCAAAAACGTGCGCGACGAATTCGTCAAACATGTAGATAAAATGTTCACCCTCGCAGGTTTCCCGGAACAAAAACCCGGCACCACCATCCTCGGCCTCGAAAGCCAGCTGGCTAAAATACAGCTGACCAATGTAGCCCTCCGTGATCCGGTTAAAACATACAACAGAGCTGCTTTCAGTGAACTGAAAACACTCGCGCCGGACTTCGACTGGGACGCATTCAGCCAAAAACAGGACATCAAAACCGACACCCTTGTTCTTCAGAACAAAGAGTATCTCACCAATGCCAGCAAACTGCTGAAAACAACTCCTATCGATGTACTGAAAACATATACCAAATGGCAACTCCTCACCAGCTTCGCCGGCTACCTGCCTAAAGCTTTTGATGAAGAGAACTTCCATTTCTTCGGTACCGTAATGACCGGCAAAAAAGCACAGAAAACCCGTGCTGAAAGAGCTATCCGCTCTACCGACGCCAAACTGGGCATGCCACTGGGCAAACTGTTCGCTAAAAAATATTTCCCTGAAAGCAGTAAGGAGAAAGTATCCAAAATGATCGAAAACGTTCGCTCCGTATATGGTGAACGCATCGATAAACTGACCTGGATGAGCGATTCCACCAAACAAATGGCCCGCAAAAAACTGGCCTCCTTTACCTACAAAATCGGTTACCCCGATAAATGGAAAGACTATTCCTCTATCCAGGTCGATAAAGGCACGCTGCTGGAAAACGCTATCTCCGCCATACTCTACGAACACAAAGAGAATATCGACAAAATCGGTAAGCCTGTGGATAAAAGCGAATGGGGCATGACACCGCAAACCGTTAATGCGTACTACAACCCGCTGAACAATGAAGTGGTGTTCCCTGCCGGTATCCTTCAGCCACCGTTCTATAACGCCAACGCTGACGACGCTATCAACTACGGTGGCATCATCGCGGTGATCGGCCACGAATTCACACACGGCTTCGATGACCAGGGCTCTCAGTTTGATGCTGACGGCAACCTGAAAAACTGGTGGACCAAAGCCGACCGTGTAAACTTCGACAAGCTGACAAAACGTTACATCAACTACTTCAGCAGCATGGAAGTGGCGCCAGGCCTCAAAATCAAAGGCGACCTCACCATCGGTGAAAACGTTGCCGACCTCGGCGGCCTCACGCTCGCTTACTATGCGCTGCAAAAATCTTTCGAAGGTAAAGAGGAGCCCAAACCAATTGACGGCTTCACCTGGAAACAACGCTTCTTCCTCGGATGGGCTCAGGTATGGCACGGTAACATCACTGATGCCGCGCTCCGCCAGCAAATCCAGACAGACCCCCACTCTCCGGCCAGAGCACGTATCAACGGCCCCTTACCGCACCTGAAAGAATTCCAGGACGCATGGGGATGCCAGCCAGGAAACAAAATGGTACTGCCGGAAGCTGAAAGAGTTGTTATCTGGTAACTTTGATGATCATGATTATTGCTGGTCCGCCTGATAAGCGGAGATCAGTATAAGATAAATAAAACGCCCACTGCCTTACGCGGTGGGCGTTTGCGTCGGTAACACCATATGATTTATATCAGTTTTGATAAATGCCCGAATATTTTATGATGAAAATATCTATTTTTGCAACGCGTGAAAAAACTCTTCTGCATATTACTATGTGTCATCGTTCTGCTGCAAAATTTCGGCACAGCAGTGGTCTTTATCAGCTATAAGATAAACCAGGCCTACATTGCTGCCAACCTTTGCGAAAACAGGAACAACCCGGCCATGCACTGTAACGGTAAGTGCCAGTTGAGGAAACAGTTACTGCGCGAGGAGCAACAGGAACAAAAGAATCCATACGCGCAAAAAGAAAACAAAGAAGTGACTTTATTCTGTGAACAACTTGTTTTCTCCAACGAAGCGCCCTGCTCCGATATCATCACCGAACAGACCGCATTCTATCTTATGAAACCCACTTATAGTCCCATCACCAGCGTGTTTCACCCCCCTCTCTGCTAATCCGTCTGTGTTATTATTTCCGGTAAACCGATAGCCCATGCTGTCAGTTCCCCTGTCGTTTTTATTATTGATGGTTACCTGACACACTATTGGTGTGCCTGTCATTGTTATCGCTATTCACTACGTATAGCCGATACTGTTATTGATTTGCCGATTAAACCCTTGCAATGAAAAAGCTGTTTTTCATCATGGCTATTCTCATGCCTGTATCTGCCGTGGCCTGCGACATCTGCGGATGTTCCGCAAGTGGCTACCAGCTGGGCATTTTGCCACAATATCATAAGAACTTTATCGGTCTCCGTTATGGATACCGGCAGTTTAAATCCACCCATCCCATGGAACTGGGCAATACCGCGAACCATGAATCCCGGGAGTTCTACCACACCACTGAACTCTGGGGCAGATGGTACGCCACCAAAAGATTACAATTCTTCGCTTTCGTGCCGTTCCAATATTTCAGAAGGGAAGAGGGCAAAAGCATCACCACAGTCTCCGGCCTGGGAGACATCACCCTGATGGCCAATTATACACTTATTGACAACAACTGGGACCTGGGCAAAAAATGGCACCATGTATTCCAGGCAGGCGGCGGTATTAAACTGCCCACCGGCAAAACCGGCATTCCGGACGAAGGTGGCAATATCTACCAAAACTTCCAGCCCGGCAGCCGTAGCACCGATTTTGTACTGAACGCTGTATATACCGTCAGGCGCGGTAAATGGGGGCTCAATACGGATGCCAGCTACCGTATCAATACCACCAATAAGGAAGAATACCGCTTCGGCAACCGTTTTAACACTTCGTTGCGCGGGTTCCTGTACCAGCCTGTCAGTAAAACGGTGGCCCTGCAGCCTTATGCAGGCCTCATGTACGAACACGCCTCCGGCGATTATGAGCTGCATAAAGCCAAAGAATACACCGGCGGCGACATGCTGCACACCAGCATCGGCGCCGATGTCTATTTCAAACGTTTTTCCGCCGGTGTCCAGGCACAGCTGCCGGTATACCAGCATCTGTCTGCCGGATACAATAAAACGTACGCCCGTTTATCCGCTACCGTTAATTTCTTCTTCTAAAACAATCCTTATGAAACAAAATATTTTACTCCTCAGCATACTCTTTATACTGGCCTCCTGCTCCAAAGACAAAACAGCGCCCGCCACAGACCCGAACGAAAAAGGCGTTGTGGTGCTCGAATTCGACAACCGCGCAGGAACAGACGATCTGATACTTAACAACCAGCAATACCGTAATGCCGCCGGTGAATCGCTTACCATCAGCAAATTTGCCTACTATGTCAGCAACTTTCGGCTGATCACCGCTTCCGGACAGGTATACACCGTACCGCAGGACAGCAGTTATTTTCTTATCAGCGAAGACAATAAGACATCGGCCTTCCATACATTGTACAACGTGCCCGCGGCAGATTATACACAAGTGAAATTTATGATCGGCGTAGACAGCGCCCGTAATACCTTGGACATCAGCAAACGTCCCGGCGTGCTTGACCCCGCGGAAGGTGCCGCAGATATGTACTGGTCATGGAACAGCGGTTACATCTTCGTCAAACTGGAAGGCAGCTCACCGGTTTCTACAGATGCGCAGAAACTTTTCCGCTATCATATAGGCCTGTATGGCGGCAATTTCAATAACGGTCCGCGTACGCTCAACAACACACGCGAGGTGACCCTTACCATCCCCAACAATGGAAAAGCCATTGTTCGCCGCGATCGTAAAGCGCAGGTCCATTTCTTTGCGGATGCGCTCAAAATGCTGAACGGCACCACCAATGTGAGCTTCGCCTCCGATCCAAACGTAATGACATCGCCATTTTCAGAGAAAATCGCAAATAATTACACACAAATGTTTAACATTGACCACGTGCATAACGAATAACATTAATTAATTCTATCATGAAACAGTTGATCTTGACCTGTAGCGTTCTCCTGGCTCTCGCCTGTAATCAGAACAGCAAACCTGCTGAAACAAAAGATGCACCCATGCCCGAAGCACCCGTTGCGACGGAAACCGCAGTCAGCGATAAATGGCCCGACCCTGTATGCGAAATGCCGTATGACACCAGCTACAAGGAATGGACCGTTTACGAAAAAGACACGATTCATTTTTGTTCCATCACCTGTAAGGAAGTCTTTCTCAAAAAACCGGAGAAATACATGGCAAAACTGAAAAAGTAAGCATTCCTTATTAATTATTCGTTTATGCGTCACAGTTACAGGTGGGGCAGGGGTGTTCTATTGCCCTTGCTCACCTCCCTTATCATCGGTTGTAGCAAGAAAAACACCACACCAGCACCGGAACCGGTTAAAAACATCGCCTTCGTGAAGCCGGCAGGATTTCCGGAGCCTGTTTACCGCCTGGCAGACAACCCGGTCACCACCGAAGGATTTGCCCTCGGCAAAGTACTCTTCTACGACGGCCTGCTAAGCCGTGACGGCACCATCAGCTGCGCCAGCTGCCATATACAAGCCAATGCATTTACACACCACGGCCACGATGTCAGTCACGGTATAGAAGACCGCCTCGGCACCCGCAATTCGCCTCCTATCCAGAATATGGCCTGGTCCACCTCCTTCTTCTGGGACGGCGGTGTGCATGACCTCGATCTGCAACCCATCGCCCCCATAGAAAACCCGGTGGAAATGGACGACAAACTCGGTAACGTGATCGGTAAACTGCAACGCAACAACCGCTATCAGCAATTGTTTGAAAAAGCATTCGGATCGCCTGGAATCAACAGTACCCGCATGCTGAAAGCATTATCCCAGTTCATGGTGATGCTGGTCAGCGCAGACTCCCGGTACGACCGCTTTATAGCAGGCAAAGAGACTTTCAGCGATGAAGAGAAAACAGGACTGGCATTGTTTGAGCAACGTTGCGCCTCCTGTCATAAGCCGCCGCTGTTCACAGACAACAGCTTTCGTAACAACGGCGTGGCCCCACGACCCTTCGGCACAGACTCCGGACGTTATAAAATAACACTCCTCGAGGAAGACCTGTACAAGTTTAAAGTTCCGTCTTTGCGTAATGTGGCGCTCACAGCCCCTTACATGCACGACGGCCGCTTCGGCAGCCTGGAAAGCGTCATGAACCACTATGATAACGGCTTTTATCCAACTGCCACGCTGGACCCGGCTTTTAAAAACGGGTTCTCATTCAGTGAAAGTGATAAAAAAGCACTCATTGCGTTTCTGAAAACCCTGAGTGACAAAGGATTTATCACCGATGAGCGGTTTGCGCCGCCACCGGGATTTGTACAGGGAAATTAAAAAAAGAGCCGTGTGATCACGGCTCTTTTTGTTGGCAGCATAGGTACTAAATAAAAACCGTCCCGGTATAAACCAGGACGGTGTAAATACAGCTTATGAAATCTAAAAAAATACTATTGTGTTACTACAACTCTGTCCCAGGCAACCCATTTGGCTTTGGTCCAGTCATTAGCCGGATCAATGGCGCCGCGGTAGGCCACTTTGTCAAAGAAAGCATCTGCCAGTTTACCTTCAAACTTAGCACCTGCTAAAGCAGGAGAGCCAGTCTGAGGAGCCAGGTCAGGAGTCTTGTTATTGAACGGATCTTTCAGTTTGATATCACCTGCATTGGCAGCCAGGAACACTTGGGTAGCGTCACGACCGGTTACTAATGCACTCAGTTGATCAACTGTCAACAGTACAGCAGCGCCGCTGTTGGCAGTAGAGAATACGTTAGCGGAAGAACTGTGCAGCAGGCTGTTTTTAACGCCGCTGGTACCATCATTATAGAAGCCCATGGTAACGTTATCGTCTACACGCATAGCTTCTTTCTGTGAACCCATGATGATAGAGTTGCCCAGGATGAACTGGCAACCTCTTCTCCAGCGGGCGCCATAACCATATGCAGCACTGGTGCCAGTAGTATTATTGGGACCAATGGCTGTAAAGTTGGACAGCACAGGGAAGGTAGTCGGTGTAGTAGTGATAGGTTTATTGGCAGGGTTGGTGTTGTCCACTTCAAAGTTGTTGGACACGTCGCCACTTGCACCTTTAGGATCGGTGAAAGAAGGCTGTTTAACAGACACCGCGAACTGGACCATACCTTTATAAGCGTCATCCATATCAAAATCATCATCAGCCGTGTTGTAAGCGATGAGATATTTGGCGTTTACGGTGCCGCCGAAGAATTCAAACGCATCATCCAGTCCGTTTACAACCTGAATGTGGTGCAGCGTGGTTTTATTACCAACGGTATACAGGGACAGACCGTTCACTTCGTCGTCCTGGGATACTGCCTTACCAGCGTATTCAATTCTTACATATTGCATAGTGCCGGAATTGTCGGCATCATTGGTACCACCAAAAGCTTTGTGGTCACCGTCTACGCCACCTTCAATCACAGCATGGTTACCGTTACCGGTGGCACTGCCTACGAGGATAATACCTCCCAGGTCACCTGGTTTCTTGTCGGTATGACCGGAAGTGAATACGATCGGATTATCAGCAGTTCCGTTGGCGTTGATCTGTGCGCCTTTGTAAACAACCAGTACGCCAGCAGAGTCTCTTGTGCTGATGATCTGTGTACCCGCTTCAACAGTCAATACAGCAGGTGCATCTACATACACATAGCCACGTAGTTTATATACTTTGTTTTTAGACCAGGTCTGGCTGGCAGAGATTTTTCCACGGACATATACGGTGTCGCTGTTGTTGGACGGCGGAGGCGTAGTATTGTTATCATCTTTTTTACTGCAGGCAGCCAATGACGCTACGGCCAGCAAGCCAAGTACATAATTCTTAGTCATAATTACTAATTATTTGATTTACAAATATTAATACCAGTTGTTAGGTGAATATGAAAAGCCCGTTAAAAAAATATTACTTAGTCCCGGATAAAAAATTATACTTGAAGGTGATGGTAAATGTGGTGCCCGGTTTTAATGAACTGATGATGTGATCATGCCCACTTTGATAGGCTGTCTTATCTGTTCCGGGGAACTTATAGTACAAGGCAATAGGTTGTGCCAATATATCGGAGATATTCAGCTTCACTTCACCGGCATTACGGAACAGGCGTTTGCTGATCTGGAAATCCAGCACGTCTCTAGGCTTCTCATAAGTATCCAGGCCGGCATCGGTGCCGCGGAAGCGCAAGCGCTGACCAATCCTGTTATACAACAGGTTAACCGAAAAGTTATTATCCGCAGGGGCATAGGAAAGGCCTCCGTTGATCAGATAAGGTGATTGTCCCTGCAACGGTGTTTTCTTGTTGCCATTAACACCTGGCAGATCAACGTCAGAATTGATGTAAGCGGCATTGGCATAGAATACCAGGTTCTCTGCCAGTTTACTGTGCGAAATAAAATTCAGCCGTTTGCGGAATTCAATCTCTGCCCCGAAATCTTTTGCAGACCGTGCATTATCAAAGGACAATACACTGTTGCCATTATTCGTTTGTTCGATCGGGTTATTAAAGTGCTTGTAGAACACAGAGGCAGAAATAATTTCACCGGCACCAGGGAAATATTCCCAGCGAAAATCCGCATTGGTGGCAGTACTGCGTTGAAGATCTTTATTGCCGGCAATCAGGAACTCATTATCGTAGTCATAATATCTGAAGGCTGCCAGCTCTCTGAACTCAGGCCTGTTCACTGTCTGAGAAAAAGACAGTCTCAGATTGCTCTTGTCTGTTACAGCATAAGTAGCGTTGGCTGAAGGTAACACATCCACATTGTTATAACGTTGTTGCTGTTCTCCGGCTGCTTTCAGCTCCTGTACATAGGACTCAACCCTCGCGCCCCATACCAGCCTTAATGCTTCTGTAAATTTATTATCAAACATCAGGTATCCTGCAGTGAGATCAGCGGTACCGGTATAGTCTTTATTATTGAGATCTATCTTGGCCAGCAGAATTTTATATTTGTCAATATTCTCCACGCTGAAGATGTTCTCCGGCGTGACGCCTTTATCAAGATTAATCTGAGTATTGGAATAAGCGGTGGCATAGCCAAGCGCAATAGCAGAGAAGTCACGGTTACGATAAGTTTTGACACCACCGAATTTAAACTTCTGGGATTGTCCGAACAGTTTGAATGGTACCGCAAAATTCAGGTTGCCGCCATAGATATTTTCAGACAACCTGGTATACACACGACCAGCCTCTTTCAGGTTAGGGTTGTTTTCGTTTGACAGCGTAAGGGAGTAAAAATCCTCACCGCTGTTTTGTTTGAAGGACAGAATGCGCTGATCCGGCTGATTACGTGCCGCGCGGGCGTAAGACAGGTTCCAGTCCACCGTGATCTTGTCTTTTCCGAGTACATGCTGACCTTCCAGTGTACTGTTGTAAAGGCTGTTTTGTGTGACCTCGTTGTTATAACTTTTACGCGGCTGCACATTGTCGTTATCAAACACAAATCCGGTCCTGCGGGTAAAATTATTACTATAGTCGTTGTTGTAAAAATTCTTAAGCGCAATTTTATTATTTCTCCAGTTGTAGGCCAGGTTCAATACAGCTCCCAGGTTAACGGTCTTTGCATACTGTTCGTCGTTGTAGTCAAACAGGTGTTCGGTGATATTTTTTTCGGAGCGGGTACGGAGATTAATGCGATTACCGTTGTTGTAGTTAGCAGAAAAAATATAGCCGAAACGGTTATTCCTCTTGCCATTCCAGCTATTGCCGGCAGAGAACTGGATACCAACCGGCGGATGACCTTTACGGTCCTGTTTTCCGCTGCTGTAGGTATTCGGGAACTGTTTGGCGATAGCGATTTTTTCCGCATCTTCCAGCATGGTATAGTTCCCTTTGGCAGCATTTTTATATGCGGCGGGCAGGGCGCGGGAACCGTCGTCATAACCAAGGAAATCATATTTGCCTTGCGGCGGCGCCGTATAAAAATTCTTGAAGGTGGTTTGTGTATTGTAACCGGTGCTGAGCGACAGGTCGAGGAAACGTTGGTCAGGAAAGTCTTTGGTGCTCACTTTCACTGCGCCGCCGGCAAAATCGCCCGGCAGGTCAGGCGAAGCTGTTTTATATATGGTAATGTTATCAATAAGACCGGAAGGAATGATATCAAAGGAGAATGCTTTTTTGTCCGGCTCTGTGCTGGGCATCTGGGCATTGTTCATCAGTGTGGTGTTGTAGCGTTCGCTCAGGCCGCGTACCACTACAAATTTATTATCCTGGATACTGGTGCCGCTTACGCGTTTCAGTACTTCACCGGTGTTTTTGTCCGGTGATTTTTTAATGAGGTCGGCGGAGATACCATCAGATACTACGGCATTGTTTTTTTGAGCAGCGTACAGGGCATTGATGGTTTCCTGTTTAAAAGAACCTTTGATCACTACTTCCTGTAATGCCTTGGATGCAGGCTCGTCCATGATGACGTTCAGGGATGTAGGCAGTCCTGCTTTCACGATCACATCGGAGATGGATTTGGTCTGATAGCCCATGTATTTGAAGTCGAGCGTGTAATTGCCCGGCTCGATGGTGAAAGCGTATCGGCCTTCCACGTCCGTTACAGCGCCTTTGCCGGTACCTTGCACCACGATGGTAACACCAATCAATGCTTCGCCGGTTTTCTTGTCGGTCACCTTACCGGTCACCTTGGCAGGATCGCCCGCCAGCGCTGTTCCCGTAAAAATAAATTGAAATAAAGTCAGCAATAACAGTGGTACAGAATAGAAGCCCTTCACGATATTTGGTTTTGTTTTATACGGTTTTAATATGATTTTAATCTCATTTTAATCCCGTTTTAATATCGGTGGCAAAAATATCCGTGAGGCATTAACGCAGTATTAAGCTGACGTTACCAGTATGTTAATAGTTAAGAAATGTTTATGGTATTGTTAACAGGAACGGGTATACGAAATCAGGCATAGGATAGGTCAAGATCAACAAAGGATATGGAAAGGCCGGGAAAGCGGACAATAGCTACATCAGATAAGAAGGAGGCGTAGGCCTGTTGTTGTTCATCAACATGTCCAGCGAAATATCCAGTTGATAGTTTCGTTCTTCTTTTTTATCCTGCACGGCGGAGGATATCTGGAAAAGATGCTGGCTTTTGTTGGTGAATGGCTTGTTGTCTTTATTGCAGAGCTCCAGGCTGAAGTTGAAACGTTCTTCGAGGTCTTCCTCAAATTCACGCAGACTGAGGGTTTCATCAATAGGATATTCCACCAGGGTCTCTTCTTCCAGTCCCGCTTCTTTCAGGGTGTCAAAAGCATTGGCCAGGGAATGGCGCACATATACCGCTACGTTACAGGACAACAAACGTTGAATTTGCATCTGTAACAGGGATATAGTCATTAATGGGTGTAGTTTGAGTACTTTCATTTCTTTCAATCTTCATTTACTGCGCTTCCAAATAGGTTTTCTGTGAATAGTTAAGCAAACTTAGAAGTCTACTTTTAATTTAATATTAAGCACTTGTTATGATTATGTGAAAATCCTACTCAAATATAAAAATATTTGAATATTTAATCATTTAAATATTTTCAGTAATCAAATAGCTAAATCCGAAAATGTTTTAGGGTCCCAGTCGGGGGTGGTATCATCTTCATCTTCGGGGAGGACGGTTTTACTTTTGGTAACGGGATGGTGGTACAGGGTCCATTCCCGGTCAACATATTCGAGGGCGGTAAGGCTTTCCACCCAGTCGCCGGAATTCAGGTAGGTCACAGTCTTATCACCCACCGGCATTTCCTTGATGAGCGGCTGGTGGATATGACCGCAGCAAACCACGTCGAAACCTTTGTCGACCGCGATCTCTGCCACCGTCTGTTCGAAGTCCGAAATGAATTTGACCGCGGACTTCACCCCTTGTTTGACTTTTTTGGAGAAAGACATCTTTTCCCGGCCCATGCTTTCCAGGATATTGTTGACCAGGCGGTTGATGATAATCAGCAGGTCATACCCCTTGCCTCCCAGTTTAGCCAGCCATTTGGAGTTTTTCATGGTCACGTCGTACACGTCGCCATGGAAAAACCAGTGCTTTTTGCCATCAACGTCCAGTATCAGCTTGTTGTCGATAGAGAAGTTACTCAGTTCGAAACCGGCGTACTTACGCAGGGCTTCGTCATGGTTCCCGGTCAGGTAGTACACTTCGGTGCCTTTGCCGATCATCTTCAGGATTTTGCGGATAACCTTGGTATGGGCCTTGGGGAAGTAACGTTTGCTAAACTGCCAGATATCGATGATGTCTCCGTTGAGCACCATGATGCGGGGGTCTATGCTGTCCAGGTACTGGACCAGCTCTTTAGCGTGGCAGCCGTATATCCCGAGGTGGACGTCGGAAATAACGACTATATCTAATGCGCGTTTGTCAGACATCTATGTGAAAATGTAACAGGTTGTAGGCACCTGTTTATGATTATAATTTCTTATACAAAGGAAAAATTGCTATATTACTTTTATATTAATCCAGTGTTAAGGAATTATTAATTCAGGTTTTTTTCTGGCTCCAATTGATTCTGAAAGCTATTTTTGCGGCAAATTTTTAAACTCAAACGTATGGGAGGCTTCAATTCCTTTGTTAAACTATTCATGCCGAAAGACCGGGTATTCTATTCTTTATTTGAAGACGTGGCTTCCAACCTCGTGGAAATGGCCCAGGTACTCAACGAACTGGTAGCGACCATTGATCCGGCCGTACGTAAAGACAAAGTGCATCTGATCGAGAGGCTGGAGCATAAAAATGACGATTATACCCATCGCATATTTGTAGAGCTGGGACAAAACTTCATCACCCCCTTTGACCGGGAAGACATCCACTACCTGGCTGCCACACTGGACGACGTTGCTGATTATATCCACGGTTCCGCCAAAAGAATGGACCTGTATAAAGTCAACACACAAAACGAGAGCATCCGCAAGCTCGCTGAGCTGATCCACCTCGGCGTGCTGGAGCTGCACAAAGCCATCCCTGAACTGCGCAACATGCAGAACATGCGCGTTATCACGGATGCCTGCGTAAAAATCAATAGTCTCGAAAACCACGCCGACGACATCTACGACCGTGCCATTGCCGACTTGTTTGATACCGAGCAAAATGCCGCTGAGCTGATTAAAATGCGTGAAATATACCAGGCCCTGGAAATCGCCACTGACAAGTGCGAAGACTGCGCCAACGTAATTGAAACCATTATAATCAAATATTCCTAAGGGATACATCGCTCTGACCGCATAATCCTCGTGTTACCATGACTTTATTAGTAATAATTATAATACTGGCATTTATATTTGACTATATCAATGGTTTTCATGATGCAGCCAACTCTATCGCCACTATCGTATCGACCAAGGTACTGACGCCTTTTCAGGCAGTGCTTTGGGCCGCAGTTTTTAACTTTGCGGCTTTTTTTATTGCCAAATACGTGATCGGCGAATTTAAAGTAGCCAATTCTGTAGCCAGCTCTGTATTTGAACAGTTCATCACCCTGAAAGTGATCTTCTGCGGGCTGGTGGCCGCCATCACCTGGAACCTGTTCACCTGGTGGCTGGGCATTCCTTCCAGCTCCTCCCATACCCTCATCGGTGGCTTTATCGGTGCAGCTGTTACCAGCGCCGGCACCCTCGATGTGATCAACTACCACAAAGTGTTGCCTATCGTGTACTTCATTGTACTGGCACCATTGATTGGTATGCTGGTGGCATTTATTATTACCATCATTATTGTGAATATCTGCCGCAAGGCCAATCCCTTCCGGGCGGAGAACTGGTTCAAACGCCTGCAGCTGGCCTCTTCAGCAGCATTGAGCCTTGGCCACGGCAGCAACGATGCCCAGAAAGTAATGGGTATCATCGCCGCCGCCATGGTGGCTGCCGGATATATTCCCAATATCAAAGCGATGCCCGACTGGATTCCGCTGGCCTGCTTTACCTGTATCGCCCTCGGTACCATGAGCGGCGGCTGGAAAATCGTTAAAACCATGGGTACCCGTATCACCAAGGTAACACCGCTGGAAGGTGTGGCTGCTGAAACTTCCGGCGCCATCACGCTGTTCCTCACCGAACACCTCGGTATCCCGGCCAGTACTACCCATGTGATCACCGGTGCCATCATGGGCGTAGGCGCCACCAAAAGGCTGTCTGCCGTTCGTTGGGGCGTCACCGTCAGCCTCCTCTGGGCATGGGTGCTTACCATTCCCATCAGCGGCCTGCTGGCAGCGCTGACCTATCTCATCGCCAGTATCTTTATCTAACATCATGTTATTTAATAATATTAAAAAAAGCTCTCCGCCCTTCGCGGGGAGCTTTTTTTGTATAAAAATGCCGTCATGTGGATAAGAGCAGCTATTTTTGTGCGGTTTTCCATAAAAGCCTATAACATCCAATCAAAACAGTTCTATAATGAAAGGAATCATCCTGGCCGGCGGCTCCGGTACCCGATTACATCCCATCACTTACGCCATCAGCAAACAGATAATGCCGGTATATGACAAACCGATGATCTATTACCCGCTGTCTACACTGATGCTGGCCGGCATAAAAGATATTCTGATCATCTCTACGCCGCATGACCTGCCCTCCTTTCAACGCCTCTTCGGTGATGGCAGCCAGCTGGGGCTCAATCTGTCCTACGCTGAGCAGCCCTTGCCCAACGGCCTGGCCCAGGCTTTCGTGATCGGTGAACAATTTATCGGAAATGACAGCGTGGCGCTGGTACTGGGAGACAACATCTTCTATGGCGCAGGCCTCGGTACGCAACTGGCAGATAATACAAATCCCAGCGGCGGTATCGTATATGCCTACCAGGTATCCGACCCGGAAAGATATGGCGTAGTCGAATTTTCCGATGACATGCGTGTACTGTCCATCGAGGAAAAACCCGCTAAACCTAAATCCAACTTCGCAGTGCCCGGACTCTATTTCTATGACAACGACGTCGTGGAAATCGCCAAAAACCTGCAACCCAGCCCACGCGGCGAATATGAAATCACAGATGTGAATAAAGAATATTTGAAGCGCGGCAAATTAAAAGTTTCTATCTTACCACGCGGAACAGCCTGGCTGGATACTGGTACCTTCGACTCCCTGATGCAGGCTTCCCAGTTTGTACAGGTAATCGAACAAAGACAAGGCATCAAAATCGCCTGTATCGAGGAAATCGCCTACCGTAAAGGCTTTATCACTGCCGGTCAACTGATGGAATTGGCCAAACCATTGCTGAAAAGCGGCTATGGCCAGTACCTCGAAAGAGTACTGGAACAAAAAATGATCTGACATCTCATTAAAACGTAAATCTGAAATTATCATGAAGGTTCTTGTTACGGGTGGTTGTGGCTATATTGGCTCCCATACTATTGTAGATTTAATCAATCATGGCTTCGATGTGGTTTCTGTTGACAGCAACATCAGAAGTACCACCCAGTTGTTGGATGGCGTGGAAAAAATTACCGGCAAAAAAGTACGCAATTACAAAGTAGACCTTTGTAACCTGGAAGATACCCATGCTGTATTCCATGAAAACAGGGACATCGTAGGTGTGATCCATTTCGCTGCCCTTAAAACGGTCCCTGAATCTGTAGCAGATCCGTTGATGTACTTTCATAACAACCTCACCTCTCTCATCAATGTGCTGAAATGCATTAAGGAATTTAATATCCCCCACTTCGTTTTCTCCTCCTCCTGCTCTGTATACGGCAATACCACTGCACTGCCGGTTGTGGAAGAAACACCACTGGGCGAAGCACAATCCCCCTATGCACGCACCAAACAAATGGGAGAACAGATCATTGAGGATTATAGCCGGGTAAATGATACCCAGTCCATCCTGCTGCGCTACTTCAATCCGGTAGGCGCTCATCCGTCCGGCCTCATCGGCGAATTGCCCCTCGGCAAACCAGACAACCTGGTGCCAGTGATCACCCAGACAGCTATCGGTAAAATCCCGAAAATGGTGGTTTATGGCACCGATTACGATACCCGCGACGGTTCCTGTGTACGTGATTATATCCATGTGACTGATATCGCCAACGCACACACGAGAGCAATGCAGTATCTGATTGACCATAAAAATGCCTCCAACTGCGAAATCTTTAACCTCGGTACCGGCAATGGCGTTACTGTACTGGAAGCCATTAAAGCTTTTGAAAAAATATCCGGTGTAAAACTCAACTATACTACTGGCCCACGCCGCCCCGGTGACGTGATCGAGATCTACGCCAATAACAACCGCGCCAAGGAAAAACTCGGCTGGACACCGGAAATTGGCATCGAAGACTGTATGCGCACAGCATGGCAGTGGGAGGTAAGTCTCCGGAATAAAGTACTGAGCAACTAACTTCCTGATATTAAATGTTTACATTTACGCCTCAATTTTAAAAAGACCGCAATGGTAAAAGATATTCAACCGCTAAACGAAAAAGAAACCCGCGCCGGATTTGGCGAAGGCATCCTGGAAGTGGGCCGCAAAAATCCAAATGTTGTAGCTTTGACTGCCGACCTGCTCGGCTCCATGAAGCTGAATGCCTTTGTAAAAGAATTTCCTGATCGCTTCGTACAGGTAGGCATCGCCGAAGCTAATATGATCGGCATCGCCGCCGGCATGACCATCGGTGGAAAAATACCATATACCACCACTTTCGCCAACTTCTCCACCGGCAGGGTATATGACCAGATCCGCCAGTCTGTGGCCTATTCCAACAAAAACGTGAAAATATGCGCCTCCCACGCGGGCCTTACCCTTGGTGAAGACGGCGCTACCCACCAGATACTCGAAGATATCGGTATGATGAAAATGCTGCCTGGCATGACCGTGATCGTGCCCTGCGATTTTAATCAGACCAAAGCCGCTACCATCGCGATCGCTGAGCACGAAGGACCGGTATACCTCCGTTTCGGCCGTCCAAAATGGCCTAACTTCACCGCCGAAAACCAGGACTTCCAGATCGGTAAAGCACAGGTCCTTCATGAAGGCACCGATATCACCCTCTTCGCCTGCGGCCACCTCGTATGGATCGCAGTGGAAGCTGGTAAAATACTGGAAGAAAAAGGCTATAGCGTGGAAATCATCAACATCCACACCATCAAACCGCTCGACGAAGAAGCGGTGATCAAGTCCCTCAGCAAAACACGCTGCGCGGTAACTGCCGAAGAACATAACGTGCTCGGCGGCCTCGGCGACAGCATCGCCCAGGTAGCCGCCCGCCATATCCCTGTGCCCATCGAATATGTAGGCACCAACGATACCTTCGGCGAAAGCGGCAAACCCGTGGAACTGCTGAAAAAATACGGCCTCGACGCAGACCATATTGTGGCTGCTGCTGAAAAAGCCATACAGAGAAAGAAACAATAATCCACCCGGATAAATTCATTGCAGCCCATGGACGTGTGGTCCATGGGCTGTTTTCATTTAGTCCCGGGATTAAAGTCCCGGGCCACAAACAAATACTCCACCACCCCGTTAAACTTTTACATTTTCTACATATCATAGAAGAAACAATACTTTATACCATTATTAAAGTACCTGACAGCAAGATTTTTCTTTATATTCAGGAAAATAACACCTGTCCAAGAACCATTTAACCTATGGCCGTTACACAGGACGATAAAACATTGCTGGCACTATACCGGATGCCCGAAACCCGTGAACAGGGTTTTACCCTGATCATCCGCAAGTACCAGGAAAGGCTTTACTGGCATATCAGGCGACTGGTCATTTCACATGACGATGCCAATGATGTGCTGCAGAACGTTTTCATAAAAGTGTGGAAGAACCTGGAAAATTTCCGGGAAGACGCCCAGTTGTTTACCTGGCTGTATAAAATAGCCACCAATGAATGCCTGACATTCCTGGAACAACAAAAACGAAAATTCGCCATCTCCCTCTCTGACGTGGAAGACGGCCTTAGCAACAAACTAAAGGCAGATGTCCAGTTTGATGCCAATAAACTTGAATGGAAACTACAACAAGCTATACTACAACTACCTGAAAAGCAAAGAATTGTATTTAACTTAAGATATTACGATGAAATGCCCTACGAAGAGATGAGCAGGGTATTGGACACCTCAGAAGGAGCTTTGAAAGCATCGTACCACCATGCAGTCAGGAAAATCGAGGATTTTATCAAAGGAACGGATATCTGATCGTCTGTATTTCCCGATTTTAAGCCGTCTTTAAAGTTTTTTGGCAAAAGATTAAAATCTCATTAAACTATTGAAGCGGTGATGTGTCTAAAAATTGTATATGAACAAGCACGAACATATCAGCAATGAATTAAAGCAACTGGCGCCGGATGCCAACTGGCCCGCCGATGCGCCTTTTACGGTGCCGGCTGGTTATTTTGACCGGTTACCGGATGCAGTGCTGCAGCAGGTTCATTTACTGCAACCCAACCACGCGGGCGTACTTACACCCGATCTTCCTTTTACGGTACCCAACGGATATTTTGAGGCTCTTCCACAAGCCATCCTTCAACGGATACATGCTACTGAGGAAAACCCGGTCACAGCCGAACTGGAGGAACTATCCCCGCTGCTGGCCGTCATACCCAAACAGGTTCCCTTTACCGTACCCGCAGGATATTTCGGCTCACTGGCCGCCATCCCGCCGGAACCTGCTATGCCTTCGCTACGCATAGCACATCGCAACCCGGTCAGGAAATGGCTGAGATACGCCGTAGCCGCCTGTTTAATCACTTTCGCCGGAACCACGGCCCTGCTCTTCCTGCAACGGGACGGCAACTTTAGCGTGGAAAAACAACTGGAAAGGATCGACAACCAGGATATTGAATACTATCTCCAAAACCATACTGACGCTTTTGATAACGATGCTATCTTTGCCGGCTTTGCCGACGTGTCAGCTCCGGAAGCACTGCAACAACAACTGAATGAAGAAATTCCGCCCGCTGCCATCGAACAATACCTGCAACAATCATCGTTTTCCAAAGAGGTATTACCTAACCAGTAGTGATGCATGAAACGCTTTAATTTTAAAATAATAGGGATTGTCCTGCTTATGTTGACCAGTGCCATAACCCAGGCACAAAAGCCCGCATCTGACGAAGCAGCTGAAAAAATAAAAAACCTTCAGATGCAGTACCTCTCCCAGAAACTGAACCTCTCCGCTGATGAGGCAGAGAAGTTCTGGCCAGTATATAAAAACTATACAAAAGAAGTGGAAACACTCATCGCCGAACGCCACAACAAAAGGCAGCAGGACAGGGCACTCCCCGGCGACCCCGATGACATTGCCAGAAGAAATATGGACAATGACCTCGGCTACGAAAAAAGAATGTACGATATCAGATCAAGATATACCAACGAATTCCAACGTGTACTGCCCGCCCGCAAAGCCGGCGCAGTATTCAAAAGCGAACGCGAATTCAGGACCATCATGCTCAATCACCTGAATAACCAACGCCTCAACAGAATCAATCAGGGCGGGAACTTCAGGAAAAGACCTTAAACAATAACAAAAAGGGAGATCATGTTGATCTCCCTTTTTGTTACTTATACTAACCCATACTGATTTTTACTGTGCTTTATAGTGCGCCCTTACCTCTACCACCTTCCCGTCTTTCAACACCATCATTTCCGTGCTCAGTAAATTGTTGACGCTCTTGTAATACAGCACAACAGAATTTACGCCTTCCAGTATATGGTACAATTCAAAATGCAGGTCCGGATAGGCCGTCAATGCCCGGCTGAAATAAGCACGCAGGTTATCAACGCCGCGGATACAGCCTTCAGGGTCATTGTTGATTTTCTGGATAAAAGGAGAGTAAAAGACAATGTCTGGTGAATAGTGCGACATCACTTCATCGAGGTTATGGCTGTTCCAGGCTGCCACCCAGGCATTCCCAAAGGAGGTCATGTTTTCCATTATGATCGCTTTTTTTTGAAACGACAAGGTAGGGCATTTGTTGCCGGGATTATTTGCTGGAAAGCTCATTTTCCCCGCGGCGCCATTGCACGGGAGTCATCCCGAAACAACGGCGGAACTGCCGGTAAAAATGCGAAAGGTCCGCAAATCCGGTACTATAGGCAATCTCAGGGACAGGCTGTTCAGTGGTGCGCAATAACAGCGCAGACATCTGTAAACGCTTGGCCCATATCCATTGCATGGGACTGCATTGATAGGTTTCCCGGAAACGCCGCTTCAGGGTGGCCAGGCTCATGTTTCCCATAGCTGCTATTTCTTCCAGTAACTGCACTTCATGAATTCCTTTATGCAGGCGCGCCATCATTTGCTGCATAGGGACCGACGGCCTCCCGGCCAATGCCTGCTTTACAGTGATGGTTTCCCGCTGTAACAAATGCAATACCCGGTCCATCATATTTTCATAGGAGGGGGTGCTTCCGTCTTTCCGGAAATCACGCAGCAATGCCTGCGTCAGCTGTTGCCATTGAGAAGAAGGTGAAAGCGTCAAAGTAGCACCGGCCAGGTGTTTGCCGGTACCCGCAGCACTGTACTGCGTTGCCAGCAGGTCTGACGGCAGGAAAAAATTAATGCTGGCATAGTCTTCCGACGGTCGTAATATCTCCGAGCAGAGCACACTGCCCGATGGTATGAGAAACACATCGCCGGCCCGCAGGTGATGTACCTGCAAGCCGTCATATATTCTCTTTTCACCACGTACCACCAGGTTGAGCACCGGCTGTGGTATATACAGGCCATGAGCGGCGGCTTGCCGGTAATTGCTGTAAGCAGCCCAGCTCTGGCCCTCTTGCTCCCATGTCCTGATATGGTGTTGTCCTCTTAAGGTAAAGCGGTCATACAAGGTGTACATAGGTGTCTGCTCCTGCTCCTTTATCAGAATTTGGCAAATGGCTCTTTGGTATCATGATAGAAAAGGAAAGTCCATCCTTCCTGCTTACCACGCTCCATAAACTCCTGCCGCAGCTCCATACTGCGTTTGCCGTCATAGTCGTATTTAGCCACAAAACGGCTCTTCATCTGGGAAATCTGCGGTGCCACATCGCCCCCGAAAAAGACTTTGTCCTCTCCATCATCTACCAGAAATACCTGGTGATAAGGGCAGTGACCACCGGTCAGTTCATAATGAATATAACCGTCTATAGTGCCGTTGCCGGTCGTAAACACCACGTTATCGCGTTGTTGCAGCAATATGATGTCTTCGGCCAAGTATGATTTGCCGGCATGCTCCATAGCATACAGCATCTCTTCGTTATTCACATAATAGGTGGCATTTGGAAAGGTGAGGGTGCGCTCGCCGGTAATAGGATCGGCTGCAGATACGCCCCCTGAGTGGTCTTTATGCAAGTGGCTCATTAACACCTTCGTGATTTCCATGGGGTTGATGCCATGGTCTATCAGGTGCTGATGGATCTGCAATACACCGTCTTCATTGCGGAAACCAAGCCCGGCGTCAAATAATATATAGTCACGGTCAGTGATCACGAGAAAAGGCTGTATCTCTACCAGCAGAGAGCCGTGCGGACGGTCCTGCAGGTTATCTGTGCCCAGTCTGAAAGGAGAAAACCGTTTGGTAGCATCTACCGTAAATGAACCTTCTGATAATGGAATAATTCGTGCCATGATGCAAAGATAGCCCATTCACCATTAGGTTGCAGCCCCGGTTACCGCAACACCATCTGCCGGTCGGCGTCCAGCCGCAGCATAATAAATATCAGCATGGTGAAGGTCATCAGCGAAGAACCGCCATAACTCACCAATGGCAATGGGATACCAATCACCGGCGCCAGACCAATGGTCATCGAGATATTGATCGCCAGGTGGAAGAAGATAATACTGGCCACCCCATAGGCATATACGCGCGAGTAGGTCGATCGCTGTCGCTCTGCCACAAATATGATCCGGAAAAGCAAGGCCACATACAGGCCCAGGAAGATCACACTGCCCAGGAAGCCAAAGTCTTCCCCAACAGTACAAAAGATAAAGTCAGTACTCTGTTCCGGTACGAAGTCAAAACGGGTCTGTGTCCCTTTCAGGTATCCTTTGCCCCAGAAGCCGCCGGAACCAATGGCGATCATACTCTGCCGGGTGTTGTAAGTTGCCTTGGGATCATTTTCCTTGCCCAGCATCACCTCAATACGACGCACCTGATAGTCCTTCAACACCTTGGTAAATGCAAAAGGCACCACAAACATCACGAACACGGAACAGAAAGCATATACGCCGATGATGACAAGCAAACGAGACCGTTTCCGTTTGATCTCCCGTCGCATGAAATAGATGACCAGCGCGGTGATCACTGAGAAGATCGTAAACAGCACATATTTGTCTACCAGCAGGGCAGACAATACCAGCACGATACCGGAGAAGGCTATCACCAGCAGGATACCAGGCAGCCCTTCGCGGAACATCACGAGGAAAAAGGAAAAATATACCAGCGCCAGCCCCGTTTCATCCTGCAGAATGATGATGCCTGCAGGGATCAGCGCGATGGCAGCGGCGATCAGCCGCGACCGCAACTTGGTGAAGTCTGTTTCCTGCGATGACAGGTATTTGGCCAAAGCCAGATTGGTACAGAGCTTCGTCAGCTCCGCGGGTTGAAACTGGAAACCGCCGATCACCAGCCACGAATGAGATCCTTTTACGTCCTTACCAATGCCCAATACCAATAGCAATAGTAATAAACCGCCTGCGTACAACAGGTTGGAGGTGGCCGTAAAGAACTTACTGTCCGTCAGCCAGATAATGGCCGCCAGCACCAGCGACACGCCAAACCACATCATTTGGCGCGAATAGTTTTTATTCAGGTGGATAATATTCTGCCAGACGTTATCATCGCCCCGGTATTCCGCAGCAAAGATGGACATGATGCCGATGATCACCAGCGCCAGGTACAGGCCTACAATCGGCCAGTCAATCCCTTGTGTCAGTTTGGCTTGCGAGCGGTTCATGAGCGGTTGCGTATGTTTATTTCGTTGTTAGTTATTTAGTTCCGTTTTTCTTGATAATGGCGCTGTTGTTCAGCGAGTCCAGTTTTGATTTAGCCACCATGGCCGGGTCCAGTGTCACCGTTTCCATTACGGTTTTCATCAGGGCCTGTCTTTTGGAGGAGATGGAGTCCTTCAGGTATTTCTCCATCATGAGACTGGCGATAGGTGCCGCGTAACGGGCGCCGAAGCCGGAGTTCTCCACAATAACGGCCACGGCTATACGGGCATTTTCAGCCGGTGCAAACGCCACAAATGCGGCGTGGTTTTTCAGTTTGGTCCGTTTACCGTCAACGATGCCGTAGTTTTCGGCCGTACCGGTTTTACCGCCGATGGTGATGCCTTCAATCTGGGCCACACGGCCGGTACCGCTTTCCACCACGTCTGTCATACCATGGATTACAGCGCTGTAGGCGGTATCAGAGATATGCGCCACCACGTGTTTTTCCTTGTATTTGTCGAGTAAATGGGTATCGTCGTTATCAATGCTCTGCACAAAGTGCGGGATGTAGTAGGAACCGCGGTTGGCCACAATACACATGGCGTTGGCCATCTGTAACGGTGTCAGCGTCAGCTCACCCTGACCGATACCAAGGAACACGGAAGTACAGGAGTTCCAGCTGCCTTTATACATTTTATCGTAGAACGCGGGCGTAGGCACAATACCACGGGCTTCGCTGGGCACGTCCACCCCGATGCGGTGACCGAAGCCGAAGCTGTTCATGTAGTCGGACCATTTCTGGAGCCCACCCGAACGAATGCCGCCAAACTTGGCCGCGTCCACGCTCAGGCGATATACGTGCGAAAAGTACGAGTTACAGGAATGGGAGAGCGCCAGGCGCAGGTTGGCAGCGTGACCGGCATCATGGTGTTCGCACTTGATGGGCCTGCTACAACCGTAGTAAGCGCCGCCACAGGGATATCCAAAGCTGGGCGTGATCACGCCTTCGTCCAGCCCCACCAGCGCGATCATCGGCTTGAAAGTGGAGCCAGGCGGGTAAGTAGCCTGAATAGCACGGTTGAAGGTCGGTTTCGTGGTATCACGGTTCAACAGCACCGAGTTAGTGCTACGATAGGAACCGGTAAGCAGATTGGGATCGAAAGTAGGCGCGCTTACCATGGCCAGGATACCACCTGTTTGCGGGTCGATGGCCACAATACTGCCCATTTTGCCTTTCATGAGTTTTTCCCCGAACTGCTGTAATTCAATATCGAGTGACAGGCGCAGGTTTTTACCGGCAACAGCGGCGCTATCGAATTCACCGTTTTCATAGGCGCCCTGGGGCCTGTTCAGGTTGTCTTTCACGAGGTACTGTATACCACGTGTGCCCATGAGCACTGCTTCATAAGTCCTTTCAAGTCCGGCCAGGCCGAGGTAGTCACCTGAGTTGTAGGAAGAATAAGCTGTGTCTTTGAGGCGTTCGGGCGAGATCTCTCCGATATACCCCAGGATATTGGCCGCCGCCGAATAGGGATAGGAGCGTATCTGACGGGGCACCAGCTCAAACCCGGGCTGGAAGAGGTACATGCTCTCCTGAAGCTGGCCGAACACTTCAGCTGGCAACAGTGGCGCAAAAACCGACTGTCTTACGCGGCCGTTTCTCACGATCGCGTTGACAATACGTTTCCGGAATTCTTCCTTATCGATGTTTAATATCTTACAGAGGTAGGCAGTGTCAATGTTTTTGGCGCTGGCCGGTGTTACCACCAGGTCGTAAAGCACGTCATTACTGAGGATAGCCCTGTTCTGCCGGTCGTAGATGATACCACGGCTGGGATATACCACTTTTCTGAGTACGGCGTTGGCATCCGCCAGCTTCGCGTACTTCTTCTCCACGATCTGCAGGAAAAACAACCTGGTAATGATCAGCACCACCATCCCAAGTATAATCGCCTGTATAACTCTTTTTCTGGGCTGATTAAAAACTGACATGCTATTGAGGACGGATAAATTTTAAAATGCTTGTCGTTGGCGGAAACAGCTGCCAACTTCCTTTTTTTCCGATGTATAAATTTAATAGTAATATTTGGCAAACGCTTCTTGCAGACTGCTATTTCTTTGTGAAAAAAAGCAATTCGTATAAAACGATTAAAATAAGGCTGGCAGCAGTAGAAAGCAGGATTTTCAGCATCAGGTACAATGGGTTGCCGAAGCCGAAAACTTCCAGGATAAAAAAGACCACATGGTGCAGAAACACCAGCACCGCCGCATAGATCAGAAACTGCGAAACGCCCATACTGGTCATGGACGGCGTTTTCTGAGTGGTTTCAAAGCCACCCTGGGGCGACAGGACATTGATAATAAACGGTCGCAGGTAAGCAATAAACACGCAGGCTGCCGCATGTATCCCCATGGTGTTGGAAAACATATCGAGGGAGATACCCATCAGGAACCCAAGCAACATCACCACCGGGCGCGGCAGGTTAAAAGGCAGCGCCAGGATGAAAAGCATGTACAGATAAGGGCTCACCAGCTGGTGGA
This sequence comes from Chitinophaga sp. 22308, assembly GCF_052045305.1. Lineage (NCBI taxonomy): Bacteria > Pseudomonadati > Bacteroidota > Chitinophagia > Chitinophagales > Chitinophagaceae > Chitinophaga > Chitinophaga sp. 22308. The sequence goes on along the minus strand of NZ_JBQEOP010000004.1, from coordinate 371,532 downwards.
TCAGTATCTTGTTGAGCACAAACACCTGTATCAGCAACAGGAATGCAAACCGGATAATATTTCTTAACAGTATACTCATTTAATCAACTTGTAAGTTGAGTCTTCTAGTCGTTGTTGTTCATCTTTCAGCAGATTTTCTATCACGTACACATATTGCACATTATAGAAATTCGTGGCCAATCTCAGACGGATATTGTAAGAGGTGCCGGCTTTATCCGACATCATCACCGTGTCTACGTAGCCAATGGGGATATTTTCGGGAAACAGTGCTGAAAAGCCGCTGGTGACCACGGTATCCCCTTTATGTACTTTAGCGCTCTTCGGGATATCCTTTAACTGGGCATAGGTGGCATTGTCGCCGTCCCAGTGTACAGACCCCATTTCCTTGCCCTGGCCCAGCCTGGCGCTGATAGACACCGAGTTGGATTTGGAAAGCATGGAAAGCACCACTGCATAGTTATCGCTCACGCTTCTGACCACGCCTACCACGCCGCTGCTGCTGATAACGCCCATATTGGGACGGATACCCTGCAGGCTGCCGCGGTGGATAGTCAGATAGTTGATGGGTTTGTTAACGGAGTTATTGATCACCTTAGCCTCAAAGTACTTATAGCGGCGGACCTGGGTGCCGATCACCCGGTGAAGGGTATCGTCGCTGTATTGGCGGATCGTATCTATTTTGAGGCCGGTGCCTGTCACTACAGAATCAAAGCTGGTGCGAACGGCATTGTGCAGGCGGGTATTTTCCGCTACCAGGCTGTCGTTGGTAGCTTTCAGGTGAAAGTAATATTGTACGTTGTTGTATTTGTCGTACAGCTTCCCACTAATATCATTGGCGGAGTTAAGGTAGGCAGATCGCTGCAGGTTATTGTTCTGGAATACCAACACAATACAAATCACTTCCAGCAGCAGAAATAAGAAGAAGTTGAAATATCGCCTAAAGAAAATGATTAAATTCCGCACAAGCGCGAGTCATTTAGAGATTTTATTATTTAGCTATTTGGTCATTTAGAGAGTCCTTTTCCCAAGAAATCTCTAAATAACCAAATAGCCAAATACCTAAATAGGTTTATTGCATCAGGAACGGATATTTGCCCACATGTTTCAAAGCGATGCCAGTACCTCTTACTACGGCACGCAGCGGATCATCTGCTACATGTACCGGCAGTTTGATTTTCTGGGCAAGGCGTTTGTCCAGGCCGCGCAGCAGCGCACCGCCACCGGTCAGGTACAAGCCTCTGCGGTAAATATCTGATGCCAGCTCCGGAGGCGTTGTTTCCAGCGCTTTCAGGATGGCTTCTTCGATTTTAAAGATAGATTTGTCCAGTGCTTCGGCGATCTCCTGGTAAGATACCATGATCTGTTTAGGGATGCCGGTCACCAGGTCACGACCGTTAACCGGGATATCATCTGGTGGGTTGTCCAGCTCTTTCAGTGCCGATCCGATATGGATCTTGATCTGTTCGGCTGTCCGTTCACCGATTAACAGGCTATGGTAACGGCGGAGCGCTTCCATAATATCAGCGGTGAATTCGTCACCGGCGATACGGATGCTCTGGTCGCACACAATACCTGCCAGGGCGATCACAGAGATACCGGTGGTACCACCTCCGATATCGATGATCATGTTACCCACTGGTTCTTCCACGTCGATACCGATACCCAGGGCAGCGGCCATTGGTTCGTGCAACAGGTACACTTCCTTGGCGCCCGCCTGCTCGGCAGAGTCACGTACCGCTCTCTTCTCCACTTCAGTAATGCTGGAAGGGATACAGATCACCATACGCCAGCTGGGAGCAAACAACGGCTTTTTAGGATAAACCATTTTTATCAGTTCCCTGAGCATACCCTCAGCGGCATTGAAGTCCGCGATCACACCATCCTTCAGGGGACGTATCGTTCGAAGATATTCATGTGTTTTTTCGTGCATCATCATGGCCTTCTTACCTACGGCCACAATTTTACCGCTAGCCCGTTCTATCGCTACAATGGAAGGCTCGTCCACAACCACTTGGTCATTATGTATTATCAGCGTGTTCGCTGTACCCAGATCAATCGCGATTTCCTGCGTTAAAAAATTAAAAAATCCCATTGTTGATACGGTCAAAAATTAGAATGCAAAAATGAATAATTCTAACGAATATACGATGCAAAAAGTGGATATTCTTGCAATAATACGGCTAAATATTAAAAAAAGTTATTTGTTGTTTAAACGGCAACCCGACATGATTATTTTACCATTTTAATATTTAGTTATTTGATCATTTGGAAAGCATGTTTCCTTAGAGAAACTTCTAAATAAAAAAACAACCAAATGACTAAATGAACTCGTAACCGATGTCCCGACGATACGTTTTGCCTTCAAACGAAATCTGCTCCGCGGTTTGCACCGAATGAGCCAGTGCCAGCGGCAGGCTGGCTGCCAGCGAAGTGATGGCCAGCACACGGCCGCCATTGCTCACGACTTGCGCGCCCGATTGTTTGGTCCCGGCATGAAATACCACCTGGTCCTGCGTAGGCGCTGGTATGCCGCTGATCTCCTTGTTTTTCTCATATGCTTCCGGATAGCCCCTGGACACCAGCATGACGGTGGCGGCTGCACGCGGATCTGCATAAATGGTTTGCGCTGCCAGCGTACCGTTTGATACCGTGGTAAACAGTTCCAGTAAATCGTTTTGTAAACGGGGCATTACGACTTCCGTTTCCGGGTCGCCCATGCGACAGTTGTACTCAATAACAAAAGGCTCTCCTTCCACATTAATCAAGCCAAAAAAGATGAATCCGTTATATTTTATCGCTTCTTTTGACAAGCCCGCTACTGTAGGGCGGATTATTTTGTCTTCCACCTTTTTCATGAAAGCCGCATCGGCAAAAGGTACCGGAGATACCGCTCCCATACCGCCGGTGTTGAGGCCCTTGTCGCCTTCACCAATTCGTTTGTAGTCCTTTGCTTCCGGCAGTATCTTATAGGAATGGCCGTCCGTCAGCACAAACACAGACAGTTCAATACCAGTCAGGAACTGCTCTATCACTACGGTTTTGCTGGCATCGCCAAATTTGGCGGCACGGATCATCTGTTCAAACTCGGCCACAGCTTCTTCATGTGAACTGGTGATCACCACGCCTTTACCGGCAGCCAGCCCGTCGGCCTTCAATACAATTGGTAAGGAATGCTGCTGAAGATAAGCCACGCCTTCTTCAAAATTGTCTGCATTAAATTCCCGGTAAGCAGCTGTCGGGATCTGATGCCGCTCCATGAACAGCTTGGCGAAAGCCTTACTGCCCTCCAGGCGGGCGCCCTCTTTGGAAGGACCCATCACTGGAATATGCTGCAGAGCGGCATCCTGGGCAAAGAAATCATAGATACCATTTACCAGGGCCTCTTCCGATCCCGGCACTACCAGGTCGATGGCATTTTCCAGGCAAAAAGCCCGGATCTTCTCAAATTCACTCACGCCCATATCGACGTTCGTTCCACATTGCGATGTGCCGGCATTGCCTGGCGCGATAAATAACTGGCCACACTGTGGACTTTGGGACATTTTCCGGGCCAGGGCGTGTTCCCGGCCACCACTACCTAGTAATAAAATGTTCATATGAATTGCCTAATAAATGCAGGTGCGAAAGAAAATGCAAAGAAAGATGAAAAAAGCACAAAAAACCATAAAAACTGACCATTTCCACCATTTTTTTACGAGATATCCTATTTTACTTTAAATTGCCGCATTTAGAAATTTACAGAACCTTAAAACGACTATTGCTAAAACTAACCATTTATGATGCAAACAGCTGTTGCACAGAAGCCTGCTGACGCCTCGTCAAAGGGGCATCCTAAAGGCCTTGCTGTCTTATTTACCACGGAAATGTGGGAGCGATTTAATTTTTATGGCATGAGGGCGTTGCTGACCCTCTTCCTGGTAAATGCACTGGCATTCTCTGAAGCTGAGTCTTCCTACGTTTATGGCGGCTTCCTCGGTTTAAGTTATCTCACCCCTATGCTTGGCGGATACATCTCCGACCGCTACCTTGGCAACCGGAACTGTATTCTGTTAGGTGGTTTCATTATGGGCATCGGGCAGTTGCTGATGGTACTCAGCGCTGCGCTCTACGCCACCAACGTGGACACTGCCAAACTGATTGTCTGGGTGGCCCTGTTCGTGATCATCATCGGTAACGGGTTCTTTAAACCCAATATCTCCTCCATGGTAGGCCAGCTGTACCCTAAAAACGACAGCCGCCTGGATGCAGCCTTCACTATTTTCTATATGGGCATTAACACCGGCGCCTTCCTCGGTATGCTGATCTGCCCGCTGCTGGGTGATGTGAAAGTAGACAACGTGAGAATGGTAGGCGCTTTCAAATGGGGCTTCCTTGCTGCCGGCATAGCGATGTTCCTCGGCACTGTCCTGTTCTATTTCCTGAAAGACAAATATGTGGTGACGCCCGATGGCGAAGCGATCGGCGGCAAACCCGACTTTAGCAAACCAGCCGCCAACCTCGCTGAAGGCGAAGCTGATAAGGCCAAATTCTCTTCCGGCGCTATTGTAGGCGTCCTGGGCCTCCTGGTGGTACTGTTTTTCATCATCCACTACCTCTCTCTCGATCCCAATCCAATCAAGTCCTGGCTGTATCCCTTCATCTACGCGTCCGGCATCAGCCTCGCAGTGCTGATCCTGACCGATAAAAGCATTACCAAAGTAGAAAGACAACGTATCCTCGTGATCTACTTTGTAGCCTTCTTTGTGATCTTCTTCTGGGCCTGTTTTGAGCAAGCCGGTTCTTCCCTCACCTTTGTGGCCGACTATCAGACAGACCGCCACCTTTTAGGATGGGACATGCCGCCGAGCTTTATACAAAACGCCAACTCCATCTTTATCATCGTATTTGCACTTCCTTTCAGCTGGTTATGGATGAAACTTCAGAAACGCAACCTGGAGCCCATCTCGCCCATAAAACAATCCATCGGGCTGGCTTTACTGGCATTGGGCTTCTTCATCATCGCCCTGCAGGTGAAAAACCTGGGCGCTGGCCAGAAACTCGGCGTCATCTGGCTGATCGTGATGTACCTGTTCCATACCCTCGGTGAACTGTGCCTGTCTCCGATAGGCCTGTCACTGGTGGCCAAACTGGCGCCCCATCGCTTCTCCTCCCTGCTGATGGGCGTATGGTTCCTCGCCAACGCCGCCGGCTATGCGCTGGCAGGCACACTGGGTGCCTTACTGCCGCCGACACAGGATAAATTTGAGCTGGCCGCTAAAAACAATATTGACCTCCAGGGCATCCTCGACGGTACCATCACTGCCACTGCCCAGCAACTGGACAAATTACATGAACTGAAACTGGCTGCCCACTACCCAACTTTCGCCGGTTACACGATCCATAACCTCTATGAGTTCTTTATGGTGTTCGTGATCCTGCCAGGTGGCGCCGCAGTACTCCTGTTCCTCTCCACCAGCTTCCTGAAAAAATGGATGCATGGCGTAAGATAACAGGCATACCTCTTATGTATAAAAAGGAAGACCGGAACAATACAATTTGTTCCGGTCTTCCTTTTATACGCGGTAAGTAACCCCGTAATTCGTAAATTTCAGCCCTTAACACTTTTTTACCTTATCAATATGGCTGACAACAACTTCAAACCATTTGTGCCGCCAGGCACTCAAATGAAAGAATTTACCCTCAAATCCATTTTACTGGGCTGCATCTTTGGGATCATCTTTGGCGCCGCCACCGTATACCTCGCCCTAAAAGCCGGTCTTACCGTTTCCGCTTCCATCCCGATTGCCGTAATTGCCATCACGTTAGGCAGAAAATTCTTCAACACCACGATTCTGGAAAACAATATCATCCAGACCACCGGTTCAGCCGGTGAATCCATTGCTGCCGGCGTAGTGTTCACCCTGCCGGGCTTCCTGTTCCTCAGCGATGGCGGTGGCGCCCAGTTCTTTAACTACTTCACCATCCTCATTCTGGCCATCTTCGGCGGTATCCTCGGCACCCTGATGATGATCCCACTGCGCCGGTCGCTGATCGTGAAGGAACACAAAACGCTCCCATACCCGGAAGGCACCGCCTGCGGCGATGTGCTCATTGCCGGCGAGAAAGGGGGCGACTTTGCCCGTACCGCCTTCTATGGTCTCGGCTTTGCCTTTGCCTATGCCATCTTCCAGAAGATATTGCATGTTATCGCCGAAACACCGGCGTACATGACCAAACAAACCAGCAGGTTTTTCCCTTCCGCCAAAATCAGCGCAGACATCACCCCGGAGTATATGGGTGTGGGTTATATCATCGGTCCGCGTATTGCGGGCGTACTGGTAGCCGGCGGCGTGCTCTCCTGGCTGGCCCTCATCCCGTTGCTGGCCTCCCTGCTGCCTGGCGACGTGATTGCCTCCCAACTGGTAAAAATCGGTTATCTCGCCAGTCTGCAAACACCTGGCGGACAAGGCAACTGGGACCCTGTGACCCATACTTTCGCTGATTATTCCTCCGCGGTATATTATGCCTATGTACGCCAGATCGGCGCCGGCGCGGTAGCGGCGGGCGGTTTCATCACCCTGCTGAAAACCATCCCCACCATCATCTCGTCTTTTAAAGGCAGCATTGGCGCTATCAAAGACCGTAAAGAAGGCGGCGACGCACAGGCCAACGTACTGAGAACGGAAAAAGACCTGAGCCTCAAGGTAGTACTGTTCGGCAGCATCGCCCTGGTGCTCCTGATGGCTTTCCTGCCGCAGCTCCCGGGCGATTCCATCGGCAAAAAAATGCTGGTGGGACTGCTGGTGGTAGTCTTCGGTGCCTTCTTCGTAACGGTGTCCAGCCGTATCGTAGGCCTGATCGGCTCTTCCAATAACCCTATCTCCGGTATGACCATCGCCACGCTGATGGGCACCTGCCTGGTGTTTATCGCTGTAGGCTGGACCGGCAAAGTATATGAGCCGATGGCCCTGGTGGTAGGCGGTATGATCTGTATTGCTGCCGCCAATGCCGGCGGTACTTCGCAGGACCTGAAATCCGGCTATATCGTGGGCGCTACGCCCATGTACCAACAGCTGGCCCTGTTCATCGGCGCCATCGTGTCTTCCATCGTGATCGGGCTGACCGTAAAATTCCTCGACAAACCTACCGCTGAAATGATCAGCAAAGGCGTTACTGAACATGCTATAGGCAGTGCATACTATCCGGCTCCGCAAGGCACGCTCATGGCTACACTGGCCAAAGGCATCCTGTCATTTAACCTCGACTGGCAGTTTGTGCTGGTAGGTGTATTCCTCGCCGTTACAATGGAACTGTGCAACATTAACTCGCTCTCCTTTGCGGTAGGCGCTTATCTGCCATTGTCCACCACTTTGCCGATCTTCATTGGTGGCGCTATCCGCGGTGTGGTAGACCATAAAAACAAAAAAGCCAATGTCCACACGTCAGCAGCAGAAGAAGAACTGGGCAAAGGCAATCTCTTTGCTACCGGCCTTGTGGCAGGAGGCGCAGTGGCAGGTGTCATTATCGCCATACTGGCCGGGTTTGACAGCTCCGCTGCCATACTCGCCAAACTCAATATGGAAGACGGCCTCGCCGGTATATTAGGCCATGGCGGCTACTTTGTACTGGGATGTGCTTTCTTCGCCTTTATGGGCTGGTATCTCTATCGCACCGCCCGAAAAGCATAACATTCAAGTTATCAGGATATTTAAGATGCCGGCACCGGAATGTAACAATACCGGGCCGGCATCCGTTTTTCTATTCTGAAAATGATTATTTTTATCGGAATTTTTATTACATCTTTCTATAATAAGTACCTATGCGCATACTTGTAACCGCATTACTCAGTGCCGTTGTAATCCTCGGCAGCTCCTGCGGAAAAGATAAAGACGATAGCAAAGACCGTAAGTTTGTTTCCGTAAGACTGGATAATAAAATCTATCTCAGCGAGAATCCCAAAGGAGTGGCTTACGCTCCTGACTTCCAGGACGATGATCCCACCAACGACTACTATAAACTGGAAATCACCGGGAAAACCGTCAATAACGATATTATCAACATCTCTATGGCCGGACTGAAAGTACCTTTCCCTCCGGGCGTATATCCTTGCACCAGAGCAGGTAACAGCATCCTGATAGTGATCAACAGCGGTGGCTATCCTGCCACTTACAGCTCACAAGGCAGCGCTGACTGTGTACTCACTGTCACCAACAGCAATAATATACTGGTGGAAGGGATCTTCTCCGGCACCGTAAAAGACCTCAGCGGGGTTGGCGGCAGCCGCACCATCAAAAACGCTGCCTTCAGAGCGATTTATAGCGTTACTGCACAATAATCCCAGGGCTGAAGCCCTGGGCTACGTTTTGTTTTAGATGTGTTTATTGTCAATATTTCGTTATTGATGGTGTGAGGGTTTGTATGTTAAACAGCCCTCTAAGCGTACCTTTGTATAACAATAAAGCCCATGCTCCTGGCATGGGCTTTATTGTTTATTACTAAATATTAAAGTTCATATCGACTGCACCCTTAAAAGGCCTTAAAAACTACGATAATACGTTGTTCCCTATTAATAAGGTGAGGCTTCATTGTTAAGCTATACCTCTAAACAGCCCGAAAACACAACGTAGCCCAGGGCTTCAGCCCTGGGGACTAAATGAAATCCAGCTTCGCATAGTCTGATTTCAGGATCATTTTATCATTGGCGCCCAGCCATTTATCTAACAGCGTGGCATATACGCTTTTGAAATCCACCTTATACTGCAAATCCCCGTCTTTCAGGTTCATCAGGTCCGGCCCGTCATTCAACACTCCCCGCCGTTTTAAAGCACCGCCTATCAGGAACATGTTATTGGCTGTGCCGTGGTCTGTTCCACCGCTGGCATTCTGGCTTACACGCCGTCCGAACTCGGAAAAGGTCATTACGACCACATCCTGAAAGCGGTTGTTCTTTTTAAGGTCACCGGTAAATACTGTCAGGGCATCGCTCAACTGTTTAAAAAGCCGTGCCTGCTGGTCCTGCTGGTTCACATGGGTATCAAAACTGCCGTGCGACACATAATACACTTTGGTATTGATATCAGACATGATCAGGTTGGCGATGGTGCGCATATTACGTCCCAGCTCGGTGCCGGGGTAGTTTTCTTTGGATTGATAAGTCTTGAACTGTTGCTGGATATAAGCGGCAGAAGAGATCGTTTCACCCATGGTTTTGTAGAGGTACTCTACATTATGGTGTTCATCTTCATGCGCATGCTGTTGCAACAGTTCTTTGAAAAACCGGTCATTGCTGGTATTGGAAAGGCGGCCCGGATCTGTGAGCGCCAGTCCTTTGTTATGCTCACCTTTCAGCGCCAGGCTTAAGGTATCGTCAATCTCCAGTGCCTGCGTGGGCTTATCACAGCCGTTGCACTGGGCATCGAGGTAGCGGCCTACCCAGCCATCGCTCCATATTTCCTCTGCCTTGCTGGCTGAATGCCAGATATCCATGGAACGGAAGTGCGAACGGTCAGGATTGGGGTATCCCACGTTGTTGAGGATTCCCAGGGAACCGTCGTCGTATAAGGCTTTCAGTCCATCCAAAGAAGGATGGATGCCCAGGTCATCATTGAGCGACAAGGCAGTTTCCCGCTTAATGCCCAACGCCGGACGGGAACGGTAATAGATATCGTTGCGGTAAGGGATGATGGTATTCAGGCCATCGTTGCCGCCCGACAGTTGTATAATCACCAGCACTTTATTGCCGGGAGGCACCAGTGCGCCGGTTTCCAGCGCTTTGAGAAACTTGGGCATCAGCACCGCTGCTGAAGCCAGGGAACCTACCTGTAAAAAACGACGCCTGTTAAGTATTAACATAACTAATAGCTTTCTGGTGAATGATTAACAAAGTTGATATTCCGGAGTGCTCATGACATCAATGGTCACCGTCTTGATATATCCTTCCCGGGAGCTGGTGTCTGCATATTTTTCCAACAGCGTTTTTTTGATATTGCCGGGCTGTTGCAGCAATACGCCGGCTATGGTGTCCGCGAGGTTTTCGCGGGGAACATCGGCGTAGCCCTGTACATAAGGGTCCCAGTCGATCCGTGCATTTACTTTTTTGGCGAACTGCCTTTTCAGGAAATCATTGATCTCCAACGTCATTTTATAATTGCCGCCATCGCCCATTTCCGGTGTCAGTTCTTTAGGCCGTACGTTCAGCACCTGTGAGTACAGGATCACCTGCGGCACACGCATCCGGAACATGAGGCTGGAACTGTCTATCCAGCTACGGCCACCGGGCCAGCCGGCCACGTTGGGCGGGTAAAACAGCATCTGTCCCAGTATACGCTGAAACACCAGCATCGTTTCCTCCTGCTCGAAAGCCATGGGAACGGTCCTCCGTATGCCTACCAGCAGCTCTATGGGCGATTTGATACGGTTGCCAATGTATTTGCTGTCATAAAACCAGTCGGCCATAAATATCTCCCGCATCAGTGTTTTGATATCATACCCCGAATGATAAAACTTCTCTGAAAGAGACTGGATAAGGGTATCATCGGGAGTATCATCCACAAAATATTTGAATAGTTTGGTAGTGATAAAAGTGGCTGTTTGTTTTTGTTCCAATAATACCTTCAGTACATCGTCTCCATTGTAGTTACCACTTTTACCGAGGATATTTTTGATGCCGTCGTCATGTTGTTTTTCACGGAACACGAATTGGCCATCTTCATCGAAGCCCCATCCGGTAAAGGCGCGGGCAGCTTCTTTAATATCTGTTTCCGCATAATGTCCACGGCCCATGGTAAACAGTTCCATCACTTCGCGGGCAAAATTTTCGTTGGGATGCTGCTTACGGTTTTGTTGATTATTAAGGAACTGCAGCATGGCCGGGGATTTGGAGACGGCCGTCAGCAGGTCGCCAAAGTTGCCCAGGGCATTGTTCCTGATTTCGCTGATCAACTGCTGGTTGAACAACACGTTCTGTGTGCGGCAGGCAAAGTGGCCGTGCCAGAAGAGGCTCATTTTTTCGCGCAGCGGGTGATCGCTTTTCTGCATCATATTCATCCAGGCCACGCTGAGGTCTTTGATGCCCTGTGTGTTCATTTCATTGACGGTTTTACGTTGTTCGGCCGTCATGTCTTTTGAGCGCCGGTAATCCGGCAGGTCAGTAGCATTGATAACGTCTATCGATTCCAGCTCAGCCCGTTTAGGGCCGATCAATACTTTATTCACGATTTCTTTTCGCCGTCTTCTTTCCCAGTCGGAGATGACGGGCAGGGTTTCACCGAAGCCGGCACGCCAGGCGAGATGTTGCATTTCCAGTTTTTTGGCAACTACGGGCATACGTAAATATTTAAATCTAAGACTGAGTTTTACCGCCCGGGTTTAACGGAATCTCCAGACAGGATAACAACTTCCTTTTTCAAAAATGTTCTTATCCTGTGGAAGCGCCATAAAAGCATCGGCAAGCAGCAGGCTGGCAAGATCTCCCGAGCCATGGTAAGGTTGGGGAACAGCACCCATGGTGCCATCGGGCAATGATTGCAATTTAACAGGAAGATAATATTCCAAAGGAGGATTAAAAGTCACTGTTTCCTGCAACACTGCATAAACGGGTGCTTCTTCCCGCGCTCCCATAGCAGCTTTCAGCCAGGGCAACGCATAACGGTAATAACACATAAAGCCCGAAACCGGGTTGCCCGGCAATGCAAACACCACCGGACCATTAGTGAAACTACCGAACAGGAAAGGCTTTCCGGGCCTTTGTTGCACTTTATGAAAACTTTGCTGCATACCTAATCGCTGCAATACCGCCGGCAGGTAATCATATTTCCCGGCAGATACCGCCCCGGAGCTGATCCACACATCTGTTTCCCGCAATAATGGTTCCAGCCGCTCCTGCATGGCAGCTTCCTCGTCGCTCAGGTGAACGTATACTGCGGTAATACCGCACTGCTGCAAAGAAGCCATCAGGCTATATATATTGGAGATGCGCACCTGGTGTTCTTCGGGGGTGGCGTCTACCGGCACCAGTTCATTACCGGTGGCAATCACGGCTACCCGCGGCAGCCGCGCCACCGTTACGAGCGTTTTCCCAACAGTGGCCAGTACCCCCGCTTCCGCAGGGCCTATCAGCGTCCCTGGCGACAGCAGCACGGTGTCTTCCGCCACATCGGTGCCTTTGCGATGAACGTTCTGTCCCTGTGTTACGTTACCAGTGATGGTAAAACGGCGGAACCCTTCATGATCAGTGGCTTGCAGCTGTTCATAAGGCACCACGGTATCTGTCAGTTCCGGTAAAATGGCGCCGGTCATCACTTCAATACAATTGGCCGTATTGGACAACTGTAACCGCGGAGCACCGGCAGCCTGTATGTCTTCCACGCCAAAAATCTGTTGCCCGCGGGCAAAACTGTCGTACAGGATGGCAATACCATCCATAGTAACCCGGTCGAACGGCGGAAAAGGCCTGTCAGCTTTAACGGACTCACGCAATATGCGCCCGGTGGCCGCTTCAAAAGGCAGCACTTCAGTGCCCATGTCCTTCACGGTTTGTAATACGGCAGTATACGCAGCAGCAACAGTCAGCATCATTTTGTATTATTTTTGTACAGGTGAAAGTGATTAAATTTATGATATTATGGCCAATCCATCAAGCAGCGATTTTACCCATCTCGATCCTTCCGGTCAACCGGCAATGGTAGATGTGAGCGGCAAAGGCAGCACTTATCGTGTAGCCGTTGCCGAAAGCCGGGTGTATTTACCCGCACTGGTACGGGAACAGTTCCGCAACAATGACATACAAACCCGCAAGGGCGCTGTATTTCAGACAGCCATCATAGCCGGTATCATGGCGGCCAAAAAAACGCCGGACCTCATTCCGCTCTGCCACACCCTGTTGCTGGACGGCTGCGATGTACAGATACATCTTGAAGAGGAAGAAGCCGTTATCCGTTGTACCGTAAAGACTACCGGCAAAACGGGCGTGGAAATGGAAGCCCTCACCGGCGCCAGCGTGGCCGCACTCACTATCTATGATATGTGCAAAGCATTCACACAGGAAATGATCATTCGTCAAACCCGGCTGATCAGTAAAACCGGCGGCAAGCAGGACTATGGACATGGTGGATAGTCACACCAAACAGACTGATTTTTTGAAAAGAGTAAGTTATGACGGGGAATAATATCGCACCATTAAAAGGATTGGTACTTTGTGGCGGGCAAAGTACCCGCATGCAGGAAAATAAAAGCAGGATCAGCTATCACGGTATGCCGCAGTGGCAATACCTGGCGGATTTACTGACGTCTTTTGAACTGGAAACGTATCTGTCCTGCCGGACAGATCAACAAACAGATTTTGATCACTATTCCCGGTTGATACCTGACAGCGTGCCTTATGGCGGCCCTTCCGCGGGTCTGCTGAGTGCCCATCAGGCGCAACCTGACAGCGCCTGGCTGGTGCTGGCCTGCGATCTTCCACTGATCAGCCGGCAGAGCCTTGAAATATTGGTCCGCGAACGTGATGCGGAGCAATCGGCCACCGCCTTCATCAGTCCGGTAAATGACCTTCCCGAGCCACTGATCGCCATCTGGGAGCCTGCCGGTTTACGCGCTTTATGGCAAAATGTGGAGGCAGGTAAAAACTGTCCCCGTAAAACATTGCTGAACACCCCTATACGGCTGCTGCACAATCCTTACGCCGCAGAACAATACAATGCCAATACGCCCGAAGAAAAGGCCGTGGCCCTGAAGCAGGTCACTGGCCAATCTCTCCGTCCGTAAAAAACTCTTTCTTCCAGATAGGCACTGTTTCTTTCAATGTATCGATGGTAAACTCACAGGCGTCAAACGCAATACCACGGTGTGCCGAGGCCACAGCAATCACCACGGCAATATCGCCGGGATATTTGTCGCCGATAGCATGCAGCATCACCAGTTTTTTGATGTCCCACTGTGCTTTTACCCGGTCGGCAATTTTCTGCATCTCGCTGAGGGCCATCGTTTCATAACATTCATAAAACAGTTTCGTCACCCCGCGGCCACGGGTATCATTCCGCACTGTTCCGGTGAAAATCACCTCTCCGCCGCATTCCGGCGACTGGATAAAGTCCAGCGCTTCCTGTACGCTAATGGTATCTTTGATGGCTATTAATGTGTCCATAATTATTTTTAAAATCCTGTGAAAGCGCCTTTGCGGGAACTATCCGCCGCTCACCGGTGGTATCACCGCCACTTCATCACCTGCACGGATGATTTGTGTATCGGTCGCATATTCCCTGTTGACCGCTATCATCAGGGAACTGAGCTGCTGCATGGCCGGGTAACGGTCATACAACCACTGTTTCAGTTCCGCCACATTGGTCACCGTTTCCGGCAGGCCAACCAGCGCCGTACCGGCAATATCTTTCGCCACACCAAAAAGCAGAAGGCCCATACATTGAAATTTGTTGGTTAAAACTACAATATAGCAGTGATAAAATAGTACTTTTAATACCGGAGAAAATCACTTTCTATGAAGATCAGGATAAGAGGGAACAGCATCCGCTACCGGTTGGACAAAACAGATATGGAACTGCTGGAAACTACCGGCAAAGTAGAGTCTATCACTCATATCGGCGCGGGCGTGCTTCATTTTTGCGTACGTTCCAAAAACATCACCGACCCGGTGATAAAAATGGAACATGACGGCGTACATCTGTTACTGCCGGCAGAGACGTTACAGCGCTGGTACGCACCGGACCAGGTTGGCTTTGAATTAATACTTCCCAATCCTGATGGTTCTGAGCTGAAAGTATTGGTGGAAAAGGATTTCCAGTGCCTTTCCCCAAGAAATGAAGATGACAGCCAGGCTTTTGAAAATCCGAATGCAGGCAAAAACTGCTGAACATGCTGACGGACGTCCATCATCGTATAATCGATTACGTTAGACTGTCGGTAACCGACCGTTGCAATCTCCGTTGCACATACTGTATGCCGGAGCACATGCGTTTTGTTAAATCGTCCGCACTGCTTACAGATGCAGAAATCGTCACGCTGCTGGAAACACTGGCGTCTGCCGGCATCTCGAAAGTGAGGATTACCGGTGGAGAACCATTTCTTCGCCCAGGCCTTATTCCCCTGCTGGCCAGTATTAAAGCTATTGCCGGCATACGTCAGATTGCCATCACCACCAACGGCGTGCTTACCCACCGTTATATCTCCGACCTGAAAGCACTGGACATTACCCATGTCAATCTCAGTCTTGATACGCTGCAACCTCAACGTTTTCACCAGATCACGCGCCGCGACCAGTTCGCCGCTGTCATGCAAACACTGGA
The DNA here is from genome assembly GCF_052045305.1 of Chitinophaga sp. 22308. NCBI lineage: Bacteria > Pseudomonadati > Bacteroidota > Chitinophagia > Chitinophagales > Chitinophagaceae > Chitinophaga > Chitinophaga sp. 22308. The sequence continues at coordinate 356,254 of NZ_JBQEOP010000004.1, read as the reverse complement.
CAGCCTGCTGGCCCATCAGCTGCAAGTGAAGATCAATGTGGTGGTAATGGACCAGGTCAATACAGATGAGCTGGTACCTTTTGCAGCACTTACACGCGAGCAGCCCGTATCAGTAAGGTTTATTGAAGAAATGCCTTTCAATGGCCAGGGACATGCTTTTTCAGGCATCAACTGGAATTATGAAACTATCCTCGATACGCTACGGGAAAAATACACCCTACATAAATTACCGGATGCGCCCCATTCCACCGCTCTCAACTACAGTATTCCAGGCCACGCCGGCAATATCGGCGTGATTCCTGCCTATAGCCGCACTTTCTGCGGCACCTGCAACAGACTTCGTATATCCGCTACCGGTAGTGTCAAAACGTGCCTTTATGGCCCCGATACTTTAAATGCAAGAGACCTGATGCGGTCAGGAGAAGCACTGCTGCCGGCTATTCAGCAGGCATTGCATCACCGTGCTGCCAACGGGTTTGAAGCCGAACGGCTGCATGTCGGCACACCGGAAAGCATGTCTGTGATAGGAGGATAAAATCAATTACGAATTGTGAATTACGAATTGCGAATTACGAATTACGAATTACGAATGGAGTGCTGCCTTTGAGGCGGTCTGTTTAGTAGCCGTCTAAGAAACACCCCCCATTCGTAATTCGTAATTTCTAATTCGTAATTACTTAATGAGCATTCTCACGCCTGCATATAAAATCAACACCGCCGTAGCACCCGCCACCCATTTGGGTTTCAGCACACGGGCACTCAGCCGTGCACCGATTTGTCCGCCAATGATTACCGCCAGCAGCAGCGGCCCGGCGAAAGCAGGTTCAAATACAATGGCTTTTTTTGCGGCCTGTCCCAGCAGCCCTGAAATAGAATTAACGAGGATAAAGAAGCTGCTCAGTCCTGCCACGTTTTTAGCGGTATCGTACTTGCCCAACCGCAATACCGGCGCCAGGTAAATACCGCCGCCGATGCCGGTCATACCGGACAGCAGGCCGATAGCGCCGCCGATAAACCCGTACAGGCCCCCATTACCTTCCCGCAGGGTTTCCGTTTGCTGGTTACGCTCAAAGAACAACCGGTAGCACATGAACACGGCTGCCAATGTAAGCGCTACGCCCAGCAACAGGAAAAAGGTTTCCTGTTTAAGCGGCAGATAACTCCCCACAAAAGCCAGCGGTACACTAACGAAAGACAGCAACAGCGCCTTCTTCATCGGAAGATGGCCGCTTTTGTAGAAATGATACACGCCACCGGCCACCACGGCCACATTGCACAACAAAGCGGTAGACTTCATCAGTTGAAAATCGATGCCCCACAAAGCCAGGATAGCCAGGTAGCTGGAACCACCTCCGAAACCGGCCGCAGAATATACCAGCGCTACCAGGAAAAAGAGAAGACAAAGTTCTATGGTCACATTAATAAGTTTGCATCTGGTCATCAATGGCACAGGCCCAGGCATGAATACCGCCTTCCACATTATACACCTGTTTGAAGCCCATCTCCACCAAACGCTGTCCCACGGCACGGCTACGCATACCATGATGGCACAGTACCGCCAGCGGCGCTTCCGGTTGCAGGGCGCTCACACGGCCCAATACCTGTCCCATAGGGATATGAATGGCCTGTGGCAGATGGCAGATCTCCCATTCGTCATCTTCTCTCACGTCCAGCAGTTGCAGGGCATCGCCTTGCTGTAACCATTGCTGCAGCTCTTCTACAGACAGGGATTGCAGATTATTCACTTCACAAACAGTTTGTTGATAGTTGTCAGCCAACCGTGTTATCTGTTGATTGGCAGCTACCGGTGTAATATTAAAGGTAAGGTGGGTATTATGTAAGGTGTCAATTGTCAGCAGTTGGTTTTTCAGCGGTGTGCCAATGCCGGTGATCACTTTCACCACTTCATTGGCCTGGTAACAACCGATGATGCCGGGCAGTACGCCCAGTACGCCTATTTCGCTGCAATTCAGCATCTCGCCTGATTCCGGCGCGTCAGGGAAAATACAGCGATAGGTAGCGCCACCCTGGTAGTTGAACACGCTCAACTGTCCTTCGTATTTGTAGATGGCGCCATATACCAGCGGTTTGCCTGCTATTACACAGGCGTCGTTCACCAGGTAGCGGGTGCCGAAATTATCAGAGCAGTCCACCACAACGTCATACGCGCCGATGATATCCAGCGCATTGTCAGTCGTTAGCCAGGTATCATGTGGCACAATCTGTATTTCCGGATTAAGTTGTTGCAGCCTTGTTGCGGCCAGCGCCAGCTTGGGTTTCCCCTGATCGGCGGTATGGTACAGCACCTGCCGTTGCAGATTGGTAATGGATACTGTATCATGCTCCACAATCCCTATTTTTCCTATGCCCATGGCCGTTAGATATTGCAGCACAGGCACTCCCAGTCCCCCGGCGCCAATCACCAGCACGGACGCGGCCTGCAGTAAACGTTGTTTTTCCGGGCCAAAGCCTTCCAGTCTTGTCTGTCGGTCATATCGTTGCATAACAAATCGTCTTTATGATCATGGTTTTACCCGGCGGTACATCGTCACCAGGTCGGCATATTGCCCTTCTTTCTGTTGTATGCCGTAAGGCAGGCGGCCACATTCCAGGAACCCGAAGTTACGATAGAGATGCATGGCTTTATCGTTGTTTCCAAATACCTGCAGGTATATCAGCTGTATTTTTGTATGTTGTTCGGCCCAGCGCAGCATAGCGGTCATCAGCCGGCGGCCGATGCCCAGACCGCTCCAGGCGCGCTCTACGGCGATACCCATTTCAGCGGTATGCCCTCTTTTATAATATCCGCTATGGTTTACGGTGATAGACCCTACCAGTGTGTCATTAACCATGGCGACCAGCATCAGCTGATCGGGGTTCTTCAGGTACGTTTTGATAAAATCCTCTTCTGATTTCTCATTCAGTTCCAGGGCCTCTCCGGGGGTGAACAACAGGAATTCTGTTTCCTGCGTCATCCGCTGGAAATTACGCAGCAAGCCGAGCGCATCTTCCACCACCGGTGGCCGGATGATCAGTTCTGCTCCGTTGGGCAAAAAATGTCTCATGGTACGAAAATAAAAAAAAGCAGCCGGTTTAGGGCTGCTCTTTATCATCAAAACAGATGGTGTTTATGCAATTTTGTCTGCGCCAAAATAACGATGCAGTACGGCCGGTAACTGAATACCTGCTTCCGTCTGGTTGTTTTCCAGTATACACGCCATAATACGGGGCAGGGCCAAAGAGCTGCCATTCAGGGAGTGGGTCAGCTGTGGCTTGCCGTTGGCTTCTTTGAAGCGGATCTTCATGCGGTTGGTCTGGTACGTCTCAAAGTTAGACACAGAGCTCACTTCCAGCCATTTCTGCTGGGCGGCGCTGTACACTTCAAAATCGTAGGTAATGGCAGACGCAAAACTCATATCACCGCCGCACAACCGCAGAATACGATAGGGTAGCTGGAGGCTGTTAAGCAGTTTCTCCACATGGGCCACCATCTCGTCCAGCGCTTCGTAAGATTTCTCCGGATGTACAATCTGTACCAATTCTACTTTGTCGAACTGGTGCACCCTGTTGAGGCCACGTACGTCTTTACCGTAGGAGCCGGCTTCACGGCGGAAGCAAGGGGTATATCCGGTCATTCTGATAGGCAGATCAGTGTCTTTCACGATTTCATCGCGGTAGATATTGGTCAGCGGCACTTCTGCTGTGGGAATCAGGAAGTAGTTGTCCTCCGTGGCGTGATACATCTGTCCTTCTTTATCAGGCAACTGGCCGGTACCAAAGGCAGAGGCTTCGTTTACCAGGTAAGGAGGGGCGTATTCGGTATAACCGTTGTCCAGGTTAAAATCCAGAAAATACTGTATCATGGCACGTTGCAGGCGGGCGCCCTGTTTTTGGAAAACAGGAAAACCGCTGCCGGTGATTTTATTACCCAGTTCGAAATCTATCAGCTGGTATTTTTTAGCGAGGTCCCAGTGAGGCACGGCATCAGCGGCCAGCGTCGGGATGTTGCCACCACGGCGCACTTCCACGTTCTCTTCCGGGGTTTTACCGGGAGGCACAATGGCAGCAGGCAGATTAGGCAGCTTAACGAGGGTATCATGCAGCGCTTTTTCGGTAGCGTTCAGCTCATCATTCACAGGTCCCAGTTTCTCTTTCAGGGCGTTTACAGCAGCACGTTGTGCTTCGCCTTCTTCTTTTTTCCCCTGCGCCATCAGCTTACCTATCTCTTTGGAGAGACTGTTTACCTGCGCTTGTGTTTCATCATATTCCTGTGTGAGGCGCTTACGCTTGTCGTCCAGTGCCAGCACTTCGTCTACCAGGCCTGTTTCTTTAAAATTTTTCAGGGCGAGACGCTCTAATACCAGTTCTTTATTTTGACGTATAAACGGTACTTGTAACATGTTGTATTATTAAAAAATTTGCTCAAAGATAGAAAAATAGCATTTAGCTGAGATATTTACCTACTATCGGTATCCGGCGGCCCACACCAAAGGCCTTGGAAGATACGCGGATGATAGGGCAGAATTGATTCCTTTTGTATTCATTGGTGTTGACCATCTTTAAGGCCCGCGAAACCAAAGCGGAGTCAAATCCCTGAGCAATAATTTCTTTAGGCCCCTGGCGGCGCTCTATGTACTGGTACAGCAGTCTGTCCAGCACTGTGTAGTCCGGCAGGCTGTCGCTGTCCTTTTGGTTGGGGCGCAGCTCTGCGGAAGGTGCCTTGTCAATGATATTTACCGGGATGATCTCTTTATCCCTGTTGATGTACCGCGCCAGTGCGTACACCTGCATTTTGTAAACGTCGCCCAGTACGGACAGGCCACCGGCCATATCACCGTAGAGGGTACCGTAGCCGGTAGACAGCTCACTTTTGTTGGAGGTGTTCAGGAGGATATACCCGAATTTGTTGGAAAGGCCCATCAGCAGGTTGCCCCGGATACGGGACTGGGTATTTTCTTCCGCCACATTGAAGGGCAGTCCTTTAAAATACGGCTCCAGCGTAGTCAGGAAGCTTTCGTAAATATCATTGATGCGGATGATGTCATAAGGGTTGTTCAGGTTTTTGGACAACGCCACGGCATCATCTACAGAATGTTCAGTAGAGTAAGGAGAAGGCATCAGCACGGCCCGTACGTTTTCGGCGCCCAGCGCATCACACGCAATGGCGAGGGTCACGGCACTGTCTATACCGCCGGAAGAGCCCAGGATGGCCTTTTTGAAACCCATCTTGCCGAAGTAATCACGGATGCCCAGCACCAGCGCGTCGTATATCCGGTTGATATTGTGATCAAACACCAGTTCTGTCAGGGGTGTGAAAGCCTCCATTTTAGCAGGGGCTTCTCCCTGGGAGAGCAGGTCCTCCAAATTCACGCCGTCCATGGCTTCGGTAAAGTAGGGCAGTTCTTTTACCACATTGCCGGCAGCGTCGTAAATAAGGGAGCCACCGTCAAATACGATCTCTGTCTGGGAGCCCACCGTATTGCAATAATACATGGGCAGCTTGTATTTGAGCACATTGGCGCGGATGATCTCTTTACGGTCTTCATCGTGATCGTAATCAAACGGGGAAGCGGAGAGGTTGATCATCACGTCCGGCTGCTGCGCCATCAGCACGTCCATCGGACATATACGGTACAGCGGGTTGTCACCAAGGTTCCAGATATCTTCACAAATGGTCACAGCCAGTTTTTTCCCTTTGAACGGAATGATGTTCCACTCGTAAGAAGGCTCAAAGTAACGGTATTCATCAAAAACGTCGTAGGTGGGAAGCAGTGTTTTATGCACCACCTGCTTTACTTCCCCTTCATGGAGGAACCACGCTGCATTGAACAGGTCCTTGCCTTCCCTTTGCGGGTTGCGGGCCGGGCAACCTACCAGCACAGCGATATCGTGCGTATGCGCTTTGATCACGTCTATGGAATGATAACATTGCGCAATAAAATCTTCAAACTCGAGGAAATCACGTGGGGGATAACCACATACACACAGTTCGGAAAACACCACCAGTTCAGCGCCCTGTGCTTTGGCAGCGGCTATTCCTTCGATGATTTTCTGTGTGTTGTGTTCAAAATTACCTATATGATAGTTCTGTTGTGCCAGTATAATTTTCATACCCTTGAAAAAAGTTTAAGATCGACTGTTAAAAATATACGCCCAGCCGCAGCGCAAAGCTATTCATATTTACCTTACCATCATCCCATTTGCCGTTTCGGGTAACGTCCACGAAACCGTTCTGGTAGGTAAGGCCTACAATACCGGTGAGGGTTTCACCCAGCGGGTATTCCACGCCGGCGCCTATCAGCATGCCGATATTGATGCGGTTCATCTGTGGCAGTATGTTTACCCTGTCATGTGTTTCATTCAGGGAGATAACATCCGCCCGGCCGCTGACCGGGAAAGCCAGATAGGTACCGAACTGTCCCCAGAAGTTAAGATCGTTGGCCGAGGTGGTTTTCAGCTTCAGCGCCACCGGTACCTCGATGTAGGTAAGTTTCATGTTGTATTCTGCTGGATTGGCCCTGAACTCGCTCAGTCCTTTGCCGGCATCATATTTCAGCTTACTGCCGCCCAGCACTACGTTAAAACCCGAGGCCAGCGCATAATTACCGGCTTCGTTCAGGTTGAAATCAGCCATCAGCCCGAAACTCAGTCCTCCTTTGGAGCTGTTGCGGCTTACGCCCGACTCCTGTGGCTTCAGTATCGAGATCATAGGATCTAATTTAAAGCCCAGCCGTACTTTACGGACAAAAGTACCCTGTCCGCTCTGTGCCATCCCTGCTGTTGCTATCCCTAATGTTAATGCCAGCAAAAAAAACCGCTTCATATGATTCATTTTAACGATGAAATTACGAAAATCAATTACGAATTACGGATTACGAATTACGAATTGATAACCTATTATCGGACATTTCACTAAGTAACAGCCTAATAAACAGCCCCGAATTCGTAATTCATAATTCGTAATTCGTAATTTTACTGAATGCGAAACAATCCCACATATTCCCTGCTGACTGGCTGCCTTGCGGCACTGCTGCTGTACGCCTGCAAAACCGGCAATAAAGCTCCGGACGTAAGCCATATACCCATGAACGTTAGTATCCAGCGGTTCGATTCGGCGCTGTTCACTATCGACACCAATGATATCCAACCCGGGCTCACCCGGCTGCATCAGTCCTATCCGCTTTTCATGCCCATCTATATTTCGGAGATCATGAACTTTGGCGCTTATGCAGACAGCAGCCAGGAAGTACAGCGCCAGCTGCGGCTTTTCCTGACCAACCGTGATTTCCGGCAACTGGAGACAGCCGTGTCTCAAAAATATGCTAACGCCGGTACGCTGCAAAAACAGCTGGAAGAGGCGTTTCGGTATACCAAATATTATATTCCCGCTTTCCGTGCGCCTAAAGTGGTCACTTTTACCTCTGGTATCGCCAATTATGGTGCCATTACGATCGACTCCATCCTGGGGATAGGGCTGGACATGTATATGGGGGCCGATTTTGCCCCTTATGCCCAGATACCTGACTATCCTGACTATATGATCCGCCGTTTTGCGCCGGAGTATATTACCACCAACTGTATGCAGGTACTGCAACAGCAGCTGTATCCTGCGCCCCGTAACAGCGGCGGCCTGCTGGAACAGATGATCGAAGCCGGAAAACAACAGTATTTCCTGTCCAAAGTACTTCCCAATACGCCCGACTCTATCCGCTTCGGCTATACGAAAGAGCAGCTGCAATGGTGCCATGATAATGAAAAGCTGATCTGGCAGTTTTTCGTACAGAACAACCTATTATACACAACAGACTGGCAGCAGATCAACCTCTTCATGAACGACGCACCGGCCACACAGGGCATGCCCGAAGGATCTCCCGGAAAAATCGGCTACTTCGTGGGCTACAGTATCGTGAACAAATACATGGAAAAACATGCTGACGTAAGCGTTCAGCAATTGATGGAGTCGAAAAACCTGCTGGAAATATTCAAGGCGTCCAAGTACAGACCGTAACGGTTAGTTGAGCTTAAAGGGAACCACCATCTGGAATTCAGGAATCCTTACTTCAAAGATTTTCTTGTCCAGTTGGTTTTCCATTTGGTAGGTACCGTACATCTTGCCTATTTCAGTGCGGAGGTTGGAACCCGAGACATATTGATAAGTCTCGCCGGGGGCCAGTAGCGGCTGTACGCCTACCACGCCTTCACCCTCCACTTCACGGTGGGTGCCGTTGGAATCAATGATGTACCAGTGGCGGCGCAGCAATTTAATGGGGAAAGTATTGTTGTTCTCAATGGTGATACGGTAAGCAAACATGAATTCGCTTCCAATAGGATTAGAATAATCCGGCTGGTAGAATGTTTCCACGCTGATAGTGATTCCCTCTGTTACCTTCTTAACCATAAAAACAACCTTTGACGTAAAAATAAGAAAAATAAAGCCAGTGGGTATAAAAATTATATTTTCCGCAACACTTTAACGATTTTTTAAATAATTTCTATTCCTTCCAGAATGCCCGGGTCAGCTTCCGCCTTTCTGGCGGCCACTTCCAGCGGATTATGATAATACCCCCACCGGGCTGACTGATACAAATACCGTGTCAGGAAACCTATCATGCCATACTGCCGGTACTGTAACACATGGCAGGCCTCATGCCGGACCCAGGCTATATCTGACAGAAATTCCAGCCGGGACGCCCCATACAGATGTATAGTGCGCCCCAGTACCATGGCCACTGCCTTCACCCGCATCACTTTCGCTGCGATGCGGGCCAGTCCGGAATCAACTTGTATGCTACATTTTATTTTTTCCAATCCTTTTTCCCGAATAACGTAAATCTACGGGAAATATTGAAACCCCAGCGGAACTGCCCCTGTAACCACGAAGTGGTGGTTTCAGGAATAAATTGCGTTTCCTGGATAGCTGTGGAATTGGTAAAGTTAATATGGAACACATGCCCGCCTGTTTCTATTTCCAGTCCTACGCCCAGCGGGTTATAGAAAGTGATGCCCTGCGATTTGTAATAGTCGCGGCTGGCCTGCGAGCGGAACGGATAAAAATATTCTGCCACAATGCCGATCCGTTTGGATACCTTCAACCGGCCCCCCACGCCCAGGGCAAACATATTGTTCATGTCCATATAACCCACCCGGTTGCGGTGAACATAAGTAGGGGACAATGAAAACGCCAGCCTGTCACCGAATTTGCGGGACACAATGCTCTGCGCCACATAACTCATGCGGTCGGAGGCATCGCCAAACCAAGCGGCTTTATGCGGATCTTCTTCTGATGTCATGGCAGACATGACCGCCGTGCCCAGCAACGCCACGGACACCGGCACATGGCCATCCTGTGTTTGCTCTACCAGCCGGTATTTCACCAGCAGGTCTATCAGCTGGCGCTGTTCGCCGGAACCTTTGGAGCGGCCCAGGCCCGCCATCAGCCGGTCAGTGATGCCATACTCCAGCCCTATACGGATGTCAGTGGAGTTATCGATGCCATAGAATGTTTTGGAACCGCCAAATTCACCTCCCAGGTCGCCGAAGCGGTGGTCTACACGGAAATCCAGCTCATGTTTGCGCAACATGTCCGTTGAATGCCCCATAATAATGCGGGTGCCTTTATACGTGTACAGCACTTTCGGATGTGCGGGACCGGTAGAATCGAAAAGGTGGCTCAGGTCCTGCTGAGCCTGGCCATATACGCTGATGCTGGTGCACAGCAACAGAAATGCAATAATTTTCATGGGTATGTTTAATAATAATGATGATAAGGATTACCGGTTTACCACGGCGGTATACACTGCGTTGACGGTTACCGCCACTATCTCTGCTACGTTTTTCACCACCATGGAAGGCACATCAATGCGATGGTCTGCCACGCGGATGTTGAAAGTGGAGCCGGCCGTGATGTTGCCGTCTTTCACGGTGATGGTGCCTTTCTCACGATAGGCTTTGTCTACCCCATGCAGGTTCAGCGTACCTTCCACGGTCACCTCATAGGTGCCGTTGCGGCTGAGGTCTGTGTTTTCCACCACTTTCCCCTTGAATTCGGCAAAGGGGAATTTGTCGCTCTCCAGATAATTTTGGTTGAAATGGTCCTGCATCAGCTTTTTCCGGAACTGGAAAGAAGCGATCGGTACTTTAAAATAAATGGCGCCGGTCTTTACATTGATGGCGGACACGCCTTTGTCGGTTTTAGCCTCTATATCTTCCAGTGGCGCCGATGAGAAGAAAGAGAACCGGGTATTCTTGCAGGAGAAAACATCCTGCGCTGATACCGCACTGGTGATGATCACCAAAGAAAAAAGAAGGAAGAGGTTTTTCATGAGCAAAAGATTTGGATTTACTGATCTGGCATACCTCGTTCGATCCAGCAGGCGATGGAGTCTTTCATCCCTTTAGACAATGCCGGGAAACGTGATGGCGGCATATCCGCCTGAGCGCTGGTGACACGTTGGATAAAAACTGCCCGGGACGCTGTGATGTAGGCTTTCAGGTTGTCCGGGGTAGAAAAATCCGCACGGCCCCGTGGGATATTGCCGGTATGGCATCCGCGGGAGGTGCAATTGGCCTGGATGGCCTGCTGCGCATAAGTAGTGAAAATGCGGGCCACTTTACAGTCGAGGCCCTCGTTCGGGATCACCGGTGCCGGCGCCTGTTCATTTTTACAGGCTGCCAGCAGGAGAACTCCCGCTAACAAAAGATGGGTTTTCTTTTTCATAATTGTTTATTGACCTGTATCTGATACGAAAGATGCAGTGAATGGGTTGCCAGGGTTACACTATTTGGATTTAGTTGTTATTTTGCAGAAAATCTTCCACTCGTGACCATAGAACAAATCTATCATATCTATCTGCAGCATGGCAGCATTCAGACAGACACCCGCAAGTTGCAACCGAATGATATTTTCTTTGCCCTGAAAGGAGATAATTTCAACGGCAATGAATTTGCTGCCAAAGCACTGGAAATGGGCGCAGCCTTCGCCGTGGTGGACGAGGCCGCGTATTACACGCAGCCAGACAAAATGGCGCTGGTAGACAATGTACTGGAAGCCCTGCAGGCACTCGCTTTATGGCACCGGAAACAGTTAAACATTCCCTTCCTCGCCATTACCGGCACTAACGGTAAAACCACTACGAAAGAGCTGGTCAACGCCGCCCTGTCTGCCGGTTTCAAAACTTTCGCCACTATCGGCAACCTCAACAACCATATCGGGGTGCCGCTGACCATCCTGGCCATTAAGCCGGACGTGGAAATTGCCGTTATTGAAATGGGCGCCAGCCATCAGAAAGAGATCGCCAGCTACTGCACCATCGCATTGCCTACCCATGGCATCATCACCAATATCGGCAAAGCCCACCTCGAAGGGTTCGGCAGCGAAGAAGGTGTCCGCATCGCCAAAGGGGAACTGTATGATTACCTGCGCGCCAACGGCGGCACCGTATTCGTTTGCAACGACTATCCCTATCTCATGGACATGAGCAAGGGCATCTCCCATATTATTACTTACGGCAGCAAAGACGCCGACTACACCGGCACGCCCGCAGCAGACAAAGCACTGCTGGGTGTTGAAGTGGCCAACGATAACATCGGATTCATACAAACCAAACTTACAGGCGCGTATAACTTCCCTAATGTGATGGCCGCAGTAGCGGTAGCCAGCCACTTTAAAGTGCCGGCAGAAAAAATCGGTCCCGCCATCGCCGCCTATACGCCGTCCAATAACCGTTCACAGGTCATGCAGCAAGGCTCCAACACTATTATCATGGACGCCTATAATGCCAACCCCTCCAGCATGAAAGCTGCCATCGACAACTTCGTGGGCATCGAGGCCCCTAAAAAAGTACTGATGCTGGGCGCCATGATGGAACTGGGTACAGACAGCATCAAAGAACACGAAGCCCTGGTAGAACAATTACAACGTCACCACTGGGAAGCAGTAGTGCTGGTGGGCGGTGATTTTAAAAAGGTCAACCATCCTTACATTTATCTTGATAACTCAGCAGAAGCAGCCAAATGGCTTCAGCAGCAACAGTTCCAGGACACACATATACTGATCAAAGGCTCCCGCAGCACCGGTATGGAAAAAGTGATCGCGTAATTTATTTATGCAGATTTTTTGGGCGAAATATTAATGATTTCATAATTGTATTATTTTTAATGCTATTATTTCTCATTTGATATTTGCCCAAAATCTGAATCGTAATGCACAAGAACAATTGGTGTAAAACCCTATGTATGCTGGTTTGCATACTGCTAATCCCTGCTTTGATTTTTGCCCAGGAAACCACCGCAGACATTGCCGGCATCATCGGCAGTGGCGACGGGCCCGTTCCAGGCGCCAGTATCGTAGCCCTGCATCAGCCAACCGGTACCCGCTATGTGACCGTTTCCCGTAAAGACGGACGCTTTAACCTGCCTAACCTCCGTGTGGGCGGCCCTTACGTCCTCACCGTGTCTTACATTGGTTTCAAAGATGAAAAAAGGGAAAACATATTCCTCCAGCTGGGGCAGGAATACAAAGCGGACATCAAGCTGCAACAGAGTACCAGCACCCTGAATGAAATTGTGGTGAAAACCGCCGCACAAAACAAAGTAATCAACAAAGCCCGCACCGGCAGCCAGGAAGTGATCACCCGTGCGCAGATGGACCGCCTGCCCACTATCACCCGCTCCATGCAGGACTTTACCAAACTTACCCCTTCCGCCAATGGTCTTAATATCGGCGGCAGAAGCAATCAGCTCAACAACATCACGGTTGATGGCGCCAACTTTAACAACTCTTTCGGCCTGCAGCCTACACTCGGCTCCCAGACCGCCTCTCAGCCAATCAGCCTCGAAGCGCTGGAACAGATACAGGTAAACGTTTCCCCTTATGACGTGAAACAAGGCGGCTTTTCCGGCGCAGGCATCAACAGCGTTACCAAAAGCGGTACCAACCAGTTCAAAGGCTCTGTGTACACTTATATTCAGTCACCCGGACTGCAGGGCCTGAAAGTAGGCAATGCCACCGTTACCAAACCTGTCTTCGATTACAACCTGCGCGGGTTCTCCGCCGGCGGCGCTATCGTACAGAACAAACTGTTCTTCTTCGTGAGCGCTGAACAGGAAAGAATCACTGCACCTGCTACCAGCCTGATTGCTAACAGTAAAGCCGGCGCACCTGCCACAGGCAACGTTTCCAGGGCGGTAGCCGATACACTGAACGCACTGCGCCAGTTCCTGATCGACAACTACCAGTATAACCCCGGTGACTACCAGGATTACACTTACCGCACTTCCAGCGATAAAATCACCGTTAAAGTTGACTGGAACGTAAACGAAAACAATACGTTTACTTTCAAATACAACTACCTCAAATCTTACAAAGACATTCCCGCCAGCAACAGCGGCGCACCGGGAGCAGGCCGCCAGCCCAGCAGTACCGGTCTGCCTTTCAGCGGCAGCGGATATACGATTAATAACAACTTCAATATCTTCATCGCCGAGCTGAACACCCGCATCGGCAACCGCGCCTCCAACAAATTACAGGTAGGTTTCTCCGCCATGCGCGATTTCAGGACCCCGCTGTCTGCTAAAGAATTCCCGCTGGTGGATATCCTCGACGGACAAGGCAACAGCTACACCGCTTTCGGTTATGAGCCGTTTACCTACAACAATAAACTGAACACAAACGTGTTCCAGATATCCGATATCTATAATCTCTATCGTGGTAAACATGAAATCACCATCGGTACCCAGAACTATTACAAGACGTTCCTGAACGGTTTTGCTCCCAACTATATGGGCAACTACCGTTTCAATTCGATGACTGATTTTTACGCCAGCGCAAAGACCGGCGCGCTTACCGCCTCCCGTTACGCGCTGTCTTATACCACTACCAAAGACGGTTCTTTCCCGTATGCTAAAATCAACCAGCTGGAACTGGGCGCCTTCGTCCAGGACAAATGGAGCATCACCAATCACTTTACGCTGACCTATGGTTTACGTATAGACGTACCCGTTATCGGAAGCACTTTCGACAGAAACGATTCGCTGACAACGCTGACTTTCCGCGATGGCATTCATCTGGACGTAGGCCGTGCGCCTAAAACCAAACCGATGTTCTCTCCGCGCATCGGCTTCAACTGGGACGCAACCCATGATGGCAAAACACAGGTACGTGGCGGCATTGGCCTGTTCTCCGGTCCTCCGCCGGCAGTATGGCTGAGTAACCAGGCAGGCAACAACGGCGTGCAATTCGGATCTTTTGTTGCACAGACAGATCCCAACAATCCCGCTTCCACTATTCCGTATGCCTTCAATGCAGACCCGGGCAAGTACCGTGTAGTCACCACTGAACCATCCAAACAATATAACATTGCGGTAATTGATCCCAACTTCAAATATCCGCAGGTATTGAAAGCAACCCTGGCAGTAGACCGTCAGCTGCCCTGGGGCATCGTGGCCACACTGGAAGGCAACTATTCCAAAGATATCAATGCCGTATACTTCCAGAACGTGAACCTGCCTGCTACCGGCCTCCAGCTGGACAGCACGCCGGACCACCGTTTGCGTTACAGCAGCACCAAAATCTACGGTGCAGGCACCAGCCTCGGTAATCCAAATATCAGCGATGCCATCCTGATGCGTAATACCAGCAAAGGCTATTCTTACTTCGTTACTTTACAGGTGCAGAAAAACCTGCCTAACCTGTACCTGAGCGCAGCGTATACCTACAGCAAGTCTCGCTCCATCAATGATGGCGGTACTATTGCGCAGGGCAACTGGCGTGACCGTCCGGTAAGCGGCGATCCTAATGAAGCGTCCCTGGGTTATTCCAACTACTATCTGCCGCACCGTATTATTGCCGCAGCTACTTACCGTTTCAATTGGGCGAAGAACTTCGCCACGTCTGTCGGTATGGTGTTTGAAGCCGCGCCTAACGGGGCTATTTCCTATACTTACAATGGCGACCTCAATAATGACGGCTCCGGCGGTAACAATGACCTGATATTTATTCCGGCAACCAAAAATGATATCAAACTGGTACCGGTAGGTTATGGTGATAAAAATTTCGATGCCAGCAACCCTGCGGACAAACGCAGTGAAACGGTTATCTGGAACCAGCTGGACAATTTCATCAAACAGGATGATTACCTGAGCCACCACCGCGGTCAGTATGCAGAGCGCAATGCCGTAGTGCTGCCATTCTTCAAACGGATGGACCTGAACATCACACAGGATATCTTCGTGTTCAGCGGCAAACAGAAAAACAAACACACGCTGCGCCTGACTTTTGATATCATCAATTTCGGCAACCTGCTCAACAGAAGATGGGGTACCTATCAGATTGCCAATGTGCCTAACTTCCTGAAATATGAAGGACAACTCCGCGATGCTACCGGTAAACCTACCGCCGCACCGGCATTCTCTTTCCCTTACCAGGACAAGGACAACCAGATCCCCGTTACCAATTCCTGGAGAGACAATACCAACGCGCTTTCCCGCTGGCAAGGACAAGTGGGTATCCGGTATATCTTCAACTAAAAAAAATTTTACATCATAAAAAAAGCCCCTGCTGTTTGATCAGCAGGGGCTTTTTTTATGATGTAAGTTATTCTGATTTGATTTCAATAAACGCTCCGTTACAATAATCTGAAAACAAATGCGTTTAATACCTTAAACGCCTATATGCAGTACTTATAGGCAGAAAATAACAACAACGACAGTAAACTGTAATGCAGCTGTGATTAAACCTGATTAGCGAACTAATTCAACAACTGCTTCCATTGCCATTTTAGATATTCAATAAACTATCCGCCCTTTTTTGAAGTTTTGTTTCTTTTAAAATACTAAAAGAGACAAAAGGAGAAAGTGTGGAGTTAGCTAAAAAAAAAGACCTGCAAGCTAAAAAACCCGCAGGTGTTCATAACCTATGCCAACTTTAGAGTAATCGTGAAAACTTACAGCATATATTAACTATAAGTTTTATAATATCTTGCGTTAATAAAAGGTCTGTCTTTTTTTATTTTTTGTTTTTGATTGTCTTTTATTGAGATAACATATCAGAAAATATATTTGTTCAAAAAAGTCAAAAATTTTTGGGCATTTATTATTTCTGATTTTGGTTTTTAGGGTCCCTTTCAGGGTCACTCGTAATTATCTACGTATCACATTATCTGTTTGGATTGCTAAAATGGAAAAAAAATTAAAATAAATTTAATTATTAAATTTTAATATGTATAATGAATTCGTTATTTGATCTCTTGACAAATTTCGATCAAAACGCCATTCGTATTTTTAGGATGTAGGAAACAAATCAGCTTGTTATCAGCTCCTTTTTTGGGGGTTTCCTGCAGCAAAACGAAGCCTTCCTGCTGCAATCTGGCCATTTCCGCATAAATATCCGCCACCTCGAAAGCGATGTGATGCATTCCTTCTCCTTTTTTAGCCAAAAATTTAGCAATGGCACTGTCCGGCCCCGTAGCTTCCAATAATTCTATCTTGGTTTCACCCTGTTGAAAAAAAGCGGTCTGTACCTGTTCACTGTCTACTTCTTCTTTTTTATAACAGGGTGTGTTCAATAGTTTCTCAAATAACGGAACAGACACGTCCAGGGATGTGACCGCAATTCCGATATGCTCAACTTTTAACATGGGAAATTCTTTTACCGGTATGATTAATTACTGTCTTTCTTAACCCGGTAAAAATAGAACTTATGTCGTAGATTTGGATTGTTTGGGAGATAATATAAAAAATAAAGAGAATATGTTAGATCTGCCCGTTTACCTGGACAACAACGCCACCACCCCCTGTGATCCAAGGGTACTGGAAGCCATGTTGCCCTATTTCACCGTGATGTTTGGTAATGCGGCAAGTCGCAGCCACGCCTTTGGCTGGTCAGCGGAAGCAGCCGTGGACCAGGCCCGGGAACAGGTAGCCCGATTGATAGGGGCGCAACCACAGGAGATCGTCTTTACCTCAGGCGCCACTGAGGCGGTGAACCTCGCCATCAAAGGCGTTTTTGAGACCTATACCGCCAAAGGCAATCATATCATTACCTGTCAAACAGAACACAAAGCTGTACTGGATACCTGCAAACATTTAGAAAAAAAAGGCGCGGCAGTCACTTATCTGCCGGTCAATAGTGAAGGCCTTCCTGACCCGGAAGCGCTGGAAGCCGCTATCACCCCGCAGACCATCCTCATTGCCTTCATGTACGCCAATAATGAAACCGGCGTCATTCATCCGGTGCAGACCATTGGCGCCATTGCCAAAAAGCACGGCGTCATTTATCTCTGCGATGCGTCCCAGGCTGTTGGTAAAATACCGGTCAATGTGCTCAACGATCATATTGACCTGCTCACGCTCAGCGCCCATAAAATGTACGGGCCCAAAGGCGTAGGTGCGCTGTATGTGCGGCGCCGCGATCCGCGGGTGAAACTCACCGCCCAGATGGACGGCGGCGGCCATGAAAGAGGCATGCGCTCCGGTACCCTCAACGTGCCCGGCATCGTAGGACTGGGTAAAGCCTGTGAGCTGGCCCAACAGGAAATGTCGTCTGAGGCAAAAAGATTGTCGCTCATGCGAAACCGCCTCCAGGATGCGTTATTACAAATAGAACAGGCACATGTGAATGGTTCCGTAGAACACCGGCTGCCGCATGTCATGAATATTTCCTTTAAATATATAGAAGGCACCACCTTACTGATGGGATTCAACAAAACAATTGCACTCTCTTCCGGCTCCGCCTGTACAGCGGCCTCCATGGAACCCAGCTATGTGCTGAAAGCCCTCGGTATTGGCGACGATCTCGCCCATGCCTCCCTGCGCTTCGCTTTGGGCCGGTTCACTACCGACGAGCAAATCGATTATGCTATCCGTACCGTTACCAGCACCGTTCAACAGTTGCGGGCCGAAAGCCCCCTCTGGGAAATGTACCTGGAAGGACATCTGCAGGACAGCGCTTCCTGGGCACATCCATGATTTTCTTCCCGGCAACCATAATCTTATATATTTGTATTTTTATGTATCCTAATCCTTACACAACTGTCCATGCTTGCCATCTTTAAGAAAGAGATAAACCAGTTTTTCAGCAGCGTCACGGGTTATGTGGCCATTGTGCTGTTTTTACTGGCAAACGGCCTGTTCCTCTTCGTATTCCCGGACACCAGCCTGCTGGACACCGGCTATGCCAACCTGGACCCGCTGTTCGACCTTGCTCCGTTGATCTACCTGCTGCTTATACCTGCTATCACCATGCGCTGTTTTGCCGATGAGTTCAAAACCGGCACCATGGAGCTGTTGAGCACCAAACCACTCAGCTGGTGGCAGATTGTGATGGGTAAATTCTGGGGCAGCCTGCTGATTGTAGGCATCTCCCTGGTACCAACCGTGGTGTATTACATCGCCGTGCGGCAGTTGAGCGTAAACCCGCAACAGCTCGATAACGGCGGCATGCTGGGCGCCTACACCGGCCTGTTCCTGCTGGGCGCCGTTTTCACTGCTATCGGCCTGTGGGCCTCCTCCCTTACGGCCAATGCCATGATCGCCTTTCTGATTGCCGTTTTCACCAGCTATATCTTTTACAATGGCTTCGATGCGCTCAGCAAAATCCCCGCTTTCAGCGGTGGCGCCGATTACTACCTGCAAATGGCCGGTATCCGCTTCCACTATACGTCTATCAGCCGGGGCGTCATCGACAGCCGCGATATCATCTACTTTATCAGCGTCATCGGGCTGATGTTATATCTCACCAAATTATCCCTACAAAGAAAACTCTGGCAGAACGGTTAATATAAACAGTATGGCTAAACGAAAAAAATACATACAGCGGGCACTGGTCATTATCCTGGTACTTATAGGGGTGAATATAGCCGCGGCCTACTTCCACGGCCGATGGGACCTGACTGCTGAAAAAAGATATACGCTCACCAGCGGGACCAAACAGCTGCTCCGGCAGCTCAACAGCCCGGTAGATATTGAAGTGTTCCTGAAAGGGGACTATCCTGCCACCTTCAAACAGCTGGCACAGTCCACACAGG
Organism: Chitinophaga sp. 22308; assembly: GCF_052045305.1. Taxonomy (NCBI): domain Bacteria; kingdom Pseudomonadati; phylum Bacteroidota; class Chitinophagia; order Chitinophagales; family Chitinophagaceae; genus Chitinophaga; species Chitinophaga sp. 22308. The sequence continues at coordinate 337,232 of NZ_JBQEOP010000004.1, read as the reverse complement.
AGCTGCTGGACGAATTCCGTGAATACGGCAAACAAAATATCCGCGTTACTTTCATCAATCCGGGGCAGGGCCTTTCCGACTCATCCCGCATGAAGTTCTTCGGTGAGCTTACCGCACAGGGCATCATGCCGTTTAATATGAAAGTACAGGAAGATGCCAACGAGAGCTATTCCGAAAAGCTCATCTTTCCCGGCGCACTGGTGCATTACAAAGGGAAAACGATCGGCGTGAACCTGTTGAAAAACCAGGGCGGACAAGATCCCCTGCAGACCATGAACAGCTCGGAAGCCTTGCTGGAATACCAGTTTGCCAACGCCATTAGCAAATTGCAGGAAGAGAAAAAGCCGCTGGTAGGCTATATGCTGGGCCATGGAGAATCTCTGGGCGCAGAAGTATATGACGCGCTCACCACGCTGCAATCCGGTTACGGACTGGACACGCTGACGCTGCAATCTGTTCCTGCTATCCCGCAGGATTTCAATATCATCCTGTTTGCCAAGCCTGCGACGGCTTTCAGCGATCAGGACAAATTAAAGATCGATCAGTATGTCATGAACGGTGGAAAAGTGTTGTGGTTTCTGGATGAAACCAACGCCGCTATGGACAGCCTGCACCAGCGTTCTGAATTTCTTGCATTCGACAGAGGGCTGAACCTGGAAGACCTGTTATTCCGTTATGGCGTGCGTATCAACCAGGACCTCGTGCAGGACCTGCAGGCAGACATCGTGCCGCTGGTAGTGGGCAATGTGGGCAACAGGCCGCAGATACAACCAGTGCCATTTCCTTATTTCCCGATGCTGACGCCTACCGGCGCACATCCTATTGTAAAAAATATGGATATGGTACTGAGCCGCTTTGTCAGCTCTATGGACACCGTTAAAGCAGAAGGAGTAAAGAAAACCATCCTGCTGACCACCTCCCGCAGCAGTCGTCGTGTACGTATACCGGCACAGGTTAGCTGGGACATTGTAAAAACAAAACCCAATATCCGGGAATACCGCGAGCAGCACATCCCTGCGGCCGTATTGCTGGAAGGGCGTTTCACCTCACTGTTCCGCAACCGCCTGGACCAGGCCACTATGGCCGCTTTTCAGCAGGTAAGCGGGCATCCCTTCCGGGAAGCAGCTGATACTGCTAATAAAATGATCGTTGTCAGCGATGGAGACCTTATAGCCAATGCAGTGTCCCGCAAAGACGGCCCGTTGCAAATGGGCATTAATGAGTTTAATCCCGGCTTTGCCTTCGCCAATAAAGAGTTTTTTCTTAACTGTCTCGAATATCTGAGCGGTAAGAGCGGTATTATGGAAAGCCGGAACAAGGAGCTCGCGCTCCGATTGCTGGACACAGAAAAAATAAAAAAGGAAAAAACAAAATGGCAGGCTATCTGCTTCCTGGTGCCAATAGGACTGGTATTGCTTTTCGCGATGGTATTCCAGTTTGTGCGCCAGCGTAAGTTTGCCGAATAAAGGCACATAAATCAGCCTGCAATACCAAACACATCTCAGCAAAAAATATTATTTTTTTAACCCATACAAATAAATGATGACCGGCGTCATTCGGTTTTAACTTTATTATATGCACTTTGCCAATGGTATGTCTGACGCCTTTGCGTGGATAAATACATATCTTTGCCCTTCACAAAAAGCGAGCGTCTCATGACACCCATCCAGTGGACATATCTCATTTTCGGCATTGTGATAGTCCTGGCTTTAGTTTTTGACCTGGGTTTATTTAGTAAAAAAAACACCAAAACAACGCTAAAAACGGCTCTGTGGCAGAGCATTTTCTGGGTAGGGCTTGCAGTATTGTTCTTTGGATTTATGTGGTTTGAAGATGGTGCAGATACAGCCATCAGTTTCATGAGTGCTTATCTCATGGAGAAATCACTCTCTATGGACAATATTTTTGTATTTATTCTCATTTTTGGTTTCTTTAAAATAAAGGAAGAGCACTACTCGCGTGTATTATTGATAGGTATCCTGATGGCGTTGGTTTTTCGGGCTATTTTCATCAGTGTGGGAGTGGTGTTGATCGCGCGGTTTCACTGGATATTGTACCTTTTTGGCGCATTTCTGTTGTATACCGGATATAAGATGTTTACAGCGAAACCGGATGATGAATTTAAACCGGGAGAAAATGTGGCCTACCGGTTTATGAACAAATACCTGCGGGTAACGCATGAAGAGGCAGATGGAAAATTTGTGGTCCGCAGAAATAATAAGGTGTATCTGACTACGTTATCTGTAGTAGTCGTGATGCTTGCCGTAACCGATATTATTTTCGCCCTGGATTCCATTCCGGCGGTATTTGCCATATCACAACAACCGGTCGTGGTGTACACCTCCAACATATTTGCGGTACTGGGATTACGGTCCCTGTTCTTTTTGTTGAGAGGGGCGGTGGATAAATTTGATTATCTGCCCCAGGGTATTGCCATCGTACTGATATACATAGGACTGAAAATGCTGGCAGATTACTTTATCCATATACCGATATATGTATCGCTGTTAGTGATTGTTCTTTGTCTGGGAGGGTCAATCTGGTATTCCCTCCGTCATCAGAAAAATGAGTCACCGGAAAGAAAAGCCTAGTAATAAAATGACTGCTTCAAGAGTCACAGCAGTTGTTAATGATTATTCAAATCTGATAAAAGTGTATAACGCAGCAAGCATTAACAAGACGCTCAAAGGGGAATTGTTGCAAGAGACTGGATTTTCTGAAATTGAACATCTCTTACTGGACAGCCGGAAGCTGAGTTTTCCGGAAACATCCCTGTTCATACCCCTGGTTAGCCCCCGGCGCAACGCTCATCAGTATATTGAAGAGCTGTACCGCAAAGGGGTCAGCAACTTCATTGTGAGTGAACCCGTGCCTTTGGAAAAATATCCTAAAGCCAACTTTATCCTGGTAAAAGATACCCTGCAGGCGCTGCATACGCTGGTAGCATTCCACCGGCAGCAGTTCCATATTCCGGTTATCGGTATCACCGGCAGCAACGGTAAAACCATCGTGAAAGAATGGTTGTACCAATTGCTGGAAAAGGATTATAACATTGTGCGCAGCCCGAAGAGCTACAACTCCCAGATAGGTGTGCCACTCTCCGTATGGCAGATGAAACCTGAACATCAGCTGGCTATTTTTGAAGCCGGTATTTCACAGCCCGGTGAGATGGTGAACCTGGAGAAGATCATACGTCCTACTGTTGGCATCTTCACCAATATCGGCGAAGCGCATAGTGAAGGGTTTCTTAACATCCGGCAAAAGATCAACGAAAAACTGGTCCTCTTTGCTAAAAGCGATATTCTTATCTATTGTAAAGACTACCTCGCACTCAACGAATGTGTGTTGTCTTTCCACAACCAGGTAGGCAAAAGAGAAAACCAGGAAGGTGGTGGTGGCCCGGAACTGTTCTCCTGGTCCCGCAAAACAGACGCCGACCTGCGCATCGTCACCATCGACAAACACGATAACCAGACCCGTATTGAGGCCCTGTACAAACAGGAAACATTACATATCAGCATTCCCTTTGTAGATGAGGGCTCCATCGAAAACGCCATTCACTGCTGGGCCCTGATGCTGTACCTGGGCAAAGAGCAGGAAGTGATACAACAACGGATGGACCTGCTGAGCAATGTGGCCATGCGACTGGAACTGAAACAGGGCATCAACAACAGCTCCGTGATCAATGACGCCTATAACCTCGATCTGGGCTCACTGACCATTGCGCTCGATTTCCTGCAACAGCAACAACAACATGCCACCCGCACCGTGATCCTGAGCGATATCCTGCAAAGCGGCAAAAGCGATGCTATCCTGTATGAGGAAGTGGCCGACCTATTACAGAAAAAAGGCATCAATAAACTCATTGCCATCGGCAAAAACATCGGCCGGGAAAAGAAAAGTTTCCAGCAGGTGGAAGGCTTAAAGACACAGTTTTTCAATACGACCGACGAATATGTGCAGCAGTTCAATGCCGATGATTTCGAGAACGAAACCATTCTGGTGAAAGGCTCCCGTGTTTTTCAGTTTGAGCGTATCGGTAAACTGCTGGAGCAGAAAGCACACCAGACCATCCTGGAAATCAACCTGACAGCTATCGCTCATAATGTGAAGCAGTACCAGTCTTTGCTGAAACCAGGCACCAAACTGATGGCCATGGTAAAAGCGTTTTCCTATGGCAGCGGCAGCTTTGAAATAGCCAACCTGCTGCAATTCCATGGGATAGACTACCTCGCCGTGGCTTATGCCGATGAAGGCGTGGAACTGCGCCGTGCCGGCATTACCATGCCGATTATGGTGATGAACCCCGAACCAGCCAGTTTCGATGCCATCCTGCACTGGAACCTGGAACCGGAGATCTATTCTATGAGCATCCTGCTGCAGTTTATGGAAGAGGTGAGCGCTGCCGGCAAGACCGAATTCCCGATCCATATCAAGCTGGACACCGGTATGCACCGGCTCGGCTTTGTAAAGAAGGATATCCCCGAACTGGCGCAGGCCCTCACGGCCAACCAGTTGCTCAAAGTGCAGTCTATTTTCAGTCACCTGGCAGCCAGCGAAGACCCGGAGAAAGACGCGCTGACACAACAGCAGGGCCGTTTATTCTATGAAATGAGCCATGAGCTGCAGAAAGCGCTGAGTTATACCGTTATCCGTCATATTTCCAATAGTTCCGGTATTACCCGTCATCCGGACCTGCATCTGGACATGGTAAGACTGGGCATTGGCATGTATGGCCTCGATTACAGCAATGGCATCCAGGACCAGCTGCGGAATGTCAGCACCCTGAAAACCACGGTGGCACAGCTGAAGAACCTGGAAGCCGGTGACACGGTGGGTTATGGTGCCCGTTGGACTGCCAAAGGGCCGGCCGTGACCGCCACTGTGCGTATTGGTTATGCCGACGGTTACCCCCGCAGAATGGGCAACGGCACAGGTAAAATGCTGATCCGAGGCAAACTCGCGCCCGTTATCGGCGCAGTGGCCATGGACATGCTGATGCTGGACGTGACCCATATCCCTGATATCATGGAAGGCGATGAGGTGATCGTTTTCGGCCAGGACCTGTCAGTGCAGCAATTGGCCGATTGGGCGGACACCATTGCCTATGAAATATTAACAGGAATTTCACAGCGGGTGAAACGGGTATATTTTCAGGAATAATGATATTGCAGGTTTCGGACTTTGAAATAATCTGTTATTTTTGACAAAATTTTAATATAAGTTGAAATATCGTCACGTAGTACTCATTGTTATCCTTATCCTGGTCATTGATCAGACGCTGAAATTCTGGATCAAGACGCACATGTTCATGCAACAGGAGTTCATCATTTTCCCCAATTGGTTCCGTATCCATTTCATCGAAAATGAAGGGATGGCCTATGGTCTCAAGTTTGGCGGTGATTTCGGCAAGATCCTGCTGACCACCTTCCGGCTGGTGGCAGTAGTGGCTGGTTTCATCTACATCAAAAAGCTTATCCGGGAAAAATACAGCACCGGTTTGCTGATCTGTGGCTCCCTCATCCTGGCAGGCGCAGCTGGCAACCTGATAGATAGCATGTTCTACGGCCTTATTTTCAACGACAGCATCGGCTATGAAGTAGCGAAGTTTATGCCTGCAGGCGGCGGTTATGGCAGCTTCCTCCACGGCCGTGTGGTGGATATGCTGTACTTCCCCATCTATGAAGGCTACCTGCCCAGTTGGGTGCCTTTCAAAGGAGGCGACTACTTTGTGTTCTTCCGCCCGGTGTTCAACATCGCTGATGCCGCCATTTCCATTGGCGTGATCACCATCCTGCTGTTCCAGAGAAGATTCCTGGCCCGGCATACCGCCCCGAAGCAGGAAAAAGCACCTGTGGAGATTTAGTTATTCAGACATTTAGTACTTAGATATTTTATTCAGGGATTTTTTGATTTTCGATTTTTTGATTTTTGGTAGATAGTATTTACACCAGTCAAAAAATCGAAAACCAGGAAATCCCTAAATTATTGCCGATATCCAACAGAAGCCCGGCTATCTCCCCAACATCACCCAAAATCCGGTTCAAAAAATCCCCAAATTATTCGTCTCGTTATCAATTATTTGCAATTTATTTTTTATTACGGCTTTGAAATGAACAATCCCCGTTTTATATTTGTCTACTAATTCTATAGACTATATGGTTTTTGAAACTGTACATACATTGTTGCTACACCGATGTTGAGGCTTAAACATCGGGCTTTCCGACGCTCCCTACCATTTTTATCACAATCCAGGATCTATATAATGTTATAACTTTTACCACATCATGCAAAAGTTCTTTCCGATACTGGCCAAAATCCTCATTTTGGCCCTGGTACTCAGTCCAACCCTATCAAAGGCACAACTCAACGGCTCTTATGTAATCGAGGGCAAAATCACGGATGATCACAGCGCCGGCCTGCCAGGCGCTTCTGTACAGATAAAAGGCACCTCGTTTGGCACTACCACCGATAGCCTGGGCCGTTTTCAGCTGACCACCAACACCCGTTTTCCGCTGAAACTGGTGATCCGCCTGATTGGCTATCAGCCGCAGGAATTTGAGGTTAAAAACAGTAACAGCAAAGTAGCCATACAGCTGTTTACCCAGTCGCTGCTGGTCAACGAGGTCGTGGTATCCGCTTCCCGGCAGCAGGAGAAACTGTTGCGCTCCCCGGTAGCCATCGAAAAACTGGACATCCGTGCCCTGAAAGAAACGCCATCGTCCACCTTCTACGACGCACTGGGCAACCTCAAAGGCGTACAGATGACCACCGCCGGCCTTACCTTTAAAGTATTCAACACCCGCGGCTTTAACGTGCCCAATAACTTCCGCTTCATGCAGCTGGTTGACGGTGTCGACAATCAGGCTGCCACGCTTGGCGTACCGCTGGGTAACGCCATCGGGCCTACGGAGCTGGACATCCAGAGCGTGGAAGTCACACCCGGCGCGTCTTCAGCGCTGTACGGCATGAATGCCATCAACGGCATGTCCAACCTCGTCACTAAAAATCCCTTCGATTACCAGGGCGTCAGCGTATATCAGAAAATCGCATTCAACCATTTCGACGGCAAAGGCAGCAGTCCCAAGCCCCTCACGGAAACGGCCGTACGTTATGCACAGGCCTATTCCAAATGGTTCGCCTGGAAAATCAATGCCAGCTACATGCAGGGCACCGACTGGTACGCCGACAGCCACGATGACTTCACGCCACAAAGCAAGATCAATCCCGATTTCCCGCAGCTCAGCGGCGAGAACAATATCGCCGCCGATAACTGGAACAAATACGCCGATCAGGGCAATATCTCCATTACCGACAAAGACGGCCGCGCCTACACCGTGCACCGTACCGGCTACTGGGAAAAAGACCTCGTAGGCGACTATACCGTACGCAACACCAAGATAGACGGCTCCCTCAATTTCCGGTTGCCGAATAAAATAGAGATCTCCCTCGCTTCCCGCTGGGGCCAGATGGACGGCTTCTTCCAGCGTGGTAACCGCATCGGGCTCAAAGGTGTTACCGTCTCCAACCACAAACTGGAAATCGTACACCCCGATTTCACCGTACGCTCCTACATCTCCATCGAGAATACCGGCGATTCCTACAACATGAACCCACTGGCCGATAACCTGGAGAAGTCTTTTAAATCCGACAAAGTATGGCAGAAAGACTATACCACCGGTCTTAATAACGCGCTGACACAAGGCCAGGACCTCGTTGCCGCACATAAAGCAGCCCGCGCTTTTGCAGATGCCGGCCGCTTTGAGCCCGGCACCGCCGCCTTTGAAGCACAAAGGGACAAAATCAAAACCATCAACGACTGGGATATATACCCTACCTCCAAAAATCCGCTCAACACCACCGGCGGCGCTGCCCTCAAACAAAGAAGCCGCTTCTATCATACAGAAGGCACCTGGAACCTGCGTAAATACGTCCATTTCGCCGATGTACTGGTGGGCGCCGATTACCGCACCTACGAGATCATCCCCGATGGCAACAACTTCGTGGATTTCAGCCTGCCACTAGACAAACGTAACCAGGAAGGCGGCAAACATATCTGGTACGGCAAAGTAGGCGGCTTCGCACAAATCAGCCGGTCTTTCTTCCATGACGCCCTGAAACTCACCGGTTCCCTGCGCTACGATAAAAACGAACAGTTTGCCGGAAAAGTGAATCCCCGCATCGCAGCCGTGTATACTGTAAAAGATAAACACAACTTCCGCATATCATGGCAAAACGGTTTCCGTTTCCCCTCCCTGTTTGAAGCATACTCTTTTGTTAACAACGGCCAGGTACGGCGTGTAGGCGGTCTCGCTTTTATTGAAGAAGGACTGGGCTATTTCAAAAACTCCTACCTCACCACCTCCGTTGACGCTTTCAACGTAGCCGTAAACAAAACCATCAACGCGGAACATATCAGCAAAGACGCTGCTGCCGCTAAAAACGCAGGCGTTCTCAAAGTGGCCAATCTCGATCCTATCGTGCCGGAAGAAATCACCTCTTTCGAGGCAGGCTATAAAGCGGTGTTGCTTGACAACAAATTATTCATCGATGTGGATGGCTATTACAGCTCCTACAAAAACTTTATCGGTCAGATTGAAGCAGTGGTACCGCAAACCGGTAACGTTAATTCGCCCGACGCCGCAGTGTTGAACCAGATGCTCGACAAAACCCTGCAGAACCGCTACCGCGTGTGGACCAACAGTAAATCCACTGTTAATAACTACGGCTTCGCAGTAGCTGTCACCTACGATATCTATAAAAATTATACCGTCAGCGGTAACGCCAATTTCAACAAACTGGCACAGGACAAAACCAAAGACGACGCACTCGTACCGGGTTTCAATACCCCCGAATGGTTTACCAATATCAGCATCGGTAACAGAAACCTCTTTAAAAATATAGGCTTCAACGTAGTATGGCACTGGCAGGACACCTTCTATTGGCAGAACCTCTTCGGCAATGCAGACGTGCCAGCCTACAGCACCGTAGACGCCCAGGTTACCTATCGTGTGCCCAAAATCAAAACCTCATTTAAAGTGGGCGCCTCCAACCTGTTGAACACCCCATATTTCCAATACGTTGGCGGACCTACCATCCGTGGTTTGTATTATCTTACTATTACGTGGGACAACGTGTTTAAAAAATAATTGTCCCAGGGCTGAAGCCCTGGGCTACGTTTTGTTTTCAAATCCATTCACTGATTAATTACTAATTGAAGGGCCATCAACCTCATAGCTTTATGCTAGCTGGTTGATGGCCCTTTCCTTTGGCATTTCACTTTTGAAGAAAATCTGAAACAAAACGTAGCCCAGGGCTTCAGCCCTGGGACAACGCGTTTTTCAACGGTTCGTTTTTTTCAAAGGCATTGATATTGTCCAGTGTTGTTCCTGCAATCTGTGTCAGGGCTTCTTTGGTAAAAAATCCCTGATGGGCCGTTACCAGTACGTTGGGGAAGGTGGTGAGGCGGGAGAGGACATCGTCCTGGATAATAGTGCCGGAGAGGTTCTGAAAGAACAGTTGTTCTTCCTGTTCGTACACATCAATGCCAAGGGCGCCAATATGCCCGTTTTTCAGCGCTTCCACCACTGACGGGGTGTCTATCAGGCCACCGCGACTGGTATTGATCAATACTACACCAGGTTTCATCTGGCTGATCGTATGTGCGTTGATAAGATGTTTAGTGTCTGGTGTGAGCGGACAATGCAGGGAGATAATATCTGATTCGGCCATGATCGTTTCCGGCGACACATAGGTTACACCCGCCTGCATCAGGGCATCATTGTTGTACACGTCATGTGCCAGTACTTTACAACCGAAGCCCAGCATGATGCGGCAGAATACCGCGCCGATATTGCCGGTGCCTATTACGCCGACAGTTTTGCCATATACATCAAACCCTTCCAGCCCGCTTAAAGTAAAGTTGTTATCACGTACACGGTTATACGATTTATAGATTTTACGGTTCAGGGCCAGCAATAATGTTACGGCATGTTCCGCCACTGCATGCGGAGAATAGGCAGGCACGCGTACAACGCTGATTCCTGCTTCACCGGCTGCCTTGAGGTCTACGTTGTTAAATCCGGCGCAGCGCAGCGCAATCAGGCGAACACCTTTTTCTTTCAGTTGACGGACAACGGCGGCATTTACCTTATCGTTCACAAATACACAGACGGCTGTTTCGTCTTTGATCAATGCAGTATTGTCTTCATTAAGCGGGTATTCCAGGAAGCGGAAGTGATGCGCGTTGTTTTCGTTGGCCTGATTAAAGTAGGTGATATCGTAGGGCTGGGTGCTGAAAAAAAGTATTTTCATGTGCGTGCGGTTAAGTCAGGGTCAAAAAAATACGGATTTGCGGGGCTTTTGACACCACACAAATCCGTAATATGATCGATCGGTATGTTTATTTGATTTCACCGACCATGTTGCCGGGCACTACCCACTCGTCGAATTGTTCGGGAGTAACGTAGCCCAGTTTCACAGCCATTTCTTTCAGTGTGGTACCTTCTTTATGCGCTTTCTGTGCGATTTCTGCTGCTTTATAGTAACCAATTTTGGTATTGAGGGCAGTCACCAGCATCAGGGAGTTTTCCACGTGTTTGCGGATGTTGGCTTCGATAGGTTCGATGCCTTCAGCGCATTTATCGTTGAAGCTTACGCAGCCTTCGCCGATGAGGCGGGCAGAGTGCAGGAAGTTGTAGATCATCACCGGTTTGAACACGTTGAGTTCGAAGTGGCCGTTGGCGCCGCCAACGGAGATCGCCACATCGTTGCCCATTACCTGTGCAGCGATCATGGTGAGGGCTTCGCACTGGGTCGGGTTTACTTTGCCCGGCATGATGGAAGATCCTGGCTCGTTGTCCGGGATGTGTATTTCACCAATGCCTGCGCGGGGGCCGGAGCTCAGCATACGCACATCGTTAGCGATTTTCATCAGGCTTACCGCTACCGTTTTGAGGGCGCCGTGTGCTTCCACGATAGCGTCGTGTGCAGCCAGTGCTTCAAATTTGTTGGGGGCGGTGATAAAAGGCAGTCCGGTCAGTTTGGCGATATGTGCCGCTACGTTTTCGGAATAACCTTTCGGAGTGTTGATACCGGTACCTACGGCAGTACCGCCGAGGGCCAGTTCACTCAGGTGAGGCAGCGCGTTGTTGATGGCTCTCAGACCGTGGTCCAGCTGGGCCACATAACCGCTGATTTCCTGTCCGAGGGTGAGCGGCGTAGCGTCCATGAAGTGGGTGCGGCCGATTTTCACCACATGTTTGAAGGCTTCTGCTTTTTTAGCCAGTGTGTCGCGGAGTTTTTTGATACCGGGGATAGTTGTTTCCACCAGCATTTTATACGCCGCGATGTGCATCGCAGTAGGGAAGGTATCGTTAGAGGACTGGGATTTATTCACATCGTCATTCGGGTGAACGAACTTCTCTTTGTCAGTGAGCTGGCCACCGTGAATAACGTGAGCGCGGTAAGCCACCACTTCATTCACGTTCATGTTGGACTGGGTACCGGAACCTGTTTGCCATACTACCAGCGGAAACTCATTGTCCAGTTTGCCCTCCAGTATTTCATCGCACACCTGACCGATCAGATCACTTTTTTCTTTTGGCAGCACGCCTGCGTCCAGGTTGGTGAGCGCCGCCGCTTTCTTCAGGTAAGCAAATGCCCTGATAATTTCTTTGGGCATTCTGTTGATATCCTGGGCGATCTTGAAATTTTCAATGGAGCGCTGTGTTTGAGCACCGTAATAGGCGTTTACAGGCACCTGTACTTCACCCATCGTGTCTTTCTCTATTCTAAATTCCATGGCTTAAGCTTTTATGAATTAATGCAGCAAAAGTAAACTGTTCTGGCTATTCTCCCTTAAAATTTGCCTGTCTTTTCTGAATAAAAGCTTCAGCGCCTTCCTGCAGGTCTTTGGTAGCAAAACAGGCTGCAAATTCGCGTATTTCGGTTTCCCAGCCGTCTATGTCCTTGTCTAGAGCGGCGTTCACGCATTTTACCACACGGGCTATGGCCAACGGGGCTTTGGTTTGTATTTTCTGAAGGATGGCGATGGCTTTGGGCAGCAGCTCTTCCAGCTTTACCACATGATTTACCAGTCCCCATGCCTGTGCTTCGGTGGCAGAGAGCATATCGCCGGTCATCATCAGTTCAGTGGCCTTGCCTTTGCCAATCAGCTGTGTAAGCCGCTGGGTGCCGCCATAGCCAGGTATCAGGCCCAGGTTCACTTCGGGCTGACCGAACTTCGCGTTCTCGCTGGCGATACGGAAATGGCAGGCCATGGCCAGCTCACAGCCGCCGCCCAGCGCAAAACCGTTGACAGCCGCGATAATGGGCTTGGGCGAATATTCTATCCGCTGAAATACCACATGGCCGCTTTTGGCCAGCTCTTCGCCCTGTTTGGGGGAGAGGGTGAGGAATTCGCTGATATCTGCGCCCGCCACAAAGGCTTTTTCGCCGGAACCTGTAAGGATGGCGGCTTTGATGTCTTTATTGCGATAAATTTCGTCGATCACCAGGCCCAATTCTCCCATCATCTGTTGGTTCAGGGCGTTCATCTTTTCCGGGCGGTTGATCGTCACGATCAGGATATTATTGTCCAGTTGCGTAGTGAGTGTCTGATACATGGGCCTTCTTTTTAGTTTATCAATATTAAGCAATATTCGATAACTAATGAATCAGGCTCAGGGCTGCCTCCAGTTGAAGGTCGCGGCCGGCTTTCAGCGCAGCAGGGTTGTAAGGCACTGCCATATCGGGCGGAAACCCGGTGCCTTCGTATATATTACCGTCTTTATATTTAAACATCAGGGAGGAAGTGTATACCAGCTTAAGCCAGCCGGTGCTGAACTGGCCGCCGTTATAGAATTTGTTGCCGGTCAGCGGTCCGTTGGCGCCCCAGGTGCGCTCTCCCACAAAATGTCCATTGGGCAGTGCTTTGACGGCCATAGTGGTCATTTCGGCCATACTTACCGACCAGGCGTCGGCCAGCATCACAATAGGGACGGAGACAGCTTTGCTGCCGGCCTGCGGCGACACATAAGCCGGCGCCCAGGGGCTGTAGTCCAGCCGTCCGTTGCCCAGTTTGGAACGGGTGTACCCAAAATGTAGGGGCTGGGTGATCATTTTACCGAGCAGGAAGTTCAGATCATCCAGGCTTCCGCCCCCGTTGCCGCGCACATCAATGATAATCCCTTTCAGGTCCGTACGGTTGGCCAGGGCATCGAAGAAATATTGCTCCACCCGTTTTACGCCATTGATGGTATCTGTATTAAACAGCGTTTTGAGGTTGAAGCCGTTGAAAAACAGGTACAGGATATTCTGATTGATGGTACCGGAAACAGCCACATACTGTTTATCGGGTGTATTGGTAAATCCACGGCGGCCGGCATCGAGGTAGTGGCGCGGAATGGTGTCATAAAAATGAAAAATACTGATCGGTGGGTGAAAGCCTGGGCTGGCAATTTTTCGCTGGTAGGCGGGGTTCACGGAGTTGGAATCCGCCAGCCATGTGTCTGCAAAAGAAATATCATAGTGCGAGTCCACCAATCCTGATGTCATCTGCTTAAAGTACGTATACGCTTTGCGCACATCGTTGGAATCATTGACATTCAGTTTGGCAAAGAGTGGTTTATAGGTACGGTACACCTGGTCCCAGTTGACCGTATCAATATCCCAGAAAACGTAGTTATTGTTCATGCCGGTCCAGAAGCCATCAAACACTTCATTGAAATTGGCGTTGACGTAGTTCTGCGGGTCATTGAGTTGCGGCAGGTCTTTCCGGCAGGCTATGGTCATCAGCAGCAGGAAGGGCAGTATATATCTGACAGGAGATTTCATCTTCATAAAAAATTAAAGGTGAGTACGATTATTGGGCATCGCCATGGAAAAGGCGGCGGAGGTTGAACAGGCATCCTGCCTGAAGTACATAGCTGTCGTTATACCGGGGCACCTGGTCTATCATGTAGTTTTTCTGTTGATCGGTGAGCCCATAGTAATAACGGGCTTCCACGAAAAGGCGGAAGCGTTCCTTCAGCAGGTATTCCACGCCGCCGCCGGCAACGAGGCCCCATTCCATACGCCGGTCACGGCGGCTGTCGAAGGTGTACTTTTCATCGTAGCGATAAGCCTCGTTATACCTGAAATAATCTGATGTCTGCTGGTCGCCCGGCACATCCGGCGTGCTGCTGAACACATTGGCCATAGCGCCCTGGATACGGCCACTGATCCAATAGGCGCCGTAGCCGCCAGCATTAACGAAACCCCGCCACTTTTTTCCGCCAAACGAGAGATGGGCCATGACGGGCAATTGCAGATAGCCGTTGAGGTTATACTGGTAAATACCGTCAAAAAAATGGTCACGGCGCAGCTCATAACTCTTCCGGATATACGACGGATCTGCCTGTATGGCCAGCCAGTCATTGAAATGATATTGCAGTACAAGGCCGGCCACAAAGCCACCATACTGATGGTACTGCGTAAAAGCGCGATAGCCGGCATTAGTATGTACATAATTGTTGACATACCCGCCGGAAACACCGATTTCAAACTGCGCCCGGAGGGATAGGGTTAACAGGAAAAAGGTGGCAGAGAGGAGTAAGTATTTCTTCATAAAGTCTTGGTTTGAGCTTTTTCGGTTGACAGCTGCAAATAAAAATCCCGTAGCAAACTGAGTTTGCTACGGGACATTATGAAGATAACGTTTTTGACTGCTAATAGTTCACCTCAATTTGCGCTTTCCCGCTCTTCATTCTCATATAGTGTCTCTTCTTGGGCACTTTAAAATATTTGACCCCGTTGAAATTGTAACCGAAGGTCACAAATACCAGGTTGGCATCTGTGTTTCTGTAGGGATATACTTTGTTGGCGCCGGAACCAGTGCTGAAATCACGGTTAAAGAAGTTCTGCGGATAATACTGCACTTTAAGCCCGAAGCCATGCACGCGCAGGCCGGCAAATAAAGAAGGCATGATCAGCGGGGTGCGGTCGCTGAACCACTCATTGAATTTGTGCACTTTTTTACCGTCCACAAATTGTTTTTCCTTGTAGTTGAAGGCCAGGTCCAGCTCTCCGCCAAAGAAGAAGAAGGTGCCTCCGGTGACATCCCCGATTTTGACCCCGAGCGGTACGCCCAGCGTGTATACCCTTTGCTTCAGCTTCAGGGAATCAGTGGGTTTAGAGATCAGCCCTATGTTTTTGAAGTCCACGCCGGTAAATGCTCCGAAGTGGCGGGTAAAGTCCTTGTTAAAGTTCACATGATAATTAAAGATGAAACTGAAACGCGGGATATTACGCATATGCTCCCCGTTCTGCTTCATGTCTGCAAAGGAGAGCATGCCGGCCAGGCCGCTGCTGACGTAGATATTGTCCCTTTTTTTGGGATATTTTCCAAAGCTGATGGACACAGAACCTTCAGCGGCTTTTTTCTGGTCCGTGGAATCTGTTTGTTCCTGGGCGAAGGCACCGGTAGTGCAAAATAGCAACAGTAACAGGGAAGGGTATAGCTTGTATTTCATAAAACGGCGGTTGTGGTTTCTTAGATTCTTGGTGATTTATACCGAGAAGACGACCCGCCCGTGGAAATGTTACGGCTACACGAAAAAAAATTAAAAATTTCTGTGCCCGGCCACCCAGGTGGTAATATAGTCAGAGATGTCTTTGGTATGGGTACCGGGTGGGAACAGTTTACCAACGCCCATTTCCTGCAGCTCCTGCATGTCCGCGTCGGGGATAATGCCGCCGCCGGTGAGCAGTACGTCATTCAAGCCTTTTTCTTTCATGAGGGCTATCACTTTAGGAAAAACGGTCATATGTGCGCCGGAGAGGATACTGATGCCGATCGCGTCCACATCTTCCTGGAGGGCGGCATTCACCACCATTTCGGGGGTTTGTCTTAATCCGGTATAAATAACTTCCATACCGGCATCCCGAAGGGCGGCAGCGATCACTTTGGCGCCGCGGTCATGGCCATCGAGGCCGACTTTAGCTACCAACACACGAACAGGACGATTTAACTGGTTGACCATTCTTAAAAATTAAGGTCGTAAAGATAAGGATTAGCCGTTACTAAAAGCTAAGCGCTATTTTTGCTACCTTTGCAGACATATTTAATTTTTCTTATGAGCGAAGAAAGGTCACTCAATTTTATAGAACAGATCGTAGAAGACGACATTGCTAACGGCGTCCATGGCGGACGTGTGCTGACACGTTTTCCGCCCGAACCCAACGGCTACCTCCATATAGGACACGCCAAGTCTATCGCATTGAACTTTGGCCTGGCCCAGAAATACAATGGCAAAACCAATCTCCGCTTTGACGATACCAACCCTGTCACAGAAGACACTGAATATGTGGATTCTATCAAGGCAGATATCCGCTGGCTGGGTTATGAGTGGGACAAAGAATTGTATGCTTCCGATTATTTTGAACAGCTGTATGAATTTGCCGTAAAGCTGATCAAAAAAGGACTGGCTTACGTGGAAGATGCCACTGCCGAAGAAATTGCCGCCGGCAAAGGCACGCCCACCACGCCTGGCACGCCTACCCCTGCCAGAAGCAGGTCAGTGGAAGAAAACCTGGACCTGTTTGCACGGATGCGCGCCGGCGAATTCAAAGACGGTGAAAAAACCCTTCGCGCCAAAGTAGACCTGGCTTCTCCCAACATGCACATGCGCGATCCCCTTATGTACAGGATCAAACATGCGCACCACCACCGCACCGGCGACAAATGGTGCATCTACCCGATGTACGATTTCGCCCACGGCCAGAGCGACAGCATTGAAAATATTACCCATTCCCTCTGTACGCTGGAGTTCATTCCCCACCGTGCATTGTACGACTGGTTTATCAAAGAACTGGAAATATTCCCCAGCCATCAGTACGAGTTTTCCCGCCTGAACCTGAACTATACGGTGATGAGTAAACGAAAACTGAAACAGCTGGTGGAAGAAAAATATGTAAGCGGCTGGGATGACCCCCGCATGCCTACTATCAGCGGCCTGCGCCGCCGTGGCTATACTCCTGACAGCATCCGCCAGTTTTGCGAGCGCGTGGGCGTACAGAAACGTGAGCAGATGATCGACCTCGGCCTGCTCGAATTCTGTGTCCGCGAAGAGCTGAATAAAACAGCCAACCGCGTGATGGCCGTACTGGACCCGGTTAAACTGGTGATCACCAACTATCCCGACGGACAGGTGGAAGAAATGCCCGCCGAAAACAACCCGGAAGATGCTTCCGCCGGCAGCCGTACCCTGCATTTCAGCAAAACGCTCTATATCGAAAGGGAAGACTTCATGGAAGAACCACCGAAGAAATTCTTCCGACTGGGCCCCGGTCTGCATGTACGCCTGAAAAACGCCTACATCATCAAAGGGGAAAGCGTGGAAAAAGATGCTGATGGCAACATCACCACGATCTACGCCAGCTATCTGCCGGACACCAAAAGCGGCGGAGACAACAGCGGTATGACCGTAAAAGGCACTATCCACTGGGTAAGCGCCGAACATGCGGCCACTGCCGAGGTACGCCTGTACGACCGTCTTTTTAAATCAGAGAACCCCGGCGCAGAAGAGGGCGACTTCAAAGACTTCCTCAATCCGGACTCCCTGCAGGTGATCAAAGAAGCCTATGTGGAACCATCCCTGCTGCAGGCAAAACCTGGCGACCGTTTCCAGTTTATGCGTAAGGGTTATTTCACGGTAGATCCTGACAGCACACCGGAAAAAGTGGTGTTCAACAGGACCGTTACCCTGAAAGACGCCTGGGCAAAAGAGAAAGGCAAAGCCTAAGCATATATCATAAAAGAGAAGGTCCCGTTGATGTCATATCAACGGGACCTTCTCTTTTATGATAATCAGGTTATCAGCTGTTAAAAGCCGCTACGCCTTTGGCAATGCGGGTACGGGTTTCTGTGAGTCCTATTGTGGCTGCAATGTCAAATACCGGAGGACCGAATTTGCCGCCGGTGAGCATAATACGGAAAGGTAGCTGCAGTTCGCCCATTTTGATGTTTTTTTCTGCTGCGAGCGCTTTAAAGCTGGCTTCCAGTTCAGGCGCCGTGAAAGCGGAAACATCATCCAGTTTTTCAGACCAGGCGGTAAAGAAAGCGGCTTTGTCCGCATTCCATTTGGGTTTTACGGCAGCTTCATCATAAGCGGCCGGCGCTTCAAAGAAAAAGAAGCCGTGGTCCCAAATTTCATTCACAAAATAGCAGCGTTCTTTCACCAGTCCGGCTACAGTGGCCACATATTCAGGCTGTGCTTTTACGCCTTTTTCTTCCAGCACTGGTGCAAAGAGGCGGGCCAGGCTTTCGTTGTCTTTATGATGCAGGTACTGGTGGTTGAACCACTTCGCCTTTTCAAAGTCGAATTTAGCACCGGCTTTGTGTACACGGTCGATAGAGAACTTGTTGACCAGTTCTTCCAGGGAGAAAATTTCCTGTTCGGTGCCGTCGTTCCAGCCGAGCATTGCCAGCATATTGATGAAGGCTTCCGGCAGGAATCCCAGTTCGCGGAAACCTTTGGTGAATTCGTTGGAACGCGGGTCTGTCCAGTTCATGGCATATACCGGGAAACCGAGGCGGTCGCCATCGCGTTTGCTGAGTTTACCGTTGCCGTCCGGCTTGAGGATCAGCGGCAGGTGCGCCCACTGCGGCATATCCGCTTCCCAGCCCAGGTGTTTCCACAGGAGGATGTGAACGGGTGCAGAAGGCAGCCATTCTTCACCACGGAAGGCGTGGGTTATTTTCATCAGGTAATCGTCTACCACCACCGCGAGGTGATAGGTAGGCATACCATCCGCTTTCAGCAAAACTTTATCATCTACCTGGCCGGTGTTGAAAGTCACTTCACCGCGGATCATATCGGTGAAGGTCATCTCCTGGTCGGCAGGCATTTTTATACGGATAACGTGCGGGGTATTGCTGGCCAGCAGCTCCTTTACTTCCGCTTCGGAGAGGGAGAAGGAGTTGCGCATTTTTTCCCTGATCCTGTGATTGTACTGAGGCTGCGGGTTCTCAGGCGTTTTCAGCCTTTCACGCATGCTCTCCAGTTCTTCGGGGGTGTCAAATGCGTAATAGGCATGACCGGATTGTACCAATTGCTCCGCATACTGACGGTACAGCGGTTTACGCTCGCTCTGGCGGTACGGGGCATAAGGGCCGCCTGCCGCAGGGCTTTCGTCGGGGGAGAGGCCGCACCAACGCAGCGTTTCATTAATATATTCTTCCGCGCCCGGCACATAGCGGGTCTGGTCAGTATCTTCGATACGCAGGATAAAGTCGCCTTTATGCTGCTTTGCAAACAAATAGTTGAACAATACAGTGCGAACACCTCCAAGATGTAGGCCACCAGTAGGACTGGGAGCAAAACGCACTCTTACTTTTTTATTATCCATAGATCGCAAAGGTAAGGAAATAGCATTTAGGTTTCTGTCATGGGCTTTAGTGCTTTTAACCTATCTTGCGGTCATCAGCTCACTGCTAAAAGTCAAAGCGCTTGTTCTATCTTACCAAAACACCCGGCATACTGAAAGCTTTGTACAAAAGCTGCATATGGGACCTTTCTCCTGCAAACAGTAATGTGTACCTGACTTTTGATGATGGCCCCCATCCGGAAGCCACCCCGTTCATCCTCGAACAGCTGAAAAAATATGATGCCAAAGGCACGTTTTTCTGTATCGGTAAAAATGTGGTGGAGCATCCGGACATCTATCAGCAGATACTGGAAGCAGGGCATAGCACAGGCAATCATACCCATAATCATGTGAACGGCTGGAAGACCAGTACTGACAAGTATATTGAAAACATCCTCGAAGCGGGGAAATACATCAGCTCACCGCTTTTCAGGCCACCCTACGGCAGGATTACGCCATTCCAGGTAAAACAGCTGAAAAGGACCGTCCCCGGCACCAAAATCATCATGTGGGACGTACTGAGCGCAGATTTTGACCAGGAGATAGATGGCGAAGCCTGTGTACAGAACGTGGTTTTCAAAATGAAGCCGGGTTCTATTGTGGTGTTCCATGACAGCACCAAAGCATGGGACCGGATGTCTTATGCGTTGCCGCGGGTGTTGGAATATTGCAAGAAGCAGGGCTACAACATGGCCGCCATCCACTAATAAAAAACCCGGGACCACAGGCCCCGGGCGGTAATATGATTTTGTTGAGTGGCTTTATTTTAACGTTACTTCCCTTACTTTATCGCCGTTGATAGTGATGGTTGCCTTATCATCACATACCCCGTTACCGTAGTCGATTACTGCGGAGAGGCTGTTGTAAGCCACCAACAGCTTGCCTTGGCTTACCCATTTACAGGCGGTGGCCTTTATCAGCGGCGACTGGGTGGTGATGGTAGCGCTGCCGGTTGGTCCGCCTTTTACGTAGGTGAGGGCTGCATTACCTTCGAGGCTGTACACGTTATCATTAGGTGTAGGGGTGCCTGCGCCAGCGGTTTGTGTCACGGTCTTCTTGCTGGTATAACCTACGATCAGCGTATCGGCGTAGCTTACGCGGCCATCGGTTATTTCTGATGTGTATTTAACACCGGTAGTGGTGTTATAGCTGATACCGGAGATGACGTTTTTGCCGGCGACAGGGATGCCGTTGTATTTATATCCTTCCAGGGTGATTTCCACGCGGGTACCGTTAGCGAACAGGAAACCGGTGAAATTGATGTATACCTTACCACTGCGCGTAACGCCGTAGTTGTCACGGCAGGCGTCGCCGTAATCGATGGTCATTTGTTTGGGCCATACGGTGGGATCTGCGCTGCTGATGAGGATGGAAGGGCAGCCGGTGACGTTGGCATAATCAGCATAATCCGCTTTACGGACGTTGCCGGCCACGTTCTGGTCTACTGCCGCGATAGCGGCTGTTTCAAATAAATCGCCATACATGCCCTGCACCTGTGTTTCGTGGGAGGCCACTACCAGCGTGTTGTTGTCGTTTTCGTTGTTGGTCGCCGCATCGGTGGTCACTTCTTTTTTGCAGGCGAAGAAAAGGGTCGCCACCGCCACCACAGCGATGGTACCTGCCAGCACACGATTTGTACTGAAATAGCTTTTCATGGTATAGTTTTTTTAAATTAGGTTTTTCAGGATTTACCTTTGCGAAACCAAGATACCTATTAAATATTACAAAAAATAGAAATTTAACAAATATTTTTATCATGTTCTGGATCGATACGCACGCCCATTTATACTCGGATGAATTTCTGGCCGACCAGCAGGAAATGGTGAAACGTGCCCTGGATGCCGGGGTGACCACCCTGCTGCTGCCTAATATTGACGAATCGTCCATTACCGCCATGCTGAAACTGGAAGCTGCGTATCCCAAAAACTGTTTTGCCATGATGGGGCTGCACCCCTGTTATGTGAAGCCGGACGTGGAAAATCAGATGCGGCTTATCAAAGACTGGCTGATACACCGCTCCTTCAAGGCCATTGGAGAGATAGGGCTGGATTTTTACTGGGACAAGTCGCTGGCGGAGCAGCAGTACCAGGCGTTCCGGGAGCAGCTGCAACTGGCGAAGCAATACAAACTGCCCGTGTCCATCCATAGCCGCGAGGCCACACGGGAATGCATAAACGAAGTAAAAACCTTACAGGACGGCAATCTCAGCGGCGTGTTCCACTGCTTTTCGGGTACGCTGGAAGAAGCTAAAGAGATCATCGGCCTCGGATTTTACCTGGGCATCGGGGGAGTGGCCACATTTAAAAAATCCGGGCTCGACAAAATCATCGAAAACATTGACCTGGAACACATCGTACTGGAAACGGACGCGCCTTACCTGGCACCGGTGCCTTACCGTGGCAAACGTAATGAAAGTGCCTATATCCCATTGATCGGTGAAAAGGTGGCAGATATAAAAAATCTAAAAATAGAAGACGTAGCCGCTATTACCAGCAGCAATGCACGCAAATTATTCAAAACGCTCTAACTGTTTAGAGGGTAACTTTGCGGGCAACTGGCAGTTAGACAATGAGTAAAATTCTGATAATCTACACGGGCGGCACAGTAGGCATGATCTACGATGACAAGACCAAAGCGCTCCGCCCGATCGGCTTCAATGAAATACGGAACAATTTACCGGAACTATACCGGATGGGGATTGATTTTTACGTGTATGCGTTCAACCCGCCTATCGACTCCTCAGACATGCAGCCGGAAATATGGGTGGAACTGGCCAGTATCATTGAAGACCGTTACGACCGCTACGATGGATTTGTGATTCTTCACGGCTCAGACACCATGGCGTTTACCGCCTCCGCACTGAGCTTCATGCTGGAGAACCTGTCCAAACCCGTTATCCTCACCGGTTCACAGCTGCCCATCGGTAAAATCCGTACCGACGCGAAGGAGAACATTATCACTGCCATGGAAATAGCCTGCTCACGGCATAACAACGGCAGTCAGGCATCGATGGTACCGGAAGTATGTATTTATTTCGACTTCTCCCTCTTCCGCGGCAACCGTTCCAAAAAATACAACGCCGAAAAATTTGAAGCGTTCTATACCATGAACTATCCACAGCTGGCGGAAGCAGGCATAGACATCAAATACAAACAGCAATTTATTCTGCCCACACCTTCCGCGCCGCTGAAAGTACATAAGGAGCTGGAAACCAATATCACTGTATTGAAGCTGTTCCCTGGCATCACCCGCAGCGCCGTGGAAGCCATTCTCAGCGTTCCCGGCCTGAAAGGCGTGATCATGGAGACATTTGGCAGTGGTAATACCAATACCCAGCCATGGTTCATTGAAAGCATCAAAAAAGTGATCGATAACGGCGCTATCGTGGTAGACATCACCCAATGTGATGGCGGCTCCGTGGAACTGGGCAAATACGAAACCAGCCAGCACCTGGTGGAAGCAGGCGTTGTCAGCGGTCATGATATGACCTTTGAAGCAGCGGTGACCAAGCTGATGTTTGTACTGGGACAGGGCCTTACCAAAGCAGAATGCAAAAAAATGATCGAAACTTCGCTGCGTGGTGAACTGACGCCGATAGAAGTGTATTAATACGAATATAAAAGAGAATTAAAGCAGAAAGTATTGAAACAGTATACTTTCTGCTTTTTTATTGCAATTTTTTTTCTATATTTAATTATCAAGCCTATTCCATCCCTGATCTGTAAAGTGTTTCTATCACCACAAAACTCCAAAGTATGAATGTTTCGTTAACGCAAAAGTTCATTGCAGAATTCTTCGGCACGCTGGTGCTGGTGCTGATCGGTTGCGGCAGCGCCGTAATCGCCGGCAGTCACGTAGGTCTTCTGGGCATTTCTTTTGCCTTCGGCCTGTCGGTGCTGACGATGGTATATGCCATCGGCCATATCTCCGGATGCCACATTAACCCGGCTATTACCATTTCCATGCTGGCCTTCGGCAAAATTTCCGGTAAAGATGCGGGCGCTTACATCGTTGCGCAGATACTGGGCGCTATTGCCGCGGCAGGCATCCTCTACTGCATCGCAGGCGGCAGGGCCGAGTATTCCCTGGCAGCCAACGGACTGGGACAGAACGGTATCGGCGACAACTATCAGGACCACTACAATGTAGCCAGCGGCCTGATCTTTGAAATCGTTTTCACCGCTATCTTCCTGGTAGTGATCCATGGCGCCACCAGCAAAAACAACAGCAACGGCGCACTGGCAGGCGTAGCCATCGGTCTCTCCCTGACCATGATCCACATCGTGGGCATTCCCATTACCGGCGTGTCTGTAAACCCAGCCCGCAGCATCGGTCCGGCACTCTTCGTAGGTGGCGATGCGCTGGCCCATCTCTGGATATTCATCGTAGGCCCCGTTATTGGCGGGCTTATCGGCGGAGCCATCTGGAAGCTTTATGACAAAGCCTAAAAAAAACTTGGTAAATAAAAGTAAAGGATTATCTTTGCAACCCTGAAACGGAAGACTCAACCCCTTCAGCAACGTTTCAAAGATAATCACGGAGAAGTGCAGGAGTGGTTGAACTGGCACGCCTGGAAAGTGTGTATAGGTGAAAGCCTATCAAGGGTTCGAATCCCTTCTTCTCCGCCACCATGCCCTGATGATCACCGATCGTCAGGGTTTTTTCTTTATATCCCGATACCAGCGCAGCCAGCACCAGAGAGCTCCTATACCGATTTCACCTATTCAGATCGTCTTAGCCACCTTTTAATAAAATCTCCAAAATTTAAATTATCTGATCCATGAAACAGTTAATGTATTCCCTCACCTTTCTGCTGCTGATAACAGCAGCTGTATCATCTATTACCTCCTGTAGCAAAAAAGGCGATCCCGGTCCTGCCGGCCAGCAAGGACAAAAAGGCGACAAAGGCGATAAAGGTGATACCGGCGCCGGCGGCCCTGGCGGCTCCAAGGGCGACCCAGGCACCGCCAATGTCATCTATTCCGATTGGCTCGATGTTGCCTATAAACCCGATACTGTTCATCGTGCCGGTGGCACCATTGACACATTGGGTTACTATGCCATTATCACAGCTCCAAAATTAACGACCAGCATACTGAACTCCGGTGAACTGAAAGTATATGTCAACCAGAACTCCGCTGCCGATCCGGTGATCACCTCCCTGCCATACACCGATTTAAGGAGCGGCCTTTACATCAGCTATGTTGCCTATCAACAGGCGATACAATTAGAGTCCAACGGAGATATTAGCACCGTGCAAAATAATGCTGGTGTAAAACGCCGCCAATACCGGTATATCCTTATACCTGGCGGCGTTGCTGCAAGGAAAACAAATACTGTCAACTGGAACAATTACAACGAAGTAAAAGCTTACCTGGGACTGAAGGATTAATACACAGCACATCCATAAAACAAGCTGCACCAGCGGTTTTCAAGGGACAGGCGTAAGCCTGTCTCTTCCTTGTTTTCAGTGTTATCGGAAACGCCGAACGCTACGTAAATAGAGTGCGTATGCGTTTGTTAAATTAGTGGAATAACCTCAAAACTAATTTGAACAAGATGACCCTAAAGAATGAGCAGCCATCCAAAGTGCTGCATAAAGAATCCGAAGACATGTCCGGCATCAACACCCTCCAATTGATGGACGCTTTAATTACAGAAACAAACAGTGAAGATGCTTATGGTGACATGTACGCCCGTGGCGCAGATGGGAACATGCGCCGAATTCCCGCAGGAACAGTCGGCCAGATGCTCAAAGTGGATGCAGACGGATTTCCCGCCTGGGCAAATGATATCACCAACACGATCGTGGTGAATGCTGGGCCCGATCAAACCCTCTCTGTAGCCAATACCAACTTACAGGGAGTTGCCAGTGATCCCAACAATTCCATCACATCGTATCGGTGGTCGAAACAGTCCGGCCCCGCAGAACCCATTGGCACTGGCTTTAACGGAGGCTCATTTACACCGTTGAGGACAAGGACCTTTACTCCCTCCGGGGCCGGGGATATCGTCTTTGACAACACGAATACCCAACCCGGTGATCTGATCATACTGGACGGAAACTTCAGGTCTGTAACATTAAACAATGTGCAGGGCACAGCAGCCAACCCGATCGTTTTCAGGAACCCGGCCGGCCAAACCACGCGGATCGGTAATACCACATGGGCCGCAAACGGAGGACCAGCTTATGCATTGCAAACCTCCAACTCCAAACACTTTATTTTTGCCGGGACCCATTGGAACAACCTGCTTTTTACAGGGTCCGAAGTCAATACTGACGGCGGCGGCGAACCTTATCGCTCTGCTTACAGGAACCTGTCATTTGATGCGTTTTCCGAGCAATTCGAGATCTGCTATTTTACGGCAACAAAAGGTGGCACCTGCATCGTAGCCAAGACCGACCCCGTATCCGGACAAAGCGCATCATGGTATCCCAATACAACATTGCAGGACATACTGATACACGACTTTGTCATCGATAGCCCTTACAATGAAGGCCTGTACATTGGACATACCGCTACTTATTGGGACTTAATCAGTAACACGCCCTATAATCAGAGCCCATACGATGCACCTCCGGCAGACAGCAACCGGTACAAGCAACCCATTATGATCAGTAATGTCAAGGTGTGGAATGGCCGGATATTAAATACCGGTAAAGATGGTATTCAGATTTCAGCCTGTAAGAATATAGAGGTCTATCAAAACGAAGTTGTCAACTGGGCATCTGTCAATGTTCCTGACAGAGCCAATCATAACGGCGGGATTCTAATCGGCGGGCGGTCTGAAACCAGCAATGTTCACGACAATATCACCCATGATGCCTGGGGAGAACATTTTCAGTTTTATGGCACCGGTACCGGACATATCTTCAAAAACAATCTCTGCTATAATACAGACGCATCGAATGTGAGCGGCGATATGGCCTCCATCGCTGCAAGGTCAGGGTCCAATAACACAGAAAATCATCCGGGCCAGGTTACAGTAGAAGGAAATACATTTTCCAGATGTGGGAACGGGTCACTGGTAAGGGTAAACGGATATAACAATAAATCCGGCAGCGTGTCCGGCACCGACAATCTGCAGGTGATCATGAAACGCAATATCCTGATGGCTCCGCGGAACAATGCCGGTGGTGATAATTATGACAGCTTCTATGTATACACGGAAAATCCGCAGGATTATGGATACGACAAAATTGTAACCAGACCATTGGCAGGGGCTGATGCAAATGTTCAGTACCTCACTATGGCGATGGCCAACGTAGATACCAACAACTATTACCTGCCCAACAACACCGCAGTTATACAGGGATTCAGGAAAACCAAACCTGTAGGCCCCCAGGCCGTAACAGGCGCATCTGTGATCGTTACACCAAACACAGCAACTACAGCAGTGACCAATATGGTGAGCGGCGTATATGTGTTCAGGTTAGTAGCCGGAAATACACTGGGCCAATACAAGAGCAGCACTGTTCAGGTGACGGTGACGCTGTAAAATTATCCAGCCCAAAATTTCCGGGCGGCTATCCACGCTTCCCGCTGTTGTCTTAAATACCTGGCAGGCTTGCCTTTAAGCCTGCCAGGTATTATTATTGTCAGCAGCATCATATGCTTCCGGTAATTATAATCCTGCTGAAGAATACCTGATACGCTGACAAACAGCACACAAACATCGCGGTATGCTTAAAAAGAATAACTTTACACTCCAGACATAATTCCTTATACCTAAAAGATCCCAATGAAACGTATTTACCTAACCCTGTGCCTGGCAATTTCCAGCATCGTTGCCCATTCCCAGAAAACATCTGTCAAATGGGGAGAAGACTTTAAACTCCGCAAAGGCAGCACTGACCTGCAGGTCATACATGCCGACAACAGCGGCGTTTATCTCCAGGAAAGTCACATGGCCCTGAAAGCCTACTTCGTAGTAGGCGCCACACTGAGAGAATCCGCGGCCCTCGTAAAAGTGGATAAAAATCTAACGGAAATATACCGCAATGATTTTAACAAGGAGCTGAGAGGCAAAGAATTCGTACAGTTCTTTCCCTGTGAAGACAAACTGTTTATGTTTTCATCCGACTATAGCCGCCGGGACAGGACACTTGCCCTGTATGCCGCTGCGGTAAACAAGAACACCGGAGAACTGACCGGGGAATTCAGGGAAGTGGCCACCTTCCAGAAAGATGAGAAAAGTGATGACATTGATTTCAAGATCGACTACAATACAGACAGCAGCAAAATCCTGATCGTAAGCAGTGTGCAAGGAACAGAAAACAATGAGTATAAAATTCAGGAACTCGATAAAAACCTCAGAGCTACCGCCAAACCAATTACGCTCAGGAATGAATTTGAACGTAAAAAATACCAGCTGGAAGACGTGTTGTATACCAGCGACCGCAAAGTTGTACTAGTAGGACGTATGTATGAATACGAAGAAGGCAGAAAGAAAAAAGAGAAATTCCTTGACTTCACCAACTATAATATCCGCATCTATGACGAAAAAGGAAAACAACAATCGGAGATCAACACCAGCTTCAACGGAAGATGGCTCTTCAGCACCAAATTAGTACAGGAAAAGAACAAAGACCTTGTCCTGGCCGCCTTCTACAGCAATGCGAAAAAAGGTAAAACAATTGATGGGCTGCTGGTGCAACGAATCAACGTGAATGACGGGAAAATAATATCTACCAGTGAAAAACAAATCAACAACTCACTGTTGTCCGGCGATGCTGACAAAGCAGATAATGATGATGCTGATGACGATAAAGAAGAAACCAGGGAAGAGCGGAAAATGAGAGAAGAGCTGAGTAAAATGAAAGATGAAGGAGAGGGCTTCTCCAAAAACATGCAGTTCCGGAAAATCTTTTATACCGCAGATGGTGGCCTTGTTATCCTGGCTGAACAATACCGTCATTTTGTAACCACTACCTCCAGCTACAGCAGCAGCGGCAGTGTTAACGGCCCATCCGGACAATGGCGGTCCACCACCTATTCCACCTACCTCTGTGGCGATCTTATGATGTGCAAGATCGATAACGCAGGTAACATCGGATGGTTACAAGTGCTGCCTAAAAGCCAACGGGAAATTATACAAGGCCCTTCCTCCACCATGGCTACCGGCATTGGCTTCAACACCAGCTATTTCCTGGAAGGCAACAGGCCTTTCTATTCAGGTTTTGGCGCACTCCAGGCTTCAGGTACCATCCAGCTCCTGTTTAATGACAGTCCTAAAAACAGCGCTGTCACCCAGGCAGGCCAGAAAGCCAGAACGATCGGCCGTTTTGCCAAGTCTGATTGCTTTATTTTAAATATCGACGAAGCTTCCGGCAAACTGAAAAGAAAAGTATTATTCAGTAACGCCGACGTACCTACTGCCATGCCTCGGTTAGGAGCCATTATCGGTAATGATATGTACGTAGTTGGAAAAACAGACCGGATGATGGGCAAATCAAAAGTTGCCATAGCTAAGATTTCTGTGCAATAAAACATGCCTGGTGTAAAGCGCTGGCAGTCGTTTTGTTGCCGGCGCCTTCATCTTATTAATTCCGGATTTATCACCCCAAATCGCCAAATCCGAATTTTTAAAATCAGCGGACGTCAAATCTGCTTCTGAAAAATTAGCTCTTTCTTTGAAAATCGCAACCCTGAATTCACACTACCATACTGCTTTTGAGGCGACTACGTTTATTGGCTAGCAGCACAATGATCTTCAGTAAACTTATCTACACTAATAAAAATATTTCAATATTACTTTTTTTCAATATTTTCAGAATACCCTAAGGTCAACCTATTGTACTATGCAACTACTCAAAATAATCACCGGCAGGAAGCAGGGTAACGTTTTTAATGTCTGTCACTTTTTACTGGAAATGCTGAAAGTTAACTTTACAGTAAGAGGACTTGCCGATGCCCTGCGACAGCATATAAGCTTTCCTTCGCTGTTATCACTCAAGGACATACTTTTTTTGTATGGTATTGAATCGGTTGCCATACAAAAAGGCAGGTATCGCTACAGTGATTTTGAAACGCCATTCATCTGTTCTATACAGCAGGAAGACTGGCCCGAGATACATTTCACGATTGTAACACGAACAGAAGCTGATACTATAGAATATCTCAATCCACTTACAAATAAACTGGCTCTTCTTTCGCTGGAAGAATTTGAGAAGATCGACAAGAACATTATTCTTCTGATGGATACCTCTGCGCCGAAGCATGAATCCAATCTAGTAGCAAACAGGAAGAAACAATATAACGGTTTAGTGGCTCAAATAGTCCCATTATTCCTCGCATTTGCAGCTGCCGCGTTTGCTGCTGGCAATATAATTTTTTTCTCTACCGACATAGTCCGCTGGTGTGCATCAGGATTTTTGCTATCCTCCTTCCTGGGACTGGCAACGACATCTCTGCTGATCTGGAATGAAGTAGATGAACACAATCCTTTTATCAGGGAGGTATGCGGCGGCAGCAAGAAAGTAAACTGTAATGCAATATTGACATCCTCGGGAGCTGCGCTTCTCGGAATAAGCTGGTCGGTATGGGGTTTTGCATTCTTTGCTGCTTTTTTCTCAATACAGGTGCTCTTTCCTGCTGATACCAGCTTTATGCTGATATGCTCGGCCCTTTCACTGCTCGCGGCACCATACGTTTTCTTTTCTGTTTATTACCAATGGAAAGTAGCAAAGCAGTGGTGTTCACTTTGCCTGACGGTACAGGTGGTCCTAGCCATCAATGCTTTGATCGCTGGCTATTACTTATGGGGCAGCTCCCTTGCCACAATTTATGTTACACCATACAGCATTGTGATTGCCCTGCTTACAGGGCTATTCTTTCTTTTTATCACCAATACCGTAATACCGGAACTCAGAAATGCGCGTGCTGGCAAAGGATATGAACAGAAATGGAAAACATTAAAATACAACCCACAGATATTTGGAGCCCTGCTTGATAAGAGCGAACGGATCAGCATTCCGGCCAGCAACATGGGCATCACCTTGGGTAACCCTAATGCCACGAACGAAATTATTAAAGTATGCAATCCTTATTGTGGTCCATGTTCCAAAGCCCATCCAGAACTGAAACATATCATTCAAAATAATCCTGATGTAAAATTGCGCATCATTTTCATTGCCACGGGAGAGAACAATGACAAAAGAACTGCGCCGGTGGCACATCTGTTGGCCATACAACAAAAGTATGGCGGCGAAAAAGTCCAACATGCACTGGACGACTGGTACCTGGCTACCGATAAGGACTACACTACATTTTCTCAAAAATACCCGATGAACGGAGAGTTGCAGGAACAAAGGGAGAAAATACATGCCATGCGCAACTGGTGCAAAACGATGAAGATCAGGGTTACTCCTACCATATTCATCAATGGAAAAGAGCTGCCCGATAATTATGACCCGGCCGAATTAAAGAATTTTTTCTAGGAAAATAGTCGGAGACGGTTGCAAACGATCCCCGACACAGAAGGCTCCCTGTAAAAGACTCTCTGAAGATACCCCGGAGAAGGAGGGTATCGTGTTTTAATCTCAATTTCACCATTATGAAAAAAATATCATTAAAAAACTTAAATGCATTTGACATTCAAAAACTGTCATTAGACGACATGAAAAAAGTAGGAGGAGGAGTACAAGACAATTGCTATCCGGAATATTTCGCATGTAAAGACGGTACTTGTATTCCATGGGTATTGGTAAATGACGGCATTAAGCATTGCCGCGATGGCAGCGATGAGTTTGACGCTTAATCACATTTAGCTGTACATGTACAGTAGAAAATAGCCTGGTTAAGTCCCTACCAAGACTTAATCAGGCTTTATTACAGACACACTAAGACCACATTCAACAATAAAATACCTATCTTCATCTTGTTATGAAGACATACCTGCCATCACCACCGCTTCAGCCTTTCATTCAGCTTTACCGGATCATAGAAAGCCGGGATGAAAAGGTGAACCGTGTATTGCCGGACACCACGCCGACCATCGCGTTCCGGTTTAAAGGGCAACTGCGCTACATTGAAGGTGAACAGCCGGCCATTACGCTGCCTGCCTCCGTTATCTCCGGCCTGAGAAACACTGTCCGGCTGATTAACTACCAACCTGATACTGCCGCCATCATTGTGCAGTTCAAAGCCACCGGCGCGGCAGCGTTCTTCAAAACACCGTTGCATGAACTGTTTGGACACAGCGTTTCGCTGGACCATTTCATCAACCCGCAACAGCTAACAGACCTGGAAGAACAGCTGTCAGTCGCCGCCAGTGATGCACAAAGGGTACTGCTGCTGGATAATTTTCTGCTGGCGCAGTTGCGTTTCCCGAAACAGGACGAGCTGGTACTGCATGCGCTGCACCAAATACACGCGGCTAACGGCGACGTAAATATGAAAGCACTGGCGACGGCCCATTTCATCAGCCAGGACGCTTTTGAAAAACGCTTTCGGAAGGTGATGGGCACCACGCCGAAACAAATGGCCTCTATCATCCGGATGAGGGCCGTCCTTCAGCAGCCACCGGCAGACAGGAACCTAACCCGTCTTGCGCTGGACGCTGGCTACTTCGACCAGGCACATTTCAACCGCAGCTTCAAACAGTTCACAGGACTGACCCCCACCGCCTTCTTCCAGGCGCCCTCCTTCTGGTAAAATCAATGATTTTTTACAATGCTTCAGTGACGGTATTCCCCAATTTTGTGGTACTAAAACAATAGTACAATGATCATCCGATTATCGCTGTGCGCCCTGCTGCTGGCAGGTAACACCGCTCATTCACAGATCAAAAATATGCAGCACAAAAACGAATTAACCATGGATACCGTACAACAACACAAAGCCGCCATCACCGAATTCTATGAACAAATGCTGAACCGCCGGCAACTGGACAAAATAGACCAGCTGGTATCAGCAGACTACGCCAATAGCCTGGGAGCCAAAGGCATATCCGGCTTTATGGGCCAGCTGACCACCCTGCTACAGACCTTTCCGGATGCCCAATGGATGATTGTCAGCATGGCCGCAGAGGGCGATAAAGTGTTTGTAAAACAAAAAATGACCTGCACCCATCAGACGCCCTATCTCGGAATGGCACCCACCCATAAGTCCCTTACCAGCGAAGGAACAGGTATCTACACCTTTAAAAACGGGAAAGTCGTCTCTCATGAAATACTGACAGACAGGCTGGGATTCCTGCAACAAATAGGCATATTGCCGGCGGATATTGCAGCACCGGCCAAACAGGAGCAGGTGTATTTTATTGATAGATTCACGGTACCGGCACAAGCGGTGCCCGAATTTATGGAACGCGTGAACTACAACCGGAGCTTCATCCGGCAACTGGAAGACTTTATTACAGACCAGGTTTATCAGCAACAAGAAAACGGGCAGGTTTCCATTGTCACCGTCGCCACTTGGAAAAACCAGGCCAGCCTGGACAACGCCAAATCCAAAGTATTCGAAGAATATAAACGGACCGGCTTTCAGCCGGCAGAATTTTATCAGCGGCTGGGGATAACGATGGACAGAGGGGTATATCAGGCAGGTAATTAAGCTGGTTACAGTATTGAAAAAGGTACTCCTGCAGAGTGCCTTTAAACTTTTTACCCCCACCGGATTACTGCTTTCTACGCCCGGCAACAATCCCGAAAGCGTAATTGAGCTGTACAAGGATAATAAAACCAATACTCAGGTAAGTATTGATAAAACACAATAAAGCTCCGGCAAAATATAACAACTGTGCTACGATAATACGACGCTTTATTGCGCCACTAATAGCTTCAAGATCGCTCTCGGTTTCAACGAACCTGTGCCTTACCGCATAACTCCAGTTGATATAAAGACTGACGCCCAGCATCAATATATTAAACCAGTAAACGAATATGGCAAACCTGTAATTCGTATAATCACTTAAAAATGCTGTCGAAAAAGGTAACAACGACACAAACAGCAGGAACAGCAGGGATAGCCAGTTGAGGTTCCTGTCGCTTTTTTCGATGTAGGCGAATTGAGCGGATTGGCCTACCCAGAAAATACCGGCGGTCATAAAACTCAGAAAATACACGAGAAACCTCGGCATCTGGGCCAGTAAAACATGAGCAAGCTCCCCTTCTGTGAGCTTACCTTCTGCTGCCGGAACTTTAATTTCCAATACCAGCAAAGTCATAGCCACCGCAAATATTCCGTCACTGATGGCTTCTATGCGTTGGGTATTTTTTCCTGCGATTTTGTTGTAGGATAACTTCATGAATGACAATTTGGATATCTTCTTAAAATCGGAATGCTAATAAATTGGCACTATAAAAATAATCATTCCTCTATAAAAGTGGGTCACACGAGGTTAATAGCCTTTGTTTTCCATTACGGCCATTATACTGAGCAACAGCGGGAAAGCGCTGTCCATGCCTTTGCGGATGGCACGCAACGCCTGGGAAATCTTCTTCTCCACTGTTTTGACAGATATTTCCATCCGGTCTGCAATTTCCCGGTAGGTAAGCCCTTCATCGCGGCTCATGCTGAAAATGGCGCGCTGGTCTTCCGGGAAAGTCGCCAATACCCGCTGCAGGACGCTATCCAGCTCCTTAAAAGCCAGGGGCTCATGTTGGAGCAGGTCTTTGGAGATATGGGCCAGTCTTTCATAAAAATTAGTGTCGGATTTGAGATTACGCAGGGCTTTCAGCTCCTGGAAGCGGACGGCCTGAAAAAGGTAGGCTTTCAGGTGGACCACCTCCACTTCCTGCCGGCGATGCCACAGGGAGATGAACACCTCTTGCACGATATCCTGCGCCAGATCGCTGTCAGACAGCATATTACGGGCACGGACATACAGCACTTTCCAATAACGGTTGTACACCGCTGTAAAAGCATCCTGATCATCCAGTGTTATCTGGCTCCAAAGCTGATCATCCGTATATGTGTTGTAATCCGACATGAATCGCTACCTGTTGTTTGCGGGCTACAAACAGGAAGTAACAAGTGTCCATTCTAGATGGTTGGTGAGGGCGAAGATAACTTTAGCAGCGAAATAATGCAAGTCCTTTTTAAAAGGAAAGGGTGCGGCCATGCGGCCACACCCTTTTTTTCACGGGATATGGTCAGTTATATTATAATTTTTCCAGTTCGTCTACCAGCCCCTGGGCCAGTTTCTGGATTTTGGATGTTTCGGCATCTGCCAGCTTTCTGGCTTTGCGGGCGGCTGTCAGCCCTTCCTCTTTTTTCTTCATGGTCAGGCATACCCATCCAAAAGTGCTCTGGATGCTGTATTCCTCCGGCTCCAGCACTGCGGCCCTTTTGGCCATTTTATAAGCCTGTGGCAGGAAGGCGGCGGTTTTTGGGTCAGCTTCCCGTTTGCCGTTGAGGCGGCGCGCCAGGAAACTTAGCTTCTCCGCATCGGTCTTCAGTACACCTTTCATGGCGGCGTCAGTCAGCTTCACATATGCTTTGGCGTTACCTTGTTGCTGGTACCACTCCGCTTCCAGCATCACGGCCTGTTTCTGCCTTCCCGGTGATTTGGACTGTTTGAAATGCTGCAATCCTTCAAAGAAGCCTTTTTCGTCGCTGGCGTAGATTTTTGGATACAGGGTGCTGGAGATAAGGCGGTCAGTCAGCGCATCGCGTTCTTCCTGACCGGCATAAGAGGCAAACTGCGCCTGGTTGACCAGGTAATATTTACCCAGACGGTCATCTCCGGAACGGGCGATATTTTTTATCACCTTCCATCCCAGCGGTGAATTCAGGTCGGCATCATTGATTTTGGTACTGATTTCTTCACCGATTTTCTCTGCCGTACGGCGGTCGGACCTATTCACCGCCATATAGTAATTCAGCAGGAACGGCACACTTCTTTCGCCGGCATTGTAGCGGGCAGTGAGAGACGACATGCTGCGGTCCGGGTCAGTGGCCATATGGGCTTCTTCCAGGAACTCCTCCACAGACATGCGGGAACCGGTGCGATGTATCACTTCCCCTTTACTGTTGATAAAAAGATAAGTAGGGAAGGACTGGACATTGTACTTACTGCGAAGCTCTATGCCTTCGCCTTTTTCCATATCCAGTTTAGTGTTGATGAAATGCTGATTGTAGTAGTTGTAAACCGCTGGTACGTTGAATACATTCTTTTCCATCCATTTGCAGGGGCTGCACCAGGAAGTATAACAATCGAGGAATACCAGCTTGTTCTCTTTGGCAGCCTGATCGAGGGTGGCTTGCCAGGCGGCGTTGTTAAACGCTATTTCTTCCTGGGCCATTCCTTTCAGCGCTACCAGCAGGCAGAGCATTAATAATATCTTTTTCATAAAAAATGGTGATGGGCCCGGAGGACTGGCTACCTCCGGGCTGTATGAAAGTTAACGTTCGTATTGCGGGATACCGGGATTCATCGCCAGCACTTTTGGCGGTACCGGGAACACATAACGCTTGTCATTGGCCGGCAGCGTATAGGTCTGTCCGTTGTGGGTATGGGTAACGGTTTTAGCGAAACGGGCGTCTTTGTTCAACCGTTTCAGATCGGCCAGGCGGCTGCTGCCTCTAAATACGAGCTCTCTTCTGCGTTCCTCCAATACCAGCCGGAGCGCGGCCTCATTATCGGCTGCTACAAGTGGCTGGTTATTCGTAATCCGGTTGTCGCGCAGGGTATTGATCAGTTGCAGCGCTCTTTCTTTACTGCCAACCCGGGCCTCGCATTCTGCAGCGTTCAGGTATAATTCCGGGGTGCTGACGCCCATGTTAAGATCGACGTAGGGCGCCCACAATATACGACCGGGAAAGGTTACCTTATTACCGCCGAACATGGCCTCGCCATCGCAAAAGAACAAGCTCAAACGCTTATCTACGGCGCCTGCAGGCAGGTCCTTTTTATATACGCCAATCAGATCTGTGCTGGCATACACTTCTTCGAAGATATGGGAAGAGCTGTTAGTGCCCATTTTCAGCCAGATCGTCTCCTTGCTGAGATTACCATCCGGGAAGGCTGTATTATCAGCAGTATTGTAAACGCGGCCCCACGTGCCATTTTTCGTAGCATAACCTGCATAACTCTGCAGATAATTATTTTGCGCCAGTGCCTTATTGGCATTTTCAAGGGCAGTTTTGTAATCTCCCAGATACAGGTACATACGGCTTAAAAATGCGTAGGCTACGCTTTTCATGGCCTTTGTGTTATACAATGCTTTTTCCTGAAGATCAGGTATGGCTTCTTCAACATCCTGTTTAATCTGTGCATATACTGCTGCCACACTTTTTCTTTCATAAGGCAGGTTAATATCTTCCGATAACACCAAAGGTACGCCCAGCGCTGAAGAAGCGGTAGCCGGATCATATTGTTCAGCATAGATGTTCACCAGCGTCAGATATTCAAATGCGCGTCCTACCTGCGCTTCCGCACGTAACCGCTTTTTTTGTTCTTCGGAAGCGTCTTTCACCTTCATCACATTGTTGATAATCGTATTATAAACAAAAATGTGGGAATAGGAAGGCTCCCATTGTGTGTCCGTGTCTTTCTGTTCAAATATCTGCCCGGGAGAAAAACTATAAAGGTTACGCTTAAATACACTTAAAAACGAATAAGATGCTTTCGAATTGGCGTCTATATCGTCTCCTGCTGTTACATCATCTGTGATATATCCCGGATAGGCAGCGCTTGTCGTTACAAGCGACACGCTATTGAGCAGTTTTTGATAGTCGTCAAAATACTCAGGTATAGTATATCCTTTGGGTTTTATGTCGAGGTATTTGTTACAGGCAGGCAATGTTGAAAGCGCTACGCCTGTCATTAACAGTATGAATATTTTTTTCATGTTTGTTCCGTTTAGAAATTAACATTTACACCAATCGTATAGCTGGGAGGTACCAATTGACCTCTGGTGATGGAACTGAAAGCAGTACCGTTCCATACTTCCGGGTCCAGGTTTTGTTTGTTGGCAGACCAACGCCAAACATTTTGTACCTGGAAACTTAACCGCGCACTCTGTATGTAAGCCTTTTTCAGCAGTGATGACGGGAGGTTATAGCTCAATATCACATCGCGCAGCTTGATATAGGACGCTTTGCTGATATGTTTGTCTGCAGCATCCCACACCGCAATGTTATTGGTAGTAGCCAGGTTATTATAGGCTGGCGCGATGTCCGGGTTTTGTTCATCACCTGGTTTCTTCCAGTAATTAAGTGCTAACCGGTCCATGTTGGAAGTATAGTTCAGTTCAGGGAACTTCGTGAGGTAAGGCGATACTACATCCCGCATCACATGGCCGCCATAGTAGATGAACATAAAGAAGAGATCGAAGCCCTTATAATGCAACGTGTTTTGAAGGGAAGCGGAATATGGAGGCACTGTGGTGCCGCTATATACCAGGTCATCTACTGTCAGATCTTGCAGGGATTTCACCACCTTTCCGTCTTTGGTATAGGCCTGTGGCTTACCGGTAGCGTCAAGCCCGGCATAGCGGACACTGTACAACGCATCCAAAGGAATTCCTTTACGGCGCTGAACGTCCCACACATACCCGTATAATGAATTATCTGACACATCGAGCCTGGTCAGCTCATTTTTGTTGTAGTTGAAGTTAAATGTGGTATTCCAGCTGAAATCACGGGTCTTAACGTTCACGCTGGTCAGGGTGATATCTATACCACGGTTGTACATACTACCGTAGTTGACAATGAAGGAATTCCAGCCCAACGTGGGATCCGCTGCCCTGTTACCCAACAGGTCAGAAGTGTTTTTATTGTAGAACTCCACTGAGCCGGACAGCCTGCCGCCAAACGTAGTGAGATCCATGCCGATATTGGCCACTTTTGTTTTTTCCCAGCGTAATCCGGCATTAGGCGGACTATAGATGTACGCCTGTGATTCATTGGTCAGGTAGTTGTTCCCGTCATCTTTGGTGATCATGTAAGGACCTGCATCTTTAGGGATGTTACCATTCACGCCATAGGTGGTACGCACCGCCAGACGGTCGAGCCAACTAATATCACCGCCATCGGTCACTACATACATCAAACCTGCTGACCACATGGGTTTATATTGATACCTGGGATCTGTTCCGAAGAGGTTGGACTGATCTATTCTGATACTGCCGGATGCTGTCAGCCTGCGTTTAAAGGAATAGGAAGCATTACCATAGAAAGACACAAACCTGTCTTCCTGGTCACGGAATCCTCTTTCTTTAGTTCTGTCCAGCTGGAATTGACCGAAGATCGCCTGGGTATTTTTCTGTGGCTGGCCGAGCGCCAGTTCGTTTATCGGTTTATAGTTGAGACTAAACTCATCATATCCGTACTTGTAGATATTGGTAGAAGTATTCCTTAGCTGGCGGCGTTCTGCACCGGCCAATGCCTGGATTTCATGATCCTCGCCAATCAGTTTATCGTAGTTTAACTGGAACCGCAGCATATTGGTGGCCACGGTGGCCCTTGTTTCATTAAACTGGCCGCCCAGCGGCAGCAGGGACAACGCGGAGCCGACAGGAGTAGCGTCATTGAGCATCGTTGTTACCACGTTGGCATTCTTACGGTACAACTGCTGTATGGTAGTGTCCATACGCTCCGCCTGATAACGTACCTCCAGTGACAGTCCGTTGATAATTTTGAAATTAGCGCCAATATTGAGGTTCAGGTAATTACCTTTTCTGGTGTAATGTTGGCGGCCAAGTTCTTCCAGCGGACGATAGGTTTCATTCTGCAGTCCCAGACTGTTCAGGCGGTCAATTTCAAACTGGGACTTGTTCAGGTACCACTGGGCAGGCTGTCCGTTGGGATCACGGAGCATATAATAAGATGCTTTCCCGGTATTATAATTTTTCATACCCAGGAATCCGTTGTCAAAGTCTTCTTTGATGCTGCTTCCCAGGACCCCTACGTCCACACGCATCCATTTGGTGAAATTGAAAGTATTGCGGAGGTTATAACCCACACGCTGCGACTGCTGTGCTTTTTCATAGGGATTGGTGCCCAGATAGTTCACGGAGAGGTTATAGCGGTATTTTTCGCTGCCTCCGGAAAAGCCCAGGGTGTGCTGGTTTGTCACCATGGCTTTGCGCAACAGTTCATCCGTCATCTGCTCATAGCGGTCACTGTTACGATATACGTCCAGTGCGCTTTGCAGCTGCTCTTCTGTTATCTTGTTGCCCTTTCGTTCATATAGTAACCGGTACACATCGTTCATCGCTTTGCGGGGATCGATAGAAGTATAGGCATTAGACCTATAATTGAACATGTCCCGCTGAAAATCCACCAGTTCAGCGCTGGACATGAGGTTACGATAGCTTCTGCTGGGCAGGGGCGTAAACTTGATGGCATTGTTGTAGGTAACCCTCATGGCGCCGGGTTTACCTTGTTTGGTGGTCATTACGATCACGCCGTTAGCAGCACGGGCACCATAGATAGAAGCAGCGGTAGCATCTTTCAGCACAGTGACGGTAGCAATATCTGCGGGATTGATCACGGCGCTGTCCCCTTCAAAGGGCATCCCGTCAATCACGTACAGCGGAGCAGTTTGATTACCCAGGGTTGTGACGCCACGGATCTGCATTTTACCTTTATAGGACGTCATACCGGCGGCCATCCCTTCAAGGCGGTCCAGTATGCCTGTCTGCATTTTACCAGCCATATCATCGGCGGAGATGGTGGAGTAGGAGCCAGTAGCACGTTCTTTGGAGATCGTCTGGTAACCGGTGCTCACGACGGAAATACCTGCCAGGCGGCTGGAGAGCTGTTCCAGTTTAATTTGTATGCTGCTATTCTTACCAACGGTCACTTCTTTTGTATTGAAGCCTACATAGCGGATCACCAGCACATCGCCGGGTTTGGCATCGATGTTGAACCTGCCGTCCACATCAGAAATGGCGGAGCGGGTAGTTCCTTTGATCACTACGGAGGCGCCCGGCAAGGCTGTTCCGGAACTATCAGTGATGGTACCGGTAACAGGGATGGCAGTTATTTTTTCAATGGCAGACGGGGCTGCACTTTGCGCGCGTTTGATGATCACCACCTTGTCAACGATCGTGAAAGTCAGTGGCTGATCTTCAAAACACTGCTTCAGGGCGGCAGACAGCTGCACGTTCTTCAGATCAAGGTTCACATGGTCTGTCCGTTGCAGATCTTCCTTTGAATACAGGAAAGAATATCCTGTTTGTTGTTGCATCTCCCTAAAAACCCTGGTTAATGGTGCTTTCTTTAAAGAAAGCGTTACTGTCTGGGCAAAAGTGCCCGCACTCACATGCATAAAAGCAGCCAGCAGTAACATGACAGTCAGTTTCATAATCTTCCAGATTTTTCTCCGGACAGGGTAACTGCCGGAGTGCTCATTAGCTGGCGGGCACAAGGTACCACGCTGGGCTTGGAACCAAGCTCTTAAAATCATACATTTGATTTTGGGTGATGAATAAAATTTCTAAACAGGACATTTTAAGGTTGCCCACCGGCCAGGGATACTGCGAATATCTCTGGCCATTTTTTTGGGCGGATGTATTGATTGGTTTTTGCTTTAAGGTTTGACGATGATCTTGTTCCCCTCCACCACAAAAGACACGCGGCCTGTCAGCTCCAGCATTTTCAACAACCGGGACACCGGCACGTCGCGGGGAATGGTACCCATAAAGTGATGCGTAACGTTGCCCTGATATACCACCTCGGCGCCATACCAACGTGCTACCTGGCGCATCACGGTATGAATGTCTGCATCGTTGAAGGAAAACTGACCGTCTTTCCAGGCGGTGATATCCTCCGTATCTACCTGCTGAAGAGAAAACTGCCCGTTGGGCTGCAGCTGCGCCTGTTGACCAGGCTTCAGTATATATGATTGTCCGTCATTGTTCACGCGCACCGATCCTTCCAGCAGGGTGGTACGGATACCTGCTTCATTGGGATAGGCATTGATATTGAAATGTGTGCCCAGCACAGACACTTCCATATCACGGACTTTTACTTTAAATGGTTGTTGGGGATTGTGGCTGACTTCGAGATAAGCCTCTCCCTTCAGTTCCACGATACGGTCTTTGCCGGTGAAAGCGGTAGGGAAAGTAATGGAAGACGCGGCATTCAGCCAAACCCGGCTGCCATCCGGTAAGGTGAGCCGGAACTGGCCGCCTGCCGGCGTAGAGAGGGTATTATATACCACCTGCTGAGGCGCACCGGATGGCTGATAACTCAGTTGCCCGTTTCCGGTCCGGGTAATTTTACTGTTACCCTGGGGCGCCAGTGAATCGGCAGCCACATCATCCAGCACCACGATAGATCCGTTGGCCAGTGTCAAGGTGGCTTTATTGCCTCCTGGTTTTATATCATTATGAAAAACTGATTTTTCTGCAACGGCCACGGAAGGCGCCTGCTTGCGGGGAAAGAGGAATATGCCTCCTGCGGCTACCAGCACCAATACGGCTGCTGCGGCGGCATAGGCCCATCTGTAGGAACGTTTCTGCGGCGCCCGGACCTTTTGCATAATACGGTCATACATGACCTTCTGCACCAACGCCTCGGTTTCCGGCTCCAATCCGGCCTCACCGGAAGTTTCCAGGCGCTCGCAATAGCGGTCTACCAGCGCCTGCTCAGCGGCGGTGGCTGTGCCGTCCAGATATCGGTTGACTAATTCGTGAAAGGTATTTTTATCCATGCCTGACAGGTAGTACCAGAATGGATACCTTACCCTACGGCTAAACGGGCTTTTTTGGGGGAAATTTTAACATAAATATAATCATCAAGTCTAACCGACTGATTTTAAAATATTAAGCGCGGCATGCCGCGCTTAATATTTTTTACAATAAAGGCCGGGGGTCAAACACCACCCGGAGGGAGCTGATCTTTTCGTTTCGCAACTGGTACCAGCTGCACCCGAATACGGTTTTATCACCCATAATATAATCACATAGCACACATACATCGTCCCCGTCTTCAAATATTTTATGGACCGTGTATTTCATTTTCATACGGCCCATATCTTCCATATATACGTCGGCGCCGTCACGGGAGCCTAATACGCCTACAAATTTGAAATCGGGAGCCAGCAATGTTCTGGCTGTGGCCATGTCTTCTTCGTTCAGGGCAGTCAGGAACTGCTTTACGGTTTTCGCTGCGTGTGTCATCGTTTTAGCTTTTTTAATCTGCCCCAAAGGTAGGGCCACAACCGGATTTTATCATGTGATGATCGTCACAAAAGAAAACGCTACCGTCTGCCACGGATACGGCTCAACGTTTCCCGGGCTACGCCCAGGAAAGACGACAGCTGCGACAACGACACCCGTTGCAGCATCGCCGGATACTCCTGTTCCAGGTATTCATACCGCTCCTGCGCGCTCATCAGTTTGAACAACGCGGTGTGCTTCTCCTGTTTTGCCGCAATGCGTTGCAGGCAGAGCCGGCCCAGCGTTTCTATCTGAGGATCTGCAGCAGCGGCAGCCAATAACAGCTCCCGGTCAAAACGCACGACTTCCAGCGGACCGCAGGCCTGTATCGAAAAAGCGGATTTTTCCCGGCGCCCATAACTATTAATATTGGTAGCAATGTCCTGCTCAAAAAAGAAATCAGTATTGATGTCCACTCCGTCTTTATCATAGAAAGCCCTGCAATAGCCACTGCTGACAAAAAACAGGGCGTTACATACCTCTCCGGCACGCAACAGGAATTCGTCTTTCTGATAGTGCTGTAAAGACAACGCCGGCAGCAGGTGCTGCCAGTTATCTTCGGAGAAAGGGGTCAGGGAATGGATGTAGGTTAGTAGTTGTTTCATCTGCTATGGCTGGTTAAACGATGTAATATTTTCAATGACATAATGAATAAAAAATCACTTATGCTGTCGGCTGCTCGACCCTCTCACCACCAGTTCTGAAGGGATCACAATCCGTATATCCTTCGCCGTTAGCGGTTTTTTTTCCAGCATCTTCACCAGCACTTCCGCAGCGGCCTTTCCCATCTCAAAAGCGGGTTGGGTAATTGTAGTCAGCGACGGTTGCAGAATGGTAGCGATCTCCAGGTTGGAGAAACATGCCAGTTTCACGTCTACGGGCATACGCAGCTGTAATTGCCGGCAGGCCTGGTATACCGTGGTGGTGAGCTTTTCCACGGAGGCTACGATGCCATCCGGCCGGTGTGTGCGCTGCAAAAGCTTTTTCACCAGTTGGAAATTGCGGGCACCGTCAGTGGTACAGGTAAGCATGTTCCGCTGATGTACGGGAAGCTGATGATCGACCAGCGCCTGCATATAACCCGCCATCCGCTGGCGGCAGATGGACAGGCTGTCGGAAATACCGAGATAAGCGATTTCCCGGCATCCCTGCGCTATCAGATGAGCGGTGGCCTTATAGGCGCTTTCGGCATCATCTGTCACTATCTTAGGGGCAGCCAGCGTTTCCAGCACCCGGTCAAAAAACACCACCGGCACGTCTTTGTCCATCAGTTCCTGTACATGCGCGGTATCTGTGGTTTCCCTGGATACTGATAACAGCACGCCGTCTACCCGGCCGCTCTGGATATCTTTTAATATGGCGGCCTCTCCTGCATAACTTTCATGCGTCAGGTAGATGATCACGTGATATCCTTTCGCCTTCACCGCTGCTTCTATGCCGTTAATAGCGATCGAAAAAAAGCTGTCGGCCACCTCCGGCAGCACGACTGCGATATTTTTGCTCTTACGCCCGCGCAGGCTGCTGGCGTAAGCGTTGGGAATATAGTTCCATTCGGCGGCCAAAGCCCGCACCCGCTCTTTGGTGGCGGCACTGATCTCGTAACTGTCCCGCAAAGCCTTGGAAACCGTAGATAACGAAAGATTCAACTCCCGGGCCAGCGCCCTGATGTTTACGTTTTTCATGGACAATAAATCTACGAAACCGGTTTCGTAAATAAAACTCCCCGCCCATGCCAATAATCCTGTCAAAATAGCCGAAATTTAAGTCAGCCATAAAACAGCTTGCCATGGACAATAAAAAGACTTCCTTCACTGAAAAAGAAGTGAATCCTTTAACAAGCCTCGACCAGTGGGAAGACGCCGTACTGGAACGGTACCCCACTCCGGAAAGTATCGCCACCTCCAAATCCGTGGATGAATACCGGAACTAC
Source organism: Chitinophaga sp. 22308 (assembly GCF_052045305.1). Taxonomy (NCBI): domain Bacteria; kingdom Pseudomonadati; phylum Bacteroidota; class Chitinophagia; order Chitinophagales; family Chitinophagaceae; genus Chitinophaga; species Chitinophaga sp. 22308. The sequence goes on along the minus strand of NZ_JBQEOP010000004.1, from coordinate 292,779 downwards.
GATACCCCGGAAAGAGATACTGTCCGCGAATTCTACCGGCTCAATCATACCTATCAGACATATGATTTCGTGCAACAGAAAAGGGCCGATTTCCTGCAATTCAACAAAAGGGAAATGCCGGTATGGGATGCTTTCAATTTCCTGAATGAACTGGTGGATGATTCCGATCCGGATACCGACCTCGACCAGTTCCAGCACCTGCTGCAAACTTCGGAAGCCATCCGTAATGACGGCCATCCCGACTGGATGGTGCTCACCGGCCTTATGCACGACATGGGCAAAGTCCTCTGCCTCTTCGGAGAACCGCAATGGGCCGTCGTTGGCGACACCTTCCCTGTAGGCGCGCCCTATTCAGATAAAGTCGTTTATCCGGAATATTTCCGCAATAACCCGGACTATCAAAATACCGCGTACCAGGAAGGTACCGGCGTTTATAAACGCGGCTGCGGCCTGCGCAATGTGCACATGTCCTGGGGCCATGATGAATACGTGTACCAGATGATGAAAGACCATCTGCCGGAATCCGGCCTGTACATGCTGCGCTACCACTCTTTCTACGCCTGGCACCGGGAAGGCGCCTATGATTATCTGCTCGATGATCATGACCGCGAAATGCTCAAATGGGTGAAACTCTTCAACCCATATGATCTCTATTCCAAAAATCCGGTGCCGCCGGACTGGAAGACACTTCGTCCTTATTACGAAGATCTCGTGGCCAAATATCTCCCGGCCACTCTGAAATTCTGACTATTCTGAAAAACCTCCGTTTGTTGCTGCATGTCGATAAGGTCCCCCTTTTTGGGGGATCGCAGCAATTAATGTAACTTATCAACCAACTTTATAAATTCCACACTTCCTCCACATGAATAAGCTGCAACAAGCGGATTACATCGTCTTTTTTATCTACTTCATTGCTATCGCCACCTACGGGTACTACGTTTATCATCGTAAAAAATCAGCGGCCACCAACTCCAAAGATTTTTTCCTCGCGGAAGGCTCCCTCACCTGGTGGGCCATCGGCGCCTCCCTCATCGCTTCCAATATCTCTGCAGAACACTTCATCGGTATGTCCGGCTCCGGCTTCGCCCTCGGACTGGCCATCTCCACCTACGAGTGGATGGCCGCTGCCACACTGATCATCGTGGCGGTGTTCTTTATCCCGTTGTACCTGAAAAATAAGATATACACGATGCCACAATTTCTGGCCAAACGGTACAATGATAAAGTCAGTACCGTAATGGCCGTTTTCTGGCTGCTGGTGTACGTGTTCGTCAACCTCACGTCTATCATCTACCTCGGTGCGTTGGCCATCGCCTCCATCTCCACCATTCCTTTTGAATGGTGCATCGCAGGGCTTTGTGTCTTCTCGGTGATCGTGACGCTCGGCGGCATGAAAGTGATCGGCTATACCGATGTGGTGCAGGTGGCCGTGCTGATCATCGGTGGACTGGTGACCACTTATCTGGCACTTACTTTACTGTCTGAGAAATTCGGCTATGGCAGCCATATCCTGAAAGGCTTGTCGGTACTACGGAAAGAGGCTCCCTCACATTTCCATATGATCTTCCACAGTGATCATCCCTATTACAAAGACCTTCCCGGGTTGTCCGTATTGATAGGCGGTATGTGGATCAACAACCTCGCCTACTGGGGATGCAACCAATACATCACGCAACGCGCGCTGGGCGCCAACCTACAGACGGCACGCAAGGGCATTTTATTTGCCGCTTTTCTGAAATTACTGGTGCCGGTGATTGCCGTACTTCCGGGCATCGTGATGTTTGTGCTGCATAAAAACGGTATGTTCCAACAGGAGATGACCGATGCGGCCGGCGTAATTAAACCGGACCATGCGTATCCTACGCTGATGAACCTGCTGCCTCCCGGCCTGAAGGGCGTTGCTTTTGCAGCACTGACGGCCGCCATCGTAGCGTCTCTGGCCGGCAAAGCCAATAGCATCTCTACGATTTTCTCACTGGACATCTACCAGAAATATTTTAATCGTGAAGCCAGCGAAAAAAAGCTGGTGAGCGTAGGCCGCTGGGCGGTGATCATCGCTATGTTGCTGGCCGCCATCGTAACACCGTCATTACGGTCGCTGGACCAGGCTTATCAGTTCATTCAGGAATACGTTGGTTTTATCTCTCCCGGCGTACTGGCCATTTTCCTGCTCGGCTTCTTCTGGAAGCGGACTACTGCCGGTGCCGCTCTCACTGGTGCACTGTTGACCATCCCCATTTCTACTGTACTGAAATTCCTGCCCGCATGGACAAACGGCGCCTTCCCGGACTACCCGTTCCTCGACAGGATGTCCATCACGTTTGTGCTGATCGTGGTACTGATGATCATCATCAGCATCACCCGTCCAACAAAAGAAGCCTCAGCCCATGCATTGGAAATAGACAAGTCTATGTTCCGTACTACACCTGGCTTCATCGCAGGCTCCATTATCATCATTGGTATTCTGACAGCGTTATATACGGTTTTCTGGTAAACCAGATTCTGCCCGCTGCCGGATTACCTGTAAGATATTGTTCTGGATATCTTTCATGATCCAGGATGCCCACCAGCTGGCATAAAAATTAAAGGTGGTATTTAACCTGAAATGGCTGTAGAGATGCAGCCTGCAAATACCGTCAGACAATGGTTCCAGCTCGTACGTACCGTTCAGCACATCAAAATACTGTCCGCCAATCACCACATGTTCGTCCATAGTGGTGGAAGGAATATTATAAGGATCTGCATGAATAGTAAAGCTCATGCTACGCTGATGGCTATACGCTGTTACCTTTTCATCGAAGACCAACCCTTTATCAAAGATCGCTTTGCGGAAAGCGCCCACCCCTTCATAATTCAGCTCTGCCCTGATGGGACGGGGAAAGCCCAGCGTCCGGGTAAGCCAACCCTTGTCCTGCGTGGCGGCGATTTCTCCCACACGGGTAACGTTCTTCCATATGTTTTCCTTGCTGGCATGGATATCTATATAAGTATAAGCCTTGTATTGACCCGGTATTTTAGCAATCATTTGTTCTATAGGAGAGATGACCAATGGGAGTAAAACGATCAGAGAAACGTACCTGCGTTCCTGTTTGTTCTTGTCCTTCAACTTATAATGGGCAGCAGATAATCCTCCTATCGTGGAAGCGACCATAAACAGCGGCGCCGCCATCAGCCAACACGCCCAGCCTTCCCACGCAAACAACAGCGTGATCAGAAAAAAGAACAGGAGCGGCACCCAGGGCATCATAACCCGATAAGCCAGGCTTTTTACTTTTTCACGGGGAGAGAGATAGATGGTCAGTACACCAACGCCAAAAGGAATGCCTACCAGAAAAGCGAGTCCCATTACTACAAAAAAGCCGTCTGACGCTTTGTTAAACCAGGCGTACATGGATAGCGCAAAGACCAGTGGGATAACAACAACATAGATGAATAACTTCGGGAAGCGTGACGGCATAGTTATATGAATTTACCACAAGGTAAGCCATCCCTAATACTTTACCTGCCAGTCCAATCTGTATCCATACAAAAAATCAAAATTTTTAGGAACAAACAGCGGGATGAAAATCGCCATCATCCAGTCTCTGATCTTAGCCTGCCATGGCCTGAGAATGGTTTTGGACTTACTTCTGCGTCTTCCTTCCGCCACGATCTTTTCCACTCTGGGCTTGCGATCGGCTTCAAATTTCCGGAAGGCCGCAGCATAGGAGCCAACGCCGGCATCCCGCAGTAACATGCCCAGGTACATCGCGTCTTCCAACGCCATGGAGGCACCCTGTCCCGCACTTGGACTTACGGCATGAGCGGCATCGCCAATCAGCAGCACACGGCCTTTATGCCATGAAGTGAGTGATGCAATATCAGCCACATTCACCTTCAGCACTTTTTCTGTCTGCGCTATTAATGCAGGAACAGGAGCATGATAACTTTTATAACGGTCAGCCATCAACGTTTTCACTTCTTCTACCGTGGTGGAGTCCAGTTCTTCTTTGGTAAAAGGCACGTCAGACGGCAGGTTGGACCACCACATGGCCATGCCGTTTCCGGCAGCGCAGTAGCCAAAAAAACCGTTATTTCCGAAAGTAAAATTGAGGCTGTTGATTTCTTGTGCAGTCATTTCGGGTAAGGCCGACAAAGGAGCAAACCCGCCATAGTTTTTCATACCGGTAAAAGCCGGTGCGGGCGCTTCCGGGAAGACAAGCTGCCGTGCAGCGGAATGAACGCCGTCAGCGCCAATCAGTATATCGCCGGTAACCCTGGTGCCATCTGTAAATACAGCAGTTACACCGTCTTCATGTTCACGGATATCACAAAGTCTTTTTTGATATTGTACGGTCAGCCCTTGTTCCTTCAGCTCCTGTAACAAGATGTCATATAACGCAGCACGGGAGAGGCTGACACCTTGCTGGCCATATTTTTCGACAGAGCCGTTTGGTAAATTGGCGATCACTTTACCTTTGCCATTACGCATGCAAAGTTCTTCAGCCACAGCTCCGGCGGCCGTTACCCGTTCAGCCAGCCCCAGGGCTGCCAGTACGTTCATACCATTGGGCGCAATATTAAAGCCCGCGCCAATAGTGGCTTTATAGCCGTATGCTTCATAAATGCTGCAGGAAATGCCTGCCTTGTTCAGGAACAACGCCAGTGACAGACCACTGATACCGCCACCGGCTATCAATACATGAAAAGATGTTGGGAGCTGTGTCATAAAACAGGATTATACCTCAAAATTGCGACACAGCGCCCGGGGAATCAACCATCACTAGGTAAACGGAGGGCTGGTTCCGGTAAAAGCCCTTTTTTTACCGGTTTAACTGGCTTCCGCCACTTTTTTGATTTCGGTGAGGATAGAAGCCCATCCACCGGCATCCATGGCTTCTTTATATCTCCGGTCGCCTTCGGCCACGGTGGCGTAGTCGCCCTGGGTTACCACCAGCAGGGTTTGCCCGTCTTCAGGGCTTAACTGATAGGTCACTCTCAGGTAGTTTTCGGAAGTATCGTCGATATTGCTATTGGGATCGATCGTGGTATAAATCAGCCTTTCGTTGGGGATGATCTCTTCGATAGTACCTTTTACGGCAACCAGTTCCTTGCCTTCATATACTGTTTTCCAAAGGAGCTCGCTGCCTTGTTTCCAGTCTGATACTGTTTCGCAGTTGAACATGTACTGTCTGGTCTTAGCGGGATTGACAAGGGTATCCCATACCACAGCGGCTGGTGCATTGATGGTAATGTCGTTTCTCACGATTAATGCTTGTCCCATACGATAGTTTTTTACAGGTAGATAAAAAATATGCTGCGCTTGTGACGCATCACAAAAGTAAAATAAAGGTGATTGGGCGGATTGCCTGTTACGGATTATTTCTAACCGAAAAAGGAGTAAAGCCGAACTTCTTCTTAAAGGCGTTATTGAAATGCTGTGGGGTGGCATAGCCCAGTTCAGCAGCTATTTCCGCGGCCGTTTTGCCGGTATCGCGCAGGTATTGGTGGGCCAGGTGCAGCCGCTGGTCGGTGAGGTAGCCGAAAACGGTATTGTTGAATTTTTCCTTAAAACCGCGCTTCAGTTTGTATTCGTTGAGCCCTACGGCGCGGGCTATTTCTGTCAGGCTGGGAGGGGAGTCCAGCCGTGCGTTGAGCAGGTCGCGTACCGCAATGATTTTTTCGGTGTCCTGTTTGTTTTTCAGGTAGATGGCTTGCCGCTGGTCTGCCGCAGTGCAGGATTCAGCCGACAGGACCAGTAGTTCCAGGCTTTTAGACAGCAGAAAAAGCCGCTGGAAATCACCGGCGTATTTGCTGAAGCGGATTTGGGATATCACCTGCTCCATCTGGGAGTCCAGTGCGCCCCAGGTATCTGTAAAGATAACCGGTTGACCGGCGGCGACTTTGTCCGCAAAACGTTTGAGCTGATCGCTGCCATGCTGGGTGAAGCTCAGGAATTTCTCCCGCGGGAACTGTACCCCAAAAATCTCCAGTTCAAAGGTTTTGTTTTCCACCACCATATCAAAGGGATGGGAGTACATGAAATTGTGATGTCCTCCGATCAGGTCGTAGGTTTTGCCCAGCTGCCGGTAGTTGAACAGGTAATCTCCCCGCAGGCCGAAATGCAGTCTTACTACATCGTTGTCACTATGCGCCGGGTGGGCGAACAGTTCACGGAAGGATGACAGGCCGTGCCCGATGAGGATATCATCGCACATCCAGCGGGTCATGGTCATGGTGCCGTTAGGGTAGGTGATTACTTGTTTGTCTTCCATAAGTGCCCGGTGCAGGCTCGCTGCAGCGGTATAAAGGTACGCACATTTAGTATGCAAAGAAGCGGTAACAGCGGGAAGAGGGCTAAGCTGAAAACGCAAAGCAGCATAGGCATAAGGTTACAGCGGCCAGCAGATATCCCTGGTCAGCTGCATTTTCTGCGCATGGCTGCTTTGCGTGAAATACTTTCGGGCCTACATGGGCCAGGGGTTCTGGTACACGGAGTTATTGAGCTTTAGTTCCCTGGCAGAAAGCGACAGTACTATCTGCAGGGGCTGATCGTTGGCGGCATTGAACTGTTCGGTGTAGCCCACGCAATAGGCGTCAGTAAACCGCAGTTCTTTCAGCCTGGACATGGAATCGCGGCGGAAGAAGGTAATGCTGCCGTTTTTAGTTTGGGTATTGGAAATCATCCAGTCAAAAAGATGGGTTTCGCCGGCAGATTCCACTTTCAGATTGATGTTGCCTCCTTTGGGGCGCGCTGCAGGCTTTCCATTGTGATCAGTGTGTTGACTGAAGGTGAAATCGCACTCGAGTACGTTTAACTCTTCTCCGTCGATGTTGAGAACTGCTTTAAAAGACATAAATAATCGGTTAACAAGTCTGCTGCAAAACAGGCAGACAGGGAAAAAATATGGTATACAGCACTGAAAATACAGATAAATCTGTATATCGAGCACATTCCAGCCTTTAAATTTTCGGGATTTCCCCGGAAACGGCGGGCCCTTGTCAGATCAGGTCGAAAGCCTGGGCGAAGCTGGTCAGGTCGTAACCCGACTGGGCGCCGATTTTACTTTTGATATTCCGTCGGTGGGTGACGGCTGTTTTTTCGGAGATATGCACTTTTTCCGCTATTTCGCTGGCACTGAGGCCAAGGGCCATTAACCGGAGGATCTCTTTCTCCCGTTTGGTCAGTGCCGCAAAAATATGCTGATTGCGCCGCAGGAAATTATTTTCCTCCAGCAGCCGGTTTACCTTGCTGGTCACATGATGCAGGGGATCAATGGGAATGGCGCAGGTGATCACATGCGTAGGCGCTCCCAGGGCATTCCGCATGAACACCCGCGTGGTGCCCAGATGCCAGGACCAGTCCAGGTGACGGGCCAGCCTCACCTGCTGAAAGAAGGTAATGGCCATGTCCTTCTCCGGCGATGCAGTAAGCATGGCGGTCACCTTAGGCAGATAGTCTGCCACATCATGCGGATTGAAATAAGTATCATAATAATTGTGGCCCATGGCCCGAAGGTCCTCCATGGAAACGTCCAGCTGTTGCCGTCCGTTTTCAGACATATATTCTACATAATCCTTCTCCACGTTCATAACGATAAATACGGCCGGCAGTTCGCGCTCTATGGCCTGAAGGGCCTGCAGCTTTTCTTCAAGACTGGCAGCCTCGGATAATACGGTATACGTACTCATGTCCTGCTATATAGTGTATAGGATAAACCGTAAATGTCGTAGGTTTTTAATGCTCTCTGATAACAAATGTATATAAAAAACGGATAAGGGTCCCCTTCGTGTAGAAGATGACCCTTTTTTGGGGGTAAAAATATGATGATCCTGGAACAGTATTAGCTTTGTGTGACAGTTAACAGATGGCAGTGAAACATCTGTGAAAGCAAAGGTAAGTGATGGAAAGGATTGTTGAAATACCTAGTAGTGAGTATTTTTACGGTATTACTACCGGTTTTTCGAATATCGCACATGAAAAAAACAATCGTTTGTTTCAACGAATCCATCCTCCACAGGTCGCAACTGGACAGTACTTCCAAAGAACTCATGTGGAACGCGGCACAAATCCAGTTGGTCAAACTGGGTGACCATCTCCTGCGGGCCGGCCAAACCTGTCAGCACGTATGGCTTGTGGAAAAGGGCGCCTGCCGGGCGTTTTACGAGCACCACACCCGCGATGTCAACACGGCTTTTTTCTTTGAAAACAACTTTATCACCAACATGAAAAGCCTGCGGAACAATGAACCTTCGGCCTATCACCTGGCCACGACAGAGCGTTCCGTGCTTCTTCGCTGGCATAAGGACACCCTTGCCGCACTCTATCAGCAATCACCCGCCATCGCCGCTTTTGGCCGCGAACAGCTGGAACTACTGGCCATTGCCGGTGAAACACATGCCGACTGGCTCAAAACACATACGCCGGAAGAGCGCTACCAGTACGTTTTAACACATCATCCCCAACTGGTACAACGCGTATCTCTTACACAACTTAGCTCCTATATCGGCATCTCCCGCGAAACGCTCAGCCGCATACGCCGCCGCGTTTTGTGACGTTTGACACAATACCGGTCGATGGCCTGCCGGTACCTTTGTGGCTCACAAAAAGCCATCATATGCATCTCTCTGAGCAAAAAGACCTGATCGTCCGCTTCATCAACGAAGTCTGGAATAACGGCAATACTGCCAACCTGGATACTTTTCTGCATCCCGCCTTTAAAGATTATTCGCTCCCGGCCGGCCTCCCGGCAGACGCCAACGGCCTGAAACAATGGGTGTCCATGGTGCATGAATCGTTCCAGCCACTGTCCCTCATTGAGGAACACCTCGCCGAACCCGGCCATTGCATGGTCCGCATCTCCATGCACATGAAACATACCGGCTTGTGGCGAGGTATCCCTGCAACAGGACAAATCGCCATCACCAGCGGCTTCCGCTCCTTCGCCATCAAAGACGGCCGGATCATCGAACACCGGGCACTGGTGGACGGCAACACCCTCGAACGGCAACTGAAGGCGTCAGCTGATATTACCGGATGCCAGCCTAAAACAACTGTCAACGGACAACTTCCGGGATAGGCAATACCGTTAGTAAGCTTTAATCTGGTCAATTCCCCATAGCCTGTTTGTGCGCAAAGTCTGCCGGCCGCTCAAACAGGCTTCGCTGTTAGCTCCCAAACATAAAATGCAACCCGCCCTCCGCCACTGGCGAAACATAACGTGGTCATGATCTCCCGTAAAAATGATTTTTATTTTCAACCGGCAGGTAATACTTTATTATCTATTGGTTATACTTTGATAATCTTTTCATTAATATATCAGGACAAATTTTCGCCGCCACCCTGGTTAAAATCAGCTATTATCAGTAATATTACATACCAGGTTCCACGCTGGGTTTTATTACAGGAACAATAAAAAAATGATGCTTTTTTATCCCTGCTGATGTTACAGGCAGACAATCAACACATTCCACGTTCACCAAAATACGGTACATGAAAAGCAAATTACTGCGCGAGATTACCCCGCTAACACAAAGCGATTGTTTTACCCTCTTCTCCCGGGAGAAGACAGCTTTCGATTTTCCACTACACTATCATGAAGAATTCGAGCTCAACTTCATCCAGCACGCAACCGGCGCGCGGCGCATCATCGGCGATCATATTGAGGATATTGAAGACCTGGAACTGGTGCTGGTAGGGCCTAACCTGCAACATGGCTGGTTCACCCACAAACATCAGGGCGGCATTATCAAGGAAATCACTATTCAGTTTCACCGCGACCTGTTCGATGAAAAATTCCTGCAGCGCAACCAGATGAGCTTCATCAAAAATATGTTTGAACGCTCGCTCAGGGGTATCCTGTTTTCCCCCGATACCACACGGCAGATCATGCCCCGGTTGGTGCACCTGCCACAAAAACAAGGTTTCGATTCTGTGTTGGAACTGATGTCCGTACTGCATGACCTTTCTACCTCCCGCAACATGCGCATCTTATCAGACGCCAGTTTCAGCAACCTGGAAACATTTTCGTATAATAGTCGCCGTGTGCAGAAGGTAATGCATTATCTCAATCATAACTTCGACAAGAATATTTCCCTGCACGAGGCCGCTAAGCTGGCAGCCATGACAGACGTGGCTTTCAGCCGTTTCTTTAAAGCGAGGATTGGTAAAACGTTTGTGGACACACTGATAGAAATAAGGCTGGGTCATGCCTCCCGGATGCTGATAGAAACCACGCATACCGTTAATGAGATAGCTTATAAATGCGGGTTTAACAATATCTCCAATTTTAACCGCATCTTTAAAAAGAAGAAGGACTGTACGCCCAAAGAGTTCCGGATGACTTACACAGCCTCCGGAACCCGGACTTTTATATAATGTAACTGCAACGGTTATACGTAATATTATTACGCACTAATGGCCAGCTGTTTGTCCACCACAGACAACAGTTCGTCAGCAGAGAACTTTTGCTCCAGGTAAATATCTGTAAAGCTATAGGTGATTTCGAGGGAAGGAGTGATCAGATAAACTGCCGGAACAGGCACGTCCGCATTTACGCCGGCAACACGGCCCCAGATAGGATCAGTTTCTTTGTAAATACCGGCCTTCCGGGCTATACGATGCTGGGCATCCCGTACCACGTCAAAAGGCAGCGGCTCACGGTTGAATTCGGCGAAGTGCTTTTTGCTTTCGCTGGACAGTACCAACAAACGCGCTCCGGCAGCTTCTATGGCAGCATGTTTCTCAATTAGTTCGGCTATCAGCGCATCTCCGTAACCATTCCAGTTCACAGAATAAAATACCACCACCAACGGCTGCGCTGTCAGTAAATGCAGGGAAGTAACGCCTGTTGCATCTTTCAGCAAAGGGCCACGGTTGATCACCTGCTCATCTTCCAGGTAAAAATCCGAAAAAAACTGCCCGGGTATTAACGGACGGATATGCTCCCGGTTCTTTACCGGACTAGGGAACTGATCGGCAATCGGGGCTGGCAGGTAGTCTGCGTAACGGTGTAAGGTAGACATGCTCGCTGTTTTTAATGGCTGATAAAATGTCCGTTGCAGGGGTTTTATCACGCTTTGGTTTATAATAATGATACAAAGATAGGGGAAAAAATCTATTATCCTACTAATTCTATAGACTATATGTGTTTAAAAATATAATAGTTTGATTTTTAACGTATTGTAATGTAATGTTTTTTGGGAGAAATAAGGGAAGAAGGATATTGAGATAAAGGATCAATAGGAAGAGAGGACCGATGGAAAGGAGGACCAACAGAACATAACCGGTATCCAAAAGCAAAGCGCCGGCACGCCTGCAGTTCGTCAAAGGTTTCCTGCAAATGGTCAAAACACAACCCGCCAAAATATCCGCAGCGCTTAGGTTTGCGCTAAAACACCATTCTGATGCAAACAACAACCTGCCGACTGGCCTACCTCGACTGGCTCAGGGCACTGGCCATACTGGGCATTTTCCTGTTTACCGCAGCCCGACCGTTTACACCGCCCGCTACCAGCGAACAGCCGGACCAGGTAAATTATATGCTCAACAGCAGCTGTATTCCCCTGCTGTTTTTCCTCTCCGGGGCCACCTCCATGCACATGGCCCTAAAACGTAACAACACCAAAATGGTGCTGCTATGGATACGCCGGCTATTGGCGCCGCTGCTCACCAGCCTGTTCGGGCTGCTGCCGCTCCTCATCTGGCTTGGCCATTGGGAAAGCGGCAGCACCGGAACGCTCTGGTCCGACTACGGCACGGCGGTAAAACTGGCACTGCATCCGGCCAACTGGTACCATCTCTGGGTGGTGGTATGCCTGGCCCTTTATATGGTGATGATGCTTCCTCTGTTCCGTTGGCTGCGAAAGGCTTCGGCGCGTAAGTTTCAACAATCGCTGCTGTGGTTCGTTCCCGGTCAACGGATATTTCTCCTTCTGCTGCCCATAGCGGCCCTGTTCATAACGGGGCTGCTGCTGGGTTCCTCCGGGCATCTGCTCGTTTTCCTGTACTGGTGGCTGCTGGTAGTACTCGGCTTCTTTTGTATGCTGCAGCCCCAGCTGATGGACAGCCTTGAACGTAACCGCCGCTACTCCTTGATATTATTGCTGATCGCCGTTTCCCTTGTCATCGCCGGACAAAACTATCATGCCGGCCCGCTGGCAGCACTGATGATAGAGCCCGTACACGCCGGCCTCTGGGTGTTTTGCCTCACAGGTTACGGTAAAAGATACCTCGACCATGAACATCGCCTTCGGACGTACGTCAATCTCTTTGCGTGGCCTTTTTACCTGCTGCAACAACCGCTCATTATCATTATAGCAGGCTTTGTGCTCAACTGGCAATATCCGCCGGTACTGGAATACCTTTTTGTGACGCTGAGCAGCTGGCTTTTAGCTGTCATTATTTTTAATGTGTTGATCAAACCTTTTGTGATCACCCGTTTTTTCTTTGGCGTAAAACCCGGCACACCGCCGGTCGCCACCGGCAAAGTGGTGAAGGTGCAACTGCCCCAGTCCGAGTTTTTTTACTAACTTGATTCCGATGGAACAGTTCTGGCGCAAGTACATTTTCCCGGTCGTATATGCCTTCCTGATTTATGTCAGCATGCGCCTGATCAATGCGGTGCTTACCGGCTTCCGATTTTGGGAACGGCCGTGGTTCGAAACCGCTATTGAATGCGTGCTGCTGTCAACAGGATACATTTACACCTGGATGCTGAACTACCTGCTGCAGTATTATCAACGCCGACCCAAGCCCGGCCCCGTGATCAGGGAATACCTGGTGGTATCGGCAGTGATCATCGCCTTCACCGACGGCATCATCCTGCCTATCCAGCATTTCACCGGAGAGCGGGGATGCCAGCTGTATGATGTGATCAACCTGACGCTGATACCTACCTTGTTCTATCTGTTGTACTATGTGATCAAACGTGCCAACGCCTCCCTGCGGAAAAGCTATGAACAGCAGCTCTTGCTGGAGAAAATCAGCAACGACCAGCTCCAGACAGAGCTCCGTTTCCTCAAAGCCCAGTTCCATCCGCATTTCCTGTTCAATGCACTGAACACCGTCTATTTCCAGATGGACGAAAGCGTAGGCACCGCCAAACATACCGTGGAAAAACTGTCCGAACTGCTGCGCTACCAGCTGTACGACCATCAGCAAACCGTTGCCGTGGGAAAAGAACTGCAATACCTGCAATCCTATATCGACCTGCAACGAAGCCGTATGAACGAACACCTCCGGCTGACCGTGGAAATCGACGACCAGCTGAACAAACAAAGCGTATACCCGTTATTGTTATTGCCACTGGTGGAAAACGCATTCAAATATGCCGGCGGCGAATACTGGATCAATATCTCCGCCAGCCTCCGGAACGATTGGCTGGTATTTCATGTCAGCAACGCCATACCTGCCATAGAAATGAAACAGAAAAAAGGCGGCATTGGCCTGGAAAACCTGCGCCGGCGCCTTGCCCTGCTTTATCCGGGCAAACATGAACTGGCCATCTGCAACAGCCGTGAGAACTATTCGGCAGACCTAAAAATTGCGTTATGAAGATCAGCTGTATTATCACCGACGATGAACCTGTAGCCCGTAAAGGATTGGCCGGATATGTGGAAAAAATAGACTTCCTCTCCCTGGCAGGCGTCTGCGAAGACGCCCTGTCGCTTAATAACCTCCTCCGCCACCAACCGGCCGACCTGCTCTTCCTGGATATTGAAATGCCTTATATCAACGGCGTGGAACTGCTGGAAAGCCTGCCTCATCCGCCGAAAGTGATCTTTACCACCGCCTACGAACAGTACGCCCTCAAAGGCTTTGAGCTGGACGCCATCGACTATCTCATGAAGCCCATCTCTTTTGAACGCTTCCTGAAGGCCGCCAACCGGGCCCGGGAGGTATTTGCCCCCTCAACGCACGTTCCTGTGGCAGAAAGGGACATCTACATTAAAACCGGGGAAAAACTGGTCCGTGTACTGCTGGAAGACATTATCTTTATAGAAGCGATGGAAAACTACGTATATATCCATACCACGCACGGCCGGTACCTGACCCATTCCACCCTGAAAGCGGTGGCGGAAAACGTAACCGGTCCGGAATTTGTTCAGACCCATAAATCGTATATCATCAACACAAGGAAAATCACCAGTATAGAAGGCAACAGGATTATGATGGGACAGGCTTCCGTACCGGTGTCCAGAGGACTGAAAGACAGTGTGATGAATACCATTTTAAAAGACAAGCTGCTAAAAAAATAAATCGGATGATATCTGAAGCTGTCAGGGAACTAAAACCGCTTTAAATATCAAAATACCAAAATATCAAAATGACATATGCTGCTGAAACACCGACTCTCGCTCGCCCAGATCTTTACCTTCACCTGGAAGGTAGACCTGATGTTGCTGCTCTGCTGTACCCTTGTATATTTTGTTGATAAATACTGGCTGTCCGCCCATATAGCCATCCCCGTGGCCGTATCTGCCGTACTGGGTACCGCCATCGCCTTTTTTATCGGCTTTAATAACAATCAGGCTTATGACCGCTGGTGGGAGGCCCGCATGATCTGGGGGGCGCTCGTCAACGACTCCCGTTCCTGGGCCAGAAGCCTGCTCCACTACACGCAGACCGACGGTGACCAGGAGAAACAGACCTTCGTCCGCCATATGATCTACCGCCACCTCTCATTTGTATATGCCCTGAAAACCAACCTCCGGAAACTCCCCGACGACTACTACACCCGATACCTCACCAAAGAAGAAATCGACTACGTCCAGCAACATCAAAATATTCCCAACGCCCTGCTCAACCTCCAGTCGGCCGACCTGCAGCAGCTGCGCCAGTCCGGCGTGGTAGACGGTTTCGCCTTCCTGGAACTTAACCAGATGCTGGTCAATCACTGTGATCAAATGGGCAAGTCAGAACGCATCAAAAACACCGTCTTCCCGCCCAGCTACGTCTATTTCACCCGGCTGTTCATCTGGTTCTATGTGATCATGAACACCCTGATGATGACCGAGTCGATCGGCGCCTGGGCCATCCTCTTCGGATGGGTGTTTGGCTTCGTTTTTCACGTCACCCATCTCAACGGCATCACCCTCATGAACCCGTTCGAGTACCATCCCCTGGGCATTCCACTGGACAGCATCTCCCGCACCATCGAAATAAACCTCATTGAACTGATGGGAGAAGAGCCCGTACCACAGCCGGTAAAGCCCAAGTTTGACGGGCTATATATTATGTAAAAATTACAAATTACGAATTACGAATTGCGAATTTAGGGTCCTTATGGGGCTAAATTTCTAAAAAATGGCCAATAATCAGTCCCCAATTCGTAATTCGTAATTCGTAATTCGTAATTTTACGCATGACTTATGATCAATTATGTAATCTATATGCCCAGTCGATCACACTAAAGATACTCCGGGCACGTAGCGCGCCAATGATGTTGTCATTTTTTCACCAAACATTCAAGGAGAAAAACCATACCACCGTTCCCAATGTGGAACTGGTCACCCGTTTGTCTGATTACCTGGTAGCCACCGGCTACCGCGCCACAGACGACGAAATAGACGCCTCCGCCCTGCTCGACAATGAAGATGAAAGAGCCAGGAAATATGTGGAACAATGGAGCAATAAGGGCTTCCTCCGGAAGTATCCCGACGACGACGGCAACGATATCCATGAGCTCAGCAGCGACATGGAAAAAGTGATGCACTGGGTGTCTACACTCCAGAAAAGAGAATTTGTGGGCACAGAAAGCCGCTTTAAAGACATCTTTTCCAAACTGAAGGAACTGGTGGACCAAAGCAACAAAGATCCCAAACAACGTATACAGGAACTGGAAAAAAAGAAATTCGAGATAGAACAGGAGATCAAAAGCATCACCATCTCCGGAAGAGTACAGGTCTTCGACGACACCCAGATCAAAGAAAGGTGCTACGATGTAAACCGCATGTCCAGAGAGCTCCTCAGCGACTTCAAGGAAGTGGAGCATAACTTTGAACAGATCACCCAGGAGATATACCGCAAACAAAGTGAGCGCGATATCGCCAAAGGCGCCCTCCTGGCTTATACCCTCGACTCTTTCGAAGCCCTCCGCCAGAAAGACCAGGGCAAAAGCTTCTACTCGTTCTGGCAGTTCCTCATGGACGAATCCAAACAGACAGAAATGCAGCAGCTGATAGAAAAACTCTACAGTCTGCTCGAAGAACGGAACATCGAATACAAAAACGACCGCTTCCTCAAAAAGCTGAAACAGTTCCTCCATGCCTCCGGCAAAAAAGTGATCGACGCCAACAAAAAACTGAGCGATAAACTCAGCCGCGTACTCAGTGAGAAAAACCTCACCGATCACCGCAAAGCCATGGAGCTCATCAACGATATACGCCAGCTGGCCTTCCAGACACTGGACAATATACCCGGCGAAGAATTTTATATCGATATAGAAAGCGACCCGGACATAGATATGCTGGACCGCTGGGAGATGGCAGAAGACAAAAAAACACACCCCGACGTGGAATTCCCCGAAGGCATCGGTGGCAACGACTTCTCCGACTCCGATATGGACGCGCTGTTCAATCACTTCAATATTGATCGCACCCTCCTGGAGGACCGCATCAACACCCAATTACAAAACAAAAAACAGATCAGTTTGAAGGAACTGGTAGATATCTATGGCACAGAAAAAGGGCTGACAGAGCTCATCACCTATTTCTCCATCGCCAGCCAGTCATCCAGCCACATCATACTGGAAACGCCTGATCCGGTATCCCTGGGCAACCGCGTCATCAACATGCCGATGGTGCTGTTTACAAACTCTCAAAACTAACATGAAACATGGCCGATAACAATATTTCTCCCTTTGCGCACGTGTTCCTGAAACTCATGCAGGGCCCCGTGTACGAAGAAGACAAAGCATACTGGAAAGACCTGCTGGGCTGGCAAACAGAACTCAGCAAATACCTGAACCAGGTAGGACTGCAACTGATCATCAACGAAAGCGACGGATTCGCCCGTATCCTGCAACCCGAAGCAGACGATACCTCCGGCGACAAGCCCCTGCCACGCCTGATGCGTAAAACCAGGCTCACCTACGAAGCCACCCTGCTCTGCATCGTGCTCCGCGAAGCCCTCGATGAATTTGACATCAAA
Source organism: Chitinophaga sp. 22308 (assembly GCF_052045305.1). Classification (NCBI taxonomy): domain Bacteria; kingdom Pseudomonadati; phylum Bacteroidota; class Chitinophagia; order Chitinophagales; family Chitinophagaceae; genus Chitinophaga; species Chitinophaga sp. 22308. The sequence goes on along the minus strand of NZ_JBQEOP010000004.1, from coordinate 275,648 downwards.
GGCAACGGTACCAGGCTGTTCATGACACAAAAGGAAATCAAGGAAAGGCTCGCCCTCTTCTTCAAAGAGCGGAACAACAAATCCAAACTGCTCAAAGACCTGAACAAACCCATCAACAGCCTGCTCAACATCGGTATCCTGAAGGCCACACGCGAAGACGCCGCCAATAAGGAACTGCATCAGTACGAAGTAAAAAGGGTGATCAAAGCACTGGTCAACAACGAAAAACTGGAAGAAATCAAATCAAAACTGAAATTGCATGTCAACCCTGTTCAACAGTGATTCCAAAGAAAGCGGGTTCCGGTTACAATATCTCGAAATATACAACTGGGGCACGTTCCACAATAAAATATACCGCTTAAACACCAGTGGCCAGACATCCCTGCTCACCGGCGCTAACGGTAGCGGTAAAACGACATTGATCGATGCCCTGCTGACACTGCTCGTGCCCGCAGGCAAACGCTTCTATAACCAGTCGTCCGGTACGGACCAACGAAAAGACCGCGGCGAAGAATCCTACTTCTGGGGATACTACGGCAAAACCTTTTCGGAAGACTCGCTGCAATCCAAAACCGAACAGCTCCGCCACAAGGAAAACAACCCGTATTCCGTACTGCTGGCCTATTTCTATAATGCGGCCACCATGCACCAGATCACCCTGGCGCAGGTACGCTGGTATTCCGGGGAACTGAAAAGACAATTCATCGTTTCCCCCCACAAACTCAATATCAACGACCACTTCGGCGCCGGTAAATTCGATATGAAAGGCGACTGGAAAAAGAAACTCCGCCTCGAATATCCCAAAACAGAAATCACCGACAGCTTCAAGGAATACGCTGCCCTCTTCAGCAATATCTTCGGCCTCCGCAGCGAAAAAGCCCTGTCTCTCTTCAACCAGACAGTCGGCATCAAAGTATTGGGCGACCTCAATACCTTCATCCGCAGCCAGATGCTCGAAGAAACCGATGCTGAAGGCGAATTCCTGAAACTGCGCGAAAACTACGACAGCCTCCTGTCCAGCCACCGCGCCATCCAGAAAGATGAAACCCAGCTTAAAATGCTGGAACCCATCATCGCCAATAAAACAGCCTGGCAGGAACTGCAGGACCGCAACCGCGAACTGCAGATGCTGCAGGACATACTGCCAGCCTGGTTCAACAAACAGGAAAAAGACATCCTGGAAAATGAACTGGAAGCGCTGCAGAAAGAACAGCAGAAAACAGCCACCATCCTCAGCAGCATCAACGAACAGCTGCAAACGATGAACCTCCGAAAGGATGAACTGATTGCACAGAAAGCCAATAACAGCGTCGATGAACAACTGCGCTCCATCGAAAAATCCATCCACTACGAACAAAAAGCCCTCGAAGGGAAACGTAACAAGATGGAAGAGTACAACATGCTCGCCGACAGGCTGGAACTGGCCCCCAATCCGGATGAACAGCAGTTCCACGAAAATATCGCCGGCGCGGAAATACTGAAGGCCGCACACGACAAACAGCTGGAAACGCTGCAGGAAGAGATGTTCCACTACAAAAGCAGTCTCACCGCCGAAAGGACACAGGTAACACGGCTGGAAGAGGAAATCGATTCCTTCCTCAACCGTAAAAACAATATCCCCTACGAGCTGGTGCGCATCCGTCAACAGCTGGCAGACATGCTCGATGTACAGGAAGACGACCTGCCTTTTGTAGGTGAACTGATACGCGTAAAAGACAGCGAAAGCCGCTGGGAAAGCGCCATCGAAAAAGTGCTCCACAACTTCGGCCTGCGCCTGCTTGTGCCGGAAGAGTACATCATGGACATCAACAAATACATCAACTCCAACAATCTGCAAACACGCCTCGTCTACCACAAAGTGGAAGATGAAAACTATACCATGCTCAGGATGCCTACCGAAAAGGAAAGCCTCCTGCAAAAGATAGAAATCAAACCCGGCACCATCTTCAAAGAATGGCTGCAAAACCAGCTGCTCGACCAGTTTGATTATACCTGCACCGATGATATGGCCGTGTTCAACAAGTCACGCAAAGCCGTTACCTCCAACGGACTAACGCGGCAGGCTACACGCCACGAAAAAGATGACCGCCCCAACCGCTCACAACAGAACAACTACGTGCTCGGCTGGAACAACAAAAACAAACTGCGGCTGCTCAAAGCGGAACAGGACGAATGCAACAGCAATATTGAAACCCTGCAGCACAGCATTTCACAGCTGGAAAACAGCCGCAAGGCCATCACCACCGCCAACACCCTGCTGAACGCTTTCCTCTCGCTCCGCAACTACAGCGAGATCAACTGGCAAACACATGCCGGCGTCATCGAATCCTTCGCCAGGGAAAAAGCACAACTGCTGAAAACCAGCGATAAATACCAGGTGATCTGCGATCAGCTCGACGAAGCCATCGCCCAGATACAAGACAAAGAAAAAGAGAAAGAAAGGGCCTTGCAGGAAAAAGGCCGTATCGATGATAAAGCCGCCGATAAATTGCGTCATTTCAATCAGCTGAAAGTAAATCCGCTGGACGATATCTCGCTGCAATACGTGCTGGAATACCTCTCCGACCTGTCGCTCACCGAACCGGCCGAAACCACCGCGGAACTGGCATCTTACCGCAAACGGGCCGACGACAACCTGAAAGCCACCCTGCACGATGCCATGCGCCAGCTGGCCGAAAAAGAAAGCGAAATCACCCGGCAGCTGTCAGCCTTCGTGATGCCTTCCAAAGCCATCCACGACGCCTATCCGGAATGGCTCGGCGACGTCAGCGACCTGCAGCCGCATGTCCGGTACCTCGACGAATTCACCTCGCTATACGAAAACATCAAATACCAGCGCCTCATCGAGCATAAGGAACGTTTCCGTAAATATATGGACACCAGTATGCTCAATGCCATCACCAACTACCGGGCATGGATATACGGCCAGGAAGACCTGATCCGCGAAGTAATGGACGATCTCAACGAACCGCTCCGTAACATCACCTTCAACAAAAACCCGGACACCTACCTCCAGCTGGAATGCCGCCACGTTAAAGACGTGGAGATACGCAACTTCAAAGAGAAACTGAGCGGCGCCGTACCAGACTCCATGAAATACCACCTGGAAAAAGATGAAGCATATGGCGAACAGCTCTTTGAAAACATCAAAGTGCTGATCACCGAGCTGCAGCAAAATGAAGCATGGCGCCGTAAGGTAACCGACGTGCGTAACTGGCTCGACTTCGGGGCTAAAGAATACTATATCTCCGATAACAAAGCCTTTAAATACTACGAAGATACCGCCAGCCTTTCCGGTGGTGAAAAAGCACAGTTCACCTACACCATCCTGGGCGCCGCCATCGCTTACCAGTTCGGCATCAATGAAGCCAACCGCCAGCACCGCAGCCTGCGCTTCATCACAGTGGATGAGGCCTTCAGCAAACTGGACCCTGAGAAAAGCCACTACCTGATGGAATATTGCGGCCAGCTCAACCTCCAACTGCTGGTGGTGACACCACTGGACAAACTCAATATCGCTGAACCGTACATTCACGCCTGTCACTTTGTGTCCAACAAAAACAAACGCGACTCCGTGGTGTATAACTTCACCATGGAAGAATACCGGGAAAGGAAAAAAGAATTTGAAACCATGGAAGCCTGATTTCCTGCCAAATATCATTCAACATACAAAGCGTGAAGGTCAACAGCAGTTACCTTCACGCTTTATTTTTTTGCGTAAGCATTCCCCCGATAATACTGGTTTACCTCCCCAAAATATTATATATTTATACATACATGATAAACATCAGGTTGACAGATTGGAGCAGCTACTAACTTTGTGACCATAATCCGAGAATTATGCCTTCTGTTGAAATACTATCCAGGATACAGTTTGCCTTTACCATTGCCTTCCACTACATCTATCCTCCGCTGAGTATCGGACTGGGGTTATGTTTGGTGATTATGGAAGGGTTGTACCTGAAAACAGGCAAGCTGCTGTACAAAGAAATCACGAAGTTTTGGATCAAGATCTTCGCATTGATATTTGGTATCGGAGTAGCCACCGGTATCGTCATGGAGTTTGAGTTCGGCACCAACTGGGCCACCTATTCCCATTATGTAGGCGATATCTTTGGCAGTGCGCTGGCAGCAGAAGGCATATTCGCCTTTGCCATGGAATCTGCTTTTCTCGGCGTATTACTGTTTGGATGGGACCGGGTACACAAAGCCGTGCATTATTTTTCCACGATCATGGTAGCCGTAGGCTCGGCCCTGTCTGCCTTATGGATAGTGATTGCCAATTCCTGGCAGCAAACGCCGGCCGGTTACCGCATTGAAGGACACGACCTGGGCGCCAGGGCCGTGGTGACTGATTTCTGGGAGATGGTCTACAATCCTTCCAGTATGGACCGTTATGCACATGTGATCATCGGTTCTTTTCTTGCAGGCGCTTTCCTCGTCATGAGCGTAGGCGCATGGTATATCCTGAAAAAACGTTTCGTGGAACATGCGCAGGCCATGTTTAAAGTAGGGCTGTCCGTAGCCGTAATTGCCGCACTGGCACAGCTTTTCACCGGCCACCGTTCTGCCCACTACGTCAGCAAATACCAGCCGGCCAAACTGGCCGCCATGGAAGGACATTATGATAGTCTTGCTGTGGCTGACATGTATATCATCGGCTGGGTCAATAATAAAGAAGAAAAAACCACCGGCATTAAAATCCCCGGGGGCTTGTCTTTCCTGACACATGGCAGCTTCAGCGCGCCCGTGGAAGGCCTGCACGCCACTCCTCCACAGGACAGGCCACGCGCGGTCAACTTCGTTTTCCAGACCTATCACATGATGATCTCTATCGGCGTGGCCCTGATTGGCCTTTCCCTGCTGGCGCTGATATTACTGTGGAGAAAGAAACTGTTTCAGCAGCGCTGGCTGATGATCATATTCGCCTGGGCCGTATTACTGCCACAGATCGCCAACCAGGTAGGCTGGTATGCGGCAGAAGTAGGCCGGCAACCCTGGGTGGTATACAAACTGTTACGCACTTCCGACGCGCTGTCCAGAAAAGTAACGGCCGACCAGGTGATGTTTTCTCTGATATTGTTTACGCTGGTATATATGTTGCTGTTTGTGCTGTTCCTTTATCTGCTGAACCGTAAAATACAGCATGGACCGGACGTAGCGGGCAGCAAGAGCGATGACCATGACCAGTACTATCCCAATAATTTGGCAAATCTTCCTTCTTAAAATACAGTTGCATGGAAACAATACTCGGACTGGACCTTCCCACCTGGTGGTTTTTAGTGATCGGCGGACTGATCACCGGTTACGGCGTGCTCGATGGGTTTGACCTCGGAGCAGGCTCATTACACCTGTTTTTTAATAAAGAAGAAAGCCGGCGCCTGGTGCTCAACGCTATCGGACCTGTATGGGACGGTAATGAAGTGTGGCTGGTAATAGCTGGTGGCGCGCTGTTTGCCGGGTTCCCGCTGGTATACGGCGTTATATTTTCCACCTTCTACATTCCCTTTATGTTATTTTTGGTGGCGCTTATTTTCAGGGCGATCTCCATTGAATTCCGCAGCAAGGAGCCGTGGCCCTGGTGGCGGAAGATGTGGGACATCTCCTATACCGTTTCCAGCACGGCCATTACGTTGCTGCTGGGACTGGTGCTGGGCAATCTTATCCACGGATTACCGATTAATAAAGAACATGAATTTACCGGTAACCTGTGGACCTTTTTTAATCCCTATGCCATCCTGATAGCCTTCACCACTTTGTCGCTGTTTATGCTGCATGGGGCTATTTATCTGGTGATGAAGACTGAAAACCGCCTCTATGCCAAGCTGACGATCATGGTGAATAATTGCAGTAAATTTTTCATTCTGTGCTTCATTCTAACGTCGATGGCTACACTGATATACATTCCGCATATGACGCACCAGTTTAAAAATCATCCGGAACTGTTTATCCTTCCTATGGTAGCGGTGTTTATCCTGTTGAACATCAAACGGAACATCGACGCCAGGAAATACTTTACCGCCTTTTTCTATTCCTGTATCATCACTTCCTGCCTGCTGATTTTATTTGCGGTAGGGCTGTACCCTAATATCGTATTGTCTACTACTGATCCGGCCTATAGTATCAGTATTTATCAGGCCGCCTCCTCCAACAAGTCACTGAAGATCATGTTACTGATTGCTGCCGTTGGCACACCGCTGGTAATCGCCTACAGTACTTTCGTTTTCTGGACTTTCCGGGGCAAGGTGAAGCTCACTGATATGAGCTATTAACAATCCTGATGACTGCAAGGGCTTCAAGCCTAAAAGTCACACGTTAATACTCGATACTCGCTATAAACAACAGAAATGACATTTCCTGTAAGCGGGGAACCTAAAATTAGAGGAGAACTTATTGTAACCCAGGGCTTCAGCCCTGGGGGAAAAAACAGGCCCCCGCAAGAAATTGCAGGGGCTTACCATTTAACCTATATTCTGTACTGTAGCATCGTGTTTGTGTATCTCTGAAATTTCTATACCTCTCGAAATCAACCACTTAATTATTTTTCAGAGATTTGTTACGTATTAAAGACAGTTTAATCTTCCCAAAGTTTAATGGGAAGACAAAAAAAAATGAAAAATAATTTCAGGCACCCGAAATTAGAGGTCTCAACCTGGCAATTTCATGAACCGTATCGACAGGCTAACTGCCATTCTGATTCAACTACAAGGCAAAAAAATAGTAAAAGCCGCCGAAATATCCGAGCGGTTCAATATCAGTCTGCGTACTGTATACCGTGATGTAAAGGCTTTACAGGAGGCAGGCGTGCCTATTGGGGCAGAAGCAGGCACCGGCTATTATATTGTGGACGGTTACCACCTGCCCCCGGTGATGTTCTCCAAAGAAGAGGCTGGCGCCCTGCTGACAGGGGAGAAGCTCATGGAGCAGTTTGGCGACCACTCCAGCCGGAAACAATTCGGCTTTGCCATGGAAAAAATCCGGTCGGTGCTGCGCGGCTCAGAAAAAGACTTCCTGGAATCACTCGATGAGAACATCGTGGTACAGCGGAACTACGGCCCTGTGGAAGAGGATAATTTCCCTAACCGGTTCCTCTCTGACCTGCAACATGCGCTGGGGCACCAGCAGGTGGTCAATATGGAGTACTTTTCCTTCCAGGAAGAAGTAGCCACCCGGCGGGAGGCAGAGCCCATCGGGATCTTTCATGACGGCAGCAACTGGCACCTGATTGCCTGGTGCCGGCTTCGGCAGGGTTACCGCGATTTCCGGGTAGACCGTATCCGTAAGCTCAGTCTCACTTCTTCCTATTATAAAAAAGACAAACGTATATCCCTGCAGGAATACCTGGAACAACGCCGCAGCGCCGCCCCGGAGAAAACGTTGCTGGTAAAAATAGCCGTGGACAAAGAGCTGCGGCGCTACATGCGTAACCAGCTTTATTACTTCGGCCTGATGGACGAAGCTGTAAAAGGAGACAAAATAGAACTGACCTTCCTTACGTCCGGCCTGCATTACCTGGCCCGCTACCTGATCATGTACACCAATGGTGTTAACATCCTGGAGCCTGAAGCCCTCAAAGACACCATGCGTGAGATGATCACCGAACTTAAAGACCACTATCTCATGTGATCATTTAGTCATTTGATCATTTAATAAAATAAGAAAATGGTCAAATAGCTAAATAAATAAATTTCTCCTGACATAGGGTTGTCACACCCCCATCGTTGCTTTGTATTGTAATTAAAAGATACAATATGAAAACGCAACGCAACTGCTACGTGTATGTCTACAATGGCTATTCTGACTGGGAACCCGCACTGGCCATTTTTGGGCTGAACAATTTTACTGACATACGGGTGGTGCCGTTTTCGCTGGACGGCCAGCCTGTCACTTCCGGCGGCAATGTACGCGTGCAGCCGCAACAAAGCCTGGAACAGGCCATGGCAGCAGACATCGATCTGTTAATCATCCCCGGGGGCACTACCATCGCCAGCGGCAACGAACACCGTGCATTGCTGCCCCTGCTCCTTAAACAACTGGAAAGCGGCCGCCTGCTGGCCGCCATCTGCGACGCTACAGCCTTCCTTGCCAACCAGGGCCTGCTGGACCATGTGGCCCATACCGGCAACGACGCCCAGGTGCTGCAAATGATGGCCCCCGCCTATAAAGGCGTAGCTCACTATATCAACAAACCGGCTGTCACAAGCGGCAACCTGATCACCGCCGCCGGTACCGCCATGGTGCCTTTTACCAAAGAAATCTATGCCGCGCTCGGCATACTTGACAAACAGGAACTGGCTTTCTGGTTCGGCTTCTTCGATGCCGCCAACTCAGCGCCCAAATTCAGCCATGTGGCCCCGCAGCCTTTCTTCTACCGCAGCTACAAAGTAAATATGGAAGGCATGCTGCCACTGGTGCGGACTGCCACACGGGAGATGTACCAACAGGCCATCGCTGCTGACCTGGAAGTCTCCGGTCCGGTACAATGGCATTATCATCAGTTTGATGGCAACCCTCAAACAGTCTTCCGCCTGGATATCGGTCTTCCGGTGACTGCCACCGCCCCGGTACCGGCGCCTTATCAATGTGAAACCCTACCAGCCTTTGACTGCATCAGCACCACCCATGAAGGCGGTTGGGACAAACTGGGAGATACTTACGGGCAACTGATAAGTGTCCTGCAGGTACTGGGCATCCCGATGAGCGGCTACAACCGGGAGCAGTATTTCCAATACGATTTCAATCAACCGGATGAAAACATTACCAATGTTCAGATCGGTATTATAAAACCTTGATATCATGAAATACAGGGATGCCCTTTGGTGGGCACTGTTATTACTTATAGGATTTAAAATTGATGCTACACTCAATCTAACGCAAATGGACAAACTGGATCTTACTAAAGCTTTTAAGAGCTACTACACGGCCACTACCGCTCCGCAGCTGGCTGTTATTGAAAAAGGACTGTTCCTGACCATCAATGGCAAGGGCGATCCCAACGGAGACGTTTACGCTGAAAATCTCGGCGCACTCTATGCCGTGGCCTATGGTATCAAATTCCTGTGCAAAAAGGCAGACAAGGATTTCACGGTGAGCAAGCTGGAAGGCTTCTGGTGGGTGGAAGACACCTCCGTAGAGCCGTTACAGGTACCCCGCAGCGAATGGTACTATGAACTGGCTATTCGTATGCCCGACTATGTTACCCGGCAGCAATTATCCGCGTCCGTACTGTCTGCCGAAAAAAAGAAGCAGTCCCAGTTGTTCAGAAATGTAGACCTTAAAACGAAAGAAGAAGGGAAATGTGTGCAGCTGATGCATATCGGTCCGTTCAGTGAAGAACCGGCGTCATTGCAGAAGATGGAGGAATTCATGCACCAGCATGGATTACAGATGAATGGCAGACATCATGAAATATACCTGTCTGATTACAGGAAAACAGCACCGGAGAAGTTAAAGACCATATTGCGGCATCCGGTAAAATAAGTGAAAGAGGATCAATCTGAGAGTCCCAGTTGCTGAATAGCCTGCTGGGCAGCAATCTGGCTGGCGTCTTTTTTATTGAAGGCTTTACCGGTGCAAATCAACTCACCGTCTACTACAGCGCCTACGGTAAAAATGCGCCGGCCATTGTCCATTTGTTCATCGAGCAGTTCAAACTCGAGGACTTTGCCGTTTTTATTGGCCCAGCCGTACAATTTGTTTTTGTGGTTCATTTCCACGCTTTCCAGCAGGTCCATATCGATGTATGGCATCAGGATGCGCTTGTGTACAAACTGCTGGGTTTTATTATAGCCACGGTCCAGGTATACCGCGCCCACCAGTGCTTCGAGGGTATTCCCGAAGATCTGGCTGATCTTCAGGAAGCTGTTGTATTTATCGTAGATAGTGAGTTTGCGCAGCCCCATTTTGATAGCGATATCGTTCAGTTGCTGGCGGTTAACGATTTTGGAGCGCATCTCGGTGAGATAACCTTCTGTTTTGTAAGGATATTTTTTAAAGAGATAGTCGCCCACGATAGCTCCCAGGATGGCATCGCCAAGGTATTCCAGCCGTTCGTTGCTTTCGAGGAACTTCTCTTTGCTCGAGCGGTGGCTAAGGGCTATCTCATACAGGGCAAAGTTACCTGGCGGGAAACCCAACAGGCTGGTGAGCTCTTTGTACAAGTGCCGCTTCTTGGATACGAGTCGATATAAAAATCCTGGCAGTAATTTCACACAATCAAGATCAAGGAACAAATTTTTTGAAAATCACAGAGGCATTATGTCCTCCAAAACCAAAGGTATTGGATAATGCAGCTCTTACTTCTCTATGTTGTGCGGTGTTAAAGGTAAAATTTAATTTCGGGTCTAGCTGAGGGTCGTCGGTAAAATGGTTAATCGTGGGTGGTACGATGCCATCGATGATAGACATGATGCTGGCGATGGATTCAATAGCGCCGGCAGCACCAAGCAGGTGACCAGTCATGGATTTGGTGGAGCTGATGTTGAGGGCATAAGCATGTTCACCGAATACCTTCTGGATAGCCTTTACTTCTGCAATGTCACCAAGTGGAGTGGAAGTACCGTGTACATTGATATAATCAATATCACTCGCCTGTAAACCGGAATCAGCCAATGCCTGCCGCATCACGTTCATTGCGCCCAGTCCTTCCGGATGAGGGGCCGTAATATGATGTGCGTCCGCAGTGGCGCCTCCGCCGGCCAGCTCTGCATAAATTTTTGCACCTCTTTCCAACGCATGGTCCAATGATTCCAGTACCAGCGCACCAGCACCTTCTCCCATCACAAAACCATCACGGTCGAGGTCGAAAGGCCGGGAAGCCGTTTTAGGATCATCGTTTCTTTCTGATAAAGCCTTCATGGCGTTAAAACCGCCCACACAAGGCTCGTTGATCACATTCTCTGAACCGCCGGTAACAACGAGGTCCGTTTTACCGTAACGGATACTGTACATCGCCTCAATAATAGCATTGGTGGCAGATGCACAAGCGGATACAACAGAGAAATTAGGCCCCCTGAAGCCGTGGCGGATAGAAATAGAACCAGCAGCAATGTCAAGGATAAGCCTGGTGATCAGGAACGGGCTGAAACGGGGAGTCCCGTCTCCGGTATGAAATTCTTTAAGCTCATGGCTGAAGTTGATCATCCCACCAACACCGGTACCCCATATCACACCGGCACGATCCAGATTGATCTTGTCTTTGTTGATATTGGCGTCCTGTATAGCCTGATCTGCGGATATCACCGCTGTCTGTGTAAAGGGGTCCATCTTACGGGCCTCCTTTTTATCCAGGTAATTGGTAGGGTCGAAATTCTTCAGTTCACAAGCAAAACGGGTTTTGAACTTGGAAGCGTCAAATTGACGGATGTAATCCGCGCCGGATACACCGTTCGTCAATCCGTGCCAGAAATCAGCTACGGAATTGCCGAGCGGTGTAAGAGCGCCTAAACCTGTAACGACAACTCGTCTTGGTTGCATTAAAACAATTCTGATTAGTAGGATTATTTTACATGTTCTTCCAGGTAAGCAACTGCCTGGCCAACAGTAGTAATAGTTTCAGCTTGTTCGTCAGGAATGGAGATGTTGAATTCTTTTTCGAATTCCATAATCAGTTCTACCGTATCCAAAGAGTCAGCGCCTAAGTCGTTGGTGAAGGAGGCTTCAGGAGTTACCTCGGCTTCGTCAACGCCCAATTTGTCAATGATGATCTTTTTAACTCTTGATGCAATGTCTGACATAATTTTAAGTGTTTTTGGTTTAAAACTTGACTGCAAAAATATAATTTTTATTGAATTGCCAACAGATAGCCCGAATTTTAACCCCCTGCCCATTAGTGCAATCCCACCAAACCCAATACAGTAAACATATTTTGCACTTTGTTAATAAAAGATTTTCTCTCATACCCCCCCTCTTTCAGCCATTTATTCCCCTTTTCTACCCATTTATATACCCATTCGGGTATATCCTCATCTCTCCGAAAAAATATATATGACCCTATCATAAAATAGTCAAATAAAGAAATACCCTCGCAGTCTACCCATTTTAATCTCCATTTAACCTGCTTTTTCACCACTTATCTAACGCCTTAACGCTAATTAACAGTCCCCGGGTGCATTCACAATCCCCATTTATTAAATTTGTCCGGCTTATGAGAAGCCGCAATTATTGGGTTATTGGATTATTGGATCATTCAGCTGTTCAGACAATACTTAAACAGCCGCATTTTTAACGCTATAAGACAGCCCAACAGGCTCCTTCCGGTCATTTATCACTTAAAAGCGAATCGCAAAAAGGCTCATTAACATGCCCAACACCAAAAAAACAGTCCGCTCCATTATTATATTGGTAGCTGTCGGTATCGTGCTCTTCCTGGTCTACAAAAAAATAGCCGGCAAAAAAGAAGCGGCCGCCGCCTCTAATGGAGCCGCCGCTAAAGGCGCCAACACCAGACAGCTCCTTACGGATGCCTGGATTGTGAAAACTTCGACCCTCGATCAGGCCATTGAAGCAAGCGGAACGCTCCAGAGCAACGAGGAAGTGGAAGTGAAACCGGAAATCAACGGCCGTATCACACACCTTTACTTTAAAGAAGGTACCAACGTAAAAAAAGGAGACCTCCTCGTAAAACTCTACGATGAAGACCTCCGCGCTCAACTGCAAAAACTGAAATTACAACAGCAGCTGGCCAAAACAACACTCGAACGCCAGGAAAACCTGCTCAAAATAAACGGCATCAGCCGCCAGGACGTAGACGTGACCCGCAACCAGGTCAGCGCCTATGGTGCAGATATGGACTATACCCAGACCCAGCTGCAGAAAACCGAACTCCGCGCACCGTTCAGCGGTAAGCTGGGCCTCCGCAACGTCAGCGAAGGCGCTATCGTGTCCTCCGCCACCGTGATCACCACCCTGCAACAGATAGACCCGCTTAAAATGGACTTCGCAGTGGCCGAGAAATACCGCAACGTCATCAAAAACGGAGACCAGGTGAACTTCCTCGTAGCCGGCGACAACAACGAATACAAAGGCAGCATCTATGCCATCGATCCGAAAATTGACCTTACTACCCGTACGGTTAAACTCCGGGCCATCGTTCCCAACAATCATGGCTCCCTCTTCCCTGGCTCTTTCGCAAAAGTGAAAATCACCCTGCGGAACCTGCCGGAAGCCCTGATGATACCTTCCCAGGCCGTCATCCCCGGTACCCGTGACAAAAAGGTAATTGTGGCCGACAGCGGCAAAGCCAAATTTGTAGTCGTGGAAACAGGCATCCGTACAGAAAGCAACGTGCAGATCACCAGCGGCCTGAAAGCCGGAGATACCGTGATCACTACGGGTATCCTGCAACTGAAACCAGGCATGCCGCTGAAGTTCAATAAAATTCAATAATGGGAATTACAAATTACGAATTACGAATTACGAATTGGGAGGCCATCAGGACAAAGTTCCTTATGACCTGCGCAGTACGGAATTCCCAATTCGTAATTCGTCATTCGTAATACGTAATTGGAAAATGAGTTTACCTTCATTATCACTCAAACGCCCCGTGCTGGCAATTGTGATGAATATCATCATCGTGATATTCGGCCTCGTGGGCTTTACCTTCCTCGGCGTGCGGGATTTCCCCGCCATCGACCCGCCTATCGTTAACGTACGTACGTCATACGCCGGCGCCAACTCCGATATCATCGAAACTCAGATCACCGAACCACTGGAGAAATCCATCAACGGGGTAGCCGGTATCAAAAACATATCCTCCAGCAGCAGCCAGGGCAGCAGCAATATCACCGTAGAATTTGAACTGGGCCAGGACCTCGAAGGCGCTACCAACGACGTGCGTGATAAAGTGTCTCAAGCCCTCCGCAGCCTCCCGCCTGATATTGATGCGCCACCGGTAGTGTCCAAACAGGACGCCAACTCAGACGCCATCATCTCTATGACGGTACAAAGCAATACCCGCAACCAGCTGGAAGTGACCGAATACGGCACTAACGTACTGCTAGAAAAACTGCAAACCATCCCCGGTGTGAGCGCCATTCAGATATGGGGCGAAAAAAGATATGCCATGCGTATCTGGATGGACCCCGCCAAACTGTCGTCCTACAGCCTCACCCCGTCAGACATACAAGCCGCCCTGCAACGGGAAAACGTGGAACTGCCTTCCGGTAAAATTGCCGGTAACGCTACCGACTTCACCGTACGTACCTTCGGCCGCCTCTTCACGGAAGACGACTTCAATAACCTTATCATCAAAAATATAAACGGCAGCGAAATACGCATCCGCGATATCGGCCAGGCCGTACTGGGGCCGGAAAACGAGGAAACCATCCTCAAGGAATCCGGTAGCCCCATGATCGCCCTCGCCCTCATCCCGCAGCCCGGCTCCAACTATGTGGCCATCGCCGATGAGTTCTATAAAAGATATGAACAGCTGAAAAAAGATATCCCGGAAGACTTTACCGTGAACATCGCGATGGACAATACCAAGTTCATCAAAAAGTCAATCGAGGAAGTGGAAGAAACACTGATCATCGCCCTCACCCTCGTGATCCTTATCGTATACCTCTTCTTCCGTGACTGGCTGATGGCCCTCCGTCCGCTGGTAGATATCCCCGTGTCCCTGATCGGCGCCTTCTTTATTATGTACATCTGCGGCTTTACCATCAATATCCTCACCCTGCTGGCCATTGTACTGGCTACCGGCCTTGTGGTGGACGATGGTATCGTGGTAACGGAAAACATCTACAAAAAAATAGAAGCCGGCATGCCCCGCATGCGCGCCGCCCGCGAAGGGTCGGAAGAAATCTTCTTCGCCGTTATCGCCACCTCCATCACGCTGGCTTTCGTATTCCTGCCCATTATCTTCCTGCAGGGCTTCGTAGGCCAACTGTTCCGCGAATTCGGTATCGTGGTGGCCGGCGCAGTGTTGATCTCCGCCTTCGTGTCACTGACACTTACACCGGTGCTCAACGTGAAACTGGGACGTAAAACACATACCCATTCCTGGTTTTATACCAAATCAGAACCATTCTTCCGCTGGATGGAAGACGGCTATAAAAATTCACTGGAATCGTTTATGCGTTTCCGTTGGGTAGCAGGGCTCGTGATCGCCGGCTGTCTGGTGATGATCTATTTCCTCTTCCGGACATTGCCCGCAGAACTGGCGCCACTGGAAGACCGCGGCCAGTTCCGCCTTTCCATCACCACCCCGGAAGGTACTTCCTTCGACTATATGGACAACTACGTGGACAAGCTCACGCAGTTCCTCGCAGATTCCATACCCGAAAAGAAAATTATCCTCAGCGTTACCTCTCCCGGATTCAGCGGCGCCGGCGCGGTGAACTCCGCCTTTGCCAACGTAATGCTGACAGAACCCAATGAGCGCCAGCGTTCACAAAAGGAAATTGTGAATATGGTGAACCGTAACATGGTCAGATATCCACAGGGGAAAGTATTTGCTATCGAAACACAAACCATACAGGTAGGACGCCGCAGCGGTCTCCCCGTTTCATTTGTGCTGGAACATATCAACTTCGATTCTCTCACCCGCGTACTGCCCCGCTTCATGGACGAAGTAGGCAGCAGCCCCGTATTCCAGGGCACCGACGTGGACCTCAAATTCAACAAACCGGAACTGCGCATTCACATCAACCGCGACAAAGCCACGCAGCTGGGCGTTTCCGTCCAGGATATCTCACAGACGCTGCAGCTGGCACTGAGCAACCTCCGCTATGGCTACTTCATCCGCAACGGTAAACAGTACCAGGTAATGGGACAGGTGTTCCGCGCCGACCGCGATGACCCGATGGACCTCGAAAACCTCTACGTGCGCAACTCACGCGGAGAAGCCATCCAGCTCGACAACGTGGTGACCATCGAAGAAGAAACCAGTCCGCCGATCATCTATCACTTCAACCGCTATAAATCCGCCACTATCTCTGCCGGCCTTGCACCTGGTAAAACCATCGGCGACGGCCTGAAAGAGATGTACCGTATTTATAATAAACTGGAAAACGAGAAAATAATCGACGATTCCTATACCACCGCCTTGTCAGGTTCCTCCCGCGACTACGCGGAAAGCGGCTCCAACACCATGTTTGCATTGGGCCTTGCGCTGGTACTGATCTACCTCGTGCTCGCCGCGCAGTTCGAAAGCTGGATAGATCCGCTGATCATCATGCTCACCGTGCCGCTCGCCTTTGCCGGCGCGTTGCTGTCACTGTGGGTATTTGACCAGACATGGAATATCTTCTCACAGATTGGTGTGATCATGCTCATTGGCCTGGTAACCAAAAACGGTATCCTTATCGTGGAATTTGCGAACCATCAGCGTGATGCCGGCCTCTCCAAGTCCGATGCCGTTATACATGCTTCCGCCATGCGTTTGCGTCCCATCCTGATGACCAGCCTGGCGATGGCCCTCGGCGCATTACCGATCGCGATGTCGCTCGGCGCCGCCGCCACCAGCCGTATTCCGCTGGGTATCGTGATCGTAGGCGGCATCATCTTCTCCCTTGTCCTCACCCTGTATGTGATCCCGGCCATGTATACCTTCTTCTCCCGTCACGGTAACAAGTCTGAAGACAGCGATGAAGAAGAAAGACTGGAAGGCAAAGAAGAAGAAGCGGCCGCCGCTCATGCATAAACCGTTATTAAATCTATTATGAAGAAATATATCTCCGGTATCGGCCTCCTCTTTATCCTCCTTGCAGGAAGCACGCTGTGTGCTTCTGCACAACAGAAGATACTGACCCTGGAGCAGGCCATAGACCTGGCGCTTAAAAACAATTTCAATATCCGGCTGGCCAGAAACACCGCCGAACTGTCGGCTAACGATTACGCCTATGCGAATTTCGCTTTCGTGCCCCGCCTCAACGCCACGGCAGGCACTACCTGGAACAATACCGCCACCAAGCAGGAATTCGTGAACGGCACCAAGAGAGACACCAGCGGCATCAAAGGCAACAATATCAGCGCTAACGCCACGCTCAGCTGGACGCTCTTCGATGGCCTCAAAATGTTCGCCACCCGTGATAAACTGGCAGCTATCAAAGACCTTGGCGAGCTGGCCATCAAAGACCAGATACAGAATTCCATCGCCACCGTGATTAATGGCTACTATAATATAGTACAGCAAAAACAACAACTGATCGCCGTTCGTGAACAGCTGTCCATTTCAGAAGAAAGGGTAAAGCTGTCTGACGCCAAGTTCTCTACCGGCCTTGGTCCTAAAACAGACCTGCTGCAGTCCAAAGTAGACTACAATGCACAAAAAGCATTGCTG
The DNA here is from genome assembly GCF_052045305.1 of Chitinophaga sp. 22308. Classification (NCBI taxonomy): domain Bacteria; kingdom Pseudomonadati; phylum Bacteroidota; class Chitinophagia; order Chitinophagales; family Chitinophagaceae; genus Chitinophaga; species Chitinophaga sp. 22308. The sequence continues at coordinate 258,367 of NZ_JBQEOP010000004.1, read as the reverse complement.
CTGCGACAAATAACGCTCATCGAACAAAGCAAAGCGCTGTTGAACCAGCTGATGGCCGTACCTGCCGGCGCTACAGGCTACGATGTGCCGGATTCCATCCCCCTCAATACCGGCCTGTCTTTCGTGACCCTGCAACAGAATGTCGCTAATAACAATACCGCTATCAAAGTACAGCAGCAGAATATCAATATCTCCGCGCTGACCATCAAAGAACGCCGTGCAGATTATTTCCCGGTAGTTACTTTTAATTCCGGTTATAACTATAACCGCAATACCTCCAATGCCGCCTCCAATGCGTTCAGCCCCCGGTTCAACCGCAACGGCGTGTTCAACTACGGCCTTACCGCTGCCATTCCCATCTTCAATGGTTTCAATGTAAAACGACAGGTGAAAAACGCCCGGATCGATTTTGATTACCAGAGCCTAACGCTCGATAATGTCAAGTCACAGGTAGACCTTTCCCTGAACAATGCCTTCAAGGATTACGAATATTACAAGAAAGCACTGGAGCTGGAAGAAGAAAACAACCAGCTGGCAGAAGAAAATATGATGGTGGCGCTGGAACGTTTTAAGCAGGGCGTGTCTACCACCATTGAAGTAAAACAGGCGCAGCAAAGCCTTGAAGACTCCAACTACCGGCTGATACAGGCCCGTTACAACACCAAACTTGCTGAAACGGAACTGCAGCGGCTCAACGGTTCACTGCTTCAATAACGGCACTTTACTGTCAAATAATTCATAACAAAGCCCGGAATATTTCCGGGCTTTGTTATGTGTGTTACTTTGCGTCACTGCTGAAAAGAAATATCCGGGCCTTAACATTCCTGTAACATAGCCGGCTTATATTTATATCCGGATAATGCAACAACCTCGAACTATGTCTGATAGCCCGCCTAAAGAACAATTTGAGAAGATATTTGAGGAGAACAATTTAAAAGTATACCGGTTTGCGTTCAAGTTGACAGGTGATGCCAACAGAGCGCAGGAAATCACCCAGTTATGCTTTGTTCGCCTCTGGGAAAACATGCACCAGCTAAAGGAAGGGCAGGACGTATTTCCTTTGTTGTTCGTGTATGTCAAAAACCTGGTCATCGACGAAACCCGCAAACTTTACCGCGAAAAAAAAGCGATGGCGAAAGTAGCGGACAACCAGACCATTGAAACCGCCCACAGCGGAGAAAAACTGTTGCTCCAAAAAGAACTCACCACACATGTACACCAGCTGGTGGAAAATATGCCGGAACAACGGCGGAACGTATATATGCTCAGCAGAAGCCTGGGCTATAGCCACCGGGAGATAGGCCAGCAATTATCCATTTCCCCCGCCACGGTAAAAAACCATCTGACTGCAGCCCTTCAATATATCCGGAAAGAACTGACCAGTCATTTCGGCAGCAATCATAGCTGACGCCGCTCACCCTGAAAACAACATCGCCATGCGACTCTTTTCCCGTTCGTTTTTCCTTGGCAGTATCGTGCTGATGACCGCCTGCAGTAAAAAGGATGACGTGCCGCCAGTGCCAACAGGACCTGTCACGCAGCAGGAAATCAACAACTGGGTACTGGACAGCATGCGCTATTTCTATCTGTGGAATGATCAGCTGCCAGCCAATCCCAATACCACCCTGGAAACAATATCTTTTTTTTCCGGCATTAAATATACTGAAGACAGGTTCTCCCTGCTGTATAATCCTGAAGATCCGGCCACCTATGCCACTGATATCCGTAGCAAATACGGTATCGACTATAGTATTATCAACTGGCCACAACGGCCGGAAGGTGTTATCGGCGTTATCAAACTGGTAGAGCCCGGGTCTTACGCCGCAGCAGCAGGACTGAAAAGAGGCAGTTATTTTACCCGCATCAATGAAAGCAGCCTCACTGCCGCTAATGCCGCAACGCTCAGCGAACAGCTACGGACAGCTACCTCCGGCACTATCACGCCCGCTACCGTCAGCGGTGCTACGATTACCGAAAATACAGCTGTATTACTGCAAGGCAGACCGGCAACCCCCAATCCCGTATATACGTCCACGTTAATAAACGGTGCTACCCGCAAAACAGGTTATTTGTTTTACAACGCTTTTATAGACGCATACAACAGCAGCCTGCTGGATGTCTTCAGGAACTTCAAAAGTCAGGGAATAACGGAACTGATCATCGACATCCGCTACAATACCGGTGGTAGCCTAGCCGCCGCAGCTATGCTCACGGCGCTGATAGCGCCGGACGTAACAGACCAAAGCGTCTTTGTGCAATACAGCGGCAACAACCGTCTCGGTTCCCGGACACTCAGCTTCGCCACCACGCTGTCCGTTCCGGAAAATGCTGATCCCGTCAGCTTCTCGACGCTGGCCTCCGCCCGGCTGAACCTTCCGCGCATTTTTCTGTTGACCGGCAGCCAGACGGTATCTGCTGCCGAATTGCTGGTAAATAACCTGAAGCCCTATACGAAAGTGATACAGATAGGAGAAACCACCGTGGGTAAAGACAAAGGTGCTGTACTGATAAAAGACATGCGCAGCCCCCGCCGTATTCCCTGGGTGGTCCAGCCGCTGACCTACCGGCTGTCCAATGCCGATGGTAATGGTAATTATACGCATGGCATCGCACCTCAATATGCGGTAGACGAAATGAGCCAACAACCATTGCTACCATTGGGAGATGCCAATGATCCGCTGGTAGCTAAAGCCCTGTCAGTAATTGCAGGTAATGTAAGAGCAGCTGCCGAAAGTAACAACAGCCATCATCATTTCTATGATGCCGGTCGACAAGCGGCTGCTAACAGTATGGTGATCATTCCGAAATAAGAGAAAGAGAGGGGGTTAACAAAAATGAAACTTAATGGAGAATAATCAGTAAAACAGGGTTTTCCATATTATTTTAAACACGTCTCAACGCAGCTTCCCGCTTTTCAGGCCTGACCCAGCGACGGGTAAATCGTGCGTCACGATCGCTTCTGTAATTGTTTTGCTGCCCGCTCCCAGCATTAGCAGTCCACCCCGGAAACCTTTGCCCGCAGCAGGAGTATAATGCAGATGCAAATGCCTGATCACACCGGAACTGTCTTCCGGCAGATTGCCGCCAAAGGTCAGGTCCCGGAAAGGAGTATATCCTTTTCTGACCGGGGCACGGCCTAATATCAGCAGGCCGCTGGGCCCGTGGTCCGGAGCCCTTTCCACCGTTATCCGGATGGGCAGTGTTGTTGTACCTTCAGCCAGGATATGCGCCCCCCGGGTAATGACTAATCCACCGCTATGACGGCCGTCTTGTTTGTTTACCGCGGTGGGCAGTATATTGACCACTGCACCGGCTTCCATCCGCAGGGTCGCTTCGTTCGCCACGTACACCCAACCATCAATATACCAGGGATGGTTGGCTGTCAGCAGCGTATTGGAAGTAATAACCTGCCGTATGGTATCGGTCACAGGGATGATTTCCATTTTAATTTCCTGCGCAGCCGCAGGATTTATCACGTCATTTTTTTTGCAACCCGCAGTGATAACAGATAAGCTACTCAAACCATACCAGCAGTAGGGGATAAGGCGGGTTACATATTTGCTCGCGGGATGCATAAAAATCAGAGGTTAATTTCGTTAGTCAGGATAGATCCGTTACTATCATCAAATATGGTAGTAATGTTGGATTTACCAGCCAGTTCCGCACCTGTGAGAATAAAGAACTCGGAACCATCAGGCTGTAAAACCACCTGCCCTGTAGCAGGGTCCAGTAACTTGGCAGCAAACGTATAGGTGTTTCCGTTAGCATTCACCGCTCTCATCCTGAGAACAGCTGTCAATGACTTTCTCGTCCATCCTTTTACAACAAGTGGATAATCGAGCAGTTCTCCGGAATCCGGATCAGCATAAATAAATGCCAGGTCATATTTTTCGAGGGGATAGAAGGAGGCGCTTAAATTATTGAATATCTGAACATCAAATGAATCCACCGGTACTGAACCGCCGCCACCTGCACCCACAAAACCTTTCAGTCCCAATTCCGCACTATAGGCAAATTTAAACCGCTGCAGGCCATTGGCCGCAACCGTAATAAGTGTATCTGCAAGCAACTGCTGTTTACCGGCATCATAGGCGCTCAATTTGCCCCGCTTACCGGCGGGAAGTACAAACAGACTGCCTTCTCCCCGTACATCAATGGTATCCAGTTGCTTTCCATCAAAATACATCATGATTTTAGGAGTATTGGGAAGACTCAGCAACTTAACATTGACTTTGCCAAAATAATGTTCCTCCGGCAGTTCTCCCTTGCGACAGGAAGCCAGGAATGTCACAACAGTTAAAAGAAGCGGCAAACGCTTAAAAAACAGATACATATTCAAATAATTAACAGAAAAAAGATGATCATCACGTATAGAGGAAAACCCTCTATACGTGATGATGGATAAAAATGATTACAGAATAGTCCAGCCGTTAGCCCAGGTAGTGTTTCCGGTAGGGAAAGCACCAGCAGCTTTAGCAGGAGACAGGGTACCAGGAATGTAGTTGTTGATTGCACGTGTGCTGCCAAACGGAGCGTTCAACTTGATGTTGAAGTTCGGGTCAGTAGTAGTGTAACCTTTATTGGTAGTACCCACAGGAGTAAATGCAGTAAAGGAGGTAAAGTTGATCTCAGTAGAGTAAGGCAACAGATACGCATGTACGTAGTTGTTAGTCAGCGTAGAAGTACCTGCATCATACTTGGTTTTGGTATTAGCACCGGAAGCAGGTTTCTGCGTATCCAGGGAGATACCGTAGTTAAAGCCCAGGAAGATAGAGTTATTGATCGCAAACTCAGCATTTCTTCTCAAATGAGCAGCGCGGCCATATTTACCGGTACCGGAAGGCAGACCGTTAGTAATGGATGCAGCAGCTGCGGTAGGCTGGCCGATGATAGTGATGTAGTTGTAAGTAGGATGGGTGTAAGGAGTAAACGGATCACCGTTAGCGTTGTTGTCGCTTTCGAAGCCGTTAGACTGGCTCTTGTCAGCGCGGTTAGGATCAGATACGCCCAGTGCGTAAGTGATAGTACCGGAATAACCGTTGTCAGTATCAAACATATCATCCAGCGCATCGATAGCCAGCAGGTGAGAAGCGTTTACAGTACCACCGAAGAATTCGAAAGCGTCATCTTTGGATTTGTACACTTCAACGTAATCGAGGATAGTGCCGCTACCAACACCAGCCAGTGTAAGACCGTTCAGCTCATTGTCCGGAGCCAGCTCATAACCAGCGTATTCAATTCTTACATAACGCAGAATACCGGAGTTGTCTGTAGGAATGTTGTTGGCCGGGCCACCGTAAGTAGCATCAGCAGGAGGAGTGCCTGTGATACCTTCTACAGTTACTGCAGCAGTGTGATTGGTTGGTGCATTACCCAGCACTACCACGCCACCCCAATCACCTGACTGAGGAGCGGCTTCATTGGAAGTAAAGATGATCGGATCAGAAGCTGTACCGTCAGCAATCAGTTTCGCACCGCGGGTAACGATCAGGCCACCTCCTGGAGTACCAGGATTAGTGCCGCTCGGAGGAATACCTTTGATACCTTTGATCACGGTTCCAGGTTCAACAGTTACTACAGCGTTGTTAGCTACATATACCAGACCATCCAGTTTGTAAATTTTGCAGCTTTTCAGGGTGATATTAGCAGTGATCACACCAGTGATGGTGCTGTCGCCACAAGTACCGGAAGCGCCGGAAGGACCACCGGCTACTACTGCGCGGTCATTGTTTACTACGTTGTTGTCTTTTTTGCAGGATGTACCTAACAGCATGCCGAGCACAGTCGCTGCAGACACGAGGGTTACCGCTAAGGGTTTTTTGTTCATGGGATTTTTACTTTTTAAAGTTTAAAACAAATGAATACGGAATGAATGATGAATACCTGATCAGGATATATTTTTCGGGTATACGCGCGCGAAAGCGTTAGAATTTATACATGATATGAATAAACAATTAAAGCACGGTCCAACCATCCGCCCAAGTGGTTTGCCCCGTGGGGAAAGCACCTACAAGACGGGCAGGTGACAACACCTGTGGAATATAGTTACGGATGATACGCGTTGCAGAAAATGGAGCACCAAGTTTTATGTTCATGTTCGGATCGGCATTAACATAACCTCTGTTGGTTACTCCCAGCGGAGTAAATGCCCCAAAGGAAGCATAATTAATTTCCGTAGCATATGGGTATACGTACGCATGTACATAGTTGCTCGTCAGTGTTGAAGTCCCGTTCGTATATTTGGTTTGGGAGTTATCACCAGCAGCAGGTCTCTGCCTGTCCAGAGAAATTCCGTACCAATATCCTATAAAAATGCTGTTATTAATGGTAAACTCTGCATTTCTTCTTATATGGGCGGCACGTCCGTATTTACCGGTTCCGGAAGGCAGCCCGTTCGTGATGCCGGCGGCAGTGGCGTCACGCTGGCCAATAAGAGTAACATAGTTCAATATAGGGTGGGTATAAGGAGTTATCGCATCTCCATTGTAGTTGTTGTCACATTCAAAACCATTCGACTGGCTTTTGTCGGCACGGCTGGGGTCAGATATTCCAAGTGCATAAGTAATTGTACCGGTATAACCATCAGAAATATCGAACATATCGTCCAGTGGATCAATGGCCAACAGATGAGATGCATTGAAGGTGCCTCCGGAAATCCCAAAAGCATCCGTCCTGGATTTGTATACCTCGATAAAATCCAGCGTTGTACCATTGCCAACCCCAGCTAATGTCAGACCACTCAGAGAATTATCGGGAGATAATTCGTAACCGGCGTATTCTATTCTTACATAACGCAGAATACCGCTATTATCATTCGGAACATTGTTGGAAGGACCTCCATAGCTAATGTCTGCCATAGGAACACCCCCAATACCAGGCAAAGACACCGCCGAAAGGTGATTGCTGGTAGCCCGGCCTATTATAGCCACTCCCGCCCAGTCTCCCGACTTAGGTGCAACATCGCCCGAAGTAAAAATAATCGGATCTGCTGCCGTACCGTCCGCAATCAGTTTTGAACCTTTGGTAACGATCAATCCTCCTCCCGGCGTGCCAGGATTAGTGGCCTCTGGCGGGATCCCCTTAACACCTTTGACAACGGTTCCCGGTTCGATAGTCACCACCGCATTATTGGCCACATATACAAGTCCATCCAAATTGTAAACCTTACAGCTTTTCAGGACAATATTGGAAGTAATCACCCCTTTTATGGTACTGTCCCCACAGGTACCGGAAGCACCGGATGGACCGCCGGCTACTACTACACGGTCCTGCCTGGATACGTTGCTTTCCTTCTTACAGGATGTTCCCGCCATTAAGCTCAATAGCGCTGCAACGGACACAAAGGTCATTGGTAAAAACTTCTTTTTCATCGGATTCTACGTTTAAATATTAAAACTTGTACGTAAACGTTGCACTGTAAGTGCGGCCAGGCATGGATTTGAAATTAATCAGATCATTTCCTTCGCTATATTTCATATCAGATTTACTTGGTGCCTTTCCTCCCTTAATAGCGTTGGATTCTTCCGCAGAAAACTGATTCCGGTAAATCACTGAATAACTATTAAGCAGGTTTCCCAAGTTCAGCTTCAGCTCTGCCCGCTGCTTCAGGAAACGGAAACCAATCTGCGCGTCCAGCGACTGCAAAGGGCGCTCCATCAGGGAATAGGCATAGGTAAGGTTCGGCAGGAAAACACGATTGGTAACAGAATTATAAGCCAGACTTATTGATATCGGATTCATGTCGTAGTAAATCCCGGCGTTTAACATAAAATTGCTGGCTCCCATTTGAGGACGCTTTTCCTCTTCTCCTACCGTTTCCTTTATCATTACCTTCATCGGATTGGCAGGATCAAAAAGGCCTGTATTCAACATCATCCGCTTAACAGTCGCATCCAGATAGGTGAAGTTCCCATACAGCGTAATATTACGCAACACCGGCAACCGGGTAAAAGCAAGCGACTTCCTCACCTCCAGTTCCACACCATAATTCTTCGCCGACTTACTGTTATTCAACTCAAAACTGTTAAGCAAATCCTTCTGGTAAATCTCCATGGGGTACGCAAGGTCCTTATAGAAAAAAGATGCCGAAAGCACTTCACCAGGACCAGGATACCACTCATACCGGAAGTCGAGATGTTTAATAGTCGTCGACCTTAACAAACCAGAACCATACTCACCTCCTAATTCAAAATCATACTCCTGGAAAATAGACAGCTCGCGCAGGTCCGGACGGATAATACTTTCTGAATAAGCTAACCGCAGGTTCATGGACGGTGTAAGCGAGTAAGTAAGATTGGCGGAAGGGAAAAAACGCCAGTTAGGTTCTCTGCTCAGCAAATCTGAATAATCATATTCTTTACCTGGTTCACGTTTGTACTTCCGGAAAATAGAGTCAATATTGTCATTTACTTTGTTCAGGTTATAATACTCCGCTCTCAATCCCCACACTAGTCTCCATTTCTCACCGATCCTGTTGTCAAACATGGCGAACAAAGCATGCAAAGAAGCTGACCGGCGCTTGAAGTTGTCGCCAAATGTGCTCATGTCTACCCGCACATTGTTATCTGGTGTGAACGCCTTAGTCAGGGGGAAATAATTGGCGTCCTTATTATCGAATTTTGACATAGTGTTAAGCACAAAGAACAACCTGTCTTTACTCCATCCTGCATAACCGCCTTTAAAAGTGTTATCAAACTTTACGTTGCCTGCATCGAACTTAAAGGGAACAGATATTGCAACATCCCAGTTATAGTTGTTTTCCAGGGCACGGCTCCACCATCTCAAAGCGCCTTCCGAAAAATTGCTGCTAACGGTAGAAATGTTGTACTCATTTTTGTCTGCGCCATCCGCCTGCTTGTAGTCAGCCAGCATCATGTGATTATCTGGTTTCTGCCGGTCCAGTTTCAGGTAACTGCCGCTCCACTTCAAACGAACACCGTTGCGGCCGATGGCATGTTCTCCTCTCAGCTGGTTTTGCCACAAAGACGTTTGCATGGCAAGATCAAACAATCCCAACGTATTGTCAGAACCAAACTTTCCGTTCTGGCCTGTACCGAATATCAGTTGCTGGTCCAGCGTTCGCAGATAAAGTGATTGAAAACCTATCCGGCTTTTTTCATTCCTATAGCCGAGACCCAGCATCCCCCCCAGATTAGTAACAAAGCCATAGCGCTGCCCTTTAAATAATAAATCACGCTGCCCCTGGTTACCCTCCACTTCTGCAAAACCTTCCCGTCCCAGCACAATATCCTGTGTAGATAATGTATTACGATAACTGGCAGCGGCCACCAGTCCCCATTGCTGGCCGGCATTACCGCGCAGCACATGACCAAATGATGCCTGAAAGTTGGGTGATACCGGTGCTTTAAATTTTGTTACCGCCCAGTTGTTGTTAAACAAAGCCGCGTTTTTCCCTTCTTTATTATAATAATCCACCGCATCAAATCTGTCCTTCCAGTCCAGTGTGCCAAACAGATACCGGTGTTTCGCCGCACTGCCGCGATATTCACTGCCGCTCAGTGGCAGGGACAAAAAATCCTTTCCTGTTGTCTTATCATTATAACTGCCGCCAACAGACAGGTTCAGAAAATTTTCAGCAGGAATGTCCAGCGTATTCACTTCTACCAGGCCACCCCCAAATTCCGCACTGCGGTCAGGTGTGATGGTCTTTATCACCGTAATATTTTCCACTATATTGGAAGGAATAATATCAAAGCTGAAATTCTTTCTGTTCAGCTCTGTGCTGGGCATGATCTGCCCGTTCAGCACTGCCTGGTTATAACGTTCACTCAGCCCGCGCACTACCACGTATTTATTGTCCATAGTGGCCAGACCGCTCACTCTCTTTAATACCTCACCAATATTTTTATCCGGTGTACGCGCAATTTGTTCTGCACTGATGCCATCGGTAATAGCAGCGTTATTCTTTTGCAGCGCATACAAACCCTCGATAGAAGCCTTGCGGTAATTACCGGTCACGGTCACTTCTTTCAGGCGGGAACCGCTGTTTTTCAGCACTACGTTCAGCGGAATAATGTCTTTTTCTTTCACAGCGATATCTGTCACTTTCCTGGTCTCATAAGAAACAAAGCTGAAGCTAAGGCTGTACGTACCAGGATTCAACACCAGCTCATAACTGCCATCTACAGCCGTGATGGTGCCTTGCCCGCCCTGCGCGGCTACTGTAACGCCCGGCAGCGGTTCATTTTTAGCATCCACCACTTTCCCGCGGATGCGGCCATTGGTCTGTACTGCCGGCGTAACCACACTGCCTTTGCGCAGTGCTATCACATGATTTCCGGTCAGCTCCACGTCCAGTGGCGTATGTTGATCGATATAGCTCAATACTTCTCCCAGCGGCGTACCCGGAAACCGTGCTTCACTAACAGTGCACTGTTGCAAATACTCCGGATCATAAATAAAGGTATAGGGTGTTTGTTGTTGCAACGCTTTCACAACAGCGGCAGCATTGGTTTTGCCCAGCTGCAATTGTACCTTGTCGGTAAGGGACTTGTAAGCCTGTGCTAATATCAGCATAGGCGATAGTGGAACGAAAAAAAACAACAGGATCATCACACGACATGACATACTTTCCCCTGTACAAAATCTGTAGGTAGATTTTTGCATAATGTATTCTTTATTTTAAATGGATGTAGTTAGCTACTTACTCTGTGTTTGGTATGTGGTGTCGTTAATCCGTACGAATGAGATATCATGTACATAACCTAATGTGGATAGTATTTTTTCCAAAGACATATCCCGGCTGAATTCACCTGAAATTTTCTTTTTGCCCAACGACGGATCGTCCAGAACAATCCGGCATCCATAGCGCTGTTGTAACCGGGCCAATGCATCTGCCAGTTGGGTGTGGTTAAAATAAATTTTCCCTTTTTTCCAGTCCAGCACATCGCTCTTCTCGAAGCTTGTCAGCTGTGGCTGCCTGCCATCTGTATAGTTCAACATCTGACCGGGCAACAATACTTCGTTAAATGCATCTGGTTTGCTCACTGCCACCTTCCCTTCCAACAGGCTTATCTGAATACTGCCATCGGCCATATTGGAAGTGGCAATGTTGAATACCGTACCAAGTACAGTGGTGGTCAGGCGGCCGGTATGCACCAGAAAAGGCCGCTGCTCGTCTTTGGTCACCTTGAAATAAGCTTCACCATGCAGCCATAACTCCCTCGATTCCTTGTTATATCTGTTCTGATAAATGATAGACGAATGTGTATTGAGCCAGACTTCACTGCCATCCTCCATGGTGAACAATTGTATGTTGTCGCTGGTATTATGCAGGGTGTCCCATTTCACGGCAACAGGGCGGGCGCCTGTACGGTGCTGCCAGAAAAAGGCGATGGAAACAATGATACCGATCACGGCTGCCGCAGCGGCACCATACCAGAATGGGTGTACACGGGGTTTCATCACAACAGGTGCATTGGCTTCCTCCCATTTCCCCATCATAAACTCGTCCAGCAGCATCGTGTCTGCTGAAGCGAGCCAGTTTTCAACTGCGGCTACTTCCTGTGTTGTGCATTGCCCTTTAAAATACTTGTCCAGTAACTGTTTATCCATAATCCCGGTCCCTGCTCAGGGTATTTACACAAAGAGTACGTCCGGGAAATAAGATGTTCCTAGTCTGTTTTGCAGGTTAACAATTTGGTAATATAAGCACACAAAAAAAGCCCGGAACATCGCTGTTCCGGGCCTTTTTTATACAGGAAGATGATTGTCTATTGTTTGTTGGCTTTTGTTTTTTGATAGTCTTCAAACGACTGCTTAATAAACAACAGCAGATCATATTCGGAAGCATCATTCAAAAACTGATAACCGGGACGGTATTTATGCATAAAAGAATCAAGTTCCGGCGATTGCAGCTTGGTCATCTTTGCCACCAGCTCAGGGGAGTAACGGTAATCTATATACTTTTCCTTCTCCCAGTATACCAACTGTTCACGGAACTGTTCCTTCCGCTTGCGCGTTTTGCTGGGCACAAGGTAAGTCAATGCTGTAATGGGATTGGCTGGCAACGTCTTTAACACGTCCATGGCCCCCGGCTTCTTGTAATTGAAATAACGGCCGTATTCCTGCCTCATGGCCAGGGAGTCCTTGGTGTGGTTGATCCCTTTTACGTTCACCCCCTGCAGCTCAAACAACCGTCTCTGCAAATAAACGTCCTGTGTGGTGGACATTCCCGGTGCTACGATCTGGCGCTGGGCATAGCTCAGCATGGAGAACTCCAGGGTATCACCCGGCAAAGCCTCTATATAATAACGTCCACTCTCACTACTGAGAGTACCCGTCATCGTTCTCTTGTTAACGATGGAAACAAATGGCAATCCCGTTTTGGTCTCCTGGTCAGCCACCATACCAGACAATCTTACCTGGGCAGATGTATGCTGTTGGCATATGAAAAAGAAGAAAAACAGTGCTCCGATATATGCTAAAAAACGAATCATTGGACGTACTAATCTGTCAAATTTAACGTTCCACCCGCAAATGAAAAGTTAAAAAAGCGGGTATGCGACAGTGCTCGGCCGCAAAAATATTAATTATCAAGCTTATAAATAGCTTATTTTTACTTCAATTCACCATTATCATGCCACAGAAGATCATTTTTGCGACACAGCACTATCAATATCTGAAAGACCGTATCCTGTCACTGTCAGATGCTCCCTGGGAAAACGGAGAACTCGAAATCCGCGATTTTCCGGACGGAGAACATTATCACCGCATCGTCAGCGAAATCAGCAACAAGGAGGTGGTCCTCATAGGCGGCACCATCGACGATAAGGCAACACTCGAATTGTACGACCTGGCCAGCGGCTGCATACAACTGGGCGCCCACTCCCTGACCATCGTCATCCCTTTCTTCGGATATTCTACCATGGAAAGGGCAGTCAAATATGGTGAAATCGTTAAAGCCAAAACAAGGGCCGTGCTTTTCTCTTCCCTTCCCAATACCTCACGGGGCAACCGCGTCATGCTGATAGACCTGCATGTGGACGGTATCACCTGGTATTTTGAAAATGATATCCGCCCCGTTCATCTCTACGCGAAAGACTTTGTAAGAGAAGCCGCCCTGGAACTGGCTGGCGGCCAACCGTTTGTACTGGCCAGTACAGATGCCGGCAGGGCAAAATGGGTGGAGTCGCTGGCCAACGACTTTCACGTGCAGGCGGCATTTGTCTTCAAACGTCGTATATCCGGCGAAGAAACCGCTATCACTGCTATCAGCGCCGATGTGAAAGATAAAATTGTGATCATCTATGATGACATGATCCGCACCGGCGGCTCCCTGCTCCACGCCGCAGAAGCCTACCGCGATGCCGGCGCACGCGATATCTATGTCATTACCACACACGGCATCTTCGCAGGCAACGGATTCCAGAAAATCAAAGACAGTGGCATCATCAAAGGCATCGTCTGTACCGACACACATCCCAACGCACTGCTTATCCAGGATGAGTTTCTCCAGGTCAAATCCGTCGCCCAACTTATCGTGAACGCCATCAACGCCAAAAGCTAATCATCGTAAATCAGCCCTCATACTTATTTTCAGCCTGCCGCTTGGCAGGCTATTTGTTTTACCCCCCAAGGGTGAGGACGACTGTAGCATATGCTCCCTGACCGCATGATAGCTTTGTGTCACACATAACCGAAAAAGACTGAATGCTGGATTTTCGTATAATCGACCACGATAGTTGCAACTATCAGGTTTACAGAAACAACAGCAGTGAACAAGGGGTTCGGAATGCTAACGATGCACGCGCGCAGCAAGGCAACGGGATGTTATCGGCAACCGGCTGCGAAATCTGTGGAGAAGAGTTTACAGCAGTGGGCATTCCCCACTACGAAATGAGGAAAAACCTGATAAAATCAATTTAAGCCCATTGTAAAAGGGCTTTCGATTGTATTGTTATTTGATATGTATTGTCCAGATAACAATAAGCAGTCTGCAAGAGCTGCACAAAAAATTTGTAACCAAATCAAGCACTATACAATGAGAAGCCATGTACTAGCCTGGTCGGGGCTGTGCTATGCCTTTTTCTGCTATACTCCCAGCAGCGCATACACGAAACCCGAAAGGTATCTCACCGTCCTGCAGCAGCCTGCGGATACTACCGTTCCGGTTGTTATCAAGCCAGCTGCTGCCGACACTGCCGCCAAACCCAGGCAGGATACCACCAAAAAACCCGCGCAGGATTCTGTGAAACCCGCACAGGACAGCAGTAAACCAGCTCAAGGCACCGCAAAACCTGCAAAGGATACTTCGGCGCCCAAACAGGATTCCACGAAACCGAAACAAGATACAGGACTGATCCTTCCGCCCGATGATGCCACCATCAAAAAGGAAATCGGACAGTTCACGCTCAATGGCCTCGTAAAGGACGATAAAGCGACACCCGTTCCCGGTGCGCTCATCCGTAACAAGACCGCCGGTACTAACGCCCAGTCTAATCCGGATGGTAAATTCACCATCAAAGCCAAACAAAACGACACCATCACGATAACTTCACCAACGTTCGGAGACCAGACGATCATCGTGGAGAAAAAAGAACCGCTGACCATTACCCTTACCCCTGTAAATGCCAACAAAAAAGTATTGGGAGAAGTGGTAGTTACCGCCCTCGGTATCAAGAAAAACCCACGCTCCGTAGGTTATGCCATGCAGGAAGTAGCCGGCAACGCGGTACAGGAAGCGAAAGAAGTGAACTTCGTCAATGCCCTCACTGGTAAAGTACCCGGCGTACAAATCAATACCAACACAGGCTCCATGGGAGGCTCCTCTAAAATCACCATCCGTGGCGTAAAATCCATCCTCGGTGATAACAACGCCTTCTTCGTGATAGATGGTGTGCCCATGCAGAACAACAGCACCAACGATCCCGGACAGCTCAACGGCGGCGGTGGTTACGACTTCGGCAGCCCGCTCCAGGACATCAACCCGGAAGATATCGAAAATATCTCCGTGCTGAAAGGCGCAGCCGCAACAGCCCTCTACGGCAGCCGCGGCGCTAACGGCGTTATGCTCATCACCACCAAAAAACGCCCGGACGTGGAAAAAGGCATCGGCGTAACCTACAGCCTCAATGCCCAGATCGATCAGGTGTACAAACTGCCTACCTACCAAAACATGTACGGTGGCGGCGCAAGCCCACGCTTCGATACGCTCTATTACAACCAGCACCCGGAAGCTTTCCTCAACGAACAAAGCGCTGCATATGACGATAATAACGGTAAAGGCCGCTATGACCTCATGCCACAGTACTACGAAGATGCTTCCTGGGGCCCACGCCTGGATGGCCGCCTCGTACGCCACTACTGGTCATGGGACAAAGACAAGGGCAACCCGCTCTTCGGTCAGACCGCTCCATGGGAAGCACATCCCAATAATGTGAAGGATTTCTACCGCACCGGCTTTACGCTCACTAATAATATATCCATGGCCGGTAGTAACGACAAAGGCGGTTTCCGCCTGTCTTACGGTAACATGAACCAGACCTTTGTGCTGCCCAATGCTACCACCAGTCGTAACAACCTGTCCTTTAACGGTAACTACGAAGTCACCAAAGGTGTTAGGGCAGTGGCTTCCATGAACTATGTAGGACTGAAAGCCAAAGGCCGCCCAGGTACCGGTTTTACCGGCCCTAACCCGGCCCTTCAGTTTACCATGTTCGGACAACGCCAGCTCGATATCGAAAAAGAAAAAAACTACCAGTACAGCGACGGATCACAAATCACCTGGAACCGTAAGTCATGGAGCGATCCTGCTGTACAGTTCAGCAACGGCCCCTACTGGAACCGTTATATGGACTATGAAACTGACAGCCGTAACCGCCTCTTCGGTTACGCCGGCGTAGACATCGACGCTACCAAATGGCTGTCCTTCACCGGCCGCGTATTCATGGACGACTATAATACCCTCGAAGAAGAAAGAACAGCCAAAGACTACCTTGTAGGCGGCTATATCAAAAGGGTACGCACCTCCCGTGAAATGAACTATCAGGTGACTGCCGATATCAAAAAAGACTTCGGTAAGGAATTCCAGCTGAATGCCACAGTAGGCGGCAATATCATGCACCGCAAGTGGACCACCACCGGCGGTAGCACCCAACAAGGCCTGCTGGTAAAGAACGTGTACAACCTGAACAACTCTGTACAACCGGCTAAGATCATCGACGATTTCGCCGAAAAACAGATCAACTCCGTTTTCGCCACCGCCAACCTGGGTTATAAGAACATGCTGTTCCTCGACCTTACCGGCCGCAGCGATTGGAGCTCTACGCTTTTAAGTGGCAACAACCAGTACTTCTACCCGTCAACATCCCTTTCTTTCGTGTTCTCCGATCTGCTGAAAGACTGGAAATGGCTGACCTTCGGTAAGGTAAGAGGAAGCCTCGCTGCCGTAGGTAATGACGCTGATCCATACAGGATCTATGACACCTACGAGTTCCTGCCGCCTTTTGGCAACTATCCGGCTACACAGGCTTCCAATACCAAATACACCAGAGACCTGAAGCCTGAACGCACTACCGAAATAGAAACAGGGGTGGAACTGAAATTCCTCGACAACCGTATAGGCGTTGACTTTACCTACTATCGCCGCCGGACTAAAGATCAGCTGATCTATCTGTCCCTGCCGGCCGCCACCGGTTACACTACGGCATATGCCAACGGTGGTGAAGTGGAAAACAAGGGTATTGAAATTGGCCTTAATCTGAACCCCATCCGCCTGAAAAACGGCTTCCGCTGGGATATCAACGCCAACCTGGCCCGCAACCGCAATAAGTTGCTCAGTATGAACATCGACCAGTACAATACCAACCTTCCTGTGTATCTCATTGGCACCGACCGCCGTACACAGAAAGTTTCTGTAGTGGCCATGGTAGGGCAACCGCTGGGCACGCTCATCGGTACCGACTACACGTACCTGAACGGACAGCGGGTTGTGGATGAAAAAGGCCACTATGTGCCCACCACTACCAGCGTTCCACTTGGTAACGCCTATCCGGATTATGTAGGCGGTGTCACCAACACCTTCACTTACAAAGGCATCTACCTGTCAGCATTGGTCGACTTCCAGCATGGCGGCAGCTTCTTCTCCTATACCAACCTGTACGGAGAGAAATCCGGCCTGTTACAGACCACCGTGGAAAACAATATCCGTGAAAACGGCATCGTAGTGCCGGGCGTAACTGCAGACGGCCGTCCCAACACGGTTAACATTACCGCCCAGGACCACTTCGCTGCCAACGGCGGTAACGTTATCAGCCGGGCCAATATGTACGATGCCAGCTATATCTACCTGAGAGAAGCTAAAATCGGTTATAACCTGCCGGAATCATGGTACAGGAGAATCGGCGCCCAAAGTGCCCGCCTCTCCCTGTATGGCCGTAACCTGTGGCTGATCAAGTCCAACGCGCCTAACGTCGATCCGGCCAGCATCATCAACTCCTCTTCCAATATACAGGGGATTGAAGGTGGAGCACTGCCTTCGCTGCGCTCCTATGGTTTAAACCTGAATGTATCATTCTAAAATTTGTGAAGATGACCAACAAGATCCTGAAATATAGCTCCGCTTTACTGCTGCTGGCCGCCATGGCGTTCACCGGTTGTAAAAAGCTTGACGATATCAATCACGACCCAACCAAACCCACTACTGCGGAACCGCAGTACTTACTGGCCGGCGCGCAAAAAGCCGCAATGGACGTACTGTACAGCGGTCTGCAGAATGGGTACATTGCCATGCACTACGCCCAGTACTGGTCTGCCAACTCCCGGACAGATGACAGCCGCTACAAACTGGATGAAGGTAACAACTCCACCATGTGGAACAACCTTTATCGT
Organism: Chitinophaga sp. 22308; assembly: GCF_052045305.1. Lineage (NCBI taxonomy): Bacteria > Pseudomonadati > Bacteroidota > Chitinophagia > Chitinophagales > Chitinophagaceae > Chitinophaga > Chitinophaga sp. 22308. Next base: position 240,517 of record NZ_JBQEOP010000004.1, on the reverse strand, counting down.
ATCTCGCTGAACAACCTGGAAACGATCGTGCGGCAAAACGCCACCCTGCCGGCAACGCCGCAGCTGGCCGTGCAAACAGCCATCGCCCGCGTATCTTCCTGCTGGATATACCAGATACTGGCTGACGCTTATGGCAATGTACCTTACTCTTCCACTTTCCAGCTGGACGCAGGCAACCTCAAACCGAAGTATGATGATGCCAAAAGCATCTATGGCCATCTTCTTGATACACTGCAGGCGCAGATCGCCGTGTTCGACGCCAATAAAGGCGTCACCGCCACCGGCGATGTAATCTACAACGGCAGCGCCGACAAATGGGCCAAACTGGCACACTCGCTGATGCTCCGTATAGCCATGCGCATGGCCGATGCCGACGGCGCCAAAGCCAAACAGATCATCGAAGCCCACTATCAGCAGGCATTTACCAGCAATGACGATAATGCGCAGTTCGTATACCTGAATGCAGCGCCTAATAAATTCCCGTTCAACGATTCTGAAAGGGAAATACCAGACTTCTTCGTCAGCGCCACCCTGGTGGATTACATGCAGGCTACCGGCGATCCCCGGCTGCCTATTTATGCACGTCCCTCCAAAGATGATAAAACGCTGAAAGGCATGCCTTATGGCTGGGCCAGCGCTGACGCCGCCAGACCTTCCCCGGGTCACTTTTCCTACCCCGGCATACAGATCTACAGCGCTACCATGCCAGGTATCCTGATGAACTACGCCGAAGTGGAATTCATCCTGGCGGAAGCGGCTGCCCGCGGCATGACCGTAGGAGAGGCTTCTACCCACTACACCAATGGTATCAGGGCCTCTGTTGAATACTGGAAAAAACTGACCAACAACACCGGTATCACCGACGCTGTGGTTGATAAGTTTGTAGGAGGAGTGCCTTACGATGCGGCCGACTGGCGCAACGTGATCGGTACCCAGAAATGGCTGGCATTGTATCCGCAAGGTTTCCAGGGCTGGTACGAGCGCACAAGGCTCAATTTCAAAAAACCGGGCGGTCAGGCGTTTTTTATTGCCCCGGTTTCAGGCAGCATGGACCAGTCAGCGCCATTCGTGCCCTACCGCCTTACTTATCTGGTCACTGAACAGGCCCAAAACCAGGCTGCATATACTGAAGCGGCCCAGGCCATCGGTGGCGACCAGAAAGGCACCAAACTGTGGTTTAACAAATTCTAACGAAATACTCACTCAACTAAAACAATCAGCCGGCGCCTGCTTTTGCGGGCGCCTTTTTTGTCTCCCGCCACCTGCAATCTGCCATAAATAAAGACACCCCCTCTTAAAATATCAAAATCAGCAAATTCGTAAACGATTCTGCGTTATCTTTAAGCCCCCCTATAATAAGTTTTAAGCGATTTTATGAAGAAAGTACTGTTATTACTGGCCGTAATAGCCCTGTCACGCTATGCTACGGCCCAAGAGACCACGCATGCCTATCAACACTGGTACACTTATTTTGGGAATGTAAAAATCAATCAGCGCTGGTCTGTCCCGTTTGATATACAGGGGCGTATTCGCGACGGTATCAGCAACAAAGGACAGCTATTGATGAGGGGAGGGCTGCAATATGCCATTACGCCACAACATCAGGTATTATTGGGTTATGCCTTTGTGCCCACCTATAACAATGTCAGCAATACCTGGCTGCCGGAGCATCGGCTTTTCGAACAATACATCTATAAAGCGCCGAAAATAGACATGACGCACCGCTTCCGGCTGGAACAGCGCTGGGTGGCCCAGCCAAACAGCCCTGATGCCGCCCACGCTATCGGCGACTGGAAATACGGCAACCGTTTTCGTTATTTCAACCGCACCCAGCTCAATATAAGGCACCAGCAGCTGGCCACACGCTTTTATGTAGCCTTGCAGGACGAAATATTCCTGAATTTATGGGGAAATGACATCAGCAGCCTCTTCTTTGACCAGAACCGCTTTCTGGCCGCTTTTGGCTATAAACTCAGCGGTTCCCTCAAAGCCGACATCGGATATATGAACCAGTTTGTCCAGGGAGGCAATGGCTCACGAAATATGAACCACATATTGCACTTCGCGGTTTTCCAGCAACTGTAACTATTGATACGATGATTAACAGGAAGATAAGTATCTGACGATAGTTTATCAGAAAGATATCGGGTAAGGTTTTAAATGCAGATAACTGATCATCAACATGTAAAATCTTATCCGATTTTTTTAGAGAAACATGATAATCAATTACTTATTGAGTGGTTCTACCATCTCCTTAAATCCCTGGTAAGCGTCCTCCGTTTTAAAAGCACTGATGGGAATCAGGAAAAAGGTCTTCTTATCGCGATAGAGAAAGAAAAATTTTTTGGTTTCCACCACTTTGGAGAAGTTGTTCCAGCTGATGGAACGCAGGTGGTCACTCGAGCGGGTGGATATCTGGATACCTTCTTCAGAGTAGCGCAGATGGATATCATCCTTAAAGGTGGCAGCTTTGTTATAGATGGAGATGGGGAGGAGGTACCAGAAAACGAGCCCCAGCAGAACAACCATGATGGTAATGCCCGAGAGGGTGCCAGGAGTCACCAGGTTGAAGGCATAGCCGGCAATAGTGGCCAGCAGCAGAATAATAAGGGTGTTGCGGAACACCTTTATTTCTCCCCGATGCATAAAATGATAGCGTAATGCGTGCAATACATCTCCCTTGTTATAACTAAACTCTAACTGCATTAGGCGCCTGGCAAAACGATTTTTATCTGTTTACGGAAATCGACATAGGATTATCCATTTCATCACGTACAGTAACAGGTGCTTCTTTCTTACGGTTACGCTTCAGGGTGGAAAGAGATTCCTCGTTGAAGCCCGGAAAGTTTTTCTTGATGAAAAGGAAATACTGTTGCAAGGTTTTCGGGTCCACTTTGAAAGGGAACGCCGGCTCCTTACCACTTCCTTTCAGGAAGTCGTTGGTGTTTATTTTTGTTTCGTTTTGTAAATACCATTTGTATAGGTCCACAATAGCTTTTTCCAACTCTGCTTCATCTACTTTCTCTCCCGTCTCTACCCGGGGGAATAATAACACAAACTCTTCAACCCTTACAGGCTTGGGCTTATCATTATTCCTGGCATTATTACGGTTATCGTTGTTATCCCCGTTTTTATCTCCATTGTTGTCCCCGTTCTTGCAACCGGTAGTGGCGTTGTCTCCGTTACCGTTGCCATTACCATGAACAGTGTTGGCATTTGCTGATGTGGCTGCGGCCAAAACTACCAACAGCATTAACAACAGCTTTGTCATAAGGCATCCAAATTTTTCGAGTCTTAAAAATACATTAATATTCCGAGATTTCTAATCCAGAAAAAAAATACGTATAACCACGCATACCCCCTGAAAAAACAAAAGCAATGGACGAACCATTGCTTTCGAGAGTCATTTACAGTGCATGATGAGTCATGCGGTGTAGGAATATTTGGTTTTTCATAGGACAGTAACCATAATAAAAATTAATACAATAACAAATATAATAAAATTATATCGTGACAGAAGAAGATGTCTAAAAATTAAATAATTTTTAATATGAGATCAAAAAATCTCAGAAATGGAAAATAAACGCCTTTAAATTAGATAAAATAAAATGTGAGATTATACCTCCATTGGGAGAAGCGAAGAGAAAGTGACCGGAAAACGATACTTAAATCTGGGTTTTAAAAAAAAGTAAGGGCGCCTAGAAAAGCGCCCTCAATTTGTTACTATCCTATGAAAACCCTATTTGAATACAAAGATAAGTGCATGTTATTTTTCTTTGAAATTTTAAAGGCACAATAACATCTCGTTAACAAGAGTTGCAACATCGAATCAGCTACAACCCATGCTGTTACCGCAATTGAGGCATTTGTAACATGTGCCGGATCTTACCGTGATATGTCCGCAAACGTTACAGGCAGGGGCATCACGCTGCATGCTGCGCAAATAATCCTGTGTGCCGCTTTCGCTTTGATGTGCCGCAACCGCTTGCTGCTTGGGCGTTTTGGAAGCATTCGCCGGTTGACCGCTACCAACGGTTACCCGCATACCGGATAAAGAGGGCGTATCCATCGGTTCATCTTCATCCTCTTCTCCTGTGTTTCCCGGCGCGTCCAGCACGTGTACGAGGTCTGTACGCCCCAGGTACTCATAGCCCAACACCCGGAAAACATAGTCCACCAGCGACGTGGCGGATTTAATATTAGGATGGTCCACCATCCCCGCAGGCTCAAACCGCGTAAACACAAACTTGTCTACAAATTCCTCCAGTGGAACACCATATTGCAATCCCACAGAAACCGCTATGGCAAAGCAGTTCATCATACTCCGCAAAGTAGATCCTTCTTTTGCCAGATCAATGAATATCTCTCCCAGCGTGCCGTCATTGTATTCGCCGGTACGCAGGAAAATAGCCTGCCCGCCAACTTTCGCTTTCTGCGTAAATCCACCCCGTTTGGACGGAAGTGTCTTCCGCTCAACAATGCGTGACAACTGCCGCTTCAACGTGGTGTCTTTGCTGGCCATCATACGCCTGTTCACTTCCTCCAGCAACTCATCAATCGTGGCCTGCTCAAGATCGGGCAACTGCACAGCGGTAGCTGTTACGGTGGCTGCTGTATCAGCTTTTTTCTTTTTATCGGTCTTATTGCTCAACGGCTGGCTAAGTTTGCTGCCATCACGGTAAAGCGCACAGGCCTTCAGGCCCAGCTCCCAGCTCAGCATATACGCATCTGCTATCTCATGCACCTCCGCTTCATGCGGCAGGTTAATGGTTTTTGAAATAGCACCGGAAATAAAAGGCTGTGCAGCCGCCATCATCCGGATATGCCCGTGCGGATGAATATAACGCTGTCCGTGTTTGCCACATTTATTGGCACAGTCAAACACCGGCAAATGCGCTTCCTGAAGGTAAGGAGCCCCCTCTACCGTCATGGTGCCACATACATAGTCGTTGGCCGCTTCTATTTCCGCGTCCTGGAATCCAAGGGCATGCAGCAGGCTGAAATCAAGATTAAAGTACTGCTCCGGCACAAATCCAAGCCGCTGCAAACAAGCCTCCCCGAGCGTATATACGTTAAACACAAAAGAGATGTCAAACGAAGAAGATACCGACGTGTCCAGCTTTTTCAGCTCTTCGGCAATGAACCCCTTTTCGCTGAGTGACTGATGATTGATGTAAGGTGCCCCGGCAAAAGAACCCGTGCCCTTCGCATAGTCCACGATCGCCTTGATCTCATTGGGCTGATACCCGAGATTGTGCAATGCTGTCGGAATGGACTGATTGATGATCTTAAAGTATCCGCCACCAGACAACTTCTTGAATTTTACCAGCGCGAAATCAGGTTCCACGCCCGTCGTATCACAGTCCATCACCAGGCCGATAGTGCCGGTAGGGGCGATCACGGTCGTTTGTGCGTTACGGTAGCCATATTTCTCACCGGCCTGCACAGCTTCATCCCAGGCCCTTGTAGCGGCTTTCAGGAGGTAATCGGGGCAATACCGCGCGTTGATGCCCCGCGGCAAAATTTCGAGCCCTTCATATGCTTCTGCGGCATCATAGGCTGCGGCCCTGTGGTTACGCATTACCCGTAACATATCTTCCCGGTTTTCTGCAAACCGCGGGAAAGCGCCCAAATGTGACGCCAGCTCTGCGGAAGTCTGATAAGCCACTCCTGTCATAATAGCGGTAATGGCGCCCGCAATACCGCGTGCTTCTTCACTGTCATACGCAATACCGCTGACCATCAGCATGGAGCCCAGATTGGCGTACCCCAACCCCAGCGTCCGGTAGTCATAACTCAGCTGCGCCACCTCTTTGGAAGGGAACTGGGCCATCAGCACAGAAATCTCCAGTACTGTGGTCCACAGCCTGACTGTATATTCAAATCCCGGTACATCAAACAGCCCTTTTTCTTCGTCAAAAAACCGCCGTAGGTTCACCGATGCCAGGTTACACGCGGTATTGTCAAGGAACATATATTCGGAGCAGGGATTGGAAGCGTTGATACGGCCACCTTTCGGACAGGTATGCCATTCATTGATGGTGGTGTCGTACTGCGTGCCCGGATCGGCGCAACGCCAGGCAGCGTAGGCGATCTGGTCCCACAGGTCACGGGCTTTGATGGTCTTTACGGCCTTACCGGTAGTACGCGCTATGAGGTCCCAGTCGCCGTCAACCGCCAGCTGCCTGAAGAAGCTGTTGGGGATGCGAACGGAATTGTTGGAGTTCTGTCCGGACACTGTCCGGTAAGCCTCTCCTTCATAATCGGATGAATAACCGGCGGCTATCAGGGCTGCCACCTTTTTCTCTTCTTCCACTTTCCAGTTGATAAAGTCCAGCACCTCCGGATGGTCCAGGTCCAGGCATACCATTTTGGCTGCCCGGCGGGTGGTGCCGCCCGATTTAATAGCGCCTGCGGCGCGATCGCCGATTTTAAGAAAGCTCATCAGACCGCTGGAAGTTCCGCCGCCGCTCAGTTTTTCACCTTCTCCCCGGATGTGGGAGAAATTGGTGCCTACGCCGGAGCCATACTTGAAAATCCGGGCTTCCCTCATCCAGAGGTCCATGATACCACCATCACCCACCAGGTCGTCATCCACACTGAGAATAAAACAGGCATGGGGCTGGGGCCGCTCATAGGCGGATGTTGACTTCTCCAGCTGACCGGTATTTTGTTCTACGTAATAATGCCCCTGTGGCTTTCCTTTGATACCATAGCTTTCATACAGGCCGGTATTGAACCATTGTGGGGAGTTAGGCACACAAGCCTGGTTCAGCATGCTGTACACCAGTTCCTCGTAAAACACCTGCGCATCTTCCTGAGAGGCGAAGTAGCCATAACGCTCACCCCAGGCCCGCCAGCAATTGGCCATACGATGCACCACCTGTTTGACCGACGTTTCCCGGCCTGTGCTGCCATCTTCCTGGGGCACGCCGGCCTTACGGAAATACTTTTGCGCCAGGATATCGGTCGCAATCTGCGACCATCGCTGAGGCACCTCTACATTGTTCATTTCAAACACCACGTCGCCACCGGGGTTACGGATCACCGAAGAGCGCAGGTCATACTCAAACTGTTCATACGGACGCATCCCTTCTTTGGTAAAGTACCGGGAGAAGGCCATGCCACGCTTGCTGCTTGCTGGATTTTTCATATCCAAAAGTTTTTTCCAGGATTAAAAAGAATATGTGAAAGGGGGGTGAACTAAAATTAGTTTTTAAAAGTCTCGGGCAGCTGGATTATTTTGCACAACTTGTGGATAATTGAATCAACACTTTCGGGGCAGGATTGTTATAAAGCAGACTTACACCAAAAAATCCGGCTTAAAATTTGTCGCTAACAGTGATTTGCCCGGGTGGATGCATCTTGAAAATGCCATTAGATATCATGCAGTTCATGAATAGAAAATGAATTGCATGCATATTTATTTAGCATTGTGGGTTATTAATAAAAAAATTATACATTTGCGACAACCGGAACAATGCGCTATTGATGTACAATAAAATATACACTTCGTTCATCGAAAGAAAGGCTAGGAAAGAAAAAGCATTCGCGGTTTTAATTGATCCGGACAAGGTGACTCCTGCTGGCATCATTGAACTTGCGGCAAAATGCACCGCTGCCAAAGTTGATTATATCTTCCTTGGCGGTAGCCTGGTCATCACCAATCATCTGGATGAATGCGTGCAACAATTGAAAGCCAGTTGCGATATTCCTGTTATTTTGTTTCCAGGAAGCCCTTCGCAGGTTTCGAGATATGCAGACGCACTCCTTTATCTTTCCATGATTTCAGGCAGGAACCCTGAGTTATTGATCGGCCAGCACGTAGTATCCGCTGCTGCTGTTAAAAAAAGCCAGCTGGAAGTGATTTCCACCGGCTATATGGTCATTGACGGAGGTGCTCCTACCACTGTTTCCTACATCAGCAATGCCACTCCTATTCCTGCCGACAAGGCGGATATTGCGATGTGTACTGCCATGGCAGGGGAGATGCTGGGCATGAAAGTGATCTATATGGATGCCGGCAGCGGCGCCCGTAACCCCATCACCGAAACCATGATCAGCAGGGTAGCCAGCCAGGTGGAAGTGCCCATCATCGTGGGCGGCGGTATCCGCGACGCTGAAAAAGCTTACCGGAACTGCAAAGCCGGCGCCGATATCATCGTGGTAGGCAATGCCATTGAAAATGATCTCTCCCTGATCAAGGAACTGGCAGATGCAGTGCATTCTACAGCACCCATCACTACCATTTAGGGATTTTTTGATTTACGATTTTTTGATTTCGCGATTTCAAGCGGATAACAATAAAAAAAGAAGACCGAAGCAGATAAAACTCGCTCCGGTCTTCTTTTTTATCATCTGACGAAATCAAAAAATCCCAAATATCAAAGGCTCATCATCTCCTTGAACTTAACAGCCTGACGGCGGCTGACCTCGATCTTTTCGCCCCCCTTCATCTCCAGCAGCAACCCGCCGTTGAAGTAAGTGTCAATTTTTTCAATCATCCGCAGGTTGACGATATGCTTGCGGTTGGCGCGGAAAAACACCCGCTCGTCCAGCCGCTCCTCGAGGGCATTGAGCGATTTCAGGATCAGCGGCTTGTTGCCTTCAAAATAGACCCGCGCATAGTTGCCTACGCTCTCAAACAGCCGGATCTCCTGCAGCTTTACAAACCAGCAGCGGTCGCCATCTTTCACAAACACCTGGTCATTCTCCGATAAAAGGGTACGTATCCCTCCGGAAGCGGCCAGCCGGTCCTTTTCGTCCTGCTGGTGCAGCTTGTGAATGGCGTCAGCCAGGCGTTTGGGCTCTACAGGCTTCAACAGATAATCCAGCGCGTTGTATTCAAATGCTTTCAGGGCATATTCGTCATAGGCGGTCGTAAAAATCACCTGGGGCGATTTTTCCAGCTCGGCCAGCAGATCAAACCCTGTTTTGTCAGGCATCTGAATATCCAAAAACAGCAGGTCGGGATGCAGATTCTCTATCTTCTCTATACCATCCTTCGCGTTCACTGCTTCGCCCACCACCACTATCTCCGGGTGGTCTGCCAGCAATTTTTTCAGTTCACTCCTGGCCAGGCGTTCATCATCTATTATCAATGCTTTTTTCATTGGCAATATGAAGTTTGGTTGATGACAATTTTTTTATCAACATTTTAAGCCATAGCCTGGCTCAATGCCCTGCTATAGCGGTTTCCGAATAACAAGTGAATCAGAGTAACGGCATCACCACGCGGGCCTCCACCGTTGCCTCGTTTTTATTTCTGATGTCAAAAGTAGCCCTGTTTCCGAACAAAAGGCTTAACCGTTGCCGGGTGCTCTCTAATCCAAAACCATGGCCGTTTACCACATTCTTTTCTACCAGTTGCCCGGTATTTTCAATAGTGATTTCGTGCTCCATGCCATTCAACCGGGAGGCAATAAACACCGTTCCGCCGCTTACCATCCTGGAAATACCATGCTTAATGGCGTTTTCCACCAGTGTCTGCAACATCATTGGCGGTACCTGAAGCTCCAGCGTGTCCGGATCTATCTCGTAACGCACCTGTAACCGCTCCTCAAACCGGATATGTTCCAGTGCAAGGTAATCTTTTACAATGTTTAATTCATTTTCCAGGCTAACGGTCTCTACCTTTTCGATAGCCATGGAACTGCGCAGGATATTGGACAGTTCCGTGATCGCCGTCCTGGCCCGCTGCGGATTCTCATCCACCAGCGCCCGGATGCTGTTCAGCGCATTAAAGATAAAATGAGGGTTCAGCTGTGCTTTGATCGTTTTCAGCTCCAGTTCCTTTACTGTGGACTCCAGTTTGAGCCGGTCCACCTGGGTCGTCCGGTTACGGTCCACATAGTGCCAGATGAAATAAATCACCCACCAGATAAAGGAAATGGCAAAAGAGGCCAGATAGCCCCTGTCAACAAGGTTCAACAGGAAGTTTTTGCCCTTCGGGCGATTGCCCACCATATAATCCAGTACCAGGTTGTACACGAAGTACCATACCAGGCTCGTACTGACTACCAGCACCAAAAATATAACCAATTGCTTTTCAAAGTTATAGCTACCCCAGCCCCTGAACTTGTTTAAAAGCGTCCTGAACAAGTGGGTAGAAGCAATGCCGCACATGGTGAAGATGATCATATAGATCACCGCTGCGTGCAGATTTGGTTTATTCAGGGTGAAGTTGAAAAATACGTTGACCAGAAAATATACAGACCATCCCAACAATTGCCCCCACCAATATTTGGATACTTGTTTAAGCATTAAATCAAATTAGTAAACTTCCCCAGTATTCCAAAAATACCTTATGCCCCTGCCCACCGAAACCTAAATGTTATAAATGGCGAATCAGAACCGGTAAATGGCGAATCCCCTGTACCGAATGGCGGATTAACAGGGAATACGGGGTTTTTCCCGCCAAATGTCGCCGGATAACCCATATTTTTTAGTAGTTTTGTTTTTAATTAAACCCTGAACCATCAAAACAGTATGAATATCACGGCCGGTTCACTTTTAAGCCAGATAAACTCCCCAGCGGATTTGAGAAAGCTGAGCAAAGATCAGCTGCATCAGGTGTGTGAGGAACTGCGTCAATACATTATTGACGTGGTAAGTGTGCATGGTGGCCACTTTGCCGCCAGCCTGGGTGTTGTGGAGCTCTCAGTAGCCCTGCATTATGTCTTTAATACTCCTTATGACCAGCTGGTATGGGACGTAGGACACCAGGCTTACGGACATAAAATCCTTACCGGCCGGCGCGAAGCCTTTCCGACCAACCGGAAGTACAAAGGCATCAGCGGGTTTCCAAAAAGAGACGAAAGCGAATATGATACCTTCGGCGTAGGGCACTCCTCTACCTCCATCTCTGCTGCATTGGGCATGGCCATGGCCTCCCATTACAAAGGAGAATTTGACCGCCAGCACATTGCCGTTATCGGCGATGGCGCCATGACGGCCGGTATGGCTTTTGAAGCTCTCAACCACGCAGGGGTGGCCAATGCCAACGTGCTGATTATCCTCAACGATAACTGCATGTCCATCGACCCCAATGTGGGCGCGCTCAAGGAATACCTGACAGATATCACCACATCGCCTACCTATAACAAGCTGCGCGACGATGTGTGGCACCTGCTCGGCAAACTGCCGGTTGGCAAACGCTTCACCCGCGAAATGGCCTCCAAACTGGAAGCCTCCCTCAAAGGCGTGGTGTCTAAATCCTCCAACCTCTTCGAATCACTCCAATTGCGGTACTTCGGTCCTATTGACGGCCATAATATTACCAAACTGGCCGACACCCTTCAGGACCTGAAAGATATTCCCGGCCCTAAACTGCTGCATATCGTTACCACCAAAGGTAAAGGCTATGCCCTCGCAGAAAAGGACCAAACCACCTGGCATGCGCCCGGTCTGTTCGACAAAATCACCGGTGAAATCTTCAAAAAACCGGTCGACAGGCCACAGCCGCCCAAATACCAGGACGTTTTCGGCCATACGATGATCGAACTGGCTGAAAAGAACGAAAAAATCATCGGTATCACACCAGCCATGCCTTCCGGCTCCTCCCTCAAATTCATGATGGAGAAAATGCCGGACCGTGCATTCGACGTAGGTATCTGCGAACAACACGCTGTTACCCTCTCCGCCGGTATGGCCACCCAGGGCATGCGTGTGTTCTGTAACATCTATTCTTCCTTCTTCCAGCGCGCCTTTGATCAGGCCGTACACGATGTGGCCATCCAAAACCTGCCGGTTGTATTCTGCCTCGACAGGGCAGGCCTGGTAGGAGAAGACGGCCCCACTCACCATGGTGCCTACGATATTGCCTATATGCGCAGTATCCCCAACGTGATCATCAGCGCTCCCATGAACGAAGAAGAGCTGCGTAACCTGATGTACAGCGCCCAACTGGAAGAAAATACCCATCCATATGTGATCCGCTACCCACGCGGACAAGGCGTGATGCCTGAATGGCGTACGCCGTTCAAAGCCATCAAAGCCGGTACCGGCCGCAAAATCCGTGACGGCAAGGAAATCGCTATCCTGTCCTTCGGACATGTAGGCAACTTCGTTACTGAGGCCTGCAAAGAACTGATCAGCGATGGCCTGCAACCTGCCCACTACGACCTCCGCTTTGTAAAACCATTGGACGAAGCCATGCTGCATGAAGTGTTCAGCAACTTCAACAAAGTGATCACCGTGGAAGACGGCGCCATCATCGGCGGTGTTGGCAGCGCTGTACTGGAATTCATGGCAAAACACAACTATAACGCCCAGGTGAAAATGCTCGGTATCCCCGATAAAATCATCGAACATGGCAAACCGGAAGAACTGTACCGCGAATGCGGCTACGATCCATCCGGCATTGCCCGTGCCACCAGGGAAATGCTGCGGGAAAAAATCACCGTTACCGTATAAATCAATTACAAATTACGAATTACGAATTAGAGGGCTTCTTTATAGACTGGTTACAAAATAACCGCTCTATAAAGAAGCCCTCTAATTCGTAATTCGTAATTCGTAATTTGTAATTCGTAATTTCGTAGCATGTATTTGCAACTAAAGATTGTTGGCATAAAAGAAGAAACGCCCGGCACCAAGACCTATTACCTCGAAAATACCATCCCGGAGCCTGTAGTATATCAGGCCGGACAATTCCTCACATTTGTCATTCAGCTCAATCATAAAGAACATCGCCGTTCCTACTCCCTCAGCACCACGCCCGGAATAGACCCGGTTATGGCTGTTACCATCCGGGAAAAGGAAAACGGAGAGATATCCCGCTATCTGCTGCACACCTGGAAAACCGGCGATATCCTGACGGCCCTCGAACCTTCCGGCAGGTTTACCTTTGAACCCTCGCCAGAAAAACGCGACATCTTCCTGCTCGCCGCCGGCAGCGGTATTACCCCGGTGTTCTCCCTGCTCAAACAAATGCTCAGGGATGAACCGGCGTCTAAAATCACCCTTATTTACAGCAACGGCACGCCTGAAAGGACTATCTTCTACGAACAGCTGCAGACACTGGAACAACAGCATCCACAGCTTAAAATCCTTTTCCTCTTCAGCAACGACCCGGACAGCCACCACGCTTATCGCCGGCTCAATAACATACTGTTGGAGCTGCTGGTCAATGAACACCTGCTGTACCATAAGGACAACGCACAATTTTTCCTCTGCGGCCCACCGGAATATATGCGCATGATCCTGCTCACCCTGCATTTTATGGGCTTCAGGGACGCACAGCTGCATAAAGAAAACTTCGTGATCACCACAGAGGCCAAACTGGCCCATACTACCATTCCCACTGACGACACGCCTCATGAAGTGAACATTCTGCTGCGCAACGAAACATATACATTGTCTGTACCGGCCAATCAAACGATCCTCAGCTACGCACTGGAACATGATGTGCCGCTGCCATACAGCTGCAAAGGTGGTGTATGCGGTTCCTGTACCGCACAATGTACCAGCGGGAAAGTCTGGATGTCTGTCAATGAGGTGCTGACCGACAAAGAGCTGGCAGAAGGGCTTATCCTTACCTGTGTGGGTTATCCTGCCAGCGATAAAATCAATATCGAATTATAAATAACCAGAATGTAAATAGTTTTATTAATCATATTGCTCTGATTATTATTTTTTACATGCGCGAATTTTCATTAAATTTTAGCAAATTCGAGAAATGCAACGCTCCCCGATTAAGATTGCAGGTTTGTGTTTGCTTTTTGTAATCATTGTTATCAATGCTTATCTCCTCACCGGAAGCGAATCATCTACTCAAAAAACCTGGCTTATACTCAATGAAACTGTACTCTGCAGCGCCTTTCTGCTGTTAACTGTTACGCTTATACGCAAACAACCGGTTTCCCAGTTCGAAAATCTGTACATCAATCACCCGATCCCGATGTGGATCTACGAGAAGGACACCCTTCGTTTCCTGTTTGTGAATGAAGCCGCCTGTAAAAAATACGGTTATACACGGCAGGAATTCCTTGCTCTCACGATAAAGGACATACGGGAAAATGAAGAGCTCGATGCGTTGATGGAAAATGTCCGTGACCGCTGTAACGGAGCTGAATACCGGGGTATCTGGAAACACCGCCGTAAAAACGGGGAGAATTTCTTTGTGGAGATCTATGCTCATACGGCCTACTATCAGGGAAGGGAAGCCCGCTTTATCATGGCCAAAGATGTCGATGAACAGGTACGCGCCGCCAAAGAGGCTCATCAGCTCGGCATCCGGTACGAACTGCTGGCACAGGCCACCAATGATGCGCTCTACGACCGCAACCTCATCACCAATGAGGTGCTCTGGAAACACGGGCTCGAAAGTATGTTTCAACATCCCACCCAGCCAGATACCGACCTGTATGACTGGTGGAAATCCAATGTCCATCCGGCCGACGGCCCCGCAGTCATGGCCTCCCTCGATACCTGCCTGCAAAACAAAAGCAATTCCTGGTCACAGCAATACCGCTTCCGCTGCTCTGATGGCACTTTTAAATATGTGGTGGACCGGGCGTTCATCATCTATGAAAACGACCGGCCCACCCGCATGATAGGCATCGTACAGGATATAGACCAATACGTGAAACAGGCGGTACGCCTCGAAAAACAAAATAAAACCCTGCGGGAAATAGCCTGGATCAATTCACATGAAATACGCAGGCCAGTGGTGTCTATCCTTAGCATCACCAACCTGTTTGATAAAAGCAACCAGGACGTACATCTCAATTCCAGGCTGATGGAATGGCTGCACCAATCCACCCGGCAGCTGGATGAAATCATTCACAAAATAGAACACAAGGTGAAAAATATTGACTAATACCGGCTACAGTTCACTATTCATAAACTGGTTGAAATCTTCTTTCAGCTCTACAAATAATTTCTGAAAAATCTCCATACGGTGGGACATGGTATCATAGTCACAGATGGGCCGGTCGTCGTGGATAACTGTTGGTGGCTGTCCGGCCGAGAGCTTTTTGGCACATTGTTTAAGATCATGAAACATTTCGTCGGCAACTTCCCGCTGTCTTAACAAACGGTTCTCAAAATGTTCCACTCTTGTCATTACTTCCCGGGGCGCAGAACCGAGGGCTATTTGTTCCAGGCGCTCCCGCATCAGTTTTGCATCTTCTCTTACTTCATTTACTTCTTCCTTCCAGGAATTGATCTGCTCTGTCAGATCAGTTGGCTGAGTTGTAATTTCCATGGTGTATTGATTTAGCCATTAACAATAATGATTCATCATTACCCAAGCATTTTTTTCAATATCCACTTAACAGTTTACATCCCGTTGCTATTAACAAAGATCCACTTCTAAGTTACGACCTTTTTCAATGCCGCCGGCACAACTTTTAACGTTCTCCGGGTATTGTTTATAAATATCTGCCGAACTCCGGAAACCATGCCATGGCTTCTAAAATACCACCTGTACCGCTGCGGCCCGCTTGCAGCACATTAGGCATTCCCTCCGTACGGGCAAGCAGTTCCGGCTCAGCGCCACCAACTACCACGCCCTTAAATCCCATTTCATACATGGAGAAATCATTCATGGAATCACCGGCCACCAACACCTCATGATGAGGCAACGCCAGCACTCCTAACAATTGTTGCAGCGTATTCCCTTTGTTCACGCCACGGGGAAGAATATCCAGGTATTTCCCGGCGGATAATAACAGATCACAGTGCAGCGATTCGGCAACTTCCCGCGCTGTTTCAATATCAGTGGCATCGTCATAATAATAGGAGCAACGGTACTGCTGCTGCGCATCCTGGTGCAATAATCCCTTCACCGATTTCAGTTGCTCCCGCACCTGATCTCCTGGCCACAATCTGGCAATATCGGACTGCACCGGCTCTACCGATACAAGCGAAGCCAGATGCGTAACAGTGGCGCCCACATCACAAATGATATACTCCGGACGAGGAAGGCGCGCATCTTCCAATAAAGTCAATACACTACGTATACCCCTTCCCGTTACAAAAACCAGTTGTATGTCTTCTCTGCTGCGGACCAGCTCGTATAACTGCTCTTTGTCTGCCGCAGAGCCGGCCAGAAATGTTCCGTCTAAGTCTGTTGCTAATAACATCTTGATAGTCGTCTGTTGAACGGTAATATAAAAGCTTTGTGCGGGGAATACAACCCTGGTGCACAGGTTTAACAAAAATAAAAAACAAGAGACCGGCCTTCCGACGGTCTCTTGTATATATAATAATGTCTAACGAAGCGGAAGATCAGTTCAGCATGGGAACATCTATCAGCAAAAACGTTGCCGGTTCCAGCACTTCCACTGTTACCTTTTCGTAATCAGACAACCCAATGGCGTCGCGTGTTTGCAGCACTTCATCCGCTACTTTTAATTCCCCGCTGAGAAGGAACAGATAACTGCCTGCGCCTTGTTGTTTGGGTGTCAGGTCTATTTTTTGCCCTGCTTCAAAATCACCCAGTGAGAACCACGCATCCTGGTGAAGGCTCAGCGCATTTTGTGCGCCATCCGGCGCAACTACCAGCTGCAAAGCATTGTGGCGGTCAGCAGGATCAAAGGTACGTTGATCATAACGCGGTGTAATATTTCTTTCTTTGGGAAATACCCATATCTGCAGGAAGCTCACGTCATCTGTTTTGGATGCGTTAAATTCAGAGTGTACGATACCGCTGCCGGCACTCATTACCTGCACATCGTTTTTTCTGATCACGCCCCTTGTACCGGTATTGTCGCGGTGCTCCAGGCTACCGTCCAGCACAATGGAAACGATCTCCATATTATCGTGGGGATGTGCGCCGAAGCCCATACCACCTTTTACCTGGTCATCATTCAATACGCGCAAAGCACCGAAGTGAATTTTGTCAGGATTATAATAATTAGCAAAGCTGAAAGAATGATGGCTTTTCAACCAGCCATGATTGGCATAACCTCTGTCCTCTGCACGCTGTATAATCTTTTTCATAACTATTGTTCTCCTTTGTTTTTGTACACTACAAAGGTCGGTATAAAGTGAAGGGAACAGAATGGATCATCTGTTGAAAAACGTGGACAAAAAAAGTGCAGCGGAGACACCGCTGCACTTCCCATAAAATGTATTGAACGATGGTTATACCAGTACGGCATCCATGGTAATATTGGTGTTCAGCAGTTTGCTGATAGGGCAGTTGGCTTTCGCATCGGCAGCCATTTCCGCAAATTTGGCGGCATCCAGGCCCGGAACGCTGGCTTTCACTTCCAGGTGGCTGGAGGTAATAGCGCCGTTTTCCAGGGTAATGGTGCATTTGGTGTCGATGTTACCAGGAGTTAAACCGGCACCAGAGATCACAAAGCTCAGTTTCATGGTGAAACAGCCGGCATGAGCAGCTGCTATCAGTTCTTCCGGATTAGTACCTACACCTTCCTCAAAACGGCTGCTGTAGGAGTATTGGGTATTGTTCAACACGGTTGACTGGGAACTAACGGTACCTTTACCTTCTTTACCAGTGCCTTGCCAATTGGCTGTTGCAAATCTTTTCATGTTATTATACTTTAAATAATTTGAGGTGATTACTCTGCGTAGAGGCCCCAAATTACAAAAATAAACAGGATTATCATGATCTAAAAAAAGATAACCCGGCAGGTTTCCTGCCAGGTTATCGCAATCATCTTTTAATTCTTCTTACCGAACTTCGCTCATCAGGTAAATCCACTGTAATCCTGTCTGTCACAGTTAAATAACTTCCACTAATTCAGCAATTGGTTTTCTTACTTTCTTCGCATGTTGCATCGCATCGTCTTCCGCTCTGAAACCAATGGCTGCTGTCACTACAGTAGCCAGTCCTTTATCCTTTAACCTAAAATTTCGTCATATTGATTCGCGTCAAAGCCTTCCATCGGACAAGCGTCGATTCCTTCGGCTGCGGCGGCTGTCAGCAGCGTGCCCAGTGCCAGGTAAGCCTGCTTGGAGGTCCATACGGCGGCAGCCGCTGCATCCAGGCGGTTCACGGTGCCTTTCATTATTCCCGCAAAGCCGGCAAGGTCTTCCGGATTGATATTACGCGTAGCGGCTATATTATTCGTATAATCGTCTACGTGGGACTCGTTCAGGTCGCGTACCCGGGCAAACACCACCAGGTGCGAGGCATCTGTAACCTGTGACTGGTTCCAGGAGGCTGCCTTCAGTTTTTCCCTGATGGCAGGGTTCTCTATGATCAGCATCTTATAAGGCTGAAGCCCATAAGAGGATGCTGACAACCGGGTAGCTGTAGTGATCCTGTCCAACTGGGCGGCAGTCAGCTTCTTCACCGGGTCAAATTTCTTCACGGCATAACGCCATTCCAGTTTTTGTATAATATCCATCGTCGTTCCTTTATGCTTGTTTGATCATTTGTACGCTGGCCAGCAGTTTCACTTCGTCACTCAGCAGCACGCCGCCTGTTTCTGTGGTAGCGTTAAATGTAAGACCAAAGTCTTTACGGTTGATTTTACCGCTCAGCTCAAAGCCTGCTTTTGTTTGTCCCCACGGGTCTACTACCTCGCCACCGAATTCCACGTTCAGTTCTACCGGACGGGTGTTGTCGCGGATAGTCAGATCACCGATCAGCTTATAGGTTTCGTCATCAATTTTTTTCACTTCTTTGGAAACGAACTGCAGTTTGGGATACTGTGCCGCATCAAAGAAATCGCCTGCCAGCAGGTGCTGGTCACGTTGTGCGTTCTGTGTGGTAACGCTGTTGATGTCAGCGCTAAAAGTGATGTTCGCGGAACTGAAATCGCTGCCTTCCGTTTGCATAGTGGCATCGAACGTACCGAACTGGCCGGTAACGGTAGTGATCATCAGGTGTTTTACTTTAAACTGTACATCACTATGAGTGGGATCAATTTTCCAGGTTGTCATACAAGTATGTTTTTGTTTTAGTTTTATAAATAGATGTGTTTATTGTTCAGGATTAATTCAGGAAGCCCATTTTACCGGCATTGTAGTCGTTGATGGCTTCATTTATTTCCTCTGGTGTGTTCATCACAAAAGGGCCATACGCCACGATCGGTTCATTAATGGGCTCACCGCTCAACAGCAACATGCTGGTGTCTGCAACTGCAGTAATGGTGATATCAGTGCCGTCATGCTCAAAGAGCACGGTTTCCACACCTTTGACGGCGCTACCGTTGATGTCTGCTTCTCCCCGCATCACAACCGCTATGGTATTGAAATGTGCCGGGAAAGCCACTTCTATTTTATCGCCTTTTTTCAGCTGTACGTCCAGTACGTTTACAGGTGAGAAGGTTTTAGCTGCGCCTTTAACATCATTATATTCTCCTGCAATCACTCTTACATATCCTTCTTCACTTACTTTCACCACAGGTATCTCCGCTTTGGTAAGGTTCTGATAACCAGGCTTGCTGTTTTTATAGGCTTTTGGGAGATTTACCCACAGTTGGGCCATCTCTACTTTACCACCTCTTTTGCTGAATTCGGTTTCGTGTTTTTCTTCGTGCACGATACCTGCTGCAGCGGTCATCCACTGTACGTCGCCAGGAGCCAGTTTACCATGACTGCCGGTAGAATCGCGGTGTTCCAGTTCTCCCTGGTATACCACGGTTACAGTTTCAAATCCTTTGTGCGGGTGCTGGTCCACGCCACGGGGTCTGTTGGTAGGCGGGAAGTAACTGGGTGCGCCGTAGTCCATCAGAATAAAAGGGCTGACAGGGTTGTTCTGGGAACGGGTACCGCCGGGCAGTACGCTATGCACCCTGAATCCGTCACCCACCATATGGGGAGCTGGCGCTATTAAAATCTGACTTACATGTTTTGCATTTTTCATAATTGCCTCCTTTAAAAGACAACACAAAAATACATGTTACAACATCTATACGGAATGGATAAAACGCCTTCCTTGATGGACTTTTTTACCTGAGCGGTTCAAATCAAGGCTGGTGGCTCACAGAGCGGGAGGCTTCCTTAAACTCTGAAGGGCTTTGGGAGGTATATTTCTTAAAAAAGCGGCTGAAATAATGGGGATCGTCAAATCCCAGTTTATAGGCGATTTCTTTGGCGGTAAGGTCTGTATTATAAAGATAACGCTGGGCTTCCAGGATGACCCTGTTACGGATATGCTCTCCTGCGGTAATACCGGACAACTGCTTACTGATTTCGTTGAGCAGCACAGGTTTTATATGGATCAGGCCGGCATAATCGGAGACGGTTTTCAGTTCCCGGTATTTTTCCTCGATCAGATTTTTGAATTTCAGGAAGATAGAACTGTTGTGCACCGCATGTTGTTCCGCCGGAATAGCAACGCTCTGGCCCTTAATACGGGACACCAGCACCAGGAAGTAGCGCAGCAGGCCATGTAGCGCCGTTTCGTATTCCGGTTCACGGGTGTTAAGCTCCTTCAGCATCAGGCGAACAATAGACTCAATATCAGTGGATTGCTCGGGGTCCAGCGTGATAACGCTGCTAAACCGGTCATTAAAGAAAAGTCCGGAATTGATACCGGACACCTGCGACTGGTCTTTCAGGCACATAAAAGCCTCCTGGAAGGCGATCATATATCCGTCGATTCTTTCGCTCATCTGGAGCTTGTGTACTTGGCCGGGCGCCAGGAAAAAGAGGGTGTTCTTTTTTACTTCGTGCGTAACAGTATCAATGGTATGTAGCAGCGAACCTCTTTTGATCCAGTAAACAGTGTAGAAGTCATGCCGGTGCGGCACGCCTGCCTGATCAAAGAAGTTCTCACCCAGCTCGCAGATGCTGGACACTACGAAACTTGGATCTGCCTGCGCGTACGCCGGCAAAGAAATGATACCGATATTGTCACGTTTCTCACCCATCTGTTAACCATCTATCAATGTTCCGGCAGGTTCTTCCTCCCTGTTTTCCGGATCAATGTATTCAATAATAAAGTTGTTTCTGCCTTCTCCCACCATAATGCCCAGGTGCTTCATCTGTACTAGCTCCAGCATGCTCAGGAAAAGGAAAATGGCGTGTACCCTGTCTTTACAGTGGTCAAATATTTTTTCAAATGACAAAGTCCGTTCGGACCTGGCCAGCTCTTCCATATACATCCTCGAGCCCTCCATGGTGTAGTCATATTTGTACACCACGTGTTGAGGCTTATGGTCGCGCGCTTTCATGCGCTGCATTACCTTCTCAAAGGTCTGGGCCAGTTTAAAGAGGGTGAGTGTCTGTATCTCCGTTCCTTCACTGGTCACCTCGCCAATCTCGGCCAGTTCCTTAGCAATATTACCTCTTTTGATATGCAGCATCCGCTCAGCCTCCATTTCGGCCAGTTCCGCGGCAGCCTGCTTATATCGTTTATATTCCAGGATCTTGTCTATCAGCTCCATCCGCGGGTCAATTTCATTTCCCTGTTCGTCCAGTTCCTTGCGGGGCAACAACATTTTCGCCTTAATCCGCATCAGTGTGGACACAAAGAGGATAAACTCGCTTGCCAGCTCAATATTCAGCGATTCTATATGATGAATATAGTCGAGGAATTCCTGCGTGATAGTATTGATCGGAATATTGTAGATATCCAGCTCATCGCGTTCTATAAAGAACAACAGGAGGTCAAAAGGACCCTCAAACTGCGGGAGTTTTATTTTATAGGAAACCTGTTCACTCACGTTGATGATGTTTTAAGTACAAAGGCGCAAAGCAGCAAAGACTTTTGATGCCTTGCGCCTTTGCGCCTCTGCATAATATCAAAAATAACAAAATTCCGGCTAATCAGAACTTGGCGGCGAAGCCTATCCCCAATATCTGCTTGACCTGCAGCCGAGGTCCCATTACACCAGTTTGTTTATTTTCAAACACCTTTACATTATCATCATATATCATATCTACATTAAGCGTGGCTGCAATGTACTTGTTCACCTTCAGTTCCAATGCGTTGGTAAAGAACACCACGATATTCTGCGGATTGTTAAGATAATTGGAGAACAGGTCCAGCCGGCCCTTGTATGTAATATTTTTAGCCACTGTTTTCATGTAATTGGCAGACAGGTACGCGCCAATTTCATACTTAAAATGTTTTCCGGTGTCTACACCATACGCACCCTGGCTTGCCAGGTAATCGTCCATCACAAATACAAAACGGGAAGTGGCAGGAGAGAGGAACAGTGAAAATTCAGGTACAGGTTTATAATCAAAACCCGGAGACAGCAGCACATAGGCCGGGGCAAAAAACCGGGAAGATAATTGCGGCGTAGTATCAGCAGGATACAGATAACCATTGGTGAACTGCGTCCTGAGGTTGCCCAACATGCTTATATACCAGTGTCTGCCAATATCATATCCGTATTTGGAAGTAAGGTCGATGCGGTCATCTGCTTTGCGGGCGCCGAGACTGGTGGTGTTGATAAAACCATAAGCCAGGTCAGCAACGTTGTCCCATGCACGCCGGCCATTCTTATAGAACGCGTACGCATATACGGTAGATCCCAGCGAGAAAGTGAAATTATCACCACCAGCGGCCCAATTGCTCAATGAGCCCTGGTTAATGTTCACATTCAGGTTAACACCCTTCTTCCAGATCTTAACCGTTGTGTCTTTATCATCTTTCTTGATTTTCTTCGCGGTTTCATCCCGCTGGCTCTTTATCCAGTCGTTTTGTGCCTGTACTGCCGTAAAAGCCAGCAAACAACAGGCAATGGACAAAGCAAATTTTCTCATCAATTAGTGTTTTTTAGATTAACATATAAGCACAGTACCCTGCCATCCTCCACCAGGGAGAGCAACGGAGCACTGTGCAGTGATATAAAGAGAGTTTATCTTTTTTTCAGTTCATCACGGATTTCCATGAGCAGTTTTTCCTGGGCGGTAGGTTCTGCCGGGCCCGGAGCTTGTTTGTTGGTCAGTTTATTCATAAACTTCACTAGCAGGAAAATACAGAATGCGATGATCAGGAAATCGATCACGCTCTGAATAAATGCGCCATAGGCGAATACGTTAGCACCGGCAGCTTTTGCAGCGGCCAGTGAAGGAAAATTAGTCCCCTTGCTGGTGTCCAGGTAGGCGAATTTGTCAGTGAAATTCACGCCACCAGTTACCACTCCAACTAAAGGCATGATGATATTGTCTACCAGTGATGTAACGATCTTTCCGAAGGCAGCACCAATGATCACACCTACGGCCAGGTCCATTACATTGCCTTTCATGGCAAATTCCTTAAACTCTTTGATGAATGACATAAATGCAAGGTTTTAATTTGGTTAAAATAAGACGACGAAAATAGTGTTTAATCACAGAACTGCTTAATTATTAATCCATTATTTCTTCAATCGGGGATATTTCATATTGAGTGATTTCAGTGTATCCCTGAGCGTTAGTGCCACGATATATTCCTTATACCAGTTATGGTCAGCCGGTACAATTATCCAGGGGACATCATTACAGTACCTAAAAGCGTCTTCATATGCATCCATGTACTGGTCCCATAATTTAGCTTCTGCGAGGTCGTTCTCGTTATATTTCCACATCTTCCTTGGGTCTTCCGTACGTTCGGTCAGCCGTTGCTGTTGGGCTTCCCGGGACACATGCAGATAGAATTTCAGGATGTGCGTGTTGTTATGCACGGTCAACAGCTTTTCGAAATCGTTGATGGCTGTCATCCTTTTGCGGGCGGTTTTTTCGTCAATCCACTTATGTACCCGCTGTATCAGAATATCTTCATAGTGCGAGCGGTTAAACACCTGTATGATTCCTTTGCCGGGGGCCTGTTTATGGACACGCCAGAGGAAATCGTGGTCCGCTTCTTCGGGAGTAGGTGCTTTAAACGAGTGTACGGTACAACCTTGCGGGTTTAGAGTGCCGGTCACATTTTTAATCACCCCGTCTTTCCCGCTGGCGTCCATTCCCTGGATCACCATCAATACACAGTGTTTGTGCTGGGCATATAACAGGTTTTGCAACTCATCCAGTTCCTCTAAAATTTCCCGCGTGGCGACTTTGATTTTTTCTTTGTCCAGTTTTTTGGGTGCGGTAGTACTAATGGCAGACAACTTGATTTTACTCATGGATTTACATTCTTACCAATGAATTTAACAAAATCAACTCAGAAGTGTTGCATCCCAAACGATTTATATTTTGCGTAATAGACTTATATTCTCAATTTTGTATTCTTAAAAAATGCCACTTTGAACCACAAATTTGCCCACTGGGGCGTTTTTCTACTGCTGTCACTGACCTGGGGCAGCTCGTTCATTTTAATGAAAATCGGACTGGAATCTTTTACGCCCTGGCAGGTGGCCAGTTTGCGCCTGGTAGCGGCGGGGGTGGCGTTATTGCCTTTTCTGCCCAAAGCTATCCGGCAAACGCCGGTCAACAAGCTGCCAGTGATCATTCTTTCCGGTATCCTGGGCAACGGGCTTCCGGCTTTTCTTTTCTGTCTGGCTGAAACCGAGATAGACAGTTCACTCGCGGGCATTTTAAATTCGCTGACACCGCTAATGGCGTTGCTAACGGGGCTGATTATATTCAAAAGCCCGATTAAAAAAGCGCAGCTGCTGGGGGTATGTGTGGGTTTACTGGGAGTTGTGCTGCTTTTCAGTTCCAAGGGGATCAATACTAACGGGCACTGGTATTACAGCCTGCTGGTGGTGGCCGCCACGGTCAGTTATGGTACCAACATCAGCCTGGTACATCATTATCTGAAAGGATTTGGTTCATTGCAGTTGGGATCTATTGCCATGTTTTTCTGTGGGCTGGCTACATTTCCGGTATTGCTCTTCAGTGACTTTTTTCCTCAGTTTGCGACAGACCACGCGCCGTGGCGCTCGTTGTCTGCCGGTCTTGTGTTGGGGGTGATGGGCACCGGGGTGGCGGCCGTATTATTTTACCTGCTGATCCGTCGTGCCGGTTCCATGTTTGCGTCCATGGTCACTTATGCGTTACCGGTAGTCGCTATCGGCTGGGGATTGCTGGCTCATGAAACGGTCACCTGGATTCAGGTGGTGTGTATGGGAATTATCCTGCTGGGCGTGTATTTAGTTAACCGGGCTAAAACAGCCTCCTGATAAAACGGACAGCGGAGAGACACGCGATGTGCAAGTCTCTCCGCTGTTCATTTATTCATTTGTTTATTTTATCATTTAAATGATTAAATGACCAAATGATTAAATGGCGCAATTAGATGGCCATAATTTCTTTTTCTTTTGCTTCGCAATGTTTATCGATAAGCACGATGTGTTTATCGGTCACAGCCTGGATATCTGCTTCCGCATCTTTAGCGGTATCTTCGCTCAATCCGTCTTTCTGCAGTTTTTTGATGCCTTCGATCGCGTCGCGGCGGATGTTCCGGATGGCAACCTTAGCTTGTTCTCCTTCAGAGTTTACTCTTTTCACGAATTCCTTTCTTCTTTCCTCAGTCAGCGGTGGCAGGAACAAGCGGATGATGATACCGTCATTCTGAGGGTTGATGCCGATATTAGCTGCAATAATGGCCCTTTCGATAGGCTGCAACATATTTTTTTCCCAGGGCTGAATGGTCAGAGTACGAGCGTCAGCGATGCTGACATTGGCTACCTGGGCAAGTGGAGTGGGAGCGCCATAGTAGTCTACAGTAATACCGTCCAATATCTGAGGATTGGCTTTACCGGCCCTTACTTTAGTGAGTTCCTGTTCCAGGTGCCCGATGGCTTTTTTCATCGAGTCCGCTGCATCATCCAGGATAAGCGTTAGATCATCTTGCATAACATAAATAGTTAAGTGCCTGCAAACCTACAGGTTTTCTTTTAATCATCAAAGTAACGGATACAAGAATGGCTAACAGAATGGATATAACAGTTTTCCGGCTATTTATCCTGTAATACGCCTCCTGTGGTAACCCGCAGTATTTTAGGCGCGGCAGCGTTCTGGGCAGCAGGCTGTGTAATAGTGGTAACAGCAACTTTGACAGCTTGTTTTCTTTTACGGGCCAGGTACAGGACGCCTGTAAAGGTAGTAGCTGCGCCCACTACAGCGATCGTCAGCACGGTAGTGCCCAATCCCTGAAGGAGATAAGCCCCTGCAATAAAGACTGCGTTTACACTGACAGATACCAGGGTTGTTTGTCTGTGGTCCAGTCGCAGGTCCAGTAAATAGTGGTGAATATGGTTACGGTCCGCTGAAAAGGGAGAGCGGCCCTGGAGCATGCGTACGGAAAATACCCTCAACGTATCAAAAAGCGGCACGATCAGGATGGCGATAGCTACCGCCGGCGTGGCGTCAATCGGCATTTTGCTGGCCGGGTTACCTGCCACCTCGATGAATTTAAGCACCAGTACGGCATTCACCAGGCCAATCATCAGGGAACCGGTATCGCCCATAAAAATGCGGGCGGGGGAGATATTGTAAATCAGGAAGCTGGCCAATCCACCTGCCAGCGCAAAGCCCAACACAGCGTAGGTGATTTCACCCACATGGAGAAAATATGCGCCCAGCACTGCGCTCACCAGCAAACCTATACTGCCGGCATGCCCGTCCACCCCGTCAATCAGGTTGAAAGCATTGATCACAACAACAAAGTAGAAGTAAGTCAACATCAGGCTAATGTTGGAAGGAAGGGTGGTAATGCCCATAAAGCCGTACATACTGGTTATCTGCAAATTACCCAGGTAAATAATGGCAAAAGAGGCAACGAGCTGACCAATCAGTTTCTTAAGCGGAGACAGTCCCACGATGTCATCTTTCATGCCCACCATGAAAATGATGAAAAAAGCCGCCATCATATACTGAAACGGCGAATTTTGTAAAGCGGGAACACATACGGTCGCAGCAATGATGAACCCGGAGAAAAAACCAATTCCCCCGAGCGTCGGTATGCGTTGCTTATGCGTTTTTCTCTCGTCTGGTTCGTCGTACAAGTGTTTTAACTCCGCTACTCTGATAAGTATCGGAATAGAAAAATAGGTTACCACAAAACTCAGGACGGTAGCAATTAAAACATTCTCCATTAGTGGGGCTTAAGTTTTGCAAAGATATTTATTTCAATCAAATATGTAAAAGAAACACTAAAAAAATCGGGATTTTTAATACTTTGAGACCGCAAAAACAAACATTCAACGTCACAAAATCTAAGAAATCAATTAGTTTTGCGGCACAAAATCACTCAACTATCATGCCACAGCTTCAGGATATTGCCAGCCAGATCAGAAGAGATATTGTACGAATGGTACATGGCGTTCAAAGTGGCCACCCCGGTGGTTCATTAGGTTGCGCAGACTTCTTTACAGCCTTGTACTTCAAGGTGTTAAAGCATACTCCCCAACCTTTTGACATGGACGGCCGTGACCAGGACCTGTTTTTTCTCTCCAATGGACACATTTCCCCTGTTTTCTATAGTGCGTTGGCCCGTTCCGGTTACTTTCCGGTACAGGAGCTCGCCACTTTCAGAAAACTGAACTCCCGCCTCCAGGGACACCCTACCACGCACGAACACCTCCCGGGCATACGCATGGCCTCCGGCTCCCTCGGACAGGGCATGAGCGTAGCCATTGGCGCAGCTTTGAGCAAAAAGCTGAACAACGATAAAGGCATCGTTTTCTGCCTGCACGGCGACGGTGAACTGGAAGAAGGACAAATCTGGGAATCTGTGCTGTTTGCGCCACACCACAAAGTGGACAACCTGATCATTACTGTGGACCTCAACGGCCAGCAGATTGACGGCACTACCGACGACGTGGCCGGCCTCGGCGATGTAGGCGCAAAATTCGAAGCTTTCGGATGGACCGTCCTTCACATGAACGGCAACGACATGGATGATACCGTTGCTACACTGGAAAAAGCCAAAAGCCTTACCGGCCAGGGCAAACCTATCGCCATCATCATGAAAACAGTGATGGGACAGGGTGTTGATTTCATGGAAGGCCACCACGAATGGCACGGTATCGCCCCGAGCGATGAACAACTGGCTAAAGCACTGGCCCAACTGCCGGAAACACTCGGCGACTACTAAACATCTTGGGATTTACATATTTTAATATTCAGATATCTGTCTAAACATTAAAATATTTTTTATAAAAAGGAAGCGGGACTTTAAGGTTAAAGTCCCGCTTCCTTTTTATAAATATCAAAATATCTAAATTCATAAATGTTATCAGGTGGCTTTCAGGGAAATGGCTTCCACCGCCGCCCTGCGTGCAGGGTACCAGCTGGCCGCCAGTCCTATGATCAGAATAGTCACCAGCACCAGCCCGAAATCAGCCAGATGCATGCTCACTGGATAGGCGTCCACCAGGAACGAGGTGCCCTCCAGCCGGATAATCCCGAAATGCTGCTGTATCAGGCAAAAGCCTCCTCCCAGTACAAACCCCAGCAAGGTGCCAATACCGGCAATAATTAATCCCTCGGTAAGAAATATTCTCATTATCAGCGACTTACGCGCGCCCATTGCCTTCAGGATCGTGATATCCTTCTCTTTTTCTATGACCAGCATATATAACGACCCGATCATATTGAAAGCAGCGATAATCATAATGAAACTGAGAATCACATACACGGCCCACTTTTCTGTCTGCATGATCGCATATAGGGACTGGTTCTGTTCATACCGGGTCTGCACTTTGTAAGATATTCCCAATTGGCGTTGCAGCCTGTCTTTCAGCTCATTCTGGTTTACTCCCGGAGCCGCGGCCACTTCCAGCGCAGACATCTCGTCAGGCTTCAGCTCCAGCAGACTACGAAGAAAATTGATATGCGTGATGACGTATTTGCTGTTGAACTCCTGCTGAATGGCAAAAGTGCCGGCCGGATAAAGCACGCCGTTGTTCAGCGCATCTTCGGGCGTCACAAATGCGTTTACGTTCCGGCGGGGCACGTATACCGTCACCGGCACCATGCTATGCTCTACGTCCACGCCCAGCGCGCCTTCCAGCTCCAATCCCAATACAGCCCGGTAAGCTGCGTCGTCTCCGATATCAAAACGCCCGCGAACGATATTGCCCTTCACGTCCGTCACCCGGTTATAGCTGCTATCCACTCCTTTCAGCACCGCAATCGTAGGCTCGTCCCCGTAGCGAAGCACAGCTTTTTCCTCTACCACTTCGGAGTAAGCGGCCACACCGGACGTACGCCCGATAGCTTGTAACTGTGCCGGCGTAAGCAACAGCGTTTTTCCACTGGCAGGCACTATTTTAATAGCCGGATAAAAAGAGGAATACAGGGATTTCACCAGACCTTCAAACCCGTTGAACACGCTGAGGATAACAATCAGCGCTCCGGTACCTATCGCAATGGCAGCCACACTTACCCAGGCAATGATGTTGATGGCGTTAGTGGATTTTTTAGCCCTGAAGTAACGGGAAGCAAACTGCCAGACCATACTTTTCTGAATTACAAATTACAAATTACGAACTACGAATGATGAAGTCACTAACAGCATGGGGCCAACGTAAAGGCCTCCATTTGTCATTCGTAATTCGTAATTGATTATTGGTTGTCTCCTTTAATGTGAGAATCGTCTTCTTTGATTTTCTTGAAAAGTTCTTCCATTTTGAAAACATAGTCCAGGGTGTCGTCAAGGAAAAAAGTCAATTCCGGCATCCGGCGCAATTGCTTGCCTACCCGTAATCCCAGTGCTTTTTTAATTTCCCCCATCCTGTCTTTTATACGGTCCATCATCTCATTGGGAGATTTTATCTGGAACATGCTCAGATATACCTTCGCTTCCAGCAGGTCAGGCGTCATTTTAACAGCAGCAATGGAAATCATGCCTCCTTCCACTACGTTGAACCCCATCCGCTGAAACACGTCGCTCAGCTGCTCCTGTATTAATTGTCCTATTTGCTTTTGCCTTTTAGTTTCCTGCATTGCATTCAATTTTAATCGTTAACAAAACAGCACATATGCACAATAATAATATATTTATGATATAATACCGTCAACCGGGGACCACCGCGAACAGCCCCGTTATACGCGAAATTAACCATTTCCGGGAAAGATTGGGCCTATTTACAGGCAGGTGGTCACTTAATTATGCTATTTTTGCATGCTAATAAAAACGCAAGCATCAGGCATGAAGACTTTCAAGCGATTACTGGGATATGCTACTCCCTTGCATCATTATGTTCCGGAATATGTTATTTATACTATCATCGGTATCGTTTTCGGCATGGTCAACTTCGCCATGTTGATCCCGCTGCTGAACGTGATATTCGACCAGGTGACGACTGAGCCGCAGGTAGTTAACCATCCTGTGTTTTCCTTCACTATCAAGTACTTCATTGACCTGTTCAATTATTACTTTTATTATTTCATCAACACCAGCGGATCTAAAGAAAGCGCACTGTACTTTGTCTGTGCCGTGATCGGCGTTTGCGTTACCATCGCCAACATGGGCCGCTATATGAGCACTCGTGTGGTGACCCGGATGAAGATGACAATGCTTTCCCGTTTACGGACCAACCTGTATAAAAAATACACAGAACAGTCACTGGGCTATTACAGTGAAAAACAGAAAGGCGACCTTTTGTCTGTGATGACCAACGATGTGCAGGAGGTGGAAGTCTCCGTGGTGAGCTCCGTTCAGATCCTGTTGCGTGATCCGTTCATCATCATTGGTTACTTCGCTGTTCTTTTCTATCTCTCCGTGAAACTGACGCTTTTTACCATCGTATTTTTTCCGATCTCCGGCCTGCTGATTTCCTATATCTCTAAAAAGCTGAAACAAAAAGGCTGGTTCAGCCAGGAGTTGCTTGGCAAAATCCTGAATGTGACAGAGGAAACACTGGGCGGTATCCGCATCATACAATCATTCACCGCGGCACCTTTCATGCAGAAAAAATTCGGAGATGTCAACCATCGCTTTATTACAGTGAGCAAAGCCATGTTCAACCAGCGTGAGCTGGCTTCACCGGTATCAGAAATACTGGGTGTCATGGTAGTGGTGGTACTGTTGATCTATGGTGGCACTATGGTGTTGCATGGCAGCGATCTGCTGACAGGCGCCACTTTCATGACTTACCTGGTTTTCTATTCACAGATCCTGCAGCCGGCAAAAAATATTTCCACCGCTATCACTACGATGCAACGTGGCATAGTGGCCAGCGAGCGCATCTTCGGTATCCTGGACTCGCCGGTAGCCGTGCAGGAAAAAAGCAATGCGCAGCCTGTCAGCGCATTCAACGACAAAATTGAATACAACAACGTTTCTTTCAAATACGATCAGCAATATGTTTTGAAAGATATCAACCTGACGATCCGCAAAGGCCAGGTGACCGCGCTGGTGGGCCGCAGCGGCGCCGGAAAATCCACGATGGCGGATGTGTTACCCCGCTTTTATGATGTCAACGAAGGTGAAATTCGTATAGACGGTACCGATGTACGCGATCTTCGGCTGAACGATCTTCGTGCACTCATTGGCGTGGTCTCACAGGAAGCTGTATTGTTTAATGATACAGTGTTCAACAACATCGCTTTCGGTCATCCGGAAGCAGACCGCGAAGCTGTGATCCGCGCAGCGAAGATTGCCAATGCACATGAGTTCATCGAACAACTGGAAAACGGATATGAGACCTCTATTGGCGATCGCGGCCTCAAACTCAGTGGCGGACAGCGTCAACGCCTTACCATCGCGAGAGCGATTTTTAAAAATCCGCCAATACTGATCCTCGATGAAGCCACTTCCGCACTCGATACCGAATCAGAAAAACTGGTACAGTCCGCGCTCGACAAACTCATGCAAAACCGCACCACTATTGTTATCGCACACCGTTTGAGCACCATTCAGCACGCCAATGAAATTGTGGTAATGGACCAGGGCGAAATAAAAGAACGCGGCACACATGACGACCTGCTTTCCCGCGAAGGTATCTACCACAAACTGGTGGAAATGCAGGAGTTTAAATAATTTCATTTACGGATTTTTTGATTTCGCAGATTTTGATTTTGTGATGTAATAGTGTAGATCAAGTTGTTAAATCATAAAATCAAAATCTGCGAAATCAAAAAATCCGTAAATCAAAAAATCCCCAAATCATTATCTGGCCTGCATCTCCCCGTTTTCTTTTGGTACTGTTTTTGTTATACCCGTTCTGATATGCCAACCAGCTCTTTGCAGCTTGCTTATTTCTTTAACCTTTTAACATAGCGAACTCCTATGATATCTATCGTAATTCCTGTATTAAACGAAGGGGCTACCATACGCCAGGTAATAAAGACCGTAAAGAAGACCAACCGCAAAATTGAAATTATTGTGGTAGACGATAATTCCACCGACAATACGGTGGAAGAGGCCATGAAAGAGCAGGTACGGGTAATTACCAGCAGCCAGCGGGGAAAGGGGATTTCCATGCGGGAAGGTATGATGGCTGCCAAGCACGAGATTATTGCCTATGTTGACGGAGATATTCTTACTTATCCTGATAATATTGTAGACTTATTAACTGATCCTATCGAGCGCGACGAAGCTGACTTCGTTAAATCCTACTTTGAAAGGCAGGCAGGCAGGGTCACTCAATTAGTGGCCAAGCCACTGCTGAGTATTCTTTATCCGGACCTCGCTCATTTCCAGCAGCCGCTCAGCGGCATGATCGCCGGGCGTAAATCCATGTTGTCCAAAGTACAGTTTGAAAATGATTATGGCGTGGACATCGGTTTACTGATAGACATGCACCAGTTGGGCGCCCGCATTGTGGAAGCCAACATCGGCAAGGTGGAAAACGCGATGCAGACCTGGGAGCAGCTAAGCAAAATGTCGCGCGAAGTATCCAGAACTATTTTACGTAAAGCAGAAAATATTCCGCAGGAAAACCTGGAAACACTGGGCAACATCAACCTGATCAGGGAACAGATGGAGTACTCCATTCTTGAGTCTATCGACAAGTTGCAGAAGATGGTCATCTTTAATCTGGACCATGCTGTTTTTACGCAGAACTATCTTCAATGGGCAGCTATTGCATTTGATCAGGAAGAAGAGCTGCAGCGCATTATGGCTACTGAAACGGACGCGCTTACACGCCTGGAGCAAACAGCCGCTCTTTTTGAAGGCCGCAATATTGCAGAACTGCTGGAAGTAGCCGATGCTATTCCGCTGGTACCAGGCATCCGGGAAGTAATACAGGAACTGAAGAAGCGGGGATATGCCTGTGGCCTTATCACAGATGGTTTTGCCATGGTAGCAAGGCATATTAAAAATCAGCTGGGAATGGACTTCGTATTGGCCAATAAATTACATTTAGTCAACAGCGTAGCTACCGGTGAATTAACAGTGCCGGATTATTTTCTGAGAAACGGCGAGTATTGTAAGAGTGCTGTGTTGCCTTATGTTGCAGAGCAGTACAATATCCATTCACAGAATATCATTTATGTGGGAGATGGTAAGCAGGACACCCAACTGTTGACCGAAGCGGGTATTGGTGTTGCGTTTTGTCCACAGTACCAACGGGCATATGTAGAAAAGGTTGCCGACAAAATTATTACCGGCTTGTCATTGGCGCCATTGCTGGATATTGCGCCGGCGAGCCCTTCTAAAAAATTCAAATTGCCTGCCATTAGTAAGAAGCAGGCGCGCAATATTGGTATTGGCAGTCTTGTTGGACTGGCAGGTGCGGGCCTGGTGTATTTCGCGATGCGGCAGCTGCGCAACCGGCAGAAAGCGGACTGTTAAATCATGACAGTGAACCATAAACGAAAAACGGGATTTGATAGTTCAAATCCCGTTTTTCGTTTATGGTGATATCTTTTATTTGCTTTTTGCCAGTTTGGCTTCAATGCTCAGCGTAGCATGTGGTACGGCACGGAGGCGTGCTTTATCTATCAGCTTGCCGGTTACGCGGCAGATGCCGTAGGTTTTATTTTCGATACGCATCATTGCTTTTTCCAGGTGGTCGATGAACTGGATCTGACGGCTGGCCATCTGGTTCAGCTGTTCCCTTTCCTGGGAGCCGCTGCCATCTTCCATGCTCATGTATTTGTTTTCAGTATCATCGGTACCTGCTTCGTCTTTGCGGGTAATGAGGCCTTGCAGATAAACCAGTTCTTTTTTAGCGAACTCCAGTTTTTTCTGGATCAGTTCCCTGAACTCCTGCAGGTCTGCGTCACTATATCTGAAAAGGGGACCTGAAGTTGCTTCGGGCTGGTCCAGCACTGATTTGGTAAATTCAGGCTGATAAGCGACCAGGGAAGGCTTTCCACCTTTTTTCTCTGCTTTTTCGGCTTTTTCAGCTTTTTCCGGCTTTTCTGTTTTCTCGGGTTTTTCGGTTTTCTCGGATTTTGCTGATTTTTCTGCTTTTACTGCAGGTTTTTCCGCTGCTTTCTTAGTGGATTCTTTCACCTTAGCAACTTGTTCCTTTGTATCTGCTTTCTTTACTGCCATTGTTTTAAGTTCTTTTTCTTCTGACTTAGAAATTAATGGTTTCTCTTTTTCAGCGGCAACACTTTTAGTGACCACTTGCTGCTTTACAGCAGGCTCTTTTTTAACGGTCTTCTTTGCAGGTACAGCAACTTTCGGGACGGACGATGTTTTACTGTTTTTTGCGGCTGGAGCCTTTTTAATTACGGTTTTTGGGGTAGCTGCGGTTTTCTTTGTTGCAGCTTTAGCTACCACGGCTTTTTTTGCTGCGGGTTTAGCGGGCTTGGCGGCGGCTTTTTTGGCGGCGGCCACTTTTTTAGGAGCGGCAGACGCAGCTTTCTTAGCCGGAGCAGGTTTGGCGGCTTTCTTTGCAGTTGTCGCCTTTGCTGCTGCCTTCTTCACCTGAACTACCTTTTGGGTCGATTTACTAGCAACCTTCTTTTTTGTTGCCATGGGGGATTAGCTTTTTTTGTTAACTAATACATTAAATTTAAGGTCATTCACCTCTATTTCTGTTCCGCCCTGTAATTGCTCCACTAAATCCAAGCTATCTGCCAAAATTTCCGTGCAAATATAGTCATTATAGTTTATAATCGCCGATTTGAGCGAGTCTACGCTCTCTACCGTAACGTCAATTCTGTCAGTCAGTTCAAAACCACTGTCCTTCCGGATTTTCTGTATACGATTTACCAGCTCGCGCGCATTTCCTTCGTCCTGTAACTGGTCAGTAATAGTAATATCCAGCGCTACCGTTAAAGCACCTTTATTCGCGACTGTCCATCCAGGAATATCTTCGGAAATTATTTCAACATCAGAGAGTTGTATCTGCAATTGCTCGCCTTCAACAGCCAGGTTGAAATGGCCGTCGCGCTCGATGGTAGCAATATCTGTATCCGTGAACGCGCCAATGGCTGCAGCTACGGTTTTCATCTTCGCGCCCATTTTGCTACCGAGCGACTTAAAGTTCGGTTTAATCTTTTTCTTGATAAAACCTCCCGTTTCGGTAAGATAATCAATCCCTTTGACATTTACCTCACTTTTTATAAGATCTTCCACTTTTTCCACCTGGTCTTTCATATGATTACCGGACACAGGTATCAGGATCTTTTGAAGAGGTTGCCTTACCTTGATGTTCACCTTCTTACGCAAGGATAATACCAGTGAGGAAATATCCTGGGCCAACTGCATTCTTTCTTCCAGATCGCTGTCAATGGCAGCGGCATCAGACACGGGGAAATCAGTATGGTGAATGGATTGCGTATTAAAGCGTCCACTTACACGGTTCAGGTTGTTAAACATCCAGTCTGTGAAGAATGGGGAAACCGGGGCCATCAATTGTGTAATTTTTTCCAAACATTCGTACAATGTCTGGTAAGCACTGATTTTGTCATGGCCATAATCTCCCTTCCAGAACCGGCGACGGCACAAACGCACGTACCAGTTGCTCAGGTGTTCGTCCACAAAGGATTCAATAGCCCTGCCCGCCTGGGTAGGCTCATAGTCATCAAAGGAACTGGTCACGTCCCTGATGAGGGAATTCAGTACAGAGATGATCCAGCGGTCAATTTCCGGACGCTCCTGTAAGGGTATGTATGCTTCCTTGTATGTAAACTTATCAAGATTGGCATACATAGCGAAGAAGTTATATGTATTGTATAACGTACCGAAGAGCTTGCGTTGCGCTTCTCCGATGCCTTTTACGTCAAATTTGAGGCTGTCCCAGGGAGAAGCGTTGGTGATCAGGTACCAGCGGGTGGCGTCTGCACCATATTGCTCAATTGTTTCAAACGGATTCACGACGTTGCCCAGGCGTTTACTCATCTTCTGCCCGTTCTTATCCAGTACTAAACCATTGGAAACCACTGTTTTATACGCAACACTATCAAACAACATCACCCCAAGGGCGTGCAGGGTGTAGAACCAGCCACGGGTCTGGTCCACTCCTTCCGCAATGAAATCAGCAGGGAATGCTTCCCCTTTGTCCAGCAGTTCCTTGTTTTCAAACGGATAATGCCACTGTGCGTAAGGCATGGCGCCACTGTCAAACCAAACGTCTATCAGGTCCGGTTCCCGGCGCATTGGTTTGCCTGAAGGGCTTACCAGCACGATATCGTCCACATAGGGTTTATGCAGATCGAGGATACCTTCATGCAGATAGGACTTGTTTACGTCACCGCCCAGCACTTCATTTGCTTTCCGGATTTCAGCATTCAGTTCCTCAATACCGCCAATGCATATTTCTTCACTACCGTCTTCCGTGCGCCATATGGGCAATGGCGTGCCCCAATAGCGGCTGCGGCTTAGGTTCCAGTCCACCATGTTCTCCAGCCAGTTGCCGAAACGACCAGTACCGGTAAAGGCCGGTTTCCAGTTGATGGTCTTGTTCAGCTCTACCATCCGGTCTTTCAGCGCTGTGGTTTTGATGAACCAGGCATCCAGCGGGTAGTACAATACCGGCTTGTCAGTACGCCAGCAGTGAGGATAGGTATGCTCGTATTTTTCAACTTTGAAGGCCCGGTTTTCTTTCTTCAGCTTCACCGCGATATCCACGTCCACATCTTTGTAATCCGGGTCGTCTTTGTAATTTTTTACATATCTGCCGGAAAATTCTCCTACGTTGTCGGTAAATTTTCCTTCGCGGTCCACCAGCGTCAGGATGCCGATACCGTATTTTTTACCAACGCGGTTATCGTCCGCACCAAAAGCAGGGGCGGTATGCACGATACCGGTACCGTCTTCAGTGGTCACAAAGTCGCCGATGATCACACGGAACGGATCACCTTCTTCCGGCTGCGTATAGGGCAGCAGTTGCTCGTAGCGGATATTTTCCAGCTGGCTGCCTTTAAAGCTGGCCAATATTTTCCAGGGGATAATCTTATCGCCTTCTTTATAAGCGTCAAAGTCAGCGTTTTCGCCTTCTGCCTTGAAATATTTACCCAACAGGTCTTTTGCCATCACTACATTTACCGGCAGATGGGTATACTGGTTGAAAGTGCTCACCAGTACATACTGAATATTGGCGCCAACGGTAAGACCGAGGTTGGAAGGCAACGTCCAGGGTGTGGTGGTCCAGGCCAGGAAGAAAACCTCTTCTGAACCAGCAGCATCAAACAGGAATTTGGAGTTTTCCGCGTTTTTTGCCTTGAACATAGCTACCACCGTGGTGTCCTTCACATCTTTGTAAGTTCCGGGCTGGTTCAGTTCATGGGAGCTGAGGCCGGTCCCTGCAGCAGGAGAGTAGGGCTGGATGCTTACACTTTTGTATAACAGGCCTTTTTTGTACAGTGTCTGTAAACTCCACCAGAGGGATTCGATGTATTTGTTGTCAAACGTGATATAAGGGTCTTTCAGATCCACCCAATAGCCCATCTTCAGGGTAAGGTCATCCCACTTGTCTTTATATTTCAGTACTTCTTTACGGCAGGTCTCGTTATAATCCGCAACAGAGATTTTTTTACCAATGTCTTCTTTGGTAATTCCCAGGGTCTTTTCCACGCCCAGTTCCACCGGCAGGCCATGGGTATCCCATCCGCCCTTGCGTTTCACCTGGAACCCTTTCATGGTCTTATAACGGCACACCAGATCTTTCAGGGTACGTGAAATCACATGGTGAATACCTGGCAAACCATTAGCACTGGGAGGGCCTTCATAAAATACAAATGGCGTAGCGCCATCCCGTACTTCCACGCTTTTCTCAAAAGCCTGGTGAAGCTCCCATTGCTGTAATATATCTTTCTCTATCTGAGGTAAATTCAGCTGGTTATATTCCTGATATTTGCTGGACATAAAACAATTCCCCGCCCTTTGATGTTATTTAGACAATAATTGATTAAAATTGTGCGAAGTTAAGAAAATACGATGGCACCTAAAGGGGCAACTTTTCCAAAAACGGGGGTTTTGAAATTTTTTTCGTAAATTTCTTAGTAATTTACAATAAAGAGTATTTATTTTACGTTTTTGGCATTGTTTTAGCTCTTTGCCAGGAAGAATTAGAAAAACCTAAGTCAGTAATTTTAACCCAACGCGGATAAACCATATCTTGATTTATGAAAAAGTTGACGTTAATTTTTTGTGCAGTATTGATCACTTCCGGCACAACTTTTGCACAGCAAAAAAAATCAGTTAAGAAAGCAAAAACAGTTGCTAAAAAGGTGGAAGCACCCGCAGCGGTTAAAAGTTCTTTTGATCAAACCTTTGCCGGAACTACAGACGCCAAGTGGACTAAGACAAGTGCTGGCCACTGGAGCGTAAGTTTCCACAAAGACAACATACAGACTCTTGCAGAGTATGACGCCGACGGCAAATGGATTGCCACCAGAAGCGCATACGACGCACAGACCCTGCCGGAATCAGTGGCTGGTACACTGAAATCAAAATATCCGGCAGCCACCATAAAAGATGGCTGGAAAATTGAGAGAGCAGATGTAGCTGCTTACTACAAAGTAAACATTCAGGACAATGGTGCAGATAAAGCAGTGTTGTTGAACGAAGCAGGCACCGTCACTGAATAATTAAACACGTATTTCATAGGTATAGGGATAAATAGGACAGACCCTGCTCTTTTGGGCGGGGTTTTTCATTTTCCATCATTGCAACGAAGCGCATGAATACTTGCACCCCAGCGCTTCTCTGGCAACGGCCCCATCTCCAGTAACAACGTGCCGCCGTCCATCAGCTGCTGATGCGTGAAAAAAGGCGCATACAACATTTCCCCGTTTAACCAGGCTTTCTGAATGTATTGATTCTTCACTGAACAATGACGCGCTACAATCGTGAACCGCTTACCTCCCGGTAACCGGATACTGGCCTTGCTGAACACCGGGCTTCCAATGGCATAAACAGGCACTCCAGCCGTGACCGGATAAAAGCCTAAAGACGAAAACACAACAAACGCACTCATCCCGCCACCATCTTCATCTCCGGGAATGCCAAAAACATTGTCCTTAAACCACAGGTCCAGCAACATACGCACCCGCCGCTGTGTTTTCCATGCCGCCCCTACGTAATTGTACAGGTAAGGAATGTGAAATCCCGGTTCATTACCCATGGAAAACTGTCCCACTAATCCGGTAGCGTCCGGAAAGCGATGCCAGAACATATACCGTGGCATCGCTGGCACAGTATGGAACAACTCGTCCAGCCTTTTTTCAAAAGCCTTTTCTCCTCCCATCAGCCGGACCAATGCCGGGATGTTATGCTGCACTGCCCAGAGATAAGTCCAGCCATTATTCTCATCATAGTAGTCACGGCCACCTGGGCCGCCATCCCACGCGGGATCAATGCCAATCCAGCGCCCTGCGCTGTCTTTCGGAAGAAAAAAACGGGCGCTGTCATGCCACAACCGCCGGAAATTTTCTGCGCGTGCGGCAAACAAAAGACTATCGTCATAAAGATGCAGTTCACCTGACAGTTGTGATAATGCCCAGTCGTCATAACTGTGCCCTAAAGTGACGGCCACTGCCTGGCGTTTTTCAAACGGGTGTACCGCTGCCACTGCTTCTGTATCGCCGGGACGCAAGGCCGGATAATAACCCTTTGCCTGGTAAAAGCTGTCGAGTGGTCCACTGTGGCCATTACGCCAGGGCAGCATCGTTGCTTCCATCGCATTTTTTTTCATGCCTTCATAGGCGACTGCCAACCGTGGTATTTTTAATCCTTTGCGTAAGGCATCCAAAAAAATAATGGTGCTGTGAAAACCATTCATACAGGGATGATCTCCATACAGCCGTGGAAATGCAGGCATCCAGCCACTTTGTTCATACATGGTCACATAAGCGTCCAGCATATCCTCTTCCTGCTCCGGATGCAGTACCATGCGCAAAGGATGCAGCGCCTGGTAAGTATCCCAGGTGGCGTCATCTACATAAAAAGGACGACGGGCCACATTGACTTTTTTATTGTAACCGCTATAGTAAAGCGTATCTTCCGTGATATTCACCATCCGTTCATGACAACGATACAGCGCGGTGTAAAATGACCTGCGCTGCGCCTGTGTTCCACCTTCCACCTGAATTTGGCTGGCCACTTCATGCCAGCGGCGCCGGCCTTCCGCCATCACAGCGGCCATATCACGGCCAGCCATTTCCTGCTGAAAATTTTGTTTGGCCTGTTCTGCACTGACATAGGAAACAGCGTATTGCATTACAACCGCATGTTCGTTTCTTTCCGGAAACCGTACGAAATACAAGCTATCCGAAACGAAGCCTGCCGTTATGGCTGTATTAAATCTGCCATATACGTACACCGGAACATCTGCATGAAAAATTGTCCTGGCAGTAAAAGTATTCCCCGAAAAATTCAGGGGAGTAGCAAACAATAATTTTCGATCAGCATCCTGGGGAAATGTAAACCGGTAAACACCGGTTTTACTACCAGGTGCAAACTCCACACGGATACTGTCTTCTATAAGCACAGTGCTGTAATACCAGGGACGTATCACCTCCAACACAGGATCATAGGTACAGCGGCGTTGCCATTCGGCGGGAGATAACGGGCGGGAAGACGGCTTCATGATAAATAGCGCCCCCTCATGATGCGACGCCACCTGCAAAGGAAAACCAGTAATCTGATCATCGGTATAATCTCTCCTCAACGGATATACGCGGACCATCTCGTTGGGCAATTGCATAACCGGCCGGGTGGGTTGTAATAACGTAGATACATTGCCTAT
The DNA here is from genome assembly GCF_052045305.1 of Chitinophaga sp. 22308. Lineage (NCBI taxonomy): Bacteria > Pseudomonadati > Bacteroidota > Chitinophagia > Chitinophagales > Chitinophagaceae > Chitinophaga > Chitinophaga sp. 22308. The sequence goes on along the minus strand of NZ_JBQEOP010000004.1, from coordinate 199,616 downwards.
AGCGGGGTCCATATATTCTTCCGGCGGCGTTTCACAGCCGACAAGGAAAGACAAGGCTACCAGCGACAAAAAAAACAATTGCTTTTGCATAAGTTGCCGGTTATACAAACAGGGCCCGCCGTGTAGGCGGGCCCGTTATAACAGTTAAAGCGGGTCATTTGCCGTATTCCAGCACGGCCATTACCGGAAAATGATCGGAAGGCTCTCTGGCTATGTATTTCGAAAGCTTCACTTCTTTTGGAAAATTAGCGGCGTCCGCAGCCTGCTCTTCAGGACGTTTGCTGCGATAGCTGTCTGTCAGTATGCCATAACGGCTTACCTTAAACTGTTTTGTCAGGAAGATGTGATCAATACGACTGTCAGTTTTGCTATCTGCCTTAAATGAATTGAATGTACCGTTCAATGCATAACGTATCGCTGTTATCTCATAGGCATCTTTCATTACACCGGAATTTTGGATGACACCATAGGACTCGCTATGCTGGTCCACATTGAAGTCTCCCGTCAGCAACGCCGGTTTGTCGCCTGCAATCTCCTTCACCTTTGCCAGCACCAGTTTGGCACTTTCCGCACGGGCCACCACGCCAACATGGTCCATATGGAGGTTAAAGAAATAAAACACAAAACCTGTGGACCTATCTTTAAACTCGCCCCAGGAGCATATTCTGGGCAATACAGCGTCCCACCCCTTATTAGGCTTGTCGGTAATGGTCGACAACCAGAAATCGCCATGGTGCAGCAACTGAAAGCGACCGGTTTTGTAGAAGATTGCGGAATGTTCGCCGCCCTGTTTTCCGTCATCACGGCCAATGCCGATAAAATCAAATCCTGGTAGGCTGTCTTTGATATTTACCAACTGATGGTACAGGCATTCCTGTGTTCCGAAAATATCAAAATCGTGAAACCTGATCATGGAAGCTATAACCGGGAATCTTTGTCCCCAGCCATTTCCATGCAGAGAATCTTCCTTGTTGTTATCGTTGCGCATATTATAAGTGGCCACATTAATTCGTTGGCCCGTTACCGTATTTGACAACCACAACAACCCTGCAAAGAGCAGGCAAACAACTTTTTTCATGAGCGTTTTTTTAAATGGTCAATTATTCCACCCATCCAGGATTTTGTCCCAGTTTGGGATTCAGCTGAAGGTCTGTGTAGGGTACCGGATAAAGATACTTGTAATCTTTCCACTCCTTCGGCACATTGTCCAGCCAGTGAATTTCACCGGAGTTGCCATTGGCAAGCTGCTGCGGGTTTGTCACATTATTGGCGACGGGAGACACGTTGATATAGGTGACGCCTTTCTGCTGGTTAGCCGGTAATGTTTTGTAGAAACACACATCATTTACGCCATCGCCGTTGAGGTCCATCGGCACATCAAGGGCAGGCACATACATACCGTTCCAGGACTGGGCCAGCAGCTCGCCTTTTTTCCACCTTACCAGATCATAGAAGCGGAAGCCTTCCAGCACCAGCTCGATACCTCTTTCCCTTCTGATCTCCATCAGGGCTGGGTCAGTGATTTCAGGGAAGTAGTTGTTTTTCATATAGGCGTCCACGATAACCGGCTTTGCGGCAGTACCGCTATTGATGCCGGCGCGGGCGCGCAACGCACCTACCGTTTTGCTCCAGTCATCATCTGAGAGCAGCCCCAGTTCAGCTTGTGCCTCTGCATAGTTGAGCAGTATTTCGGCATAACGCATCAGAGTGATAGCGTTCGTATTATTGCCGCCGTTGTCATAAAAGGTGTCATCCAGGCTCCACTTGATAGGCATATAACCTGTATACACGTACGAAAATACCGGAGGCGCAGCGATGGTAGCCCCGTTGCTGGTCCTGGTATAGCCGCTCATACGAATAGTTTGCTGCAAACGTTTATCGCGGTTCTGTGTTTCTTTGAAGAAAGGCAGGGTATCGTACCGGTCAGTATTGGTAAACGGCGTACCATCGATATTCAGATATGTATTGATGAATTTCCGTGTAAAGCTCAGGCGGGCGCCATAGGTAGAGCTGGTATACCACCAGTTGGCATCGTTGAATACGCCGAGGCTGGCGCTGGCGATATTGGCCAGCATGATCTCGGCCGCCACCGGCGCATTGCTGATAAACAGCTGACGATAGGACTGGGCAACGCCGCCACCCTGGTTCAGGGAAAACGCCTTGCTGTCCATAACGTTTTTTGCAGCGGCAGCAGCAGCTTTCAGCCAGTCAGGCGCCGTCGCCATCAGGTTGTAGGAAGTTTGATACCTGCGGAAAGTACCTTCAAACAGGCATACTCTTGACTTAAACCCGAGCACCACATTTCTGGTGATCTGGCTGCAGGTAGGATCATTGGCCAGTGTGATGTTGGCGGCAGCGAAGTCCAGATCAGCCACCACAGAGTCCATAATGAGGGTCCGCGGGTCACGGCCGGCATACAGGTTGTTATCGTTCACTTCAAACGGCTTTCCAATCCAGGGCACATCACCGAAACGTTTTACCTTGTCGAAATAAAACCACGCGCGGAAGAAGCGGGCCAGTCCGACGTAATTGTTTCTCACAGCCTGCGGCACCTTTGGGTTATTGCAGTTGGCGATGAAATAGTTGATGTTGCGCAGGTTCTTCCAGTCCCAGCCAGTAGCCGTTCTGGAGGTGTAAGCTCCCTGACGCAGGAAATCAGGGACGGCATTGACAGCGCTGTAGTCTGCCATATTATCCGTCTTATAGATATCGTTGATGCCAGGCAACACATCGTAGAAGGAGTTGGAATAAAGCTTCATTCCATCTTCACTGCCGAAGATGGCGTCTTTAGTAGCAGTATCTACCGGCGCCTGGTCCAGGTTTTTGGAGCAACTTCCGGTAAGCACCCAGGCCGTCAGCACTATCCCCAGCCATGTAAGCCTTTTGGAAAGTGCGTTTTTATATTGTTGCATAGTTTATCCTTTTTTCGTTTAGCAATGATGATCAAAGCGTGACACTAATTCCCAGCGTGAAACTTTTGAGGATGGGATAGTTGTTCCCGTTACCGGAGTTGCCGGAATCGGTGACAGTGTCGGAGCGGCCAATGCTTTCCACATCGAGGTCACGGGTGATGCGGTACATCGGCGACCAGGACCAGAGGTTTTCAGCAGAGAGGAATACTCTTGCGGCATTGAGCTTCGCCCTTGAAATCAGCGCCTTGGGCAGATTGTAGCCGATCTGTATATTTTTCAGACGGATATAAGCCACATTCTGCAGGTACTTTGATTGTTGTGCTTTCAGCTCGCCGGCGCCATTCTGGGCCACATAACCACGGTAGCGCGGGAAGTAAGCATCCTGATTATCTTCAGACCAGATGTTGCCGATCTGGGATTTAGGCATATAGTTGTAAGGTCTGTTGTACTGTCCCCAGAAAACATCTGACTCTGCACCGGGCCACCAGTCTTGTTTTCCAACACCCTGGAAGAAAACACTGAAGAAGATATTGTTCCAGTCGGCGCTGAGGTTGATGCCATAGGTGTAGTGCGGCAGCGAGTCGCCGATGATGGTAAGGTCACCATGATCGCTTAAGGTATTGGCGCCGTTGTTAATGATACCGTCGCCGTTGAGGTCTTTGAATCTGATATCACCAGGCAGCCACTGGCCGGAGTTGGAAGCTTTAAAAAGCGCTTGTGCCTTGGCAGCTGCGGCCACATTGTCTTTGGTCCAGTAGCCATCATTTACATAACCCCATATTTCACCCACTTTCTTACCGGCATACCAGTCGGTCAGTTTATTGTTGGTATTATTGTATTTGGTGATGGTGGCGCTGTAATCGGCCAGTGTGGCGTTAACGCTGTAGTGCAGCGGTTTGGAGGCCACGTTGAACTGATCGCGCCAGCCGAGGGCTATTTCCCATCCGTTGGTTTTAAGATCGGCATAGTTGCCTTTGGGCACATCCGTACCAAAAACGGCAGGCAATGTCTGGCCAACGGTAAACATGTTTTTAGTAATCCGCGTATATACGTCACCCGTAAAAGTGAGGCGGCTGTTCAGTGCGGCGAGGTCCAGGCCGAGGTTGCGCGTTGTGGACGTTTCCCAGGTGAGGCCATCAGGCAATACCACCGGCTGTGAGGTTTGTTGCGGGCGCACGCCATTGATTACTCTGCCGGATTGTTTGATCTCCAGCTTCTCCTGAAAAGCATATGACTTGATATTACCATTACCAAGGGAACCGTAAGACCCTCTGATTTTCAGATCAGAAACCGCTGTTTCCGGAATATGCCAGAAGCCTTCTTTGGAAAGGCGCCAGCCACCGGAAACAGAAGGGAAGAAAGCATACCGCTGGCTGGAAGGAAATTTGGACGAGCCGTCGTAGCGGCCGTTGACTTCCAGCAGGTAACGGTCTTTATAGGAATAGTTCAACCGGAAAAATTCACCCATAATAGCCCAGCGCTCATAACCGCCGGCGGTGGCGATATTGGTGCCCAGTGCCAGGTTCAGGTCTTTGGCATCGCTGTACACGAGGCCGTTGCGGGTAGTGGAAAAACCTTTATAGGTAGACTGCTCGTAGTTGAAACCAGCCATTGCCTTGAAATAATGGTCGGTGCCAAAGCGGGTTTCATATTCTGTATAAATATTAGAGGCCAGGTAAAGCGTGTTATAATTGCTCATCATGAGATCATTATAACCAAGACCTACATAAGCGATAGCTCCCGGCGCATTGCTATAGGGAACTGGAACGCGTAAACGCTTCTGGTTATCGGCAGTGTTCTGCACGGTGAAGTCGCCTTTCAGTCGCAGCTTGTCTTTATAGATGTCTGCTGAAAATCCGGTCGTATTTCTGAACACCTGCTTGTTGAGGTCTACACCATTTTTGCCGTAGAAGAAATCGCCTACCGTATAGGCAGCTGTGTAGGTGAGGGTGCCATCAGGATTGAAGAGCATGGAAGACGGATGGCCTTCATCTGCCAGGTTACGCCAGATGCCGCCGCCTTCGCCCACGTTGAGCGGATTGTGGTAGTCCCTGCTGGAAAACTCGGTGCTGTTGTAGATGTTCAGAAAAGGGAACAGCTGAATATTTCCTTTTGCACGCAGGTTGTACATCTTGTAATCATCAGAATTAAAACGGAACAGTCCGTCCTGCCCATAATACCTGCCGGTAATATAATAACTGGCTTTACCGCTGCTACCCGAAACGGAGAGGTTATGTTCTGCAGCGCTGGTGTGGTTTTTATACAATAAGCCATACCAGTCGGTATTACCATAATATTCATAGTTGCCCGCAGCATTGACGATAGTCTTGGGCAGGCCGGGATTTTCAGCACGTTCTTTCAGCGCGGCCAGATAGGCCTGTGAGAAAGGTTGTGTTTTATTGATATTCTGGGGCACCTGGGAATAATCATTCCAGGCAGTCCAGGCCTCATTGAAGTTTTTAGCGTATTCATAACCGTCCGTCACTACATTAGGTACTGTAGTAGGTTTTTTCAGGGAGTAGTTGGTGGAGTAGGTAACGCTTAATTTGTCTTTTGCCGGCGTTTTGGTGGTGAACAGTACCACGCCGAAGGCGCCACGCGCACCATAGATAGCGGCAGAAGCCGCGTCTTTAAGGACAGTAACGCTGGTCACATCAGCAGGATTGAGCATGCTCGGGTCGCCTTCCACGCCATCGATCAGTACCAGTGCGTTTCCCCCCTGTCCGATGGAAGTGATACCGCGGACGTTATAGGCCGGGGCCTGTGTGGGCTTACCATCGCCGGGCACGAGGTTCAGGTTGGGCACTACGCCCTGCAGTCCCTGGCTCAGGTTAGGCAACGGACGGTTTTCCAGTGCTTTGGCGGATACCTGGGTAACAGCACCTGTCAGGTTTACTTTTTTCTGGGTGCCATAGCCCACTACCACCACATCACTCAGGGAGGACACATTGGTTTTCAGTGCAACCTGAATAAAGGTTTGATTGCCTGTCGTCACAGTATCCGGGCGATAACCGACGAAACTGAAAATCAGCCGGGAGCCGGCCGGGGCATTTAATGAAAAATCGCCTTGCGGGTTGGTACTGGTACCGGACGAGGTGCCCAGCACTTTTACCGTTACACCCGGCAATGGCTGCCCACTTTCATCCAGCACCCTTCCCTTCAGCGGAAGGGTTTGTGCCGAACTGCCGTAAGCATAAGACAACAGCAATAGCATGTATAACCATCTTTTCATGGTGACATTCTGTAATTTGATGAACAGGAGTTAATTATCACGCTGCAAGTAAGAAAGAGCGGGTTAACAGGCGGATTAATTAGGGATTAACGGGCCGTTATTAACAGAAAAAAAGCAGCGATTAAATTATGAAATGCGTGTTTTATCTATTAAATTAACACTAGAGAAGTTTCTTAAAGCAAAGTTAACTTCCATATCAGAAATTTCTAGCGATTAGATTTTAATTTGCCACGTTATAGAAAGCCGGTCTGTCCCGCTTCTTATTAGAACAAATGGAAAAAAGACTTACAGGATTTGTAAGGTAGCCTATGTACAGATATATAGTCTTTTTGATCATATTAATATCACTTGTTGTAGCCGGCAAGGCACAGGAGGGGTATGGCCTGGCGTTCGCCAGTAAAAACATTGCCCAGGAAGATCGCACTTCACTGGATCTTACACCGGAAAAACCTGTCCAGGTGAAAGGCAGTTACAGCCTGTCTTTCGACCTTTCCTTCCAGCCTTTTTTCCGATCGTACTTCGGCTATGTGTTCAGGATAACCGATGAAAAGCGCCAGAATATCGACCTGATATATAATGTCCGCACAAAAGCATTTTATGTGGTCACGGGCAACTCATTTTCCGGCATCACCTTCTCAATCGGCCCTGACAGCCTGTTTCACCAATGGAACACCATCCGGCTGGACGGTAACAATGAAGCACATACATTAGCCGTTACCGTCAATGGGAAACAGGTAGGCATTGCACGCAGTCCCGTTATTTCCGGCAGCATGCTCCGGATCTGCTTCGGTGCCAATTACCGTAAGGCCTTCCGGACGTTTGACCTGCCACCCATGCGGCTGAAAGATATACGGCTGTTTGCCGGTAACAGGTTACAGCATCACTGGCCGCTGGACCAGACTGATGGCTTTATCGACAAAGATCTCGTCACTGGGCAGACAGCGCAGGTCAAAAATCCGGTGTGGATGCGGCCTGCATTTACTACCTGGCATAAAGCCGATTCCTTTATTGTAAAAGGAAACGCTGGTATAGCGATGGACGCCGCAACCGGTACTATTTATATCACCAGCAATGACAGCCTTTACCGCTATTCCTGTTTCACCCATCAGACAGTGGCACAGGCACAGGTCCCTCACATATCACCCCAAGGGCTACACGCTGTTTTTAACCCGGCAGATAAACAGCTTTACCAGCTGATGGCCGACAGCCAGCAGGTAGCGGTATGTGATACCAGCCGGCACACATGGGATAAAGCATTAAATCCACAGAACGTCACCAGCTACTGGCATTCCAATCTCTTTTTTTCCGCGTATGACAGCAGTGTTTATATCATAGGTGGTTATGGCGATTTCAGGTATAAAAACGAAGTACACCGCTATACGCCATCACGCCATCAGTGGGAGCAGGTGGCCATGACAGGGGACACTTTCACTCCCCGGTACCTGGCTGCGCTGGGGCACAACGAAGCCGGCGACACAGCGTATATACTTGGGGGTTACGGCAGCACTACCGGTGATCAGCTACTGAATCCGCATAACCTGTACGACCTGGTATTGTTTGATGTAAAGCGCCGCACCTTCCGCTCCATCTACCGGTTGAAAGAGCCGGAAGAACAGTTTGCCTTTGCCGGCAATATGATCCTGAATACAGCGCAACAGGAATATTATGCCCTGACTTTTGCCAACGACCGGATGAACTCTTCCCTTCAGCTGATCAGGGGCTCCTTGAAAGAACCGGTATACACCGCGATGGCCACTCCTGTACCGTTTGATTTTTACGATATACGGTCGGCCGCAAGGCTCTTTTATACACCCGAAAATGATGAACTGACGGTAGTGACTTTGTTTTCCCTGAAAAACAATACCACGCAGGTACGTATTCATACTTTGCTGTTTTCGCCTTATGGCCTTGGCGCCCAGGCACCGGCCGACAGACCGGCGCCATTGTATCTTGTCAGGATTATGATAGCGATAGGCGTGGTGATTGCGCTGTTTTTACTGGCGCTTGGCATTGCAGCACTGAACCGCAGGAAAGCGACAGCGCCCGCACCTGTTGCCCCACCGCCAGTTACAGCTACAACTATCATCATACCCGCTGCAGCACCTGTCGCCACGGGCCATCATTCCGGTGTGCTGTTGTTTGGCCATTTTACGGTTACCGACAAAGACGGTAATGACATCACCCGCGCTTTCAGTCCTTTGCTGAAAGAGCTGTTTCTGTTGTTATATCTACATTCATTGCCTGGCAGGGGTGGTATTTCGTCTGAAGAAATCAATGAGGTGCTGTGGCCGGGCAGGTCTGTAAAAGACGCGAAAAACAACCGTTCCGTTAATCTGGTCAAACTAAAAAACATACTTGATAAAACGGGCGCCTATACGCTGGCGAAAGACAATGAACGCTGGATTTTCCGGTTTGAGGAGCCGGCTGTACAGACAGACCTGGACCATTATTATCAGTTGTTACAGGAGGGTACTGGTAATATCAGTGCATTGACAGCGCTATTGAAGCGGGGACCCTTCCTGCAAGGCACCGAATATCCCTGGCTGGATAAATTCAAGGCCGATATTGCCTCCCATAATATTGAGCTGCTGGGTCATTTCCTGGAAGAAAACCCCGATGCCGCTCCGGCATTTGTACTGGAAGTATGTGATTGTATGTTGCATGCCGACTCTTTGCATGAAGAGGCTGTGCGTCACAAATGCAGGGCATTGGTAGCACTGCGGCAGCATGCGGCGGCGCGCCATCTGTACGCATCGTTTTTGAAAGAATACAAAAGCACTTACGGGGCCACTTATGAGGTGGAATATGCCGAAGCGATTGCCCATTGCTGAAAATTTAAAAGTCGCCCCACGGAGGTGAGGCGACTTTATAAAATCTGGTAAAAACTTCTCTGGCAATTAACTTGTGTTCCCCTGGTGTTTGACAAAAAAACGCAAGTCTAAAATTTATGGCTTTACTCAATGTAATCACCAGAAAAGTTTCTTCCCATGGTCAAATCTAATAAGGAAGCTTTGAAGGTTCACAGATGGATATCTGTCCGTCGTTTTAACAGTTACAAAGTAACAGTGATATTTCCGACTGCGGTTTTCAATTCGGGAAAAGAAATGATCAAAGCGGGAAATTGCAAAAAAAAATGCTGATGGCGAAGGGCCATCAGCATTTATATAAACTCTTTCTAATTGATAATCAACGAAGTAACAACTCACACGGTTTTAATCCTGTATGTTTTTTAAAGGCAGTGGAGAAGTGGGATATGCAGGAATAACCCATCAGCATAGCCACTTCAGACACGGACATGCCTTTTTCGTACAACAGGCCTTTGGCCTTTTCCATCCTTTCTTTCTGGAAATAGTCATAGATGGTGGTACCGTACATGGCTTTAAAGCCTTTTTTCAGGTAACATTCATTCATGGCTACTTTGCGGGCCAGATCGCGGATGGTGATAGGGGAATCCAGTTGTTCCAGTAAGATACTTCTTGCTTTTTCAATTTTCTCCCGGTCTTCCAGGTGTGTGAGGAAGCGGCAGCCGTAGCGTTCGTCGGGATCGTTCTGCATGAACTGGTCTGAACTGTACAGCAGTAAGTCCAGGGCGCGGCTTTGCAGGAAGATGTTTTTCAGCATTCCTTCATAATCATGATGTACCATGGTTTCCAGCACTGATTTGGATTTGGTGCAGGGCTGGATGGTTTTCACGAAAGGTTTGCGGGCCTGGTTCTCGAAGAGGGAGAACGAGGTGGTATTTTTCTGAAGCGACTGAATAAACGCTGGCTGGAACCTGACGGTGATGAGGTCTACCGAAGGGACCTTGTCTTTACAGGCTTCTTTGTTGCCTTCTGCACATAACTGGTCAGTGCAGGCGGGATTTTTACAATATTTGCTGCCGGCCACGCAATAGCGAAGTTCTATTGCGGCGGACTGCCCTCTTTTAGCCGGCTGGTATACCACCATGGCTACGTCTTCCACCGGTAGCGGCTTGTCATAAACAAAGCGCTGCAATGTAAAGTCCAGGCAATCCGGGACAGTCACGCTATCCTGCTCCGCCAGCTGTAGCTGGTCGCTCATGGCGGGCTGCGGGATGGCTAATGCCAGTATTTCCTGAATTTCTTTCACTTTACCTGATGTTTTAAAACCGGGACAAATTTAACACTTCCAATTTTAATCAAATACATTTTGACAATACACTTACAAAGCATTCCTAACATAAGGAATAACTTTTACATATCTGGAGCAGTGTGACAGCAATCAATTGGTATAAATTTCGTTTATTCATAACAGATGGAACACAGGAAAAGGAAATTACCCCGGATCATCAGGATTATTCTGACCGTATTATCTATACTGCTGGTACTGGTATTATGTACAGGCTGGTATCTTAACCAACACTGGACCAAGCTGTTACGCAAGGAACTATCCGGTTATGTAACGGACCTGTCAGACAGCCTGTATACCGTACAATTCAAAGAACTGCATCTTAATGTGCTTTCCGGCAGCCTGACAGTGGACAAAGCCGCCATGACGCTGGACTCAGCGGTATACAGGCGTATGCTGGCAGCCCACCGCGCTCCGGAAAACACCTACCTCATCAGTGTGGAAAAACTACAACTGCGGTACTTTAAACCGTGGCGGTATTTCACCAGAAAAGAGCTGAGCGCCGGAGAACTGATAGTGACCGGCCCCAGTATTGTGATGGACCAGAACAGCACCGTCAGGGACACCACCCGGCCCCGGACAGCCTATGAGGACATATCTCCCAAAATGAAATCCATCTTCATCGGGCATTTACAGCTGGACAGCACCAATTTTAAATATGTGTTTACCCGGAAAGATTCCTCCCGTGTTATACACCAGTTCCATAACCTACGGGTAGGGGTAAACGATTTTTTGATTGATTCTGTGGCTTTGAATGATCCTACCCGTTACCTGTATGCCCGTAACTATGAAATCGGTATGCGGGACTATATGAACCGCACCCGCGACAGCCTTTATTGGATGTATGTGCGTGGTATTCGTTACGATGCGGCCGAAAGGACGCTGAACATCGGCCAGTTTGAGCTACAGCCCCGATACGATAAAACGCAGTTTCAGCAGCAGACCGGCGGTGTACAACAGGATCGTTATGAGCTGCAGTTCAATGATATAAAAGTACAGGAACTAGACCCGCGGCTATTACTGCAGGAGCAGCAGGTATGGGCCCGGCGTATCAACATCAGCAATGGCCGGCTGCATATTTACCGGGACCGGACCTTACCGATGCCGCCGGGTGATAAACTGGGACAGTTCCCCAACCAGGTGCTGCAAAAGCTGCATCTGCCCATAAAAATCGATACCCTGACCGGCAACAACGTGGAGCTGCAATATGCCGAGTTAAGCCCGGTTTCCCAGCACGTGGGCCAGATCAACTTTAATCATGTACATGCCAGGCTGACCAACATCACCAATATTGACTCCATGGTGGCCCGGAACAAGCACTGCATGGCCGATTTTGACGCTATTTTCATGCAAAGCGGCAAGCTGAGGGCCCATTTTGACTTTACGCTCAACAATCCGGCGGGCCAGTTCGCCGTGTCCGGACAGTTGAAAAATATGAACGGCAAGGAACTGAACAGCGTAACCCGGCCTCTGGGCATGATAGAGATACGGTCCTGCAACATCCGGGACCTGAATTTCAATATCCGGGGCGACGAGCGCAAAGCCGCCGGCAGCGTTACCATGTTGTATGACAACCTGAAAATAGCCATCCTGAAGCAGGACAAGGACCATAAAAACTACAGCCGTAAAGGGTTGATGAGTTTTGTGGCAAATGTGATGGTCATAAAAGACGGTAATCCCCTCCCGGGGGAGAAGGTCCGGGTGGCCAATGTTACCCACGTACGGGATGTTCAGAAGTCATTTTTTAACCTGGTGTGGAAAACATTATTTACCGGGGTGAAGGAGACCGCCGGGGCCGGAAAATTATAGGGGCAAAAAAGTGGTATCCATCCCTCTCAAAAACAGCTATTCTTTTATGGAAATCAGGCGTTTTTTTCGTATTTTTGCATGATTGTCTACCGATTTTGTTTCTAAACGATTTTACACCAACATATGAGCGAAGAATTAGTGCAAGCAACCAGCCCCAGCAACGGATATGATGCGGGGAGTATTCAGGTATTGGAAGGACTGGAAGCGGTGCGCAAGCGTCCGGCCATGTATATTGGCGACATTGGCATCAAAGGACTTCACCACCTGGTATATGAGGTAGTTGATAACTCCATCGACGAGGCCCTGGCTGGCTACTGCAAAAATATCGAAGTAACGATCTGCGAGGATAACTCTATCCGGGTAAAGGATGACGGCCGTGGTATCCCCACCGGCATTCACCCCAAAGAAGGACGTTCCGCCCTGGAAGTGGTAATGACCGTGCTCCATGCCGGCGGTAAATTTGATAAAAACACCTATAAAGTGTCCGGCGGTCTGCACGGGGTGGGGGTCAGCTGCGTGAACGCACTGAGCAGCCGCCTGCATGTGACCGTACAAACGGAAGGTAAGCTGTTTGAACAGGAATACCACCGCGGTATCCCCCAATATGCTGTACGGGAAATCGGCGTAAGCGAAACTACCGGTACTACTGTACATTTCCAGCCGGATGACGAAATATTCAAGGAAACGACCTACAACCGGGAAATCCTGGCCGGCCGTTTAAGGGAACTGGCTTACCTGAACCGTAAGATCCGTATCGTTCTGTCTGACGAACGTGAAAAAGACGAAGAAGGCAACATCTTCACTGAAACTTTCTATAGCGAAGGCGGTATCCTCGAATTTATCCAGATGCTGGATAAAAACGGTCGCCGTGCGCCGCTGCTGCCTGAGCCCATCTACGTAGAAGCCCACGATGCTGAATCCAACGTAGCCGTGGAAGTGGCCCTGGTATATAACGAAGCCTTCAGTGAGAATATCTTCTCCTACGTTAATAATATCAACACCATCGAAGGCGGTACGCACGTGGCCGGTTTCCGCCGCGCCATCACCCGTGTGTTTAAAGCCTATGGCGATAAAAACAAACTGTTTGAGAAATCAAAAGTGGAAGTGACTGGCGACGACTTCCGTGAAGGCCTCAGCGCTATCATCAGCGTAAAAGTGCCGGAACCACAGTTTGAAGGCCAGACCAAAACCAAACTCGGCAACTCCGATGTAATGGGTGTGGTGGACAGCTCCGTAGCTGCCGTACTGGATGCCTTCCTCGAAGAACATCCACGCGAAGCCAAACTGGTGATCAACAAGGTGGTGCTGGCAGCACAGGCCCGCGAAGCGGCCCGTAAAGCCCGCCAGCTGGTGCAACGTAAAAGCGTGATGACTGGTAGCGGCCTTCCAGGCAAACTGGCAGACTGCTCCGACAATGACCCTATGAAGTGCGAACTGTTCCTTGTCGAAGGTGACTCGGCGGGTGGTACTGCCAAACAAGGCCGTAACCGTAACTTCCAGGCCATCCTGCCGCTCCGTGGTAAAATCCTCAACGTGGAAAAGGCCATGGAACACAAGATCTACGAAGACAATGAGATCAAGAATATCTTCACTGCCTTGGGTGTAACCATCGGTACCGAAGAAGACGATAAAGCGCTGAACCTGTCCAAACTCCGCTATCACAAGCTGATCATCATGACGGATGCGGACGTGGACGGTAGCCACATCGCCACCCTGATCCTCACCTTCGTATTCCGTTACATGAAAGCCATGGTGGAACAGGGTTATGTATACATTGCACAACCACCGTTGTACCTCGTTAAAAAAGGCAAGGAACAAATCTACGCCTGGACAGAGGAGCAGCGTAAAGCTGCTACCATTCAACTGGCCGCCGGTGGTAAAGAAGACAGCGTAAACATCCAGCGTTATAAAGGTCTTGGTGAGATGAACGCAGAACAGCTGTGGGACACTACCATGGACCCGGAAAAACGTACGCTGAAGCAAGTGACCATCGAAAGCGCCGCCGAAGCAGACCGTGTATTCAGCATGCTGATGGGCGACGAAGTACCGCCGCGCAGAGCATTCATCGAATCACACGCGAAATACGCAAAAATCGACGCATAAGTTCATTATCAGTATAAAAGTAGAACGCCCATTGATACTATCAATGGGCGTTCTACTTTTATATATTGTTATGCCTATTCCCTGGAGATAATATAGTTGGCCAACAGCTGATACAGGAACACACCGATCAGCATAACGGCCACGAATATATTAGCATAATCGTTAGTGATAAATGCGAAGGTGATACCCAACAGCCCTATAACCGCCAATACCAGGGTATAAATGCGGAAGATTTTTTTGTTCTTTTTTGACTCAGGCGCATACATACTGGAAACCGGCAACAGCAATACACCGGAACAGATAGCGACAGCCAGCAAGCCGGGAATGCCCGTGATCCAGTAGGCAGCCGCAGCCAACAACGCCACCAGCAGCAGACAGCCTACCATGGTGGAAACCCTGATCTGCTGCGGTGTTAACGCATAACGGCCGTAAGGGTTCAGCCGCAGGAACAGGTTGCTCACCGGTACTATCAGCCATGTGGACAATGCGGCCAGCGCCAGCAATACATATAACGGAAAGAACACTTTGCTGGCGATCTGTGTGAAAATAAAGATGCCGACAATGATCAACCACTGCATGCCTGCCTTTTGCCTTCCCATAAAAAAAGCATAGTTCAGGAACTGGCGGTACAGCCAGTAACGGGCTTTCATTGCCTGTACCATGCCGCTCTTGGCCCATTGCTGGTTGGGGTCCAGTTTCAGCGATTCCCTGAAATGTTCCAGGGCTTTCCGGTGATCGCCGGCCTCCAGCCATTTCCAGCCGAGATTAGCATGGGTATAGGCATTTTCCGGGTTATGTTCCAACGCTTCGTGCAAATTGGAAAATGCCTCCTCTTTTTTGCCCAGGTTAAACAGCGCATTGGACCGGAGATTGAGACACACCAGGTTCTCCGGGTCTATGGCCAGTCCTTCCTGTGCTTTTTGCAGGGCGCCCTGGTAGTCCTTTTTAAACAGCAGTATCTGGCTCCACATGCCGAAGTAATCAGCCTGATAGGGATGAATGGCGACCGCCTCACTGATAGCCAACAACGCTTCGTTGTACTGGTTTTTATTAAGTGCCAGCCGTGCTTTCAGGTACAGGAACCGGTCATCGTCCGGAGCAAAGCTCAGCGCATTGTTGACTACCTGTTCTCCTTCTTCTGTCTTGCCCATTTCGAGGTAACAGATAGCCAGCAGGAAAAGGGCGTCGATGTCATTGGCGCTGGTGCTGAGATGTTGTTTCAGGGTGGTCAGCGCATCCTGGTAACGCCCTTGTTGCAGTAGTAACTGGGCACGCTGAATGAGTACAGCCATAGTTATTTCTTTATATCCAGGTATTTCAGCACATCGTCATACAAGCCGGCCTCGTTGGAATACAAGGCATAGTTGCGGGCAGTGTTGAACCATTCCCGTGTGGTAGCCTTATGTGTTTTGATGGCTTTCACCAGTTCTTTTTGTGATATAGGTTGTGGCACTCCTTTCTGTAATGCTTCGAGGAGTTTGTCTTCCACGGCGAGGTCCACGATCGCCTTCAGGTCGGCGCCGGAATAGCCGGCCGTTGCTTTCGCGACGGCTTTATAATCCACGTCCGATACGGGTTTGTTGCGCAGTTGCAGCTTCAGGATGGATTCGCGGCCATCTGTATCGGGTGGCGCCACAAAGATGATGCGGTCAAACCGGCCAGGGCGGCGGAAAGCCGGGTCGAGGCTCCAGGGCGCATTGGTAGCGCCGATGATCAGCACATTTTCATTGTTTGCCGCGATACCGTCCATCTCTGCCAGGAACTGATTGATCAGGTGGCTGGCACCGCTGTTGCGCATAGAAGTGCGGTTAGCGCCGAGCGCGTCCACTTCATCGAAGAAAAGCACGCAGGGTTTGCGTTGACGGGCCAGTTCGAAGAGCGCATGCAGGTTCTTTTCACTGTTGCCGATCCACATGTCCAGTACATCGTGTATGCCTACGTTGATGAATTCCGCCTGTATTTGTCCGGCTGTGGCTTTGGCCAGATAAGTTTTACCGCAGCCCGGAGGGCCGTACAGCAAGATACCGCCGCCGGCTTTTTTGCCATAGGCTTTATAGAGGTCTGGGAATTGCAGCGGTTTGATGATTTTCAGGTCTATTTCCTGTTTTTCTCTTTCCATGCCGCCTACGTCGGAGAAGTTCATATCCGGTTTCTCCAGCGTGAAGACTTTATCCGGATCTTCCATAGAGTCGTCTTCCTCGTAGGAGGTGGCCGGCTGTTGTTGCGGCAGGCGGAACTGGGCATCGAGGGCTTCGTCGCGGAAGCCGGGATTGAGCTGCAACAGATGCTGATAAATCTCCTTTGCTGACTGGAGGGAGTTTTCCTTTACCAGTATGCGGCAGTGGAGCAGGAGCGCATCGAAATGGTCCGGCTCATGATGTTCCAGTTGTTCCAGGACAACTATAGCGGCAGAATATTTTTGCTGATGATAAAAGGTACGGGCCAGTCCAAGCTGGGCGGCGGTATGGTCCGGCGACAGTTCCAGCACTTTACGGTACTGTTCTTCTGCCTGCACATATTCATAATCCTGTAACAGCACCTGGGCCAGATGTAAGCGCAACGGCACATTCTCCGGTGAAAACTGCACGGCTTCCTGTAATTGTTTGACTACTTCCGATGACATAATGTGCTTTTAATAATGATAAATCCCGAGCAGTAATAATACGGAATTACCCTACAAAAATATTGTTAATATTGACTTTGCCGCCTTCCTTCCGGCTGCAAGCACTCTATTTATTTATTAACATTTTATTTAATTTAATTTTTATTGCATATATTGCACCTGAATTTATCCCTATGCCCGTATATTAACCGGTACACCTATTCCAACTTGAATGGCTGGCGGCAGCATTTCTGCCGGCCAATTCCCCGGTTTTCCTTATGCAGCGGCACAAATACAGGACAGCATTAAATAACAAAACATATGCGTTTGAAAATCTTCGTATGGGCCGTTGTCGCGATTATTACCGGAGCAGGACTTGCTGGCTGTTCCAAAAAGAAAGAAGCAACGCCTGAGGGCACCTTCACTTTCCGGGTAGGGGATGTTACCTACCATTCCAACTCTACACAGGGTTATATTTCCGATACCGTTATTGCCGGCAAAAAGACGCTGATAATAGATGGTGTCACCAACAATTTCACCAAACATATGGAACTGATGATCACTTTCCCCAATGGCCTTCAGGCCGGACAGTACGATCAAAGCGCCGGTGAAATGACGCTGATGGATATTCAGCAAAAAGAAGAGGGCTACATTACCAAAGCCATCTCCATCAAACTTGAAAGCATTAATAGTAAACAAGCGGAGGGTACCTTCTCCGGCACTTTAATTAGTGGTGAAATAGAAAAACCTTTAACGGACGGGACTTTCAAAGTCTATTTTTAAGCAGAAACCGTTTAAAAAAACAAGAGAAACCCTGTCTTTTGAGGCGGGGTTTTTTCGTAGATAACAGGCATGGGAATACGTTATTTTCGTATAGTCATATGGGTTGTCTTAACGAAATTATTGTTTAAGAACTGTTAAACAATTTTGTCCTGACACCTACTTTGTTGATTGTTAACATTGTTTTCATACAAATTCTTAAACCTGATATTTAATTAACTTAATTGCAGATTAACAAGGTTATTTTAAGATCATTTTAAGTAGTCCTTAACAATTTGGTAATGATGAGTTAACATTCTGGTTGCTTTGGAGTAGTTGTTTTGCACCTGTAAATACTTACAGGCTTTATGAAATCATTTGTCACGCTTTTAGCGAGCATTCTGGTCGTTTTATGTTTTAATAACACACAAGCGCAGATCACCACCTCTATCATCTCAGGTAAAGTAGCCGATCCTGCTGGTCAGGCTATCCCCGGTGTAACAGTGGTAGTATTAAACACCGCCACCGGCACCAAAAACGGTACACAGACCAACAGCGACGGTCGTTATATTGTGCCCAACCTTAATCCGGGCGGTCCTTATACTATCACCGTTTCTTTCATCGGTTATAAAAAAGAAGTAAAAGAAAATGTGAACCTGGCGCTGGGTACTATCAACTTCAACTTTAAATTACAGGAAGAATCCACCGCGCTGAGCGAAATCGTGGTTACCGGCAATACCGGCAGCAAAACCGGCGGCACCAAAATAGGACAGGAGCAGATCAAAAGCATCCCCAGCCTGAGCCGCAGCCTGCAAGACCTCACTAAAGTAACGCCACAGAGCAATAACAACTCATTCCTCGGTACCAACTACCGTTATAATAACGTGACTGTAGACGGCGCGATCAACAACGACGCGATCGGCTTCAGCCCTTCCCTTGGCGGTCAGAGCTCTACCAGCGGCCAGCCAGGCAGCAGCACCCGTACCAACCCCGTGTCTCTCGATGCGATCCAGGACGTACAGGTATTACTGGCTCCCTTTGACGTGAAAGTTGGTAACTTCCTCGGTGGTAGCGTGAACGCTGTTACCCGCAGCGGTACCAACGAAGTACACGGTTCTATCTACGGTTATGGCCGTAACGCCTCTATGATTGGTAAAAACAACGCCGGCGACGGTTCCAAACTGCCCAGCGACTTCCATGAATACCAGGCAGGCGCCCGTGTAGGTTTCCCTATCATCAAAAACAAACTGTTCTTCTTCACCAACGAAGAAATCACCCGCCGTGTAGACCCGGTGATCCTCGCTGCAGGTTCTGCTGACGGCGGCGGCATCCTCTCTGAAAAAGACGCTGCTGACATCACCGCTGTGATGAAAACTTATGGTGTTGATATTGGAACTGCCGGTAACACCAGCATCTATTCCAACTCCAATAAGTTCTTCAACAGACTGGACTGGCATATCAACGACAAACATCACCTGTCTCTCCGTAACAATACCATCACCTCCGAAGCCACCAACCTGGAACGTGACCAACAGAACTTCCGTTTCAAAGGCATCGACTTCAAACAGGTGAACAACCAGTCTTCTACTGTTGCTGAACTGAAAAGCAACTTCAACAGCACCCTCTCCAACAGCCTGATCCTGGGTTACTCCAACGTTCATGACTACAGAGACCCGCTGTCTGATCCTGCTACGCCGCAGATCCAGATCAAAGGCCGTACCGCAGGTTCTACCATCTTCCTTGGTACTGACCGCGAAGCCAGCATCTTCAACATGAAACAAAAAACCTTTGAGGTAACTGATAACGTGACCATCTTCAAAGGCAACCATACTATCACCGTAGGTACCCACAACGAGTTTTATAACATCACTTATGGTTTCGTAAACTCCTGGAACGGCCGTATCGACTATAACAGCGTTGAGGATTTCCTCAACAACAATCCCAGCCGTGTACGTGGTAACTATAACTACGCCAACAACTCCCGTGATTACATCATGGCTAATCCTCCCGCACAGTTCAAAGTGAACCTGCTGAGCCTGTACGGTCAGGATGAAATCCAGCTGACTGATCGCTTCAAAATCACTCCGGGTATCCGTTTAGACTATGCTGGTATACCGAACAAACAGCCTTTGAGCGATAAAACCATCAAAGCCCCTGTTGACGCAAACTACGGTAACACCTACACGTACACTAAACCTCAGGATATCAAAAACAACTTCCTGAACAATGTGCAGATCTCTCCGCGCTTAGGTTTCAACTATGACATCAAAGGTGACAACAGCCTTGTACTGCGTGGTGGTACAGGTCTCTTCACCGGCCGTATTCCTTTCGCATGGTTAGGTTATGCTTACTACAACAACGGTGTAACTTATGGTGCTTACGACCAACGCTCTTCCAAACCTTTCGTAAACGCTCCGATCCCTGCAGCTAAGCCTTCTGCCAACGGTATCGCTGACTTCGCAGCCCAGAACGGTGCTAAAGTAAATGACGCTTCCGGTGCTACCCAGGTAGACCTGATCGACAACAACTTCAAAATGCCTCAGGTATGGAGAAGCAGCCTCGCCCTGGAATACAACACCCGTGATCAGTGGAAATTCAGCATCGAAGGTATCTACACGAAAGTGATCAAAGATCTGATGTTCCAACAGATCAACCTGACTGACAATCCCACCTACTATGCATATGACGTGAACAAACAACAGCCTGTCTGGTCTGGTGCCAAAACTAATCCGTTATATACGAATGCTTACCTGTTGTCCAACACTGATAAAGGTTACCGTTACAGCATCACTGCTCAGGTGTCTAAATCCTTCCCGTTTGGTCTGAACTTTATGGCAGCCTACACTTACGGTCAAGCTAAAGACATCACCAATGGTATCCGTAACTCCATGGAGTCTAACTGGCAGCTGAACCAGGCCCTGAACCCGAACAATCCGGCACTGGCTTACTCCAACTTCGACATCCGCAACCGTATCGTAGCTACCGTAGGTTACAAACACGGCTGGGACGCTAAAAACAAATGGGTTTCCAACTTCTCCCTGTTCTTTAACACTTCTTCCGGTTTACCTTATACATATGGTTTCGTAAACGCTACCGTACAGGGTACTCCTCAGCAGGTGAGCCTCGCTTACATCCCGAAAGATGTAGCAGATGCAACCAACTTCTTTGCTGATATCGCCGGTGGTAAAACTGCTGCTCAACAAGCAACAGAGTTCATGAACTACATCAATGCAGACAAATACCTGAGCGGTCGTAAAGGCCAGTTCACCGAACGTAACGGTGGTCGTACACCATGGAACACACAGGCTGACTTCCGCTTTAGCCAGGATTTCAACTTCAAAGCCGGCAAATCCATGCACACCCTCACCCTCACTTACGATATCGTGAACGTGACCAACCTGATCAACAAAGACTGGGGTATTCAGTACTTCTCACCGAACACCTTCAACTCTTCTGCCAGCGTAGGTGCTACACCAACAGGAAAAGTAGTGAACAACTACCCTATCCTGAAACTGGAAAATCCGGGATCTCCTTACTCCAAAGACTTCTTTGGCTCCCGTCACCAGATGCAGCTGGGCCTGAGATACAGCTTCTAAGTTCAGATAACAACATAAAAAAAGCCGCAGGAATTAACTCCTGCGGCTTTTTCATTTTTATGATGTAGGTTATTTGATGGTAAATACTGTTCTTACTTCAGCGCGAACTTTGATGGATTTGAAATCAATTTCAGGAGCGCCGCCACCTGCTGCATCAGCAGATTTGTACATTGCGTTGGCCATGATCTGCGGACGGTAATCAGTATAGTTGTCAGTGCTGATTTCCTGTACTTCGAGGATACCATCGATGCTGTTACCGATAGCGGCCAGCATATATTCCGCTTTTTCTTTAGCCGCTTTTATGGCTTTGATTTTTACCTCCTTACGGTACTGGTCCATTTTGCTGGAAGTATAAGAAGCGATGCGGGTGCTTTCCACGCCTTCCGCGTCTATAGCGCCCAGGATATCGTTGATTTTATCCAGTCTGGTCAGTTTCAGGCGATATTGCTTGCGGGTCATAAATTCAACTGGATCTTTTTTCTTACGCAGGAAGAACTCGTTGTTAAAGCCGTTCACGTTTTCGATGGTGAGGGTTTCTTTAGGTAATCCAGCATCAGCGATGGCTTTCACCAGTTGTTTTTCCAGGGTGGTGATGTCCACTTTTGTTTTCCCTTTTAAATATTCTCTCAGGGCGATGTCCAGGTTTAACTCATCAGGTGTGATTTCTATTTCAGCAGAACCAGTTACTTCAATTTTCTTTACCTGTTTATTGTCAGCCTGTTGGGCAAAAGTGCTCAGAGCGAAGAATAATCCGGCGGCTAATAACATTACCTTTTTCATGTGTCTTTGTTTTTCTTATTTAAAAAAATTGTTTTCGATGTTTATTACACCCTCATGATGCAGTACAAAACCGTGTTTCCACAAAAGCAGGGGAAAAAATTTTCAAACGGCATCATATAGTTATATTAAATTATTCGTTTCATATTATTAATGAAACGATTATGCAATAAAAATGTTACAGAAAATTATTTGCGGCTATCGGTTATGCCTTTGAGGAAAGCATAGAGATCGTTCATATTACGGATACGGTTTACCACCAGCATAAAGTTTTTGCCTACCTGTTTAAGTTTGGCGTTGTTGGTACGGGTTTGTATATACGTTAATATATGGTTGAACGTAGGTGATTCAAAATAGGGGGAGTCGGGGTTATTGATAAAGTAGCAGCGGAGGTTTTCTTCTTTGAGCATCATTTTCTCGAAGCCCAGCTGAATAGCCATCCAGCGGCAGCGTATCATGGTGAGCAGGTCTTTTACCGGGTCTGGCATGGGGCCGAAGCGGTCTGTCAGTTCATGTTCAAACTGTTGTAACCTGCCATCGTCTGTGGTGTTGTCCAGTTCCTGGTACAGGTTCAGACGTTCCTGGATACTTTCTATATAAGTATCCGGGATCAGTATTTCAAGGTCAGTATCGATCGTACAGTCGTTAACGAAGTCTTTTTTCTCTTCCAGTTGTTCTTTAAAGAGATCGCGGAATTCGTTTTGTTTCAGTTCACGGATAGCTTCGTCCAGGATCTTCTGGTACATATCGAAGCCTATTTCCGCCATGAAACCGCTTTGTTCGCCACCGAGCAGGTTACCGGCGCCACGGATGTCGAGGTCGCGCATAGCGATCTGGAAGCCGCTGCCCAGCTCACTGTGCTGTTCAAGGGTTTGCAGGCGCTTGCGGCTGTCGGCCGTGAGTGTGCTCATAGGAGGCGCCAGCAGGTAACAGAAAGCCTTCTTGTTACTGCGTCCTACGCGGCCACGGAGCTGGTGCAGATCGCTCAGCCCGAAGTGGTGCGCATTATTGATGATAATGGTATTGGCATTGGGGATGTCCACGCCGCTTTCCACGATATTGGTACATACCAGTACATCGTATTTGCGGTCGATGAAATCGAGAATGACTTCTTCCAGCTGATGGCCTTCGAGCTGGCCATGGGCCGTTGCAATAGCCAGATCAGGGCAAAGGCCCTGTATCAGTGAGGACATTTCCGCCAGGCCTTTTACGCGGTTGTGCACAAAGTACACCTGCCCGCCTCTTTCTGTTTCGTAATAGATGGCATCGCGGATAGCGTCCTGGTTAAAAACCTGCACTTCCGTTTCAATAGGCTGCCGGTTAGGCGGCGGCGTATTGATAATCGAAAGGTCACGGGCACCCATCAACGAAAACTGCAACGTTCTTGGTATAGGCGTTGCCGTTAGGGTGAGGGTATCCACGTTATGTTTCAGCTGTTTCAGTTTTTCTTTGGCAGATACGCCGAATTTCTGTTCTTCATCCACCACCAGTACGCCCAGGTCCTTAAACTTCACGTCTTTGCTCAGCAGGGCGTGCGTACCAATGATGATGTCGATCTTGCCTTCCTCCAGCTTTTTAAGCGTTTCTTTTTTCTCTTTGGAAGATTTGAACCTGTTGAGATAGTCCACCGTGCAGGGGAAATCTTTCAGGCGCTCGGAGAACGTTTTATAGTGCTGGAACGCAAGGATGGTAGTAGGCACCAGTACGGCAGCCTGTTTACCGTCCACGATGGATTTGAAAGCTGCGCGGATAGCGACTTCTGTTTTACCGAAGCCTACGTCGCCACATACGAGGCGGTCCATGGGGGCGGGGCCTTCCATGTCCCTTTTCACATCGGCGGTAGCTTTACTTTGGTCCGGCGTATCTTCATACAGGAAGGAGGCTTCCAGCTCTGTTTGCAGATAGGTGTCCGGTGCGTGTGCAAAACCCTGCTGGGCCTTACGCACGGCGTATAGTTTGATCAGGTCTTTGGCTATGTCCTTGACCTGTGTTTTGGCTTTTTCTTTCAGCTTGTCCCACGCGTCGCTGCCGAGTTTGTTGACTCTCGGCTCCACGCCCTCTTTGCCGGTGTATTTGCTGATTTTGTGCAGGGAGTTAATATTTACATACAACAGGTCGTTGTTTTTGTAAATGATGCGGATAGCTTCCTGCATTTTGCCACCGGATTCGATCTTTTGCAAACCGCTGTACACGCCCACGCCATGGTCGATATGCGTTACGTAATCGCCGGGTTGCAGCTCCCGCAACGTTTTCATGGTAATCGCCTTGTTTTTGTTGTAGGCTTGTTTTACCCTTGATTTGTGGAAACGCTGGAAGATCTGGTGGTCCGTGTAACAGGCAAGTTTCAGGGAATGATCAATGAACCCGTGGCTGATGGCCACCGGTATAGGAAAGAAGACAAAGTCTGCCTTCAGGTCTTCGAAGATACTGCGCAAACGTTCGAGCTGACGCGGGTTATCAGCGAAGATAAAGAGAGAATATTTGTTGTTGTTATGTTGCGCCAGGTCTTTGATCAGGAGATCGAACTGTCTGTTGAAGACGGGCTGTTCCTGTGTATCAAAGGCGATGGTTGTTGATGCTATGCCTTTTTCTGTGAGGTATTCTTTATTACCGAAAACCACGGTTGTTTTCTGTAACAGCTGCTCCATGAGGGGAGCGGCTGTTACGAAGTCATCGCTGCTGAGCGCCATGTCTTCGTCATCGTTCACCTTCACTTTCTGACCGGTCAGCAGCCAGTCATCGAGCCGCTGTTCCAGCTGTTCCACCACGCTTTGGATGTAGGCAGGGTCTTTCATCCATACCACGGTATTGGCGGGCAGGAATTCTACAAGTGACGTTTTCAGATGGTCCACCGTGTGGGTGTCCATATTAGCGATGAGCGTCACCTGTGTCAGCTTGCGTTCGCTAAGCTGTGATTCCGGGTCAAACAGGCGGATAGAATCGATATCTTCTCCAAACAGTTCAATACGGTACGGCTTTTCGTTGCCGAAAGAATAGATATCCAGGATACCACCTCTCAGGGCATACTGGCCGGGCTCATATACAAAGTCGGTATGTTCAAATCCCCAGCCTATCAGCTTCTCCAGCAGCGGGTCCACTTTCAGCACGTCTCCTACTTTCAGCTGCACCATATTGGAGCTGAAGGCCTTGCTGCCGGCCACTTTCTCCCAGAGTGCTTCGGGATAGGTGACCAGTACTTTTTTACGGATACTTTCTCCGGAAAATTTCATCAGCGCTTCCGTACGCAACATACTGTGGCTGCTGTTGAACTCCTGGAACTGTCCGGTTTTTTTAAAGGAATCGGGGAAATAGAAAATATCCAGCGCCTGGCTGAGTTCTTCCAGATCGTTCTGGAAATAGGCTGCCTCCTCTTTATCATTCAGAATAAAGAGATGGTTCGCTTCTGCATTGGCCCAGACTGATACTGCCACAAAATTTATTGCACTCCCACTCAGGGAAGAAAGCTGAAAGTATTGTGGGGCGGGTGTTTGAATCCCCTTCACCAGCGTCTGCAGGCGGGCATCACGTTGAAATAATTGTAATACAGCCTGTAAATTCATGAAGGTTGCAAAGATACGAACATTTGTTTATTTGGTTATTTAGAGATTTAATTATTTGTTTTTCGTAACAGCAAAAGAGCCAATGGCACACTGGCCAAATATTCAAATGATAAAATTCAAAATGTTTTGTTATATTCAGTGACACCAAATTCCTTTTTCCATGCAGGAGATCTGGTATACAGGCATCGTCACCCGGCTGTTAGATGAAACACCCAATACAAGGCGTTTCTGGATACGTATACCAGAGCTGGAACGATTTGATTTCAAGCCAGGGCAGTTTGTCACCCTGGACCTTCCCATTCATGAAAAGAAAAACAAGCGCTGGCGCAGTTATTCCATTGCATCCCATCCGGACGGCACCAATGAATTTGAACTGGTGATCGTGCTGCTGGAGGGAGGTGTTGGCAGCACCTATCTTTTCAATGAGATCAAAGAGGGGAGCACCTTACAGGTAAGAGGCCCGCTGGGCATGTTCACCCTGCCGGCAGACATGGAAAAAGACCTGTTCCTGATCTGCACCGGTACCGGCATAGCGCCGTTCCGCTCCATGGTGCATCATATACAGCTGCATCAGCTGCCACATCCCAATATCCACCTGATTTTCGGCTGCCGGTATGAACAGGACCTGCTGTACGCTGATGAAATGCGGCAGCTGGACCAGGACATGCCGCGCTTTCATTACATCCCTACGCTGAGCCGCCAGGAAGACTGGGCCGGCAAAAAAGGCTACGTGCACAGCGTCTACGAGGAAATCCTCGCCGGCGACAAGCGGCCCGCCAACTTCTACCTTTGCGGCTGGAAAGCCATGATAGATGAGGCACGGCAGCGCATTACCGCCATGGGGTACGACCGCCATGACATACATCTTGAGCTGTACGGATAAAGCTTAGAAACAATAGCCAAAACCCGTGTCCATATTAGGGGTTACCTGATTGGAAGAAAACATCAGCATAGCTCCTATCCTGAATATAAAATGTTTATTGATAAAATACCGCCGGCCTCCGATTGACAACCACCCCAGGGTAGTGCGGTCCGAAGCCCCTTCTTCAAACCAAAGCGAGTCGCCAAACATGTAAGTCATACCACCACCCACTTCCAGGCAGTTCCTGTCCGGATCAGGCAGGGCGAACACATAATTAATACCTCCAAAGAGAGTGGGGCGGTCGGGAACGGAAAAGCCGTGTGTAATTGTACTGTCCCGGATTGTTCTTCCAGCCGGGACACGTTTATGAGAGTACCATGTTTCCTCATAACGAGGCACTATACCGGCGCCTGCACGCATTCCCCAACCAGTTCGTGTTCCATTAAAACGCGTATCATAGTTAACGCCAACACCGCAGGCAGGCCCGAACAGCGTGCCATACACGACATGCGGCCATTTCTTAGGCAAATAAACCGGTTGTTCTTTGCGGGGGCGGGAATGAAGGGTGGAGTCCCGGGGCGTGTTTTGGGCAGAAAGGGAAGTACAGCAAAACAAAAGGGCCACAGTCGTTACAGTTCGTATATGCATAGGGGTAAGGGATATACGAATTAAACGGCTGTGGCCCCGGATATGTTACATGATCTTGCTCAGAACAATGTTTTTCACTTCTGTGAGCGGAACGCGTTCCTGCTCCATGGAGTCACGGTAACGGATGGTAACGGTTCCGTCTTCTTTAGTCTGGTGGTCTATGGTTACGCAGAAAGGCGTACCGATGGCGTCCTGACGGCGGTAACGTTTACCAATACTGTCTTTTTCCTCGTAGTAGCAATGGAAATGTTGTTTACACTCATTTACGAGTAATTGCGCGACTTCCGGCAAACCATCTTTTTTGGTCAGCGGGAACACCGCCAGTTTGATAGGCGCCAGTTTCGCGGGGAACTTCAGTACCACGCGGCTGTCCTGCTTTTCCGGTGTGCTGAGGTCCTGCTCTTCGTAAGCGTTGCAGACTGTCAGCAGGAACATACGATCCAGACCGATAGAGGTTTCTATCACGTAAGGCACGTAGTTCTGGTTAATTTCTGTATCGAAGTACTGGATTTTTTTCTTGCTGTATTCCTGGTGTTGTTTCAGGTCGAAGTCAGTACGGGAGTGGATACCTTCCACTTCCTTAAAGCCAATCGGGAAGTCGAATTCGATGTCCACAGCGGCATCAGCGTAGTGCGCCAGTTTCACGTGGTCTTTGAAACGGTATTTGGAAGGATCGGTGCCGAGGCTCAGGTGCCATTGCATCCTTTCTTCTTTCCATTTCTCGTACCATTCTTTCTGTGTGCCAGGGCGTACGAAGAACTGCATTTCCATCTGTTCAAATTCACGCATACGGAAGATGAACTGACGGGCAACGATTTCATTACGGAAGGCTTTACCAATCTGCGCGATGCCGAAAGGCACTTTCATCCTGCCGGTTTTCTGCACGTTGAGGAAATTCACGAAGATACCCTGTGCAGTTTCCGGACGCAGGTATATTTCGCTGGCTTCGTCGGTAACGCTGCCCAGCTGAGTGGAGAACATCAGGTTAAACTGACGGACGTCTGTCCAGTTGGAAGTTCCGCTGACAGTGCAGCTTATCTTTTTCTCTTCGATCAGGGTTTTCAGGCCTGCGAAGTCATTTTCTTTCAGGAGCTCGTCCATTTGGGCCAGCACGGCGTTGCCTTCTGCTTCAGGCAGCGTTTCCGCATACGCTTCAATCAGGTGGTCTACCCGGTAGCGTTTTTTGCTGTCCTTGTTGTCGATCATAGGATCGCTGAAGTTGTCCACGTGACCGGACGCCTTCCAGGTGGTAGGGTGCATAAAGATGGCCGCATCAATCCCCACGATGTTCTCGTGCAGCTGGGTCATGCTTTTCCACCAGTAGTCCTTAATATTTTTTTTCAGCTCGGAACCGTACTGACCGTAGTCATACACCGCGCTGAGCCCATCGTATATTTCGCTGGACTGAAAAACAAAACCGTATTCTTTACAGTGCGATATGATCGCCTGGAATTTATTCTGATCTGTAGACATAGTCGCGCAAAGATAAATGCCAATTTTGAAAATATGATTGTAATTATTTTATTATATATATCTAACTAAGATAAATATTTTTACCCCTCTTCCACCGTATCAACAGGGGCGGGGGGCTCATGAGGTACTTCTATTTGTTTTACCCAGACAGCATAGTCATTGGGGTAGATCTCTCTTCCGGAGTGCTTTATATATTGGCGGGTAAAAACCGCTCCGAAATACAGGATGGCTGCGGAATAGTATACCCATAACAGGATAATGACCACAGAACCTGCCGCCCCATAGGTAGAACTGACCTTACTGGCGCCCAGGTAATAGCCGATGGCGAATTTACCGATCATAAACAGCACGGCCGTCGCCACAGCGCCCACCCGCACGTCTTTCCATTTGATCCGCGCATCGGGCAAGACCTTGAAGATGATGGCAAACAGGGTGGTGATCACCAAAAAAGGCACTACCAGGTTAGCCACATATACGATGAGGGTGGTGGTCAGTTTAGTAGGGATAAGCTGTGTCAGTACATTCTGAAACAGCTCCACCAGGCCATTGACAGCCAGCGATACCAGCAAAATAAAGCCCATGCTGACTACCAGCGAAAAAGACAACAATCTGTTGATGAGCATACGCAGCAGGCCGTTTTTCTTGGGCTTCGATTTCAGTCCCCAGATAAAATTGATAGAATCCTGTATTTCTGCAAACACACCGGTGGCGCCAATGATCAGTGTCACAAAACCCACCATGGTGGCCCAGCTCATATCGTTGGACAGGGTAGCGTTGCGGATCATGGATTGTATCTGGATGGCCGCCTCGCTACCAACCAGGCCTTGTATCTGGCCATATATACTGCCTTCCACCGCTTCCTTTCCAAGGAACAGGTCACAGAAGAAGATGATGATAATGAGCATGGGAGCTACGGAGAAGATAGTATAATAAGCCAGCGCGGCGCTGAGTTTCAGCACTTTATCGTCTATAAAAGCACTGCCGGACGCCTTTAGCACCGTCCAGTACAGTTGTATTTTTCCCATTGTTTTATTCATGCTGCAGGTTTTTACCCACAGGAAGCAAAAAGCATGCATAGGCATTTGCTTCCTGTGGCATAGGCGTAGCGCGGGTGATTATTTCAGTTTAGGATTGTTGGTATGCCGGGTAGCGTCCCGGATATTTTTTTTGTCGAAGTTTTTCTCCAGTGCCACGGTCATGTCTATGCCGGTTTGATTGGCAATACACAACACCACCCACATGACATCGGCCAGTTCATCGGCCAGTTCCCTTTTTTTGTCACCGTCTTTAGCAGACTGGTCGCCAAACTGCCTGGCCATTACACGGGCCACTTCACCTACTTCTTCCGTGAGGATGGCCATATTGGTCAGCTCACTGAAATAGCGTACCCCGGTAGTGTTGATCCAGTTGTCGATTTTTTCCTGTGCTTCCTGTATAGTCATGGATAATGAATTGTAGTGTTTAAAGATAACGGATTGCAGGCATAATGGTTTTATGTTATTCCCGCTGGTGCGTGTCTATAATAATAGTGACCGGCCCATCGTTGAGCAGCGCTACTTTCATATCAGCGCCAAAGATGCCGCGCTGGATGGTGGTCCCAAGGTCCTGCTCCAGCTGTACGATCATTTTTTCATACAGGGGGATGGCCACGTCCGGTTTACTGGCACGGATATACGAAGGCCTGTTGCCTTTTTTCGTAGAAGCGTGCAGGGTAAACTGGCTGACCAGCAGTATGTCAGCATGCATGTCTTTCACGGAAACGTTCATTACGCCGGCATCATCGTTGAAAATGCGCAGGTTGACGATCTTGCTGCTCAGCCACTGGATATCTTCCGGGCCGTCAGCATCTTCAATGCCCAGCAAAACCAGCAGGCCCTGCCCGATCTGGCCGGTGATAACGCCATCCACTGTGACGGATGCTTCGGATACCCGCTGTATAACTGCTCTCATATCAAATTCCTGTTTTAATCAGGCGGGAAATTAAGACAAACCCCGGTAACATTTTCTGCTTTTGTACGCTTAACAGATACCAAAATCTATTGTTTATGCCACGTATTTTACCAGGTATCCTGTTAGTCGCCCTGCTGGCAGGCAGCTGCAGCCGTAAGGACAAAACTCCCTGTAACAGCAATGACATTGCTACCCTGAAGGCGGCCATCGGCTTCCCGTTCCGATTGACCGATCCGCAAACCGGCGCAGATCTCGTCACTGGCCCGGGAGCCACTATTCCGCTTGACAGTGTACGATTTATCCGGCCCAATGGCCAATCCGGCTTCTGGGTGGAAAAGGCCACCCGTCGTAACGGCGTTACCTATCTCCAGGGCCCTGCCGCGCCAAACATGGTGCTCGAAGTTGGCCAAACCGGCAAGGTCGTGCAGTTTAAAATAAATATGGCATTCAGGCAGGTTGCCTGTTCCTCCGAACTTACCGGCGTTACCGTCGGGGATAACGCTGTACCACTTAAAAAAGATAGCACCGACGCTTATCTCATTCCTTTTTCCCGGTAATCTTTTTCCTACTATTCATTTCAGCCAGCCTGCCACAGGCTGTCCTGGCTTTTTGTGATGTGCCATCCATTATGCTTACCTTCGGAAACTCCTTTTCGTTGTTTTCAACGTTACAGCCCGGGACTTTCGGCCGCGGAATTGATTTTGCCGGCCAATTAACGTAAATTTGCATTATAAAAAAGAATCATACAATGAACATTAATGTTACACCTGAGCTCACCTTCCGAACGGCCCGCAGCGGCGGTTCCGGCGGACAGCATGTGAACAAGGTGGAAACCATGGTGGAAGGTGCTTTTAACATTGAAGCCTCCGCCTTGTTAACCCCTGAGCAGAAACAACTGCTCCATGAGAAGCTGGCCAACCGTATCAATTCGGAAGGCATCCTACAGGTAAGATCACAGACGGCCCGTACCCAGCTGGGCAACAAACAGGAGGTTATTTTCAAGATAAATGACCTGATCAACAAAGCACTGGTACCCCGCAAGAAAAGAATAGCCACCAAAATACCCAAGGCGGTAGTTGAAAAAAGGATACAGTTCAAGAAGCGGTTGTCGGAGAAAAAACAGCTGCGGAGAGGCAATTTTGAATAACGGCAATTGTATTTTGCATAAAATTTTTAGGGTTTGAGCATCAAGAAACTGGCAGGACAGACGGTTTATTACGGGTTGAGTAATATTGTGAGCAAGCTGCTCAATTATTTCCTGACGCCTTTTTACCTCGGCATTTTAAGCAGGGCCTCCTTCGGGGAGATGTCTAACGTATATGCCTATATCCCTTTCGCCAATATTGTGCTCACTTATGGTATGGAGACGGCCTTTTTCAGGTTTGCCAAACAGGAAAACAAATCCCATGTGCTGGGCACGTCCACCATATCCCTGCTGATATCCACGATATCCATCACTATCCTGCTGTTGCTGCTACGGGGGCCGGTGATCAATTCGTACACCGGGGAACTGGCCGGGCTTACCGGGCATCCGGCGTTTTACACCTACATCGTGCTGCTCATGGCCTTTGACGCGCTGACAGCCATCCCCTTTGCGCAGTTGCGGCTGGAAGGCCGCCCGGTGCGGTATGCCGCCATCCGGGTAGCCGGTATCCTGACCACTATCTTTTTCAATATCTTTTTCCTGGTCATCTGCCCCAAACTGGCTGCAGCCGGTCATCAGTGGGTACCGGGCCTGCATAACGGCAGCGACCAAACGGGATATATTTACCTCAGTAATATGCTGGGCAGCGCGGTCACCCTGGTGCTGTTCCTGCCGCAAATACGGCAGATTGAATGGAAGTTTGACCCCGCGCTCTGGAAAAAGATGCTCCATTACGCCCTGCCGCTGATCATTGTAGGCATGGCCGGCATGGTCAACGAGACCTTTGACAGGGCCTGGTTCCTGCCACAGTTCCTTCCCGGCAACAATATGGAGGCCAAAAAAGAGATTATCGCCCTGTACAGCGCCAACTACAAGCTCGCCATACTGATCACCATGTTCATACAGGCGTTCCGGTTAGGAGCGGAGCCTTTCTTCTTTAAGCAGGCGGAAAGTGGAGACCCTCAAAAGGTATATGCCAGAATTATGAAGCTGTTTGTAGTGATGCTCTGTTTCATGTTCCTCTTTGTAAGCCTGTACCTCAATGTCTGGAAGATATTCCTGCGGGTGCCCTTCTACTACCAGGGCATGCGGATAGTGCCCGTGCTGCTGCTGGCGAACATGTTCCTCGGCATTTATTACAACCTGACTATCTGGTTCAAACTCACCGACCGCACCAAGACCGGTGCCATCATCACCCTTATCACGGCTGTACTGGCTTTCCTCCTTAATTACTGGTGGATACCCGTAATGGGCTACTATGGCGCCGCACTGGCCACTATGGTCTGCTATTTCGTGCAGATGGTGGTGTGTTACGTATGGGGGCAGCGTTATTACCCGATACCTTACCATCTCCCTAAACTGATCACCTACATCGGGTTGGCCGTGCTTACCTACTATGTGTTCAGCTGGCTGAATGCCAAAGTGCTTTCCCCTGGCGATATCTATGCCATGAAGCCTTTATCCCTTGCAGTGGCCACCTTGTTATTTGGAGCCTATGCATGGTTTATCTTCCGGATGGAGAAAAAGGAGTTCGCCCGGATGCCGTTTATCGGGAAATACATTAAATAGGCAAGTTCCTATACCAGGAAAGGATTGTATTTCTTCTCAAACCCAATCGTAGTGGCGGGACCGTGCCCAGGGAACACCCGGGTTTCATCCGGCAATACAAACAGCTTCTCACGGATACTGTTCAGCAGGGTGGCATGATTGCCGCCTGGCAGGTCTGTACGGCCGATGCTTTGGTAAAACAGCACATCGCCTCCAATCACAAACTGCTGGTCAGCGCAGTAGAAGGAGATGCTTCCGGGTGAGTGGCCTGGTGTGAAAAGCACATCCAGTTCATGAGCGCCAAAGGGAATCTTTTCTCCTTCCACGATATAACGCCCAGGCATGGGAGAGGGGTCGAACGGCAGGTTATACATGGCACCCACTGCCTGGGAATTGTCCATCACCACCTGTTCTTTCTCATGAAACTCCGGTTTTAAGCCATAGGTTTGCGATACCAGTTTGTTACCGAAGATGTGATCAAAGTGGCAGTGAGTGTTCAGCAATCTTGTAACATTTAGGTGTTCCGTTTGTATATATTGTAATAATTCTTTTCTTTCGTCCTGAAAATAACAACCCGGGTCTATAATTATACATTCCCTTTTTCCGTTAATAAGCAGGTAGGTGTTTTCCTGGAGAGGACCAAAAGTGAATTGTTGGATTTCGATCATGTTACCTGATTTTTAGCTAATTTTAAAACAGATCACAATATTATCAATACTTTCTGTATGAACAGATTTATTACCAGGTTATTATTCGGTGCCCTATTACTTGGAACATTCGTTACGCAAGCCCAGACCAATACCGTTGAATTCGGCCAAAATCGTGTTCAGTTCAAGAATTTTAAGTGGAGATATTACCAAAGCCGGCATTTCAACACCTATTTCAGCCAGAACGGGCTGGAACTGGGCAAGTACGTTGTCCAGGTAGCCGAAAAGGAATTACCTTCGATAGAACAGTTCATGGAGTCGAATCCCCGCCAGCGCATCAATATTGTGGTCTATAACAGCTTCGGAGAGATGAAACAGTCCAATATCGGCATCGGTGTTGACTGGCAGAACACCGGAGGCGTTACTAAGCTGGTAGGCAATAAAATGATCGTTTACTACGATGGCAACCACGAAAACCTGCACCGCCAGATCCGCCAGGGAATAGCCCGCATTCTGCTGGAAACCCTTCTCTTTGGTGAAGACATCGGCGAATTTGCCGGCAACGCCGCCCTGATAGACTTCCCTAAATGGTTTACCGACGGCTTTATCGCCTACGCGGCCGAAAACTGGACCGCCAAGCTCGATGAAGAACTGAAGTCCGTGCTGCTCTCCGGTAAATACAACAGCTTCAACCAACTGGCCTATGACAAACCACTGCTGGCCGGACAAGCTTTCTGGTACTATGTGGAAAGCAAATATGGCAAAGATGCCGTTCCTTACCTGATGTACATCACCCGTATCAACAGGGGACTGAAAAAAGGCTTCGAGCAGGTGCTCAACCAGACACCCAAAAAGGCCACCCAGGACTTCTTCGTTTTTTACCAGAAACGTTTTGCTGAAGATAACCGCAGACGTAAAACATCTGCCAAAGGCCGCACTATTGTTGCACAGGAAATCGGTAAATCCGATTACTACCGCTTCAATCCCAATCCTAAAAACAATTCATATGCCGTGGTAGAATTCAAAAAAGGCGTCTACCGCGTACAAATACAGCTGGGCTGGAACAAACCCAAAGTGCTCCTGCGCAGCGGCGTCATGCAGCTGGCCAACCAGGTGGACCCCAACTATCCGCTGATGGCCTGGAATACCAAAGGTAACCGCCTCGCCGTTGTATATGAGCATGAAGGCAAGACCAAACTGATGGTCTACGACCTCATCACGAAAACGACCCTACGTCAGGACCTGCCGCAGTTTGACCGTGTGGTAGACTTCAAATACATGCCGGTACAGGAAAATACCCTCCTGCTGTCTGCCATCAAAAACGGACATACCGACATCTTCACCTACAGCATCAGCAATTCCAAAACTGACCAGATCACCAACGACATATACGACGACCTCGACCCGTCTTTCGCCGCCTTCCCGGGCAAAAGCGGTATCATCTACTCTTCCAACAGGCCCGTGCCCAAAGGAAGAGGCAGCGACACCACCCTGCCTAACAGGCCGTTCAACATCTTCATGGTGGACAACTGGAACAAAAGCAGCGAAAAACAGATCACACAGCTCACCGACCTGAAGTACGGCGATGCCAGACTGCCCATGCAGTATAACACCACGCACTTCACCTTTGTGTCAGATGCTAACGGTATCCGTAACCGTTATGCCGGGTTCTTCAAATCAAAAAATGCCGGAGTGGACTCGCTTTTCTTCGTAGGCTCGGAAATACTCCATAACCCGGACAAGGAGGAGCTGGACTCCACGCTGGCAGCTTATGGCACCACTGCTCCGGACTCTGTACAGGCCGTGGCCATCACCATGGACTCTACCTACACTTTCCCGATATCCAACTATCCGTACGGTATCCAGGAATCCCGCATCACCGGCGAGCAGGGCGAAGTATCCGAAGTGGTAGGCTATGCCGGTATCAAACGGCTCATGAAACTGAAGGTAGACACCAACGTGCTGAAGAAAAGAAATGTAAACGCCCGTCCCACCAACTTCCGCCGGGCGGAAATGCATGCCGACAGCCTTCGTTTAGGCCTGCCTACCTATTCTGAACAGGCAGCCCCAAAAGACACCACACCACATACCAACTTCTTCCAGAACGAGTTTGGCAATGATCCGGCGGATACCACCAGTCATGCCAATAATAATAACAATGTGTCCGGTACCACACCATCTTCATCCATCCCGGGCCTGTTCGAGAAGAAAAAAGAAGAACCAGTGCTGAAAAAAGCGAAGCTCTTCCCTTATAAGTTCAAATTCGCATCGGACTACCTGGTGTTGCAACTGGACAACTCCATCCTGATCAACAAATACCAGCCGTTTACCGGTCCTCCGTCTGGCCCGATCCGCCTGACTGATCCTGTGAACGGGTTAATTCGTATAGGCGTCAGCGATCTGTTTGAGGACCTGAAGTTTAACGGCGGGTTCCGTATTCCGTCTTCCCTGCAGGGTTCCGAGTATTTCTTCACGGCCAATTACCTGAAGAAACGCTTCGATTATAAGTTCACCTACTACCGCAAAGTGGACAAAAACAACGATGTTATCGTGAACGACTCTACGCTGGGACAATTCCGCGCCCCGGCCAAGTTCATCACCAACCTGTACCAGGTAGAAGCACGTTATCCGTTTGACCAGGTACGCAGCATCCGCCTGACTGTTGGCTACCGTACCGATAAGCTGGTGGCACAGGCTGTAGAGAAACCGTCACTGCTGAGCAAAAACTACAGCGAAAGTTATGCGATCGGCCGACTGGAATATGTGTATGACAATACCATCAATCCGGCCATCAACATATGGAACGGCACCCGCTACAAAGTCTATGGAGAGATCAATTCCCAGCTGACCAATGGCGGCCTGAATGAGATCTTCAACCCGAATTCACCTGCCAACGGCGGACGGTTCACCTATAATATGGGCGTTGACGTTAGACACTACGAGAAGATATACCGCAACTTCATCTGGGCTACCCGCTTTTCACTGGATATGTCCTGGGGTACCCGCAAACTGCTGTACTACCTCGGTGGTATCGACAACTGGCTGAACCCGCAGATCAACACCAATACGCCAGTGAATATGAGCGCCAACTACGCATTCCAGACCCTGGCGGAAAACCTGCGTGGCTACAAACAGAATGCGAAAAACGGCAACAACGTGATGCTGCTCAATACAGAATTACGTCTGCCTGTATTCGCCACCTTCATCGAGAAACCGATCAACTCTGCTTTCCTGCGCAACTTCCAGGTAACCACCTTCATGGACATAGGTACCGCCTGGAATGAGAAACTGAGCTTTAAAGACGCCAATTATACCAGCTACAACGATGATAACGGACTGGTGACCACCCGTATCAAAGAAGGTTTCCTTGGTCCGTTCATTGGCGGTTATGGCTTCGGTGCGCGTACTACCATTGCAGGCTACTTCCTTCGTGTAGATGCCGGTTGGCCAATGGTAGCGTTCTTCCGTGGCAGCCCCATCTGGTATTTCGGTATGGGCGTGGACTTCTGATTTAGGGATTTTTTAATTTACGATTTTGGAATTTCGGGGATTGCCCCAAGCGCATAAAAGAGAAGACCGAAGCGATCGCTTCGGTCTTCTCTTTTATTTATACTTCTTTTATACTTCGCTGTTATGATTCCGAAATTCCAAAATCGTAAATCAAAAAATCCCTAAATGCTTTGTTTTTTTACCAGCGGATACATCAGGCTGAGGAAGACCCCCATGCAGATCGTGAAAGCCCAGGCGCTGCGGTTTTCCACCGGATGCAGGACAATGTCTCTCATATCCCCCAGAAGCGTCAGCGGGTCTTTTACCAGGTCCCAGCTGTTATAACGAAGATAGCGGCCAATATATACTCCCATACCACAGAGGAACATTACAGGGAAGGTAAACAGCCATGCCGGCCAGCGGGTATGCCGGGCGCTCCAGAGGTGTTCCATGCTGCGGATAGACATGTAGCCCAGCATCATGCCGTTCCAGGCAAAGGAGAATATCACGAACAGGTCGAACCAAAGCGGTACACCGCCATCGAAGAGATGGAACAGGTCCGTGAGGATATAGGGGGCGTTTGGAATGAATAACAGCCAGGCGACGAAACAGCCGTACCAGGTAAGGCGGTTGTTGATTTCGGCGGGATGTTTTTCCATCCAGCGGGTAATAGCAAAGGGCACGTAGGCCAGGAAAAGATTCCATACCAAAGATACACGCAGGTAGGTACCGGAATGGTATATACGATAACACAACAGTGCCAGGCTAAACAGAATGGAAAAGTACAGCGTATATCGCTGCTGGTTTTTCGCAACCCGCTGCCGGATCAAACGGAATATGCCTTTCAGTCGCATGGTTCAAATGTTTTTTTAATG
This sequence comes from Chitinophaga sp. 22308, assembly GCF_052045305.1. Lineage (NCBI taxonomy): Bacteria > Pseudomonadati > Bacteroidota > Chitinophagia > Chitinophagales > Chitinophagaceae > Chitinophaga > Chitinophaga sp. 22308. Next base: position 161,481 of record NZ_JBQEOP010000004.1, on the reverse strand, counting down.
ATTAACCGTTGACAGGATATGGGGGATAAATATCAGGGCGCCGATGCCGGCGGCGGCGATAGCCGCGATGAGCACGGCACCTGCCGCCACGTCCTTGATCCACTTTACACGCGGATGGTAGTCGGGCGACAGGTGGTCCATGATTTTTTCGATGACGGTGTTCAGCATTTCTGTGACCCAGACCATCGCGATGGTGATGATCAGCAATATCCATTCCATCCTGGAAAGCTTATACCAACAGCCGGCTGCCGTTACCACGATAGTGGCCACCAGGTGGATGCGCGCGTGGGGTTCACTGCGAAGAAAAGCCGCTATCCCGCTGAAAGCATATCCGAAACTGGCCACCCGTTTGCTGAAATAAGAATCTTTCCTCATATTTTATTGTACTGTTGATTTTTCGGATAATTTGTCCCATTTGATGGTCCTGCTGAAATACATGATGGCAGCCAGTGTCAGGAAGAGACCAATGCTGCCCATCAGGAGGGCCTGGTCTTCCGCGCTGATAATCACATAGATAAAACCGTACAACAACAGCAAGGTACCACCAATGCCTGCAGCGATACGGCCGCTTTTATAGGCGCTGGCCACATACAGTGATATCAGGCCTATGGTGAGACCGCTGGCAATCAGGTAGGCCAGTGTAAAGTTAAGCTGTTCTGATATGGATATCAGCAGGGTATAGAAAATACAAAGGGCGAGGCCTACAAGGGCGTACTGTAATGGATGAATGGCGCGGCGTTGGGAGAGTTCAATAAAATAGAAGATAATAAAGGTAAGCCCGATGACGAGGATAGCGTATTTCACCGCTCTGATGGACTGCTGGTAGCTTTCAGCCGGCATAAAGAATTTGATGCCGAAATCCGCGCTGTGGACATCGTATTTATTGCCGGCCCAGCTCTGGGGATATTCGCGGTTGAGGTCTTGTATTTCCCAGGCAGCGCTAAAGCCTTTGGCGTCCACGCGGCGGTCTTTCGGCGGGAAGGCGCCGTCAAAGCTGGGGTCGGGCCAGCTGGAGCTGGTATGCACCGTAGTGGTTTTACCCACGGGGGAGAAGCTGATCCTGCCCGAGCCTTTTACGCCCAGTTCCAGGGAGAAGGTGCCGGCGAGGGCCGCGGTATCGCCGGAAACCAGCGATACCGGGGACTGGATGCCACTTTTAAACAGGTCAGTATTGACCACGCCGGGGCTGAAAGGGAATGTTTTCCCGTTCCAGACCATTTTAACCTGGTTGTCTATGCCACGCAGGTCGGTGATGCCCATGATAACGGACGCCTGGTCCCATTTCAGGGCGGATGGCGGTACGCCTGATTTGTAGATGGCGGCAGGGCTGAAGGTGCCACTCAGCTGCATTTTGGCGTCGTAGACGGCCACGCTGAAGATGCCTCTTTTAAGTTTTTGGGGCAACAATTCTCCATTGATTTTTAATTGTTCCGGTAACAGGTACACGTAATTGGCGTTGGCGGAACCGGCAACGGTATAGGGAATGGCCAGAATAGGGCCGGTAATATGTTGTTCGTATCCCCAGCGGCTGCTGACTTCTTCCACAGCAGAGGACTGTCTGTCCTGGCGTTCGCGGATGACGTCGGTGATCATGCTGGCCGGGATCAGTAATACCATCATCATGATGACAATGACAATCGCTTTGAAGGCGTAAGCGTAACGACTAAAAAAGGAGGTGTTGAGGTTGTTTTCGGGAACTTCCATGGTATGATTTTTAAAAAGCACTTTGTGTTTCAAAGTAAAAAGACAAAAAAAATTATTTAGTGAATTTGATCATATGTTCAAGGGCCGCCAGATGGCCTTTGAAGGCTTTTTCCCCGGCAGTGGTAATAGCGTAGGTGGTATTGGTTTTGCGGCCAATAAACCCTTTGTATACCTTGATGTAGCCGTTTTCCTCCAGGGTATTGAGATGAGAGGCCAGATTGCCGTCTGTGACCTCCAGCATCTGCTTAAGGTCATTAAAATTGACCTCATTATTTACCATCAGCACACTCATTACACCCAGTCGGATGCGGCTCTCAAATATCTTGTTTAAATTACCGATCGGATTCATGCTAATTATTGAAAGCTTCCCTTTCTCTCATATTTCCACCACATTACGATACCATAAACGATGTGTAACACTCCAAACCCCACTGCCCAAAAATAAAGCCCTTTACGCAAAAGAAAAAGATTAGCGATACCAAGCAGGGTTTCCAGGATGCCCAGATAACGTAATTCCGGCAGGGTATACTTACTGGCATTCACCAGCGCGAGGCCATAGAATACCAGACAGGTAGGCGCCACCAGCGTTTCCATATGGTTGTACAATATCCCCGCCGCAAAAGCGCCACCGGCCGCCAGCGGAATACACACATTGATCAGTACTTTACGGCTTGTCACGTCCCATATGGGAAGATTGTTTTTCTTCGCCCGGCGCCAGGTGAAAAAGAGCCCTCCGCTTACCGCTGCTACCATCACCACCAGGGCAGTGGTAATCAATTTAACCTTCAGCTCCGCATAGTCGGCATCGTTATATACGCCCGTGCTGTCCCAACGCTCATAATACGCCACCAGCCAAACACGCGCCAGCCATGCACCCACCAGGGCGCATAGCCCCGCAGACACGCCACTCAGCCCGCTCAGTGAAATAAACCGGCTGCTGCGTTCCATGATACGCTTGATGTCCGTTAACGTCTGCAAATGTTGTTGGTCGTCTGTCATACTAAAAAGCACTTTGCAATACAAAGCTAAAATAATTTCCTGTATTTCAAAATATATTTTTTTCGTCATAACTGCGTTACCTTCAGGAAAGCAACTATACAGGTTAGCGTTAAATACTCTAAGTTTGTTGTCAGATATGTTTGGTTGGAAAAGAATTATAGCGGTCCTAATAGGCATAAGCGTTTGGTGTACAGAATTGATGGCGCAGCAATATAAGGTCAGTGGAACAGTGAGAGATGCGCACTCGCAGGAAATCATTCCCTTCGCCACCCTTCAGTTTGATCACACACAAACTGGTATGGTCAGCAATGCCGAAGGAAAATTTTTATTTGAGTTAAATGTTATCCCGTCAGATTCCTTACTGGTCAGGGTAATGGGATATACCATTCTTAAAATGCCGGTCAACCGTACCCTGAACGAGCAAACCATCAACTTTGAAGTGACCCGCTCAGACCTCTCCCTCAAAACATACGAAATAAAAGCCAACGTTAACTTCGCCCTCATCCTCCTTAAACAGATCATTAAACATAAACCGGAAAACAACTATAACCGGCTCGATAATTATAAATACGAAGTTTACAATAAACTGGAACTGGACATGAAAAACCTGAACAAGGAAAAACTGTCCAGAAACAGGTTCACCAAACCATTTGCTTTCATCCTTGATAATATCGACAGCACATCGGAAGATAAACCATTCCTTCCCATCTTCCTGACCGAATCCCTGTCGGATTATTATTTTCAATCATCTCCCCGGAAAACAAAAGAAGTCATCAAAGCCGCCCGTACCTCCGGCATCGACAACGAAAGCGTGACGAAATTCCTCGGTGGCATGTACCAAAATATCAATGTCTACAACAATTTCATTCCGGTATTCGATAAACAGTTCGTCAGCCCGATACACCACAACGGAGCCTTCTACTACGACTATAAAATAGCCGATACACAGTACATCAGCAGCCAGCGGTTTATCAAACTCAACTTTACGCCTAAACGAAAAGGAGAGAATACGTTCATCGGCGACATCTGGGTACATGACACTACCTACGCCGTCATGAAAGCCACCCTGTCTGTACCGAAAGACGCCAACATCAACTTCGTCCGCCGCGTGAGCATGGTGCAGGAATTCCGGCAGCTGCACGACAGCTCCTGGTTCCTTTATAAAGACAAGTTCGTGGCCGACTTCTGGGCACCCAGCCCCAAACCCGGTAAAACATTCGATTTTATCGGCCGCAAAAGCACCACCTACGACAATGTGATCACGAACGACACTGCCGCCACCAACATTTTCAGTGATAAAAAATACCCCGAGGCTGTCGTAGTGCTCGACAGCGCCCGTGTACGCAAAGAATCTTTCTGGAATGACAACCGCCCGGACAGTCTCAGCAAAAATGAGATGGGTATCTACAAAATGATCGACACCCTCCAACGGATGCCGCTCTTCCAGAAATACTCCAATACCATCCGCTTCCTGGCAACAGGCTATAAACCCTTCGGCCCCATCGAATGGGGACCTTACTATTACCTGTTTTCGCAGAACCGGCTGGAAGGGTTCCGTTTGCGGCTCGACCTGGGAACCACGCCCAAATTCAACAAGGACATCTACCTCTACGGATACCTGGCCTACGGCTTCAAGGACAACGTCTACAAAGGAAAAATGTCCGCCCTCTGGCTGCTGAAAAGACATCCGCGCATGTACCTCTACGGCGCCTATACGAAAGACCTTGACAACGGCTCCCACTACTACGATGAAGTAGGCACTGACAACATTTTCACCCTCGCCATCCGCAAAAACGGTATCCCGCAGAAGTTCCTCATGATACAGGAACAACGGCTGGAATTCTTTAAAGAATATTACAGCGGCTTCTCTCACCAGATAACGCTGCTGCATAAACAGGCCAGGCCATACGAGCCATTGCCAACCGCTGAGTTCTTCCCCAAAACCATCAGTAACCGCGACCCGCTCACCACCACAGAAGTGGAACTGAAGCTCCGCTGGGCTTTTCATGAACAATTCCTGGAAGGCAACTACTACCGGATCAGCCTTGGCAGTAAATACCCCATCACGGAACTGAAGTACGCTGTCGGTATCCCGGGTATCGCCAACAGCGGCCAACAATATCAGCGTGTATCCCTCAGCGTGTCTGACTATGTGAAGCTGCCTCCTTTCGGCTCCCTGTACTATAACGTTTTTGGTGGCAAGATCTTCGGCACGGTGCCTTACACTTCCCTCGAAGTACATCCGGGCAACGAGATCTACTACTACAACAAATACGCCTTCAACATGATGAACCGCTTCGAATTCCTCAGCGATCAATATGTTGGTTTCAACGTGGAACATACCATCGGTAACGGTATCTTCGGATATATACCACTCATCAAGAAGTTGAAATGGCGCCAGTTCTGGACCGCCAAAGGGGTAGTGGGCTCTCTGTCAGAACCAAATAAAAAACTCAACCTCTATAACGGCTATCCTTTCCGTACACTCGAAGGCAACCCTTACCTGGAAGTTGGCACCGGCATCGAAAACATCTTTAAATTCCTGCGGGTGGACTTCATCTGGCGCGTAGCTCCGGATGTATTGCCAGATGAACCAGCGAATAAGAAATTCGGCGTATTTGGCAGCTTTAAATTGCAGTTCTGATGAAAAAAGACGTAACACATACCGTCTTGTTCGATACGCTGCTGTCCGGCGAGATAGGCGATATGTATTACGACCTGCACAACGATTTTAAATGCATCCGCATTACCTACAGCCTGATGGCCAAAAAGCTGGAACTGCGGTTCACCAACGATGACGACAGGATTGTTATTACGTTCGTTGATGCCCGGTTAGGAAGCTGCAGTATCAATCCCACGCAACCCGGAAGCATACTCACGCTCTTTTACCGCAGCCACTTTGAAATGAATAACAATCATCATGAAATGACTTCCAAAGGAGAGTATTATTATCAACTTGAATTTCTGGAAGAAGCTAAACTGGAAGTGTTTGCCCGACAGGTAGTGATGGAAATGACCCGACTGAATAGTTAACAACAGCACCCTACAATGCTATCCCAGTTAAACTGTATGAAATGATTCCATTGAAAAATAAGCACCTGATTGCAGTAGTCATATGCTTTATGGCGACAATGATGGCATATAGCCAGTCTCCTGTACCAATGCTTCCCCGAGACAGCGCCCTCGTCCTCCAAAATATTATCAGTTATCATATCAGGTATGCCGTAGAAGGGGATTTGTCAGTAGGTTCCGACGGAATGCTGAATCCTTTTTCTAAAAGTATCTTTCAGAAACTAATGCCAGTTGACGGACAGCTGGAGACTGAGATCACTCCGTACAATGGCGCTCTATTGTATCCGGACAGAGATTATCAATTATTCGCCGTTCATTTGCCAGGATTTAAAACAATCCATCCCAACGGGATGTCGACAACTGTTCGTCTTCACGCCTTCCGTTTTGATGATGACTATCTTATTGCATACAACAGGAAAAACACCACCATCAAATATATCAGTGGTAACTTTTTTAAATCTCCTGTGACACGGGACTTTGAGCTAGATATTAATCGCCCGGAATCGTTCTTTCCCTACCTGGAACTAAGGTGTTATTCCATGCAACCCGGCCACATCTCCTTTCTGCGAAAAGATGAAAAGGGACTCTATTTCAACGTCTACACTAATTTCTTAAATATCGATGTAGAGGTGTTTGTTAGCTATGATAATCATGAAAAAGTAAACGTTACTGACAGGCGGCTGAGTGGAATGGTCCAACAATAAAATCTTTTCTTCAATAATCAGATAACACCTGTTATGTACTGTAACAAAATTTTACAAGCGATTGGCCTGTTCTACTGCCTTCAGCTCTTATCTCTATACAGCAATGCACAGGCACCCAGCACCTGCGACTGCCTCGTGCTCATGGACCCGAACTTCAGCGGGAAAACCGAATTATACGATGACAAAGGCAACATCACCAAATATGTGGAACACAATTTCCGGTACGAAGACTTCATTGTTTTTCGCCTGAAAGAAGATAACGACAGCCTGTTTAAGGTAACTGCCAGGTATTCCCTCGTTAAAGGCGGCGTATCAAAAGGCTGGATAAAAAAATCTGCGCAGATTGGCACATATCTTACATCCTATTCAGGGAACATCGCTATTTATAGTGAGCCCAGTAAGAAGTCGAATAAATCTACTATTCCTGAGTGGACCAATCAATTGGTCCAGGTATCTGCGTGTAAGTCCAACTGGGTAAAGATTTCACTTTGGCAGAAAGGGAAGCTGTATATTGGCTGGATACCACCGGAAACGCAGTGTGCGAATCCTTATACTACGTGTAATTAATATTACTTTAGCCATTATAACTGATTTAAACCTTTCAGAGAATACAAATAACAGTTATGTCAAATGTCCGCTTTTCATTTAAGAGTCTTTTCTGGTCATGCACCTTTGCTGTATTGCCGCTTATGTTGCTTTTTATCTTTCTAACATTCTTTAATCTGGTACCTGTATATTTTAATGATCAACCTTATTATGGGCTTAAAGGAGCACTCATTGCGATTCTTATGATTCCCTCTTTCGGTCTTATAATGGGATCGATGAATTGGATGTTTCTGAATTTTGGGAATTACCTGTATCAAAAGACATTAAAGTTGCTAGGCAAAAATGAACAATAAAAAATCTAATTATAGATACTATATCATTTATATACCCGGTACATTGTAGTATCAAACCAAAAACGCCTCTACTGAAAATTCTTTTTCGTAGAGGCGTTTGTATTTAAATCAATTACATTTTATAATCTATCCAACCCTTCACAAATCACTTTACACGCCTGCACAATCTCCTCTTCCGTAATAATCAGCGGCGGCGCGATGCGCATACATTCTGGCGCAAAAAGGAACCAGTCTGTAAGCACACCGTTCGCTATACAATAATCAATCGTTTTTTTGTTGACTTCAAAACTTTCCAGTTCCACTGCCATCATCAGTCCCAGTGAGCGTACCGCCTTAATGGCCGGATGTTGCAAATGTTGGCGGAACAGTTCTCCTTTGACTTTCACATCTTTTATCACCTGCGATTCCAGCAATGCGTTGAAACCGGCGAGGCCTGCGGCGCAGTTCACCGGATGTCCGCCGAAGGTAGTGATATGCCCCAGTACCGGGTTGTTGGTGAGGCTCCACATGATGGTATGGGAGGAGATGAACGCGCCTAGTGGCATACCGCCGCCCAAAGCTTTACCGAGTAGCAGTATATCAGGGACAATGCCCAGTTGTTCAAAAGCCCAGAGCGTTCCATTGCGGCCGAGGCCACATTGCACTTCGTCCAATATCAACAGGGCGCCGGTTTCGTTGCATTTAGCGCGCAAAGCGTGTATCCATTCCGGTTGGGGAACGATCACGCCGCCTTCTCCCTGTACGCTTTCTGCGAATACAGCTGCCGTGTTATGGGTGATCAGTTCCAGCGAAGCGTAATTGTTATATTCGAGGTGTTGTATACCAGGGAGCAGGGGACGGTATGCGTTGCGCCAGTATTCATCGCCGAGGATGCTGAGCGCGCCCTGAGTAGAGCCGTGGTAGCTACGGTTAAAGGCCGCGATCTCCGTTCTGCCGGTGAAACGTTTGGCCAGCTTCATAGCACCTTCCACTGCTTCGGCGCCGGAGTTGGTGAAGTATACACAGTCGAGGTTTTCAGGTAGATGTGCTGTCAGCGCTTTAGCATAAGCTACCTGTGGCGACTGTACGAATTCTCCGTATACAAGCAGGTGCATATATTGCTGCGCCTGTTCCTGGATAGCTTTCACCACGGCAGGGTGACAATGCCCCATGTTACATACGCTGATGCCGGCAATCAGGTCCAGATACTTCCTGCCATTGACATCCCACATGTACATGCCTTCCGCTTTAACGATCTCCAATGCCAGCGGCGCATCTGATGTTTGCGCTACGTGCTGCAAAAAAAGTTGCCTGTTGTTCATATCTCTTACATTCTCTGCGAAGGTAGAAAACAACGGCTAATTAGTAATTGTTATCTTTGTAACATTCAGATTAAAACATATCAGTTATGTCTCATATTATACCCTTAAGAGGATTTACTCCGAAGATTGCTGACGGCTGCTTTATCGCACCCAATGCCACCATTATCGGCGATGTAGAGATGGGCAAAGGCTGTACCGTATGGTTCAACGCCGTCGTTCGCGGCGATGTGAACAGCATCCGCCTCGGCGAAAATGTGAACGTACAGGACGGCGCCGTGATCCACTGCACTTATGAGAAGTCCAAAACCATTGTGGGCAATAATGTGTCCATCGGCCATAATGCTATCCTGCACGGCTGTACGGTAGACAACGACGTACTGATAGGCATGGGCGCTATCGTAATGGACGGCGCGCATATCAGCAGCAACAGCATCATTGCTGCAGGCGCAGTGATACTGGCAGGCACGCATGTAGAGCCAGGCACCATCTGGGCCGGCGTTCCCGCCAAAAAAGTGAAAGACATCGATATGGCCCTTATCAAAGGGGAAATCAACCGCATCTCCGGCAACTATAATATGTACGCTTCCTGGTACCAGGAAGGAGAGAAGCAATCCTAACGCTTTATAAAAATTCATTATATTGCAGGCAAATATCCCTCTATGAAAACGTTTATTTGCCTGCTCCTTTTGGCCGTCATCGTACTGCCAGGCTGCTCTTCGCAGAAATACGGCTGCCCCGCCACCAGCTACAACAAAAAAGATTTACAGCGGTCCAACCGCAAAGCAGGCAAACAAATGCGTTTATTCTAGTAAAACCATATTATGCGCAAAATAATCGCCCTTGCCCTGCTCGCCGCCATCACCCTCATGGCCTGCCGTACACAAAAGAAAGGATGCCCCCTGCCTAAACGCAACTGGGGCGCAGAGAAAGTACTGGACGAACTCAGTAAGCCTAAAAAATAACTAGTACTGTTCCTCCTCAATGGATTCGAGGATCGTGGCATAGCTCACATAACGCTCAGGGTCAATCTCCCCGGCTTCTACGGCCTCTTTGACGGCACAACCGGGCTCGTTGATATGCAAACAGTTATTGAACTGGCATTGGGACAGGTAAGGCTGCATTTCAAGAAAATAGTGGGACAGTTCCGATTTCTCCATGTCCACGATACCAAATTCACGCACACCGGGGGTGTCTATCAGGCATCCGCCGCCGGGCAGGTCATACATCTCCGCAAAAGTGGTGGTATGCAACCCCTTGCCGCTCCAGCCGCTGACCGCGGTGGTACGCAGGTCCAGCCCCGGCACCAGGTCATTGATCAGGGAGGACTTACCTACGCCGGAATGGCCGGACATCAGGGTGGTCTTGTCTTTCAGTATCGCCCTGATTTCTTCTATGCCTTCCATCCCGGTAGCGGAAATCAGCTTCACCGGATAACCGATCCCCGTATACAGCGCTTCGATGGCTTCAAACAGCTCCATTTCCTTTGCGCGGTAAATATCTTTTTTATTGAACACCAGTACCGCGGGAATATGGTAGGCTGCTGCGGTAACCAAAAAACGGTCTATAAAACCCAATGAGGTGCGAGGCTCGCGGATGGTACAAATCAACATCGCCTGGTCCAGGTTGGCGGCAATAATGTGTTTTTTGTTACGCCCATGCGGAGAACTGCGCACAATGTAATTCCGGCGCCCGCCAATTTCCGTGATCATGGCATTTTTGGCGTTAGCATCGCTGTCATCAGGCACAATCTCCACAACATCGCCCACGGCAATAGGATTGGTGGACGTGATATCATCATTTTTTTTGAAGATACCCTTCATCCTTGCCTGAAATATTTCACCTGTGGTGGTTTTCACCACATACCAGCTGCCTGTTGATTTGTATACTGTTGCTTGCAATAGTCCGGAAATTTATATCCCCAAAGGTAACTTGTTTCTGCAAAGCAGCAAAGGCACCGGGGAGATCCCTGATGCCTTTGCTGCTTTGTGTCTGTTATAGTAACTTATGGTAAGCTTCTGAATACGGAATAACGCAGCACTACCTCCAGCAGGATACAGGCCAGCGCCAGCATGGCCAGCGGGAAGAAATGCTCTGCGTACCGTTTATAGGAAGTAATTTCCACTTTCGTTTTTTCCAGTTGATCGATCTCTGAGTAGATATTCTTCAGATCAGTGGTGTTGGTGGCACGGAAGTACTTGCCGCCTGTCTCTTTGGAGATTTTCTTCATCAGCGGTTCATCGATCTGTACGTCCTGCATCACCATCTGCACGCTGCCGTCGGCCATCGGCATCGGGAAGGGCGCTTTGCCCTGTGTGCCCACGCCAATGGTGTATACCCTTATCTTAAAGGCTTTGGCTATCTCCAGCGCAGTGAGCGGGTCTACCAGGCCGGTGTTGTTCACACCATCTGTCAGCAGGATGATCACTTTGCTTTTAGCGTGACTGCTGCGCAGACGGTCCACGGAAGTAGCGAGGCCCATCCCAATGGCGGTACCGTCCTGCAACATACCGCTTTTCACTTGCATGATCTGGTTTTTCAACACGGCATGATCTGTTGTGATAGGGCACTGGGTGAAGCTTTCGCCGGAAAACACTACCAGGCCGATACGGTCGCTGATACGTTTGTCCACGAAGTCCATCGCCACTTTTTTGGCGGCTTCCATCCTGTTGGGCTGCAGGTCTTCTGCCAGCATACTACCGGATATATCAATCGCCATCACGATATCGATCCCTTCACTGTCAATATTTTCAGAAGTATTGGATGTCTGCGGACGGGCCAGTGCCGTTACCAGCGCGGCATAGGCCAGGATACGCAGGGCCAGCAAAACCGGCCGGAAACGCACCTTCCAGGATACAGGCAGTCCTTTCAGACCGGCCACAGATGATACCTTCATCACGCCCTGCGATTTCTTCCGCCGGGCAATGCGCCAGTATATCATCACCGGTATCAGCAATAAAAGCCAGAAGAAAACCGGGTAGGCAAATTCAATATTTTTCCACGCTGAAAAATCCATTACTTAAATTCAGTTAAATGACTAATTACGCGCCTGATTGCGGCTTCTCATCCGGAGCAGCGGGCGTTTGCGCTGTCGGCTCCTCTTTAGGCCTTGTCCATTCCAGGATCTCTTCCGCTTTGTGCATACAGTCTTCATGCTCATCGGCAGTAGGCTGTAATTTGGCAAACTTGGCAAGGTCCGCAATGGCCAGCAGGGAGCGTAATTTATCCCGTTGCTGGTTCAGTTTGGTCACCGGCTTGATATTCTTCAACAGCTCTTCTGAAGTCTGCTCCAAAGCAGCAATACCAAACTGGTGTTCAAAATAGGTGCGCAAAATATCTGTCAAACGGGTATAATACTGTTTGATATCGCCTTGCTGCCACAGCTGTTCCTCTTTCAGTGACTTCAGCTGTTGCCGGGCCAGGTCGTAAGGTGTTACCAGCGGCAGTTTCACTTCCGGCTTCTTTTCCGGGCGTTTACGGAAATACAGCCACAGGCCCAGTGCAATGAGCACTACGGCAGCACCGATGGCCATGTACAACCAGTAATCCCAGATGTTCCAGGGAACTGCCTGTACCGTTTTGATCGGTTTAAATGCCTTGGTGGTATCTACGGCCACAGTATTGACATCGAAGGCCAGCGGCTGGCTGAACAACGTATCTACACTGTTGGCGCCGGTGGCGCCATATACTTCAAATTTCAGGGGAGGAAATTCCCAGTGACCGGAGTCAAAACTGGTGATGGTGAGCGTTTGCTGCAACACCTTCATGTCTTGCTGAGTCAGCGTGTCCGGATTGGAGCGGGTCACCACTTCGAAATGGTCCATGGAATCCGGCACAATGGGAAACAGCAGCCTGAATTCGGGCTTGTTGAAAACAGCTGCGGGCACGGTGGCCTTCAGGTGCACTTTCACCTGCTCGCCGATCCGGATGCTGCTGCTGTCTGCTTTGGCAGTCACTTCGAGGGTATTCTGCGCCAGCAGGCCGAGTGGGAACAACAACCCAATAAAGAAAGATAAAAGTATACGTCTTATCACTTGCTGTTTATACATGTCTGAATTTGCTCTCCTTATTAACTTATGCCCTGTTCAGGAAAAATGTCTGCAGTGCTTTTACATAGTCTTCATCGGTACGGATAGTCATCAGCTCTGCGCCGCTTTTCATAAAGGCATTTTTGCAATATTGCGCATGTTGTGCAAACTGGTGTTCATAGTATTGCCTTACCCGGCGGTCGGCAGTATCCACCCACTGTGTGGCGCCGGTTTCGGCGTCGGCCACCTGGATAAGCCCTACGGGAGGCAGCTCCCGGTCGCGCTGGTCGTACACCTGGATACCCACCATATCGTGCCTTTTGGCCGCAATGTTGAGGGCGTCCTGGTATTCGCCGGACAGGAAGTCGCTCAGCATAAACACGATGCTGCGTTTTTTGGCGGCATTGTTAAAAAAGCGAAGCGTTTCCTTGATATTGGTACCTTTTCGTTTAGGCGTGAACGATAGCAGCTCACGGATAATGAACAGGATATGTGACTTACCTTTTTTGGGAGGGATATATTTTTCCATCCCGTCGCTGAAGAAGATAACGCCTACCTTATCATTGTTTTTGATAGCCGAAAAAGCCAGTACGGCGCACAGCTCAGTGATCAGGTCCCGCTTGTCGCGCTTCCGGGTGCCGAAGGAGGAGCTTTCGCTCATATCTACCAGCAGCATTACCGTCAGCTCTCTTTCTTCTTCAAAAACCTTCACAAACGGGTGATTGAAACGTGCGGTCACGTTCCAGTCGATAGACCGTACATCGTCCCCGAAGTGATAATCCCTCACCTCGCTGAACGACATGCCACGGCCTTTGAAAGCGCTATGGTATTCGCCTGCAAAGATGTGGTTGGTAAGACCTTTGGTCTTGATTTCAATCTGTCTTACCTTTTTGAGTATTTCGGCAGTGTCCAACATGATAAACGATTATGGCACTTCTACGGCATTGAGTATTTCGCTGAGGATGTTTTCGCTGGTCACGTTTTCGGCTTCTGCCTCATAGGTGAGCCCCACACGGTGGCGCATTACGTCGAAGCAGATGCTGCGTACGTCTTCCGGGATCACATATCCTCTGCGTTTCATAAAGGCATAAGCTTTGGCTGCCAGCGCCAGGTTGATACTGGCCCTTGGAGAACCGCCATAGGAAATGAGTGGCTTCAGCTTCTGCAGTTTGTATTCTTCCGGGTTACGGGTAGCGAATACGATATCGATGATATATTTTTCGATTTTCTCATCCATGTACACTTCCCGCACCAGCTTACGCGCTTCCATGATATCAGCCGGCTGTATTACCGCACGGATAGGCGTGGAGGCCTCGGGGTTCAGGTTCTGGCGGATGATGTGTCTTTCTTCTTCCTTGGTAGGATAACCGATCACCACTTTCAGCATGAAACGGTCTACCTGCGCTTCCGGCAGGGTATAGGTACCTTCCTGTTCTATCGGGTTCTGGGTGGCCAGTACCAGGAAGGGGTCATCCAGTTTGAAGGTATTATCACCGATGGTGATCTGTCTTTCCTGCATGGCTTCCAGCAGGGCGCTCTGTACTTTAGCAGGGGCACGGTTGATCTCGTCCGCCAGGATGAAGTTGGCGAAAATAGGCCCTTTACGTACTACAAACTCATTTTTCTGCTGGTTGTAGATCATGGTGCCCACTACGTCGGCCGGTAACAGGTCAGGCGTAAACTGGATACGGCTGAACTTAGCATTGATGGCTGATGACAGAGATTTGATAGACAAGGTTTTTGCCAGGCCAGGTACACCTTCAAGTAAAACGTGACCCTGAGCCAGCAAGCCGATGAGCAATCTTTCCACCATGTAACGCTGCCCCACAATTACCTTGCCCAGCTCCATGTTCAGGAGGTCCACAAAAGCGCTGGCCTGGTGAATTTTTTCATTCAGTTGCCGGATATCGGACGATGTATTTTCCATGCTGTTAGTTTTTCAAGTGTGCTAAAATAAACATTCTCTTGTCAAATAAAACTTATCAATATGTGAAATGGCCGTTAAAGTGCTGTTAAACTTGCCACTGTGGCTCATCCCCATGTAAACAAGCCTAACGGGGATGCCCAAATTAAGAAAGCTCCCGCATATTTATATAATATTTTTCCGTATAACGTACATTTGCCATGGCTATGAGCCACTTAACAGCAAACACTGACCCAAAAAAAGGCAATATCATGGACGATCTTGAGAAGCGGTGGAAACCCGTAGAAGATATGCTGACGGCCAGGTTCGGGAAAAAGCCCAATATGGAGGCTATCCTGTTCCTCATCGGCGTTAACGAAATCAATCATCTGAAGAAGAAATACACGAAAGAACAGAAGCAGGACCTGATGCACGTGGCCGTTTGTACCCTGCTCAGCAAAAGCGGTTACTACGAAATGGATGGCTACGACAAAGACGGATGGCCTCATTTCAAAGAACTGCAGCCCGTTCCTAAATTCAACCTGGAAGAACAGGAAGCATTTCTGAAAGAACATATCATTGAGTATTTCTCCGACGAAGAGGAAGCATAATCCATCGGTATGAAAAAAACTGTACTCCTTTGTACCTTACTGATGGCCATCACCGCAATGGCCATGGCCAAAAACAGGAAAGTAAAGGTCATTACTCCCTATGGCACCATGATCATACGCCTGTGGGACCAAACGCCCAAACACCGGGACAATTTCCTGAAGCTGAGCAGGCAACATTTTTATGATAGCACCCTGTTCCATCGTGTTATCAAGCAGTTTATGATCCAGGGTGGCGATCCGGACTCCAAACATGCCAAACCCGGCGCCCCGCTCGGTGAAGGCGATGTAGGATATACGATCCCTCCTGAATTCCAGCTGGACCTGTTCCACCGCAAAGGAGCACTGGCCGCGGCCCGTGACGATAATCCCACCAAAGCTTCCTCCGGGTGCCAGTTCTACATCGTACAAGGCAAAATCTTCACCGACGAGCAACTGGACAAACTGGAGAAGACAAGGCTGGGCGGCCGTAAGATCCCGGTAGATCAAAGAGAGGTTTACAAAACAGAAGGTGGTTCCCCACATCTTGACCAAAACTATACGGTATTTGGCCAGGTTATTAAAGGCATGGAGGTGATCGATAAAATCGCCGCCGTGAAGACCGATAGCCTCAACAGGCCACTGGAGAATGTTCCCATGAAGATAAGGGTCATTAAAAAGTGGCTGTTCTTTTAAAAAAGGTTCATCAAAATATCAAAGTCAAAAAAAACGTAAATACTAAAGGATTCAGTATTTTTACGGCTCAAAACCAAACTAATTATGAATTTTCCGTCAAACCTGCGTTACACCAAGGATCACGAATGGATTTTATTAGAAGGTAACGTTGCTACAATCGGCATTACCGAGTTTGCTCAACGCGAATTAGGCGATATCGTCTTTGTTGATATTCCTACAGTAGGTAAGACTTTGGCCGCCGAAGAAGTATTCGGTACCGTTGAAGCAGTAAAAACTGTTTCTGACCTGTTCCTGCCTGTTGCTGGTACTATCAGCGAAGTAAACCCTGACCTGAACGATGAGCCGGAACTGGTAAACTCCGACCCATATGGCGAAGGCTGGATGGTTAAACTGACCGTTTCCAACCCTGCTGACGTTAATGCGCTGCTGACTGCCGATCAATACCAGAAGCTGATCGACTAACACAATTACGCCAACTGAAATTTTATATAGCATTAGACAACAGGATGCGTGTTCCGCCGTCCTGTTGTCTTTTTTTTGGATAACGTTAATCGATTTACCGGACCATGAAAATCTGGAAATACTATATTCCTGCCACCGCCTGGATCATCCTGATCCTGATAGTGTGTACCCTGCCAGGTAAGGATATCCCCACGAACTCTTTTTTTGAAAAAGTCCATTTCGATAAGTTCGTTCACTTCGGCCTTTTCGGCGGCATTGTGTTCTTCCTGAGCCTGGGCGTATACTGGCAGCGAAAACAGCTGTCTTCCGGCATGTTATTCCTTTTTGTGGTACTGGCGGCTTTTTACGGATTTGTTATTGAGCTGATTCAGAAATACTGGGCCATCGGGCGCAGCTTTGATATGTACGATGTGGCAGCCGATACACTGGGCGCTATTGCAGGCGTCTTTGTGTTTAAGCTCTTTCGTTATCTCTTTCTGAAGCAGTCTAAATAAAAAATCCCCCCTGCAACCAGGGGGGAATGTATATCTGCTTATGAGAAATATGTGTATTAAATATCTTTATTGCTGACCTGCTTCTCTCTTAGCGTCTTGTTTCATCTTGTCGTTAGCGAAGATGGAAAACTCAACACGACGGTTTTTAGCGCGGTTAGCATCTGAATCGTTTGGTACTTTAGGCTGGCTCTTACCATACCAGAAGCCCTGGATACGGTTAGCAGCAACCCCCTGTGTTTTCAGATAGTTTACTACTGTGTTGGTCCTTCTTTCAGACAGGCCCATGTTGTAAGCATCCGTACCTCTGTCATCTGTGTGACCTTCCACACGTACGTAAGTGTCAGGGTATTTGTTCAGGATTTTTGCCAGTTGCTGTACGCTTTCCTGTGCAGCAGGGGACAGGTCAGATTTATCGAACCCAAACAGTACGCCCGCATCAAATGTCACGTTAATACCCTCATCCACACGTTCAACCGTAGCGTTCGGCACTTCATTTTTGATTTCCTGTGCCTGTTTGTCCATTTTCTTACCGATCAGCGCACCACCAGCACCACCAAGAGCGGCACCAATAATAGCGCCCAGAGCTGTGTTACCGGCCGCTTTACCAATAATGGCACCGGCAGCAGCGCCACCGCCCACGCCAATAGCAGCGCCTTTTTTAGTATTGTCCATGCTCTGCCAGGTGCTACAGCTAAACAACATGGTTACTGATAAAACCAGGGCTACCAGAACATTGAGTCTTTTCATCTTAGTAATTTTAAACATGAAGGTTATTATATATGGTTCAGGATGACAAATGTAAGTCGAAAAGTGGGAAACAAATACTTTGCCAGTTTCATTTTAACATTTACAACTGGTTGAAATCTAAATCTGAACAAACATTAAAAAAAACACAAGCAATCAATCTATAATCAAATAATTATATACGATATACTTGTGTTTTTGTCGTTATGAATACATCAGGAGAGTAAACAACGAATTAACCCAAAAGGTTTTTCAGCATGCCGCCGATGCCACCGCCGGCATCATTGCCGCCCTGTTGCTGCTGAGCGCCATTGGAAAAGAGGCTGGTCAGATCGCTGAGGTCCACCTTGCCGTCGCCGTTTTTGTCCAGGCCGCCGGACAGCTTGCCCAGTACGCCCTGCAGGTCGATACCATTGGCGGCGCCACCTGTCAGAGAGCTGAAAATGTTATTGAGGTTGAAATTGCTGTTGGACGGATCATTGGTTTTGTTCACCAGAGAACCCAGTACCGTCGGGATCAGGGACGCCGCCAGCTGCGTGGCAGTTCCTTTGTCCAGATTGAATTTCTCGAGCAGGGTACCTACAAAATTATTGGAGATATTGCCCACTACAGGATTGTCCTGCGTAGCGCCGGTAGCAGACTGGCCGCCCAGTAAAGACAATACGCCTTCAGTATTACCATTGGCCAATTCCTGTTGCAGGCCGCTGGCAATAGATTCTGTGGCAGCACCGATTACTGCCTCGTTCTGTTCATTGGGCACAGCGGGATTATTGACAACAGTGCTCTGCGCATGTTCCCGAACAAGTTCCATTAATTGCTCTAACATTCTGATATGATTTTGTGGAAGAAAATATTGTGGTATAAACTAAATGTAAGATTATTTCAGCAGGAAAAAACAAGATGGGGGAGGATTAACACGGATTTAAACCCTGTAAGGAAACATTCAGGGAGCCTACCGCCTGCAAAGGCTGTACGCTCCCTGTATCATCATCTTAATTAATAGCTGTGGCGTGATTAGCTACCCTGTTTCAGTTTCTCGGCGTTCTCGGCAAACTGGAGGGCATCCACCATGTCCTTGATTTCGCCGTTCATGAAAGCGTCGAGGTTGTAAACAGTCATGCCTATACGGTGATCTGTAACGCGGCCCTGCGGATAGTTATAGGTACGGATTTTCGCGGAACGGTCGCCGGTAGACACAAGGCTTTTACGCTGGGAAGCGATAGCATCCTCATGTTTGCGGACTGCGGCCTCATAGATACGGGTACGCAGCATTTTCATGGCGATTTCGCGGTTGGAGTGCTGGCTACGGCCTTCCTGGCATTCCACTACCACGCCGGTAGGGATGTGGGTAAGCCTTACCGCTGACTCAGTTTTATTTACGTGCTGGCCACCAGCGCCGGAAGAACGGAAAGTATCCATTTTAATATCGGCTTCACGAACGTCCACGTCCACCTCTTCGGCTTCGGGCAGCACCGCCACGGTAGCAGCGGAGGTATGCACACGGCCGGCAGCTTCTGTGGCCGGCACACGCTGTACGCGGTGTACGCCGGATTCAAACTTCAGGGTGCCATATACATCGTCACCACTGACTTCTATCACCACCTCTTTAAAACCACCGGCAGAACCAGGGGTCTCATTCAGCAGGTTGGTGCTCCATCCCTTGGTTTCGCAGAAGCGCAGGTACATGCGCATCAGGTCACCGGCAAAGAGGCTGGCCTCATCACCACCGGTACCGGCACGTATTTCAAGGATGGCATTTTTCTCGTCCTGAGGATCTTTAGGGATCAGCAGGTTACGGATCAGCTCTTCCTGCTCTACCTTCTGCTCCTGCAGCGCTTCCGTTTCGGCTTTGGCCAGTTCGCGCATCTCTTCGTCGCCACTGTCCAGCACTTCCTTGTTGAAGGCAATATTGTCCAGCAGCTTCCGGTAGGCATCATATGCCTTCACGATTTTTTCCAGCTGCCGGTATTCCTTGCTAAGCTGGCCAAATTTTTTGTTGTCGCTTACTACCTCCGGGTTGGTCAGCGCCAGCGCAACCTGTTCAAAACGGCCTTTTATCGCTTCGAGTTTGTCTATCATAATTATCTTTGACTTTTGAGTACCCCTTCCTGAAAGACGGCAGGTGATACCACTAATCGGGTTGCAAAATTAACACCATTCATTTAATTAAATATCAGGTTGTTGAAACAGATCAAATTAAAAGGAAAAGATATATTCGACGGTCAGCGATTTCTGGGGCCCGGACAGGTGCTGATATTGAACGAAGATGGCGCAGTGGCGGGCATTGTAGCGGAAAACACCGCCGGCGGCGATGTCCGGGAACTGGACGGCATCCTCTGCCCGGGATTTGTAAATACCCATTGTCACCTGGAGCTTTCACACATGAAAGGCGTGATACCTGAAAAAACAGGGCTGCCCGCTTTCCTTACCCGGGTGATGGAAAACCGCAACAGTGGCACAGATCAGGCTACCGCCATCGCGGAAGCAGAACAAGCCATGTGGGAAGCCGGCATTGCGGCGGTGGGGGATATCAGCAACAGTCCCGCTACAGTGGCCCAAAAACGCCACCAGCGCCTTTACTACCATACCTTCGTGGAATGCATGGGCGTGGCGGAAGTAAGCGCCTCCTCCCGCTATCAATACAGCCTCGAGGTATTACAGGCTTTCCGGGAGATAACCGGCCATAGCGCCTCCATTGTACCGCATGCGCCCTACTCTGTCAGCAGCGCGCTTTTCGGCCTGCTGGCCCAAACGCCGCATAATACGCCGGTCAGCATCCACAACCAGGAATGTGAGGCGGAAAATGAACTCTACAACACCAAAACCGGCGATTTCCTCCGGTTCTATGCCCATTTCGGGATGGACGCCGGCAGCTTCCGGGCAGCCGGCACCAACAGCCTGGAAGCCTATCTTCCGCGGTTTGCCCACAACAAAATCCTGCTGGTGCACAATACCTATACCTCGGCAGCCGACATCCGGTTCGCCCTGCAGCAGCCGGTGGAAACCTGGTGGTGCTTTTGTCCGCAGGCCAATTTGTATATTGAAGACCGGTTGCCCGATATTCCCCTGTTCCGGGAAGCAGGATGTAATATCACACTGGGTACTGACAGCCTGGCTTCCAACCATCAGCTGTCAGTCTGGGAAGAAATAAAGACCATACAGGCCCGCTACCCGGACATACCGCTGGCAGAGCTGTTACGCTGGGGCACCAGCAACGGCGCCAAAGCGCTGGGCATTGAAAGCCGCTACGGCAGCTTCGGAGCAGGGATGCAGCCTGGCGTAGTGTTGATTGCCGATAACACCAAACGTATTATTTAGAATTAACCATATGAATGATTTCCTGAACCAGGTATTCCTGGACAATCCCGTAAGGGACTATCTCATCCTGATTGGCGTACTGCTCTTTGTATCTTTTGTCAAACGTTATGTGTCTAAAGGGATGGCTACCATCCTGTTCCGCCTGGTGCGCCACTGGTCGCCCCAGATAGAGGAAAAAGACTTTATTAACCTGCTGCTGCGGCCATTGGAGTACTTCCTGTTGCTGGTCACTTTTATGCTGACCATCGACCGGTTTACCTTTCCTACGGTGCTCAACGTACATGTGTACAACAAAGCCACGCTGAAGGACATCACAGATACTCTGCTGTCACTGGCTTTCAGCATGAGCATCATCTGGATCATGCTGCGCCTGATCGACTTCATTGCGCTGGTACTCGAAAAGAAAGCGGAACTTACAGAAGACAAAACGGACAATCAGTTTATCATCTTCTTCCGTGATTTCTTCAAGGCCATTGTCTTTATTATGGGGGCGATCGCCTTTATCCGGATACTTTTCGGCCCGTCGCTGGTAGAGAAGATCATCGCCGGCCTTGGTATCGGTGCGGCAGCCCTTGCCCTCGCCGCCAAAGAGAGCATCGAAAACCTGATCGGCTCCTTCATCATCTTCTTCGACAAACCATTCCGGGTGGGCGACAGTGTAAAGGTTGACTCCTGGCAGGGCACCGTGGAGAAGATAGGGCTGCGCAGCACCCGTATCCGTACGCTGGAAAAGACTTTCGTGACGGTTCCTAATAAAAAAATGGTGGACAGCATCCTCGACAACCTGTCGCTCCGCACCCAGCAAAGGGTGGCCATGCGCATCGAAATGGGCTCGGAAACGCCTGTTGACAAGCTGATGAAGGTACTGGACGACATCCGCAGCCTGCTGAAAAACAATTCCAACATACTGCCCGGCTTCACCGTAAACCTGCACGATTTCACAAAAGACACCTACGTCGTACAGGTCATCTTCAATACCTATATCATTGATGGTGCACAATATGCGTCTCTCCGGGAAAACGTGAACCTGTCCATTATTCGATTGCTGGCCGCCAATGAGGTGAAGCTGCCTACCACCTCCACAAATGTCACCTTCAGCAATTCAGATATGTAGTTTGGGACATCCGGATATTTAAACAGCTTTCGAATATCAAAATCCTGAATGAGAAAGGCCCGTTGATGCAGTATCAACGGGCCTTTTCACGAAGAAGTTCTTTAGTGGGCTATTCTTTTTCCTTCTTGGAGCTGTTCAGCAGGATGCGGGACAGGTCCCCTTCGATAGATTCTTTCGGAGAGCCTACGATACGGCCTACTTCACTGCCATCGCGGAAAACGATCACGGTAGGCAGTTTTTTCACTTTATAGTCAGTAGGAGCATCTGTCTGCATTTTCTGGTCAGCGCCAAACATCAGTACCTGGTCTTCCGGGCTGCCGGCAGTGATCATTACTTTATACAGTTCAGGGACCACTTTGCGGCTGGTTTCGTCCCAAGTGCCCATTACCACCACCAGGTTGTAGTTGGTGCGATTGGCTTTGATGTAGTTGAGCATATTGTCGTTGGGCTGATAGCTGTTCACCCCTTTATAAAACCAATCGGTAGACTGGTCCTGCATCAGGGACTTCATTTCAATTTTGCCTTTCATCACTTTATCGTTTCCATTCTGTGCCCAGGCCATTGTTGAAAAAAGCAGGCCGCCTCCCAGGAGTAATGTTTTCAAGCGCATAATCATGTTTTTATAATTGATCTTTCAGTTCGGTTAAAAAACCACGTACCTTCAGCAAAGCCTGTACCATTTCGAAATTCCGGGCGGCCAGTTTGAGATCTTCCTTCAATTTTTGTTTGGCGCCTTCGATGGTATATTTTCTTTCCCGCAGCAAATGGTAGATCAGTTTGAGGTGCTGGATGTCTTCCTGACGGAACAGCCGGTCCCCCTTTCTGTTCTTTTTGGGTTGAAGAATATCGAATTCATTTTCCCAATAACGTATCAGCGAAGTATTTACCCGGAACATGGCAGCTACCTCACTGATTGAATAATATTGCTTGTCCAGCACTAATTTGTCCAACTCCATAATCAAGTCTGGGTCTTCCGATACCTCTTTCAATGATTTACGTCCCCGCTTTTTACCAGGTAATCTGGGTACAACTATGGTCTTCTTCACTTTTGCTTTGACAGTGCCTCCCGCAGTCTCCGGTACCGGGTGGGGAGTTCCAGGTGTGGAAAAGAGGTCTAACTGTTGCATAAATGGTAAAAAACGGTGAAAAATATTCTTTACGGGAATGAAGTTAAGCTTTTCATGGCAAGCATGCAGCTTTTATCCTCCGGAAAAATATCATTTACCTGTTACAACACGTTAAAACCTAAGCACTAACAGCGCCGGATATTAGTCAAAAGACTGGTTACCGGACCTGGCCATCTTCAGCATGCGGTCAAATTGTTCGGGAGTGAGGTCATTAAAGAAGAAGTACACCGGGTCAACTTTCTCGCCATTTTTAATGACTTCATAGTGGCAGTGCGGACCGGTGGATTTACCGGTGCTGCCTACCCAGCCCAGTACATCGCCACGTTTGACGGACTGGCCGGCCTTCACCTTCATGCGGAACATGTGTCCATATAATGTTTTATAACCATATCCATGCCGTACGATCACATGGTTACCGTATCCTACGTCGCTCAGGCTGGCTTCTTCCACGGTACCGTCGCCGGTAGCATAGATAGGCGTGCCGCTGGGCGCCGCAAAGTCGAGGCCCGCATGGTACTTCATGGTTTTATAGATCGGATCGATACGATATCCAAAACCGGAAGCGATGTGTTTCAGGTCCTTGTTGGCCACTGGCTGTATGGCCGGAATAGAAGCCAGCATCTGCTGTTTATTTTTCACGAGATTATCGATCTCGTCGTAAGATTTTTCCTGGGATTTAATACGGTTGGTCAGCTCTTTCAGCAGGATGCCCGTAGAAGCGATGATTTCGCTGCTGGCAAAGGATTGCAGCTGGGCAGCCTCTTCATCGCGGTTGATTTTGCCTTCCCGGGCACTGTCGGGGATGGGAGAGGCCTCAAATATCACCCGGTAAATTTCATTGTCCCGTTCTTCCAGTTCGGCCAGTTTCCCTTTCACCTCTTTCATACGGCCCTGTAAAGCTTCATATTTTTCCTTCATCCCTTCCAGGTCGCGGCGCAACGACTTTTCCTTCGGAGAATCCACCACCCGGTAGGCCACCGACAGAAAGATCGCCCCGGTAACGATAGCAGCAGACACAAACCCGAGTATCCTCAGGATCTTCACCCGCAGCGATACTACGAGCTTCTCATATTTTAATGTTTGGGTGTTGTAAAAATATTTAACCTTCTTCATGCACCGGGTGTACTTTACGCTGACCTACAGCAGTGAACGCTGTTCCAGCAATTTTATTTTCATGAGGTCCAAACAAGCGGATGGCTGTTTTTGCAATATTTTCTGTCCACCTTAACTTTTTTGCCGGGTAACACAACCTGTTTTGAATAATCATACAGGTTTCAATATTTTTGCACTCCCTGTAAACCGTCGGAAAATAAGGCGCACAAACCTAATGTAATTAGATTAAAACATCAACCTTTTGAATGTCAATTTTCTAACTACTTTATAATGGCTTGAAACACAATACAGAAACGCCTGTTTTTCGTTGTTACATGGCAACAAAAATACATATTAACTCGCATCCATATTTATGACAGCATCTGAGATTAGACAGCAATTCCTGGATTTTTTTGCGTCAAAAGGACACCAGATCGTTCCTTCTGCCCCTATCGTGATCAAAAACGATCCCACCCTGATGTTCACCAACGCGGGCATGAACCAGTTCAAAGACTACTTTCTGGGCAACCAAACGCCGGCCCACACCCGGGTGGCGGACACGCAAAAATGTCTTCGCGTAAGTGGCAAGCATAACGACCTGGAAGAAGTAGGTATCGATACCTACCACCATACCATGTTCGAAATGCTCGGCAACTGGAGCTTTGGCGACTACTTCAAGAAAGAAGCCATCGCCTGGAGCTGGGAACTGCTGACAGAAGTGTACAAAATCCCGAAAGACAAACTCTATGTCACTGTTTTTGAAGGAGATGCGAGCGAAAACCTGCCTAAAGACGAGGAAGCCTTTAACTTCTGGAAAGAACATGTTCCGGAAGACCGTATCCTGCTGGGCAATAAAAAAGATAACTTCTGGGAAATGGGAGACACCGGTCCATGCGGCCCCTGCTCCGAAATACACGTAGACTGCCGCCCCGACAACGAAAGAGCCGCCATAGACGGTAAAACGCTCGTCAATGCCGACCACCCGCAGGTGATCGAAATATGGAACAACGTGTTCATGCAGTTCAACCGCCTGAAAGACAAATCCCTCGAGCCGCTGCCTGCCAAACACGTGGACACCGGTATGGGCTTCGAACGCCTGGTACGCGTACTGCAGGGCAAAACCTCCAACTACGACACCGACGTGTTCATGGGCACCATCCATATCACCGAACAGCTCACCGGCAAAAAATATGAAGGCACCGACACCCGCAAAGATGTGGCTTTCCGCGTAATCGCCGACCATATCCGCGCCATCTCCTTCACCATTGCCGACGGTCAGCTGCCATCCAACACCGGTGCCGGCTATGTGATCCGTCGCATCCTACGCCGGGCAGTCCGTTACTACTTCTCCTTCCTGGACGTGAAGAAGCCGCTGCTGCACGACCTGGTGCCGGTACTGGCCGCCCAGTTCTCTCACGTGTTCCCCGAACTGCAACAGCAGGTGGACTTTGTGAAGAAAGTAGTATTTGAAGAAGAGAACAACTTCCTGCGTACCCTCGACAGCGGTATCCGCCGGATCGAAGACTTTATGCACCAACAGGCGGCCACCAAAGCCATTGACGGCCAGACTGCCTTCGAATTATACGATACTTACGGATTTCCGTTCGACCTTACTACCCTCATCGCCTCTGAAAAAGGTTTTACAGTAGATGAGCCAGGCTTCGACGCCGCCATGCAGCAGCAGAAAGACCGCTCCCGCGCCGCGACTGCCGTAGACGCCGGCGACTGGGTAATACTCGACGAAACACCGGATTCCGTGTTCATCGGCTACGAACAACTGGACAGCATCACCAAACTGCTGAAATACCGTACCGTAAAAGCCAAAGGAAAAGAACAGTTCCAGCTGGTGCTGGGCCAGACCCCTTTCTATGCGGAAAGCGGCGGACAGGTAGGCGATACCGGCATCCTCCACTTCGATGATGAGATCGTACATGTTACCGATACCAAAAAAGAAAATAACCTGATCATTCACTTCACCGATAAACTACCTGCTAACCCGGCAGCAAAAGTGAAAGCGACCGTCGCCAAAGACAAACGTCATAATACGGCCCGTCACCACTCCGCTACCCACCTGCTGCACGCCGCGCTGCGCCAGGTGTTAGGTACGCACGTGGCACAAAAAGGCTCCCTGGTGAACGCTGAGAACCTGCGCTTTGACTTTTCCCACTTCGCTAAAGTGACCGACGAAGAACTGGCACAGATCGAAGCGATCGTCAACGAAAAAATCCGCCAGAATATTCCGGTGGTGATCAGGGAACTGCCCAAGGAAGAAGCCCTGAAGCTCGGCGCCATGGCGCTCTTCGGTGAAAAATACGGCGACGTGGTAAGGGTAGTGGTCATGGACCCGGCTTACAGCGTAGAGCTC
Source organism: Chitinophaga sp. 22308 (assembly GCF_052045305.1). Lineage (NCBI taxonomy): Bacteria > Pseudomonadati > Bacteroidota > Chitinophagia > Chitinophagales > Chitinophagaceae > Chitinophaga > Chitinophaga sp. 22308. The sequence goes on along the minus strand of NZ_JBQEOP010000004.1, from coordinate 134,875 downwards.
TGCGGCGGTACCCACGTAGCCTCTACCGGCGAACTGGGCCTGTTCAAGTTTGTATCTGAAGGTGCGGTAGCTGCCGGCGTACGCCGCGTGGAAGCCGTTACCGGCGCCAAAGCGGAAGCTTTTGTGAACGAACAGCTGCAACAGCTCAAAGAGATCAAAAACACGCTGAAAAATCCGAAAGAACTGGTAAAAACAGTGGAAACACTGGTGCAGGACAAGTCTTCCCTCGAAAAACAACTGGAAGCCCTGGAAATGGAAAAAGTACGCCAGCTCGCCGCCAGCCTGCGTGATCAGGCCCAGGACATCAACGGCGTCAACTTCCTCGGGCAGGTGGTAAACGTTAGCAACGCGGAAGGCCTTAAACAACTGGCCCTCCAGCTGAAAAACGATATCCCCAACCATGTGCTGCTGTTTGCAGCCAACATCGGCGGCAAAGCCAGCGTGGCCCTCAGTATCGCGGATGAACTGGTGGCAGCCAAAGGCTGGGAAGCGCCTAAAATCATCAAGGAAAAAGTAGCCCCGCTGATCAAAGGCGGTGGCGGCGGCCAGAAATCCTTTGCTACCGCAGGCGGACAGGAAGCAGATAAACTGGACCAGGTGATAGCTGCTGTGAAAGCCATCATCGGATAAATATATTTCGCTTGTCAACGGAAAAGGCTGACCTTTTTGGGTCAGCCTTTTTTATGCACTATCTTAGCCCCCGGGGCAAATTTTAACAATTCCTCTGGTGACTGCCGTCATCTGACGGCCAGTTTTAACTTTTTCTTTCCTGTTGCCCCGGTTAATTTTGTAACACTCAAAAATCAAACTGGCATATGAAAAACGTACTCAGAAATTTTACCCTGGCAGGCTTCAGTTGCCTCGCCGTAAGCGTAGCCACCGCACAAAGTCCGGGTGCTTCAGCAAAAGATAAAATGGGCGAGTATGATGAAATCGTCATCAAAAACAAAAGCAACAAAGGCGGAAAGGTGACCGTGGAAATCAAAGACGGCAGCATCCTGCTGGACGGCCAAAAGATGGACCAGTACAACAATCCTGACATCTCCGTTTTCCGCCGGCGCATTACCCCCATGAATGGTAACAACTTCAGCTTTGACAACGGGCCTTCCCGTGATGAGATCCAGCTCTTTAACAATGATGAAGAGGAAGGCGAAGGACTTCCCATTACCGGTAATAAAGCCGTACTGGGCGTTATCACCGAAAAAACCACTGCCGTAGGCGCCACCGTGAAATCCGTCGCCCCCGGCAGCCCTGCAGACAAAGCAGGCATCAAAGTAGGAGATGCCATCACAAAAATCAATGATGAAGTCATCAACGAACCCAAAGCGCTGTTTGAAACCATCGGCCATTTCAAACCCGGTGACAAAATAACGGTATCGTATACACGCAATGGCAAACAAAACAAAGCAAGCGTTACGCTGGACGAAAGGAAAGAGGATTCTTTTGGCGGCATCTTCAACGCTCCCCGCAGAAGGAGCGAGCTGTTCACATTTCCCATGCCCCGTAACAGACAAGGCCTGGGCTTTGATTTTAACAGGGCCGATGACGGCGTAAAACTTGGTATCCAGGTGCAGGACACCGATGACGATAATGGTGCGCAGGTGATCAATATGGCGCCTGGCTCTCCCGCCGAAAAAGCAGGCTTCAAAGTCAATGACCTGATCACGGACATGGCCGGCAGCCCCGTAAAATCAGCACATGACGTGGCAGAACTTTATCGCGCCAACCGCGATAAGGGAACTATAACGGCAACGATTAAACGAAATGGTCAGACACAGACCATTGACATCAAGGTCCCGAAAAAACTGCACACGGCTGACCTTTAAAACAAGACTTTTCTTTTGGGTTTAATTATACAGACGAGAGGCTGACCTGCGTGGTCAGCCTCTTCGTTTTTATATCGTCACCCCCCGGGGGGAAAACTTTATTTCATGATCTTCTTCAACAGGCCGAGTTTATTTTTAAACGGAGGATATTTTACCGGCACGTCCAACCAGGTACCGGTTTTCAGCATACCTTTCGCATGGGTGAACGTCTCGAAACTATACCGGCCATGGTACTGTCCCATACCGCTGAAGCCAGCACCACCAAAGGGCAGCTCAGGATTGGTAAGGTGTACCAGCGCATTATTGACACAACCACCGCCAAAGCGCACCTGCTCTATCAGTGCGTTTTCTGTTTTTTTGCTTTTGGTGAAGACATATAACGCCAACGGATAAGGGTTTTTCTTAATCGCCTGGATCGCCTGCGGCAACGTTTCAAAGGTCAGAATAGGCAATACCGGGCCGAAGATTTCCTCCTGCATTACCTGATCGTCCCATTCCACGTCTTCCAGCAGGGTAGGGGCGATATAACGCTGATCGCGGTCTGTCTGCCCCCCATAAAGCACATGTCCTTCTTTCAGATAGGCAGCTACGGCATCGAAGCGGCGGGTATTGATCATCCGGGCGTAATCCTTGCTGGCAGCAGGATCTTCTCCAAAGAACTCCACGATAGCAGCTTTCAGCGCCGCCGTCAGTTCTTCTTTTATTTTATGATGCACCAACAGGTAATCCGGCGCCACGCAGGTTTGTCCGGCGTTCCAGAATTTAGACCAGACAATTCGTTTAGCCGCCACTTTTATATTCACTTTTTCATCTACGATACAAGGGGACTTGCCGCCCAGCTCCAGCGTAACCGGCGTGAGGTGTGGCACCGCCATCTCCATAATTTTTTTGCCCACAGGAATGCTGCCGGTAAAAAACACATGATCGAAGCGGAAAGCCATCAATGCCGGGATCACGGTACTGCCGTCTCCCTCCACCACTGTAATATAAGCCGGGTCAAATGTCTCTTTGATCAGGTCGGCGATCACCGTCGCCGTATGCGGCGCCAGTTCAGAAGGCTTCAGAATGGCACAGTTGCCCCCTGCGATAGCGCCTACCAGCGGGCTCAGTTGAAGCATAAAAGGATAATTCCAGGGTGCTATGATCAGCGTCAGTCCCAACGGTTCGCGGTATACACGGCTGCTGCTGGGGTACGTCACAAAAGGGGAAGTCACCACTTCCGGCTCCATCCACTGTTTCAGATTGGCCGCTATATAAGCAATCTCTTCATACAGGAATCCCACTTCGCTGCTATACGCTTCCAGCGGGTGTTTGTTGAGGTCCAGCTTTAACGCTTCGAGGATACGGGGCTCGTACCGCTGAATAGCTTTTTTCAGTTTTTGCAGCATCGCTTTTCTGAAGGCATAGGGGCGGGTAACACCGGAATCGAAATAATCATGCTGGGCATTGTACAGCTGACTTATCTGGGCATTGCTGATCATAGGGTAAAATTTAACCTTTATCTGTCTCAAGTTAGGCATTTCCGGGCATGAAATAGGTCGGAAACCCAGCATTATTTGAATATATTTGCGATAATCAGTACGGATTATGAGCGATATCTACAGTAAATATGAAACAGTGATAGGGCTGGAAGTGCATGCCCAGCTGCTCACCGACAGCAAACTGTTCTGCAGTGACAGTGCTGCCTTCGGCGGGGCGCCCAATACACATATCAGCGCCATTTCCCTGGCACATCCCGGTACCTTGCCCCGGATGAACCGCAAAGCAGCCGAATATGCCATTAAACTGGGCCTCGCCTGTCATTGCGAAATAGAAAAGGATAATTATTTCGCCCGTAAGAACTACTTCTATCCTGATCTGCCCAAAGGGTACCAGGTCTCCCAGCATACCGCCCCCATCTGCAAAGGGGGGTATGTACCAGTAGTCACAGAAGCCGGCAGCCGGCAGATTCAGCTCAACCGTATCCACCTGGAGGAAGATGCCGGTAAGCTGCTGCACGACCAGGACCCTGCCAACAGCTACGTGGACTACAACCGCGCCGGCGTGCCCCTCGTGGAAATCGTGAGCGAGCCTGATATGCATACCAGCGACGAAGCCTACGCCTACCTGACCGAGCTGCGGCGGCTCGTGCGTTACCTCGGCGTATGTGACGGCAATATGGAAGAAGGCAGCATGCGCTGCGACGCCAATATCTCCGTACGCATCAAAGGCACTACCACATTGGGTACCAAGGTGGAAGTAAAAAACATGAACTCCATCCGCAACGTGAAGCGGGCCATTGATAATGAAGTAAAAAGACAGATAGACCTGCTGGAAGCCGGCGGCACCCTGATACAGGAAACCCGCAGCTTCGACGCAGCCACCGGCAGCTCCTTCTCCCTGCGCTCCAAAGAAGAAGCGAACGACTATCGTTACTTCCCCGAGCCGGACCTGGCGCCGTTCCATCTCACCGATGAGTTTATTGCCGCTATCAGGGCCACTTTGCCCGCCCTGCCGGAAGAACTGGTCCAAAAATATACGACAACATACGGATTGCCGGAATACGATGCCCGCGTCATCTGCGATGACAAAGGCACTGCAGATTATTTTGAAAGCCTCACCGGGATCACCACACAGTATAAAGCCGCTGCCAACTGGATGCTGGGCCCTGTAAAATCATGGCTCAACGAACATTCGACGGACATCTCGCAGTTCCCGGTCACCCCGGCAGCCCTGGCAGCGCTGATCCACCTCACCGACAGCGGAAAAGTAAGCTTCTCCATCGCCTCTTCCAGGATATTACCGGAGATGATCAGCGCCACCACCGAAGACCCGCTGGCGATCGCCACCCGGCTCAATCTCCTGCAAGACACCAATGCCGACAATATCAGCCCCATTATTGATGAGGTGCTGGCCAAATACCCCGACAAGGTAGCCGCCTTCCGCGGTGGTAAAAAAGGCCTGATGTCGCTGTTTGTGGGAGAAGTGATGAAACTGTCCAAAGGCAAGGCCGACCCACGGCTTACCAACGAGCTGCTGGCAGAAAAACTGAAAGGATAGGCCGCTTTGAAGATATTTAGCTAATATTGACAGTTGAAAGGCTCAGAAAACGATAAAAAATCAGTAGCATGAAAAAATACTTATTGTGGATGTCCGTAGCCGCCTTCCTGGCCGGATGTGCCGGACAAACGGAAAAGGGAGAGTTTAAAATTGAGGGACATTTTACCAATCTCCCCCTCGGACCTGTAGTACTGGAAGAACTGACGCTGGACAACCTGAAAGTGGTAGATTCCACCAGCGTAAAAGATGCCAGCGGTAAATTTACCCTGAAAGGCATGGTGCCGGAACAAGGGCTCTACCGCATCCGCTTTGATAACGGCAAATTCATCCTGCTCTCGCTCGATGCCGGTGATATGAAACTCGAAGGGGACGTCAACAACCTCGAAGCGCTGAAAGTAAGCGGCTCTGAAGCTACTTCCGAACTGCAGCAGTTCCTGCAGGACATCAGCAAGCAGTCCATCGCCCTGACGGAAGAAATGCGCAAAGTGGACAGCCTCCACGGCGCCAAAGTGCCCGACAGCGTATTCCAGCCACAGCTGGCCGCTATCCAGAAAAAAGAAAAGGATTTCGAACAGGAATTCTTCACCATGGCTGAAAAAACAAAAAATCCGGCCAACGCCGTATTTGCTATCAGCCAGGTAAGAAACCCGGAAGAAATCATCTCCCATAAACAAACCATCACCGGTTTAACTACCCGCTTCCCGAAAAACACGCTGGTAAAAAGCATGACCGACAAAATCGCGGAGCTGGAAAAAAACAACCAGTTGACCAATGGTGATGCAGCCGGCGGCGATGACGAAGAAGCTACCGCTGTAAAAGTAGGCATGGAAGCCCCTGATTTCACGCTTCCCGATCCTAACGGTAAAATGATCAGCCTGAAATCCATGCGCGGCAAATATGTTTTGCTCGATTTCTGGGCCAGCTGGTGTGGCCCCTGCCGTGAAGAAAACCCTAATGTGGTAAAAGCCTTCCAGCAGTTCAAAGGCAAAAACTTCACGGTACTTGGCGTATCACTGGACAAAACCAAAGACCAGTGGACCGCAGCCATCGCAAAAGACGGCCTCGCCTGGAACCATGTGAGCGACCTGAAGTTCTGGGATTCTTCCGTAGTGCCATTGTATGGTATCAACGCTATCCCGACCAACTTCCTGCTCGATCCACAGGGTAAAGTAATCGCCAGCAATCTCAGAGGCGATGAGCTGATAGCGAAATTGAAAGAAGTATTGAAATAATATCTTCCGATTATATTGATCAACGCAAAGGGCTGGCCCGTTTAAGGCCAGCCCTTTGTATTTGGGGGATATGTCAGGAGTACCAACAATATCACCGGAAGGATAAAAAAACAGGCTGACCAATAATGGTCAGCCTGTCAGCTTTATGAAAAGAGATGTTGGTGATTATTCATCCCACCATACTGGTTTCAGGATATCAGTTACACGTACTGCGTTTGGATTGTACAGACGTTCGTTGATATCAGTAGGGAAACGGCGGGGAATAGCCGGTTTGTTCAACACGTTGTCAGGGTTCGGGGTAAGTACCGGGAATCCTGTACGGCGCCAGTCGGTATATGATTCAATCTGCGCAAACAGTGCAACATACTTCTGGTTCATGATTTTCTCCAGAGTAATGGTAGCATCTGTTTCGCTGGCATAAGCAGTCACGAAAGCGGCAGGCGCGTCTTTGCCTGTAGCGCTTTTAACGTGTGCTAACACCGCTTCATTATGAGCTGCTGCGGCTTCGGCTTTTTTACCCAGGATAAAGTTGGCTTCGGCTTTGATAAATGCTGCTTCTGCATAACCAGCCAATGTGATAGGTGCTGTCTGACCTGCCATATAAGAACCGATTTTGGAAGCGGCCAGATCTTCAGAAGCAGGTGCTGCTCCTCTATAGACACCACCTTTAGCAGTATCAGCATAAACGCTGAGTCGAGGGTCGTTGCTGGCATTCATCATGTTAACCAGATTAGCGCCCATTCTGAGCAGTGCAGCACGGCCACTCTTAAACAGATACCATTGGTTGTTTTCGTTAGTTGGAGTACCATATACGGTACGCAGATCAGCCGCATTTTTTGTCACATGTGCTAATGCTGCAAGCGCCTGGGTAGCTGCGTCGCTAGGATTCTTCTTAGACAGGTGGATAGCATATCTTGCTTTCAGAATGTAAGCAGCATTTGTCCAATTGTCTAGATCTCCTTCAAAAAAGAAATCGTTTGCGCCTACTTCGCGGATGTCTGGCTTGCCCTCTTTCAGTGCTGTAATAGCGTCATCCAACAGAGACTGTATATAAGTATACACGTCTTTCTGCGCATCGTATTTAGGTGTGAAATTACCATTGATGATGCCCATACCTGCTTCCTTTGCAGGGATATCACCCCACAAATCTGTAGCAACGCCTAGGGCCATTGCTTTTACGATCAGGGCTATTCCTTTGTTATGAGCATTTCCCTCGCTGTAATTGGCAATGATGTCATTACAAGGCTGTATGATGTTGTTGAAGATATTATTCCAGTCGTTGTTGGCATCTCCTTCTTTGATATCATACATGTCATAAGCCAGCATCTGATCTGCGGTACCACCTAACTGTTGAGTTAAAATGGCGGCAGCGCGTGCAGGCGTTCCCGTATAAACTGACATCAATCCCAGTTCCGCGCCGGAGAGCACTAATGGCCCCGTGGCTTTGGTCGTGTTATTGGGAGAAGTTTCATACCCGTCAACAAACTTGCTGCAGGAAGTAGCAAGCATGACGCAGGGCAGTGTTAATGCTATGATGGCTTTTTTCATTATCTCGTTATTAGTATTTACCAAATTTAGTATCGCTAAAATCTCACTTTATTACACTACTATAAGCCCACTTTCAGACCAATTGCGTAAGATTTGGTACCCGGGTTATTAAAGTAGTCAAATCCAGTCAGGTTAGAACCTGCACCAGTCAGGCTGGTTTCAGGATCTACGCCAGGATATTTGGTAGATAACCAGAGGTTACGACCGGAAGCGGTGAGCTCAACAAAACGCAGTATTTTCTGTCCTTTGAAATTCCAGCGGTAAGACAGGGACACTTCTCTCAAACGTACCCAGGAACCGTCGAAAACAGCGTTCTCTGTTGCAGAACCGGCGCCGTCGCCCAAGTAAGATTTGAAGTATTTTTCTGCCGTGATTTCTTTGGTGTTAGGCACCATTTTACCAGTACCATCGTCAGTTACACCAGGAATAACATAGGTCCTTTCTCTGTCAGCAGATTCAGCGGTCCTGCCTAACTGATGCATTCTCGCAATTGTACCGTTCCATATTTTACCACCCTGACGGATATCAAAAAGAACACCCAGTGTAATGCCTTTATAATTGAAAGTAGATCTTGCACCAGCGGTCCAGTCCGGGAAGGGATTACCGATGTTACCACGTTCATCAGCTACGATAGGCAGACCGTTTGCACCGATGATCAACTCTCCTTTCTCGGTACGCTGCCATTTGGAAGCATAAAGTGCTCCATAAGGCTGACCCACGATAGCGAAGGAACCGATAGAAGCAAAGGCAGGTTCAACATCGATTTCGGTAACGTTTGGACCTAATTCCAGTACTTCGTTTTTGTTTCTGGTAAAGTTAATGTTCACGCCCCAGTTGAAGTCCTTAGAACGGATCACATCACCGGAGAGGGCGATTTCCCATCCTTTGTTTACCATTGAACCAGTGTTGGCCAATACTTTCTGGAATCCAGAAGAACCAGCCAGTGGCTTAGAAACCAACAGGTCAGAAGTTTTCTTATTGTAGTAAGTAGCTTCAATACCAATACGGCCATCAAACAGTTTTACATCCAAACCGACTTCTTTTTCAACAGCGGTCTGTGCTTTCAGGTTCGGGTTGCCGAAAACGTTGTTGTAGATGAAGCCTGTCTGACCTTTGTAAGGGAAAGAGTTACCATCGGTAAAGCCATCAGCAAAGAAAGGCTTTACATAGTAAGTTTTGGTAGAGTAGGCTGTAGGGGCGAGACCACCGCGGGCAATGGCACCTCTCAACTTACCATAGCTCAGGATGCTGTTCTTTGGCAGCAGGTCTGTAAACACAAATGATGCGTTAACAGAAGGATAGAAGAAATTGTTTTTTACTGCCTCAGAGAAAGTGGAAGCCCACTCATTACGACCGGTAGTACCAATGAAAACAATATTTTTATACCCAAACTGTACGTCGTAGAACAATGCAGAAGAGCGCTGGAAAGTAAGCGTTTCATCAGCATACAGAGTGGAAGCATTGCCGAGGTTGTTATAGTTCTGCATAGCCAGGTCTGTGCCACGGCCATACAAAGATTGTAAACTTGTTTGGGTCAGGTTACCACCAACATTGGCAGTGATAGAATACTTCTCGTTAAATTCTTTGTGACCGCTCAGGATCAGATCAGAATAATACTGTCTGCTTCTGATGGTGTTTTCCTCGATCATACCATTGGGGTTATTATTGGAACCCAGGGTAAACACTTGCTTTCTGCCATCTGCATAAATATCAGCACCTAATTTATAGGTAGCTTTCAACCAGCTGTTGATTTCGAAATTAGCGCCGATATTACCCACAAAACGGTCAATCTTATCTTTGAACGGGTTGAACTCTGTTGTCCAATACGGATTATCGTAAGGACTGTAGAAGTTTCTGTTAGTACCGTCGTCTTTGTTCACATAATCTTTCAGGTTATAGGTAACAGGAGTTCTCATCAGCGGCAACATCACACCAGAGGTATTGCTACCGTTCTGCGCTTTAGTGCCTTCTGTAGCAGTGTAGCTCATAGAGGCATTCACCGTCAGGCGCTGTGTAACTTTTGAATCGAAGTTGGCACGAACAGATGTGCGATAGAAGTTAGTATTGGGAACGATACCGCTTTGGTCTGTACGGGCCAGGGAGATGCGGTAAGTAGACACCTCATTTCCACCAGTCGCGGAAATGTTGTGGGTATAGTTGGTTCCTGTACGGAAGAAGTCTTTGGTATTGTTATAAACTTTAACACCAGGCAGGGAACTGATTTTAGGGCCCCAGCTTGAAACGGAAGGGGTTACACCAGGCGTATAGTTAGGCAGGTAAACAGGTACACCGTTAGCGTCATAAGCACCTTGTGCATAAATATTTTGTTCTTTAGGCAGCTGGCTTACTTTATCAAAAGCAGCGTTGAAGTCATAAGTCACACGCACACCACCGGCTTTACCTCTTTTGGTGGTATACACGATAGCACCGTTACCTGCACGTGCACCATATAATGCAGCAGCAGAGGGACCTTTCAGTACAGTCACAGAGGCGATATCATCAGGGTTGATATCCAATGCACGGTTGGAGTTGTTTACACCAGCCAGGTTGGCATTGTACGGATAAGTCAATGCCACAGTGGAATTGGTGGAGTTGTCGATGGGCACGCCGTCAATTACGATCAGCGGCTGATTATCCCCGGTGAAGGTAGAGTTACCACGGATCAGGATTTTGGCGGAAGCACCAGGAGTACCACCGGAACCAATTACCTGAACACCTACAGCTTTGGAAGAGAGCGACTCGATGATATTGTTTTCACCAGCGCGTACCAGGTCTTCGCCTTTCACCGACTGTACGGCATAACCGAGGCTTTTCTTTTCCCTGGTAATACCCAACGCGGTCACTACTACCTCATTGAGTTGTTTTTTATCCTCTTCCAGGGTGATGTCAACTACGTTTTGATCGCCTACCACTACTTCCTGGGCAGTGTAACCGATGAATGAAAATACCAACGTAGTACCGTTAGCAACCTGGAGCTTGTAAGTACCGGTCGGACCGGTGGAAGTGCCGGTACCTTTACCTTTGACAGCCACGGAAACTCCCGGGATAGGGGAGTTACCCTTGCTATCTTTTACTGTACCAGTAATCGTTCGCGTCTGCGCAGCAGCATGCATGACGCTAATGGCCACGAGCAGCCACAAGAGTAGTCCTCTTTTCATAAGCAATTTAGATTTGATAAATATTTCAGTTAACCTAAAACACAGGGTCGTTGGATTACTAGGTGCTTAACATCATTCCGGGAAAACGCAGGTGGTACACGAGTTGTCTAAATGCACAGCATCGGCATTAGGTACACTACTCCACAGCATAGGATTCTAACGCATCATAAGCAAAGCCTGTAAGTAACGGGTTACAACATCACACAATTCAATTTTAATTCTTAATTCAGATTTGGTATTTAATACTTTCCTTGAATTCAGATTTGGTAATAATCAGATTTTGATTTTTGTTTAAAATGTTAATTTTTGTTTAAAAACGGACACAAGATATAAAAACAAAAAAATATTTTCTACTAAGCGAAGGTAATATTTTTAACAAATTAGCTTGCGCCTAAATAATTCTTGATAAGTTAAACCATCTGTGTATTAACGCGAAACGCGCCACCCTTACGGATGACGCGCTTCTGTTAATTGCTTTCTTTGTTAATATCAAGGCTTGGATAAAGTTGTCACATTACTGCCGAAACTTCCTTCATCCACCTCAGTGGTAACATTCAATACAATAGTAGTATCACAAGGGTTGATCTGCCCATTGCCCGAAACCGTCAGATTATGATATCCCTGGAAAAGGTCTGCGATCTTTTGTTTAGCCATGGTAAACCTATAACTGGCCTTGTCAAATGTGGCCGTCACAGGCACTCCCGCAAGGCCTGCCCAACCGGTGAAGGTAAATATCGTGCTGTCCTGATTAACAGATACGGTCACCGGATAAGTGCTTTCTGTAACACCAGGATCATCCACCGTCATACTTCCCAGGTAAGTTTTTACTATCAACGGGCATACCTTAGTATAGGTCAGTATCCGGATCAGACCTGCTGAATTCAGCACATCGGAGCCATAAGGACGCAGGTAACGTTTAGTGCCGTCTGACAAAGTAACCGTATCCCCAAACCCATGTATCTGCGTACCGTCATTCATGGTAAAATTAGTGGTCACTTCAAAATAATCGCCCGCCTTAAGGCTGTTGGCGCCGAGACCAAACAGCTGCATTAGCTGCGTTCCGGTCATAGTCACCGTGGTGGGCAACGAACCAATGCCGCCCTGCAACACCTTCACATTGTTGTATTTCCCATTCATCGCCACCACTACGTCCGTGGCTTTGGGTTGTACGCCGGTCGGAAAATACAATGCCACGTTGAAGGCTGTACTAAAATCAGGCAGGTTGTCTGACTGGATCAGCACGGCTTTGCTTTTATCCTGTGTCAACTGCGGCACCTGACGGTTACTAACACCATCCGGCAGCTTCGGGTTATCATTCTTCCGACAGGCATAAAAAATCACCACGCCAACCGCCAACATTGTTATATAGATAATCTTATTCTTCATACTTACTTTTTTTGGATCCGTGAATGTGGATGTTATTTATCCCAGAATACGGGAGTGATATCCGGCTGCTTCTGCGCAGGGGCATTGGGATTCACCTGTATATCAACATTGGGCCATGGCAGCGAAAGCGGATAATTCCTGCCCAGGGCGACCGGCACCTTAGCCTGCGGAGGCGGCAGTGTGGGATTACCCAAAATAGGAGGCTGCGCAAAACCACCAGGAGCCATCGTCGGATCATTTGGATTAAATAATACCGGGAAACCAGTACGCCGGTAATCTGAATAAGTATCACAGCTAAACCCGAAGGCTTGTATCCATTTTTCCGTCATGATGATTTCCAGCTTGTCTTTAGCGGTAGTCCTGGCATCATATACGCCCAGCACGGCATTCCGGTAAGTGGTAGAAGCAGTGCCTACAATGGTCGGCACATTTTGTCCGCCTTTGGCAAGGTTCGCAACAAAATCCACCTGCTTGAAGGACTCATCGATCGCGTCAGACAGCTTCTTACGGGCATCACCGGCCACAAGACCAACATTCATCAGCTCTGCTTCTATATAAAGCACATCAGCATAAGTAAGCATCCTTAAAGGCGCCGCACCGGTACCACTGCCAGCATTTACCACTACTGCATCACCGGCATCATAACGACCACCCACCGGATACAGCCCGAATACCGTCATGCTGTTATCCTGCGAAGCACCTTTGTTGGTACCGGTAGACCCGAAATAGATGGAAATAAAGGCAGAGTCACGATATTCTGTGGGGTTCTGGGAACCGCCTGCCTTGGAGTTTTGATTGTAAAAATAATACGGAATACGAGGGTCCTTAATACCTGTGAACAACCTGGGGTTGTACCCTTTCAGGATTTCATAAAACCAGGGACTGATATAATGCGTCTTCTGGGTAGCATAATATTCACTGTAACCCGGGTTTCTGTCATCGGGCGCCACCTGTGATGTATACTTCATCATAAACCCGTCGCTCGTCTGGCTGAACAGGTTACCGCTACTGATCAACTGGTTGACCGGTCCGGACACGTCCTGCACCAGGCGCACCTGGTTGTACAATTTTAATTTGAGCGTATTGGCAAACTTAATCCACTTTTTCACATCGCCGCCATAGTACAAATCATCTTTACCCGGTTCCAACACACCGTTGGCTGTTTGTAGATCAGCAATGGCTTCGTCAATCATCGGGAACAATTGCTTATAAATATCTGCGCCCTTGTCATATTTCGGATAGCGGGTACCCTTAGTCGCAAACTGGTTGGCCTCCGAAAAAGGAACGTCTGCAAAAGCATCCACAAACTGGCTAAAACCATACGCTTTCAGCAACTTCGCAATACCGGCATAATGGCGGGCGTTGTTGGCGGAAGCTTGCGTAATCAGCACATCCACGTTTTGCAGCATCCCGATAAAGTCAGGGAGACCGCTTACCGCCTGCGCGCTGTAAAAAGACGACCATGCGCCGTTAAGATCAGTGGATATACCGGTGGCCCCGTACTGGTCCTGGCTCTCCCTCACCACTATCTGGTGAGTGTATACCGCCAGCACTTCCGTAAGACCATTCGCACCACGGGCAGCATTGGTAAAACCCAGATCATATGCCAACCCCTGCTGCGCACCTGTTAGTAGTAAACTCAATGATGCGGTGGAAGGGTTGTTAGGATCTTTGTTGATATCCAGAAACCCCTTAGTACATCCCGTCACTACAACGAGCGTAGCTAAAATTATACTGCTTAGTCTTTTCATCGGTTCAATTTTTTGTAATAAACTAGAATGTCACTTTCACGTTTACACCAAAACGTCTGGTAGTAGGCGCACCGGACAATTCTATACCCTGGACGTTGGTAGAACCAAAGCTGCCCACTTCAGGATTGAATCTTGTGTACTTGGGGAAACCTGGTGCATAATACCAGAGGTTTCTTCCTGTCAGTGTCAGTGTCAACGCACCGATAGGCGTTTTGCTGAACCACTTCTTTGGAAAATCATATCCCAGTGTCAACTCACGGAAGGTGTACACGGTAGCATCATACACATTCCATTCCGTCGCTGAGTTGATAGCGAAAGTTTCACCAAAGAACATTTCAAAACGGCTAATCGCAGTATGGTTGGGAATTCTATTCCCTTTATCATCCAGTAATGGTGTACCTGTATTCACATCTCCATAGTATCCCGGAATAACGTATACATTTTCGCGTTGTTCAACACCGTTGTCTTTGGTCACACCACGCCCTAGCAGAGAGCTAACAGTAACGGAATAGATATCACCACCTCTGGTCAGATCGAAGAGTGCATTCAGGAAAAATCCTTTATAGTTTAGAGTCGTACCCAGGCCTGCCTTGAAATCGGGGTTAGGGTCGCCTACCATGCGTTGTTCAGGGCTTCTGATCAGGTATCCGTTGCTGGGATCAATGAGCAGGCTGCCGTCTTTATCGCGTACGTTAGCACTTCCGCGCAGGTAGCCGTATGGCTTGCCGGCTTCCAGGAAGGGGGATATTTCATCCAGCACACCAGCCAGCAACAGGCGGGTAACACCTGGCTTCAGCTCTTTCACCACGCTTCTGTTTCTTGTGAAAATACCATGTATGCTCCATGTCAGGTTCTCATTACGTACAGGCACTACGTTCAGGTCCACTTCAATACCTTTATTGGTGAGCTTTCCATAGTTATCGATCACTTGTCCGTAGCCGGAAGAAGGTGGCAGGGACAGCGGTGCGATCTGGTTAGTAGACAACCGGGTATACCACGCAAAATCTAACGTTATCCTTCTCTCAAAAAACTCCAGGTTGGTTCCCACTTCAAAGTCCTGTGTGAACTCCGGTTTCAGATTAGGATTGCCCGCAGAAGGGTCTTGCATCACACCGGACTGCCCGAGGAAGGCGGGGTTAACCCTGAAAATATTGAATAACTGGTAAGGGTCCGCATCCCTGCCCACTTTGGCCCAGCTGGCACGCAGTTTACCAAAGGTCAGCACTTTGCTTTCCATCTTAAGCGCATCGGTAAACACAAACGATGCCGCCACGCTGGGATAGAAATAGCTACGGTTGCTGGAAGGCAGCGTGGAAGACCAGTCGTTTCTGCCTGTCAGTGTCAGGAACAACCACTTCTTATAGTCCAGGTCCACTTCTCCGAAAATACCCCACAACCTGCGCTGCATGAAGATATCTTCTGTCGGGATCACTGTTTTGGTATTCAACAGAGAGTATACACCCGGTACTACAATGGTTTTACCTGTATTGATCTGAGATTTTGTCGTACGCTGGTTAACGTTATGGCCTACCAGTATTTTCAAACCGAAGTCTTCATTTTTCAGTTTAGGCGTAAACGTACCAATGAGGTTGGATTCCAATTCTGTGAAACGGTAGTTCTGTTGTATGATCTGTCCGTTACCTTCCGCGCCTCTGGAGCCGATGTCCGTTACTTCTTTACGAAGGAAATTATTTTGGTTCACCCCAAACTGATAGCTGAGGTTAAACCAAGGTAACACTTCATAGTTGAGTTTTAAACCAGCCACATACCGGTCGGTAGCGGTGGTAATAGTATTATGGGCGAAAGCCCAGAGCGGGTTATCATATTGTGCGCTGTTGGTAGATACCGGTTTACCGGCAGCATTTTCAAAAGGCAGGCCGGCGATGTTCCAGTTTCGTCCCAGAAAGAGGTTACGCGCGAAAGAAGAAGCTGCGCCGGGCACCTGGTTCTCACCAAAGATACTGCCACCCTGGTTACTGGTGCTATAGCTGAAATTGGCGTTTACCGTCAATCCGTTTGTGAGACGGGTCACGCCACCGATAGACATATTACCTCTGTTGAAGTAGGAGTGAGGCACATAGCCGTCCTGGCTCAGATAGGAGGCAGTGGCACTAAGGGCTGACTTATCGTTGCCGCCGTTCACCCCCACAGAATTTTCTGTAATCCAGCCAGTGCGGAACAGGTCTTTCACGTTATTGGGAACTGCGCGGTAAGCCATGTTGCCGGAAGCGGGGAACAAATCCGGGAAAGCTTTCAGGTAGTCGGGCCAAACGGGTATTGAATCCCTCGTGCCGAAGCGGGGTCCCCAGGAGCCGTTGGCATTCTGGTAATTGAAGCTGGCGCCGGGACCGTATTCATTCTGGTATTTAGGAAGATTGGCCACTCTTTCCATGGAAAGGGAAGAGGAGTAGGTCACTTCTGTTTTCCGTTTGCCTGTATTGGCGCTGCCTGATTTGGTAGTGATAATGATCGCGCCGTTGGAAGCCCTTGATCCGTAAAGTGCTGCCGCAGCGGCGCCTTTCAGCACCGTCATCGAAGCAATGTCATTAGGGTCGAGGGATGAAAGACCGCTGGAATAGGCACCTCCGCCTGATGTCTGGCTGGAGGTGGTCACCTGGTCATTATTGTAAGGAATCCCATCTACTACGATCAATGGTTCGTTATTACCAAAAAAGGAGGTGTTACCGCGGATGTTGATACGGGTAGCGGCGCCCGGTGTACCTTGTGAAGTTCTGATGTCTACACCGGCTACCTTTCCCTGCAGGCCTTTCAGCATGTCAGGTTCCGATTTTTGTACCAGTTGATCGGGCTTGACCGTGGATACCGAATAACCCAGCGAGGTTTCGTTCCGTTTCAACCCTACGGCGGTTACCACCACTTCTCCCAGTTGTTTTTTATCAGCTTCCAGGACTACGTCAACTTCATTGCCCGGACCGACAGGGACCTCTTTGGTAAGATATCCCACAAAGGAAAAAACGAGTGTTGTACCACTGGCCACATTATTTAGCTTGTAAGTACCGTCACCAGACGTAAAAACCCCTTTGGTAGTACCCTTTATTACGACTGTAACGCCGGGAAGAGCAGAACCATCTTTTGCATCCGTAACCTTTCCGCTAATCGTTCGTGTCTGGGCTACTGCGCTGAGAACGCTGCTGCACACGAACAGCCATAGTAGTAGCTCTTTTTTCATAAGCAATTTTGGTTTTGATTGACTAAATAGAAGTTAACTCAGTTAAATTACGACAAAAAAAGCTGATATATTATCAGGATTGGTTAAAATAATATCAGACAAATTCAGATATTTTGCTATATAGATAGATATAAATATTCGTTAAATAACATCTAGATAACAGGAAGACATTTGGAAATGTTGAGAAAAATACACCCGGAGAAATACATTTTTTTTATGCGAATAAGAAGAAATCTGCATAAAAGAATTTTTTTACAGATGGGGAGGATATCAACAATAAGGTTGTCAGGATGCCAAACATGGTTTTAAATAAAAAAGGGGCGCCAGATGGCGCCCCTTTATGCAGTAAGTACTGTGAATTATTTGTTGTAACCCGGATTCTGTACGATGTTCGGGTTAGCGTCGATTTCTGTCTGTGGAATTGGAAATGCCACATATTGACTAGTCGGCAGGATCTCACTTTGACGTAATGCATCTGCATCGGCAATAGAGCGTTTACCCATGAACCTGAACAGATCGGTAGCACCAAAGCCTTCACCTACCAGTTCCAGTCTGCGCTGTTTGATCAGCTCTGCTCTTACGCTGTTAAAGTCAGAAGCAGTAAACGCTGATAATCCACGGTGCTGACGCAGGTTGCTGATGTCGTTGGCAGCGAGTTGCAGGTTGCCCTGACGCATATACGCCTCCGCACGATTCAGTAACACCTCACTCACTCTTAACACTTTCACATTGGACATACCAGTCAAACCAAGACCGTTACCAATCCACTTCATCATGTAGTTGTTGCCTGAGAATGTTTTCACTATCGTGTTACGGTAATCGGCAGCCTCCAGCAGGGACATAAAGTTCTGATTCAGGCGCACGTCTCCATAACCGCTGGTGGATGTACCATCATTGGGCAGGTAGATATTACCGAAGTTATCAGCGCCTCTGTTTTCCGGTGTCAGGAAACGCAGGGAGAAGATATCCTCTGAAGTAGGATTATTGGTGGTGTAGTTTGCCAGATAATTGGCGTCGCTCCACAGCGGGAAAGCATTAATGAGCGGTGTTGCTTCATCAATTACAGCCTGCCAGTTAGGATCAGTGGCATTAGATGTATCACCGACATAGAGGTAAGCACGTGTCAGCAATGCGCTGGCAGCAGCTTTAGAGCCACGGAAAACTTTTTCAGTTTTGGTAGCTGCATCAGGCGCCAGGTTTTTTGCTGCTTTCAGATCGCTGATGATCGCATCATACGTTTCTTTCAGCGTAGCACGGGAAGGCTTAAAAGTAGCGGGATTGTCTACCGCTTTTATGGCCAGTGGCACACCTGTATTGGCTTTCGTCGCATCATTCTTCATTTGGGAATAAGGACGGGTATATCTTCTCGCCAGGTCAAAGTGCGCCAATGCACGCATAAAATATGCTTCACCTTTGTACTCTTTCGTGGTAGCTGTTTCTGGCAGCTTATCGATGATCACGCTCGCCTGATTGGCCACGCGATATGCGTTCAACCATGTTTTGCTTTGGGAAGCAGTAAGTGGCGTGAAGATATACTGAAACTCGTAAAGGAAACGGTTGGAGTTAGCAGCAGTGATCTTCATATCGTTACCGGTAACATCAGTTACCACGTTGAAATCACGACCATAATATTCCAGCTCCTGGGCACGCTCATACAGGCCGTTGGCCAGAATACGGGCATTTGCTTCGGTGACTGCTGATTCATTATCCAACGCATTGGAAGGTGCGATGTCCAGCTTGGAGTTACATGCGGAAAACGCAGTAGCGGCCGTCAGCGCGAGTATAGAAAGTTTTGGATATTTCATAATTTAACCAAGGTTTTTGTTAATCAACTTCTTCAATTACAATCCTACACTGATACCAAATGTAAACACGCGGGAAGTAGGATAACGATAGAAATCAACACCTGCGTTGGTAGTAGCAACGGAAGCAGTGCTGGTTGGAGGCAGCGGGTTAGTGTTGATATCCGGATCCCATCCTTTGTAGCTGGTCAGGGTGTACAGGTTCTCAGCCTGTGCATAAACACGCAGAGACTGCAGTTTCATGTTACCCAGCAGGCGTTTGGGCAGTGTGTAACCCAGGGTAAGGTTTCTGATTCTGGCGTAAGAAACATCTTCCAGATAACGGGAAGAAATCTGATTACCAGTGATGCTACCGAAAACCACTTTTGGTCTGTCGGAGATATCACCAGGCTTTTGCCAGTGGTCCAATGCGTCTTTTGCCTGGTTACGGGTGTTGGAACCGTCGCTCTCCAGGTTGGCGCGGTTAGAGTTGTATGCTTTGTTGCCAGCGCTGAAAGTGATCAGCATAGACAGATCAAATTCCTTGTAGTTGATTTTGTTGGTCCAGCCGCCAGTGATCTTAGGCAGTGCCTGACCTACAAATTGTCTGTTGCTCTGAGCTTCTGTGTAGCTGGTGGTAGGTTTACCATCGTTGCCAACCCACAGTGGGTTGCCAGTTTGCGGATCTACACCATACCATACCGGCATATACCAGGAACCGAAGGGTCTGCCCACTTCAATACGTTGTCTGGAACCGGCAGGAATAGCCTGCTGGCCACCCAAGTCCAACACTCTGTTACGCAGGGTAGCGAAGTTCACGTCGGAAGTCCAGGTAAAGTTTTTAGTAGCTACAGGAACACCGCCGATAGTTATTTCGAAGCCCTGGTTCATCATTTTACCAACGTTCATGTTGATCGCTTCAAAACCAGTGGTCATAGACAGCGGCAGTTCCATCAACAAGGCAGAGGAACGTTTGTCATAAAAACCAACGCTACCGTATACACGACGATTCAGCACGCTGAAATCCAGTCCGATGTCGAACAGGTTTTGTTTTTCCCAGCTCAGGTTAGGATTACCAGGCTGGTTGGCAAATGCAGCTGTTTCACCCAGGTAAGCACCGGAAAGGCTGTACAGGCCGCGGAAAGGGAAGTCAGGGTATTTACCCAGCCCTTCTGCGTTACCCATGATACCATAGCTGGAGCGCAGTTTCAGATCGTTCAGCCAGGAAATGTTTTTGGCAAACTCTTCTTCCGTAATACGCCATGCAGCGCCTACAGAGTAGAAGTTACCGTAGCGGGCATCTTTAGGGAAACGGGAAGAACCGTCTCTTCTGTAGCTGGCGCTCAGGAAGTATTTGGATTTATAGTCGTAGTCAGCTTTGCCGATCAGGCCCTGGAAAGCATAACCGCTTTCGCTGCCGGCGCCATCAAACAGGTTAGCGCCTACGTCAGGCACCTGCAACTGATTGCCAGGGAAACCGTTCTTTGCATACAGGAAATAGCTGCGGTTCTGGTAAGAATATTCATTACCGGCCAACAGGCGGAAGTTATGATCTTTGTTGATGCTGAAGTTGTAAGTCAGCAACTGTTGAGCGGTATACAGACCAATGCTGGTGCTGCCGTTGTACAGATAACCGCCATAGTTGCGGCCATCATAGGAGTTCGGCGCAGTCCATTGTTTCTCACGGATGTTGGTGAGCTCTGCATTACCCTTTACCACGAAGCGCAGACCTTCAATGATGTTGTAACCCAGGGCTGCGTTGAAGATCGTTTGTGTATTGTTGTTCTTGCGGTAGTTGTTGGCAACTGTGTGCAGGAAGTTACCACCCTGCAGGGTTGGACGCCATGCATCAGGGATGTCGGCAACACCGGACCAGGTAGGAGAACCAGGCTGTCCGCCTACATAACCGATATAAGGATTACCGTTCTCGTCTTTCGCAGGGATCCAGGGAACCTGTGTGATGGCGCCCATCAGCGGAGAAGAGTAGGAGTTACCAGGACCCGCGCTGTTCTGATCGGTATAGGAACCGCTCATTTTCACGCTCAGATCAAATTTGTCGTTGAACTTGTGATCTACGTTCAGGCGACCGGAATAGCGGCTAAAGTTGCTGCCTATCAGAATACCGTCTTGTTTGAAGTAATCGCCGGAAGCATAGAAGGTAGTCTTTTCATTACCGCCGCTGGCGTTGACGCCGTAGGACTGGGTCTTGCCGGTACGGAAAGCCAGGTCCATCCAGTCTGTGTTATAATCAGCCAGGTGGTCAGGACGGAATTTTTTAATGTCAGCATCAGAGTATTTTCTGGTGCCATCTGCATTTAAAACGTTGGCCAGTCCATCGCGCTGATATTGCAGCAGCTCGGTGGCGTTCATCATCGGAATGCTTTTGGCCAGGTTCTGGAAACCGAATTTACCATTGAAATTGATTCTGCTCTGGCCTTTTTTACCGGTTTTGGTAGTAATAACCACCACACCGTTGGAACCACGGGAACCATAGAGCGCTGTTGCAGACGCGTCTTTCAAAATGGTAATGTTTTCGATGTCGGCTGGGTTCAGGCTGGAAAGGATGTCCTGGGAAGGTGTGTTCTGCGTGAAATCACCGGAGGACATGATGATACCGTCCAGTACATACAGTGGGCTGTTGCTGGCGGACACAGAACCAATACCACGTACCCTTACCTCTGTTTTGGAGCCGGGCTGGCCGGAGTTGGTGGACACGGAAATACCGGGAGCATTACCCTGCAGCATCTGGTTTACATCAGGCAGGGAAATGTTGTTCACCTTTGCACCGGTAATGGTAGATGCGGCGATAGTGGAGTTAACTTTTTTCTCCAGGGTATAACCGGTTACTACCACCTCGTCCAGGCTCTTGGAGTCTGTAGAGAGGGCAATTTTGAGTGTGGTGGCATTTCCAACAGGCACTTGCTTGCTTTCAAAGCCGATAAATGATACTACTAATACATCGTTTGCAGATACCTGCAGGCTGAATGAGCCATCTGGAGTGGTGGCTGTACCTCTGGTGGTACCTTTTACCTGGATGGTTGCGCCAGGTATAGGAGATCCGTCTTTCCCGTCGGTAACTTTCCCCGTTAGGTTGCGACTTTGCGCAAAAGCCTGACCGACCACGCAGAGCACGGCCAGGAGGAGAAATAATACTTTCCTCATAAGCATGATTTTGTTCCTAGTTTTTAACCTTCAATAAATACTAATCTATATCGAGACCTTTAGTCTCAATTTCCTTTGGTTTCCTTGTCGTAAATAAAAGTTGATGTAATTGTGGAGAACTAAAGCCGGCAGGTACAATACAGTATTATAATCGCAAAAACCGACCACTTCTATTACGATTTATTCAATAAATCGCTTTAAGAAGTAGTTAACTTCTTTCCCATAAGCAGTTTCCTTAACAAATTTTCAACCAGCTGTAAATATAGTTTTTATTAACAAAAAATTAAGCTGGAAAAATTGGCTATAACATTCAGATAACATCTTTTTAACAAAGTGTTAACTTATTATTTTTTTAACAAATTTATATACATATGAAAATAAACAAGCGGCAAGAGTACCACCTGCACTCATCATCAAAATCTAAATCGAAATAAATGTTGTCCCACCGGTTGGTGGGACAAATAAGTTATTAGGAAAGGGTGAGCGGGTAGTTTTTTAACAACTCCAGCAACACGCTGTACAGGTCCTCATTACGATGATTAAACCTGTACTCACATTCTTTCAGATGCAAATAAGCCGTATTACGGTTCAATCCCTTGAACTTGGCCAGGCGATGCTTGGTAAGTCCCCAGAATGCATCTACTTCGTCCATTAACGGTCCGCCGTTAACGGTGTCTGTCGTTGAACTGCCCAGTCTGTACAAACGGTACTGGCCCAGGTCCACCACCCCGTTAAACCGACGCAAACGCTCCGTCGTATCCAGTGTTTCCAACACGGAACGGCCGCGGGTGGCGGCGTGGATCATAGGTCTGCTTACATCAGGTAAAATTTCGGTGTGCAACCGGTCAGCAATTCTGCAGATACCAAAAATGACCGGCTTTACGATGCGGTCAACTTCCGGTTTGACAGCCACCAGCGTGTCGCCGTCGTGGTCTGTCTGGGTTTCAACCTGCCGGTTGTCGTAGGCTACGACCGGAACCGGCGCTGGATGCTGCGCCTCACAAAAACGGGCTATCTGGTTTCTAAGCTTTTTCAGGTAACTGTTAATCGTTACTCTGCTTACTCCGCTGATATCCGCGATCTGCGTCGCAGTGAGATCGTCGGCGAACAGCCGCAGGATCTCCTTAAACTTGCGCTCAGATAAGTGAGCACCTTTTAAGTACTTGTTTTTCATGAACTAGTGGTTAGAATGGCATTATAAACCTCTTATTTTTTATCCGGTATATACACAGCTTTTATACAAGCGGTGATAAGGGTATTTGAATGCTGCCCACTAGATTATTTTAAAGCCTTTTTTTGTCCATTTTAGCTAAAAAAAATAATTTGTTTAGCATAGTGCATAAAATGCGCAAAGCAGCAAGGACGCCGCTTTTAAAATACTTCGGCATCCTTGCTGCTTTGCGCTTTCCTATTTAAAGTTTACTCGGTGTCGTTTACACCCAGTTTAGACATCTCGATATCTTCTTCTTCATCCAGCGGTTTCCACAACTCTTTTTTCCGCGCTTTCTTTAACAAAGCTTTCTCCATCCACAACAACAAAGCCGGCAGAATAGTCAGGTTCGTGATCATCGCTACCACCAGCGTCAGGGAGGTCAGCCATCCTAACGCCTTGGTACCTCCGAATTCAGAGAAACTGAAAATCATAAACCCGGCAAACAGGATCATCGATGTATAAATAATACTCAGCCCCGTTTCATGAATGGTCTGCTTCACCGTGGCCGATATGTCCAGATTATGATGCGGCAGCTCCTGCTTGAAATTCACCAGAAAACGGATGGTTACGTCAATGGCTATACCCAAGGCCACGCTGAACACCAATACCGTGGAAGGCTTCAGGGCCACGCCAACCCATCCCATTATTCCTGCTGTTACTACCAGTGGAATAATATTCGGGATCAGTGATATCAGCAACATCCGCCATGAACGGAACAGGTAAAGCATACATACCATGATCAGTACAAAAGCCAACAGGATACTCTCTGTTAAACCGTTGATAATGAAACGTGTACCTTCCTGGAAAATAACGCTGGTACCGGTGAAGGTCACTTTATAATGCGCAGTGTCAAAAATAGCGGTCACTTTCGGCTCCAGCGAGTCCATCAGCTGAGGCAGCCGTTGCGATCCCACGTCCTTCATATTCACGCTCACACGCGCCACCTGCCTGGTACTGTCCATAAATGAGGCCACCAGCTTTGAAAACGTAGAGGCGGAAGCGTTAGCGCCGGTATTGGCGGATTTCATCCGGAGATAAGGCGCCAGAAAACCCAGATCAAATGTATTGGGCACGGCATAATTGGAACTGTCTCCGTTGTAATACGCCTGCTTCGCAAACTTGATACCTTCCACTACGGATAAAGGCCGCGCAAAATCAGGCTGCGCAGCAATCAGCTGTGTCAGTTCATCCAGCTTGTTGAGCGTTTGCAGGTTCACCACGCCGTTCTTGCGTTTGGTGTCCACAGCAATCTCCAAAGGCATCACCCCTTTAAAATTATTCTCAAAAAACTTCAGATCAGTATACAGTTTGTCTGTCTTCGGGATATCGTCCAGCATATAGCCCACAGATTTCAGCCGGCTCATGCCCACCAATGCAGCAATCACCAGCGCACCGGTAACAAAGTATACCGGCTTGCGGTATTTAAACACCAGCGTGGTAAGAAAATCCAGCACCGAGCCCAGGAAACCATTCTCCAGGTAATTGGTATGTTTGGTCTTCGGAGGAGGCAGAAAACTCAACACAGACGGCAGGAAAATAAAGGAGATCAGGAAGATGAACATAATGTTCAGTCCTGCTACCACACCGAACTCTTTCAGGATGGCGCTGTTGGTAAAACAAAACACGCCAAAACCAATAGCGGCGGTAAGATTGGTAAACAACGTCACAATACCCATCCGTTGTATCATACGCACCAGCGCTTTCGTCTTATTGCCATGCTTCGCATATTCTGTATGGTACTTACTGAGGAAGTACACGCAATTGGGAATACCGATCACCACAATCAGCGATGGTATCAAACCTGTCAGCAGCGTGATCTTGTATCCCATCAGCACGATAGTGGCCACAGACCACACCACGCCGATAGCTACCACCACCATCGACATCAGCACCGCGCCGAAAGAACGGAAAAATAAAAAGAGAATGAGGCCCGTCAACAGAAAAGAGATCTTAAGGAAAAGTTTCAGTTCATCCGCAACCTTAACGGCCATGACTGTACGAATCAAGGGAAGGCCGCTTAAATGTACTTCTGTATGATGCTTGTCCTGGAAGGCCTGTGCCAGTTTATTGATTTCTGCAACAACAGCGGTACGCTTAGGAGAATTAAAAACGTCTTTATTAACATAAATGGCCATCATATAGGCCTTTGTATCGGGATTATAGAGCAATCCCCTGTAAAACAGCAGCGTCCTGAAAACACCCGCTAAACTGTCTATCTGCGCCTGTGTGTAACTGCTGTCCTTAAACAGCAGGCCGGCTTCCAGTTTCTGTGTACTGTCGTTCTTTACCAGGTTGATGGCCAGCGGAACGCTCAGTATATTTTCCACGGCGCTGATCTTCTTCAGATCATGATTCAGCTGCAGATAGTCACGGAAAAAGTCTGCCTGAAAAAATTTATCGGTCTGTACGCCCAGCACCAGCATATTACCATCTCCGCCAAACTTCTTCTTAAACTCCTGGTACTCCAGAAATTTCGGATTATCATGCGGTATGGTGGCCACATAGTCGTAAGACATCTGCACCTTGGAGGCATAAAATGCCATGACGCCGGTGGCGACCAATAACAGGAGTAGGAGCGTTAGTCGGAATTTTAGCACAAAGCTGGCTAAACGTTGCCACATAAGGATTTTTCAATTTGTTAAATGGCGTAAAGGTAGTTAAAATACCCATTAGCTAACCTGTTGCCGGCAGATGAATTACATTTGTTTGCCCTAAATTGCAACTTTATTCCTGCGGTATCCTTAAAAACAGAGACAGTTGCTTCACAAAACACGCGGCATAGTATTACGTACGGTGAAATATGGCGACACGAGCGTGATCGTAGGCATTTTCACGGAGCTGTTCGGGCTGCAATCGTATATCGTTAATGGTGTCCGGTCTTCCAAGCCCAAAGCAGCCAAAGGCAACCTGCTTCAACCCGGCAATATCCTCGAAATGGTGGTGTATCACCATGAAGTCAAAAACCTGCACCGCATTTCCGAGTTCAAACTAGGCTATATCTATACTTCCCTGCATTACAACGTGGTCAAAAACACGATTGCGCTGTATCTCATCGAACTGCTGCAGAAAAGCCTGAAGCAACCGGAGCAACAGCTCGAACTGTATTATTTTACGGAAAATACGCTGCAACTGCTGGATGGTTCTCCCACGGCGGTTATTGCCAACCTACCCCTGTTTTACACCCTCAAACTGGCGGAATTCCTGGGCTTCCGGCTCAACGGCCACTTCTCGGAATATACGCCTTACCTGGACTTGCAGGAGGGAACGTTCTGCTATCTGCCGCCCCACCATACAGACCATCTGGACCCCGAATACAGTGAGCTCACCGACCGGCTGATTCAATGCAGCGAAGTACAGCAGCTGGCAGCAGTCAGCATGGCAAAAGAAAAGAGAAGAAAGTTATTATACGCTTATCTGGATTTTCTCCGGCTGCATATGCCGGATTTCACGGAATTACATTCACCGCCTATCCTGCACGAGATCCTTGACGCCTGACCCTGCCAGTTTCGCGCCCGCTTCGGTAAAGAACTCCAGCGTGGTGGAAGCGCCGTCGAACACCGCGTAGGAAGTATAGTTAAGCCATTCACCGAGGTTGATATAACGGCTGTCAGGCCCCACCTTCAGGTCCAGCGGCAGGTGCCGGTGACCAAAAATAAAATAGTCGAAATGCTCACGCTGCAATACTTCACGACTGTAGATAGCCAGCCATTCCTGGTCTTCTCCCAGAAAATGCTCCAGTTCCTGGCCTGTAGCGGCCCGGCTCTTGCGGCTAAAGTAGTTGGCCAGTGAGATGCCCATTACCGGATGAATACAGGAAAACAACCAGCGGCATACGGGATTGCGGAAAATCTTCTTGAGAAATTTGTATCCATGGTCGCCGGGCCCCAGCCCGTCACCATGGCCAATGTAAAACTTCTTACCATTTATGGTATATTCCTGAGGCTCATAATAAACCGGGATGTTCAGCTCGTCTTCAAAGTAGCCGTCCATCCACATATCATGGTTGCCGATAAATACCGATATCCCGATGCCTTTGTCGGTCAGGTCCGCCAGTTTGCCCAGCAGGCGTGTATATCCTTTGGGGATCACATGTTTATATTCAAACCAGAAATCGAAAAGGTCTCCAACCAGAAAGATATGCGCAGCATCTTTTTCCACCATTTCCAGCCATTGCACGATGAGTTTTTCCCGCTCCCGGCTGACGGTCATGTTGGGCGCCCCGAGATGAAAATCGGAAGCAAAGTATATTTTCTTATTGGCTGGTAAAGGAATTTCCATGTGACAATTTGCGTTATCTCTCAAACATTATAGCCTTCCGCATATGGTTTCAGGAGAACGGGATGTTCTGTTAAAACCTGTAAGCGGAAGGCTATTGCTGATGATTTATTCGTCTACTAAAAATACGTATACTTCTTTCGGTCCGTGGATGCCCACTACCAGTGTTTTTTCGATGTCTGCCGTGCGGCTTGGGCCTGTAGCAAAAGAAACTGCTGAAGGCAGTTCGTTGCCGTATTTGTCTTTCAGCCTGCTGAAAGCGTCTTTCAGGTCAAACACCAGCTGGTGGGTATAAGCCACCATAATGTGAACAGGCGCATAAACCGGTACCGCTCTTCCGCTGGGTTGAGCGGCGCTGAGCACTACTGTACCGGTGCGGGCCACCAGGTATTCGCAATCTGTGATGGCTGCATCCGCTTCGTGTATATTACCCTGGTTCAGCGTAGGCAGATCATTCTTACCTATCACTTTCAGCAGGGCAGGCGTCTGGCAGAATACGTTCCGCCAGTCCTTATTATCTGACAGCAGGCGCAGATTTTCGAGTAGTTCCGCTTTGCTGGTACAGAAAACAAATTTCCCCTGTAACCTGGTAAATTCTTCTGCAAACCTCAGCTCCAGTCCTTCGTTCTCTGTTTTGAAAACAGAGGAGTTGCCCTCCGAATTGGGGAAGGGCAACTGTACAGGCTGGCTTAACGCATTCCGTACTCTCTTCAGAATATTTTCCTTGGCAGGAGAAATCTTCATATCAAAATTTATGCATTAGCAGGTGAAGGAGAAGGATTGATGATGTCTGTCGGATGTACGCCGTCAGTAGTCATGCCTTCCTTGCCCAGGTGATGTTCTCTCGGCACATCATACGGACGTTTGCCGATCAGCCTTTCCAGGTCGGACTGGTATAAAACTTCTTTTTCCAGCAGTTCCTTGGCGAGGGTTTTCACCTGTTCCATTCTTTCTGTCAGCAGGTTTTTAGTCCTTACATAAGCTGCATCGATCAGTTTCCGTACTTCTTCATCGATCATCCGGGATGTCTCTTCAGAGTATGGTTTGGTGAAAGACTGATCGCTGTTTGGATCATAGAAAGACACGTTACCAATCTTATCGTTCATACCGTATACGGTCACCATAGCATAGGCCATACGGGTAATTACCTGCAGGTCGTTTTGTGCGCCGGTGGATATTTTACCGAATACCAGTTCCTCTACCGCACGGCCGCCAAGGGTCATGCAGATATCGTCCAGCAGTTGTTCGGTATTGTACAGGTATTGTTCTTTCGGCAGGTATTGTGCGTATCCCAGCGCAGCCACGCCGCGGGGAACGATGGTCACCTTTACCAGCGGGTTAGCGTGTTCGAGGTACCATCCGCAGATGGCATGCCCGGCTTCGTGATAAGCGATGACTTCTTTTTCTTCCGGGGAGATGATTTTGTTTTTCTTCTCAAGACCACCGATCACACGGTCAATGGCGTCGTTGAAGTCTTCCATTTCCACCTGTGTCTTGCCTTTACGGGCAGCGATCAGGGCCGCTTCGTTACATACGTTGGCGATATCGGCGCCGGCAAAACCGGGAGTCATTGAGGCCAGTTTCTTCACATCCAGGTTAGGGGATGTTTTGATAGGCTTCAGGTGTACCTCGAAAATGGTTTCTCTTCCGGCCAGGTCTGGTTTGTCAATAGAGATCTGACGGTCGAAACGGCCTGGGCGCAGCAGGGCGCTGTCCAGTACGTCCGGGCGGTTAGTGGCCGCCAGGATGATGATGCCGCTGTCGGTACCGAAACCGTCCATTTCCACGAGCAGCTGGTTCAGGGTGTTTTCCCTTTCATCGTTGCTCATCATAACGTTTTTACCTCTGGCGCGACCGATCGCGTCGATTTCATCGATGAAGATGATACAAGGCGCTTTTTCGCGGGCTTGTTTGAACAGGTCACGTACACGGCTGGCGCCTACGCCCACGAACAGTTCCACGAAATCAGAACCGGACATGGAGAAGAAAGGTACCTGTGCTTCCCCTGCCATCGCTTTGGCCAGCAGGGTTTTACCAGTACCCGGAGGGCCTACCAGCAGGGCTCCTTTTGGTATTTTACCACCCAGGGAGGTGTATTTTTTCGGATTTTTCAGGAAGTCCACAATTTCCATCACTTCCACTTTCGCTTCGTCGAGGCCGGCCACATCGTTGAACGTGATGTTTACGCGGGTGCCTTTATCAAACAAGGTGGCTTTTGACTTGCCGATATTGAAGATACCTCCCGGGCCACCGCTACCGCCGGCAGGGCCGCCCATTTTACGCATCAGCAATACCCACAGGCCAATGATCAGGATAATGGGCAACAGCAACTGGAAGATAGGTTCAAACCAGCTTTGACGTTCGTCATAGGAGATTTTGACCTGGTTTTCCATCGGTATCCCTTCCTGGGCTTTGTCGATGTCCTTTTTGAAGCTTTCTTCACTACCAATAGAAAAGCGGTAGTGAGGGCCCGGATTCAGGCCGCCGCCAAAACGGCTTCTGGCCACTTCCGTGAATTTAGGCAGTTTAAGACTGTCCTGTTTTATGTAGACTTCTACATATTTCTTGTTAACAACGACCAATTTATCTACGTCCCCAGGTTTCAAATAACTTACCTGAAATTCCTGGAAGCTGATCTCTTTGGTAGAGGGTCTGAAATCAGGGAAGAAGTTCATTGCGAGCAGGGCGATGCCAATAAAAGCATATACCCAGTATATATTGAACTTCGGTCCTTTCTTTGGAGATTTCTCTGAACCCTTGTTGAAGTTATTGCCTCCTTTTTCCATAATCTTACGCTCCTTTACGGATGTTTATTACAATCAGAATATTTATATAATAATTAATACTTTCACGACTGTTTTGTTCAGTCATCGTTGTGGTCCATCCTGTCGGCGTCACTCCACATTTCCTCGAGATTATAGAACTTCCTTGTTTCCGGCTGGAAAATATGCACTACAATATTTACGTAGTCCACCAGTATCCACTGTTGAGCAGTAAAACCCTCGTGTTTATAAGGGGCTTCACCTAGCTTCAGTTCTACTTCGTGTGCTACAAAATCGGCGATAGCTCTTACCTGGGTATTGGAATTGGCTTCACATATTACAAAGAAATCGGCCACGGCTTCAGGAATCTGGCGTAAATCCAGGGATACGATATTTTCCCCCTTCTTTTCCTGTATGGCTTTTATGATGGTGGTAAAAATTTCACTTTCTCTGGTCAGGCGCGTTTGGGCCTTTTTCCTCGTGCTCAGAACGGTTAAGGGTGCCAATAAATCTCGTTTTTGTTAAAAATAAACTTTAATTGTCAAAGTTACTAAACAAGCACTAATATAACATGCAGAAATATCATGCTTCAGGGCCTACAAATGTTAAGAAAATAATAAAATGAAGTACTTTTCCGGCTGTTTTAAGACTAAAAAAGGTTCATGTGGTAGGACACCCGTTTTATATTTTAGACGAAATTGACAGCACCAATAACTATGCCATGGAGCAGGTAAATTCGGGCCAGGTGACATCCGGCACAGCCTGGTTTACCAGCAACCAGACAGCAGGAAAAGGAACCCGTGGCAAACAATGGATAGCCCGTCCCGGTGACATCCTCGCTCTCTCTGTAGCGCTGCAACCAGCCATGTTGCCGCTTTCCCGTCAGTTCATGCTGAGCATGGCAGTGGCCCTCGGCGCACATGATTTCCTCACCGCTTATGCCGGCGACGAAACCATTATCAAATGGCCGAATGATATTTACTGGCGTGACAGAAAGGCAGGAGGCATCCTGATAGAAAATGTATTGCGGGGTAATATGTGGCATTATGCCATTATCGGAATCGGACTCAACCTGAATCAGGGAAAATTTCCGGACGATCTTCCCAACGCCGTGTCATTAAAGCAGATCACCGGCAAAACATGGGACGCTGCCACCATGGCCCGGGAGCTATGCAGCTGCCTGGACGCCCGCATCCGGACACTGCAAATGTCCGCTCTTGATACACTCCTGGCAGAATATACCTCAAAGCTCTTTCGCTGGCAGCAACCCGGCCTGTACCGGAAAGACGGCGTCGTTTTTCAGGGCATCATCAGGGGAGTATTACCAGATGGGCATCTCTGTCTCGAACGGGGCGGCGAAATCCTGCAGTTTGGCTTCGGGGAAGTGGAGTTTGTGCTGAGCAAATAACGGCTGCCACCGGCAGGTAATCAGCGCCCGCCATGCTTCCTGCGCAACGCTGCTGTTTTTGCCCCCTTTTCAATCGGGCTTCGGAAGTGGACGGTAGTATAAGGAAATAGTGGCCGCCACCGGAAACTATCTTCGCTCTCCCTGTTTCCAATGATAACTCTGCTGCTTTTCCTGCACTCCCTTCTTCAGTAGTACAGGCACCTGTGGCGACAGGCCGGACAACAGGTAAACACTGCTGCCATATTCCCGGGCAAGTGCATCCTGCACCATGCCCACCATCTCCATCCGCCCGATAAGCGGACGATAACCTTCAGAGGGCTCATTTCCAAGCAGCACAATGTATTGCAGCGTGTCCAGTTTCGGAAACCAGTACACGTAATCCGCACTGAAAGATACCGCTGCCGGCATGCGGCCGCGGTTAAAGTAGTTGACAGCCCCTGCCTGACCATAATTATCACAGATCACCAACGTATTTTTCCGCGCCTGCTCCGGTACGCGCTGCCAGGCTTGCATCACCAGCTGAGCGGCTTCTTTCCAGCCAAGCATGTCCGCAAAATCCTGCGGCAAAGCATGTTTTTTTCCGTCTTCCCACCGCAGCATGCCCAGGGCGGCAAACTTAGCCCCTTTCTCCCGCGCCTGGTCAGGCCCCAGCACCGGGAAAACAACGTTCAGCAGGTACACAAAAGGCACCACTACCACGGCCAGCCATAATACACGCAGGTAACGGTTCCAGCCGTTCCGGAATACACGCTCCCAGTAGGCACAACCGAAGGCGATCAACACCGGGTACAATCCCAGGGCATAGTAACTCTTTGCCCGCATATACACCAGCAGCAGTATCACCAGCACATACATCAGCAAAACAACGCGGTACAACCGGTAGGGCCAGTAGAACAGCAGCCCTGCAAATGCCGCCACGATCAAAAAGGCGCCACCCAGGAAAAAGATAAACTGGTCTTTCACAAAATCCATCCGGTCCACATGCACCAGCTGCGTAACTGCCAGTTCATTCATATGATGCAGCACCGGGAAACCCTGTTGTACCTGCCATATCAGGTTGGACGCCGCCAATACCAAAGCAATCAGTCCTCCCAGGTACAAATCCCTCTCACGGAATATGCGCCGGTGGGATGACAACAGCAATGCTGCCAGCCATCCGGCCAGCAACACGGCTACCGTATACTTATTGAGCAGTCCGATACCGGCTGCCACACCAGTCCATAATAACCATTTCCCCTGCTGGCTTTGCAGGTAACGCATCATCAGCCAGCATATCAATGCCCATGTCAGCACATCAAAGGAGTTGGGCTGGTAAAGCACATTTAAGCGGGAAAAGGCCGAACAAACAAACACTGTCAGCGCCAGTGCCTGCGCATACAAGCCCCCGCCAAGGAAACGCACCATCCGCCATATCACCACCATGGTCAGCGCACCGTACAACGCCGGAAAAAACCGCACCCAGAACTCACCGCCGCCCAGCCATCGCACCAGGAGGGAGTTAAAAGCGGTAAAAGGCGGTACCGATAAATACCCCGCCGCCAGATGATATCCCATGTCCAGATGCAAATACTCATCGCGGTGCAGGTCATACGCCGGATTCACCACCGTATACTGAAACACTATCTTAAATACCAGAAACAGCAAGAGCAATAACAGGGAAGTACGACGCTGGTTCAGCTCCATAGAGTACGATTTTGATTGATCAAATGCAGGGTCAGAAAAAATTGTCAGCAAAATAAAAAAGCGGAAAACTGTCTTAAAAAGCGCAGTCATTCCGCAGGTAACTTTAGTATCTTGCTTATCCGCTATGCAAGGCAGGACGCTCTTTACAAGGGATCATCAAGGGCATCGATGATAACAAGATTTTGGTTGATAAAGGCGTTAACAAATTGTGAAATTTTCGGAAATAAATCAAAAATGAATTTGCAACAACGCTGCATTTAAAAACATTATCCGGTACTGTAAAGGATTTGAAGACATCAGCCCGTATAAAAACTTAACATAGTCAGTCAACGTGACAGTTAAAAATTTATCGGGAAACTACTACATTTGATTATGTCTACTCGAAAAACCCCCGCCATTCTGCTCCAAAGAATGGAGGATTTCACCGAAAAACTGTATTCCCCGCACATGATACCCAAAGCACCGCTGAAAGGCAGCTTTGCCGTACATGACCGGTCAGACCACCCCTGTGTGGACGAAGTGACCGCCAGCAGGCGCGATTACTACAAAATCAGCTTTATCAGCAGAGGCACCGGTATATTCACGATGGGAGAAGACCGCTATGAGATAGAAGGTCCGACATTATTATTCCTGAACCCGCACGAGGTAAAAACATGGCGGGCCACATCAGACGACCAGGAAGGTTACTTTTGCCTTTTCACCGATCTGTTGTTTGACTCTGTCCATGCGCCGCACGAAGACCTGCTGCATCATCCGCTGTTACAACTGGGGGCCAGGGCGGTATTCAAACTCAATCAGCAGCAAAGCGATTACCTTCAGTCTATCTTCCGGCAGTTGTTAAAGGAATATCATGAAAATGCCGCCTTTAAACAAGAAGCCATCCTCATCTACCTGCGGTTACTGATGCTGGAAGGCAAACGGCTGGCCACAGAAGCGCAGGCGCCGCAACGGCCGCAGACTGCCGCCCAGACACTTGCCCACCGCTTTACCGATATGCTGGAAAAACAGTTTCCCATTGAATTCAATCATCACCAGGTGAAACTGAAATCCGCGAAAGAATTTGCGGTGCACCTGAATACGCACCCCAATCATCTGAATGCCTGCGTAAAACAGGCCACCGGCCGTACCGTGAGCGAGCATATCCGCATGCGCCTGCTGCTGGAAGCACGGCTGCTATTGATCCACACCAACTGGCAAATTGCGGAAATAGCGTGGTGCCTCGGCTTTGAAGAGCCGGGAAACTTCACCCATTTCTTTAAAAACCACAGCGGGCAGTCACCACACGTCTACCGGGTACAGTAATACTTTGATTTTTACAATTAATACTTTGCCTGCTACAATCATCATCTCCTCACCGCTGGCTAATTTTGACACCATAAAAATTTAACTATATGCAGTACAGACAACTTGGAAAAACAGGCGAATCATTATCCGCGATAGGACTGGGTTGCATGGGCATGTCCTTTGCTTACGGTGATACCAACGAAGAAGAATCCCTCAAAACGCTGGAACTGGCGCTGGAACTGGGCATCAACTTCCTCGATACCGCAGATATGTACGGGCAGGGCGCCAACGAAATCCTGCTCTCTAAAATACTGGCTACCAAAAGAGATAAAATATTCATCGCTACCAAATTCGGTTTCAGGTTTAAAGAAGACGGCTCCTATTATTTTGACGGCTCTCCCAAACACATGAAACAAGCGGTTGAAGACAGCCTGAAAAGACTGAACGTGGATGTGATCGATCTATATTACACACACCGCGTGGACGAAAACATACCCATCGAAGAAACCGTAGGTGCCATGGCCGATCTGGTGAAAGCCGGTAAAGTACGCTACCTTGGCCTTTCTGAAGCCAGCGCCGCCTCCATCCGGAAAGCATACGCCGTACATCCGATCGCTGCATTACAAAGTGAATATTCCTTATTTACCAGGGATGTGGAAGGAGAAATCCTGCAAACCACCCGTGAACTGGGTATTTCCCTGGTGGCCTACAGCCCGCTGGGAAGGGGCATGACCACCGGCGCTATCACAGACACGGCCACACTGGCAGATAACGATTTCCGTAAAACGCTGCCACGCTTCCAGGAAGGTAATTTCGAACAGAACCTGCAAACCGTTACTGCTTTGGATAGCTTCGCAAAAGAGAAGGGGATCACCTCCGCACAGCTCTCTCTTGCATGGCTGCTCGCCCAGGGAGAAGATATCATACCTATCCCCGGCACCAAACGCAGGAAATATTTACAGGAAAATGCCGCTGCTGCTGACGTTCAGCTGACCGGCGCTGACCTTGAAAAAATAAATGCCATCCTGAAAGACGGCATCGCTGGTTCCAGATACAGTGAAGGCGCACTGAAACTGGTGAACCGGTAATCATTTGATTATTTAGTTATTTGGATATTTAATTATTGAAAATGACTTACGGGCAAGGCTTTCATCAATAATTAAATATCCAAATAACTAAATAGCCAAATGGTATTATTTGGTTTTTTTATAGCCCCAATCCTGCAGCCATTTAATCACTTTCTCTTTATAGTCGCCCTGGACCAATATCTGACCATCTTTCACGCTACCGCCGGTACCACATTTTGTTTTCAGCTCCTTACCCAGCTTCTCTATATCTTCATCTTTCCCCACAAAACCAGCTACGAGCGTTACCACCTTGCCACCACGTTGTTTGGTATCCAGTTTTACTCTCAGCTGCTGGTCAGCAGGGGAAAGGGTTTCCCGCTCTTCCGTATGTTCCTGTTCAAAAGAAAAATTAGGGTCCGTAGAGTATACAATACCGTTGCCGGAGCTGTTTTTTTTCTTGCTCATTGCACAAAAAGTTTAGAGGTTATTCATTCACGATTACTTTAATAGCAGCAGGTTTTACAGACAACCGCACCGTACCGTCACCATTGATCGGCACCGCATCGCCGTCTACCTGCAGGTATTGCAGCGAATTGCTGCGGATCGTGATTTCTTTTCCGGTGAGATGTTTAAGATAACGTGTTTTATCGATGTTGCCTATCAGCGAGTGTAAACTAACGGGCAGCAGATGATAAAAGCGCACCGGCGGCATAATACAGAGGTCCAGCTGCCCGTCAAAAACGCTGGCGCCGGGCGCCAGTTTAAACTCATAGCCAAACTGGTTACCATTGGCCACCGTGAGCAGAAATGCTTTTTCATTCAGCTGACGGCCGTCAATACTGATGTGATAGGCTTCGGGATTGTAGCTGCTGAAACTTTTAAGCACCAGTTTAGCGTAGCCTACCAGCCCGCGTTTCTTTGTATGTTTGAACTGTTCCGCGATCAGCGCGTCGAAACCTACGCCGGCGTTGCTGAGGAACAAATGTTCGTTGGCATATCCCACATCGATGGGCCGTTGTTTATTGTTCACGATCAGCCGCAGTGCTTTATCCACATCGAGCGGTATTTTCAGCGCGCGGGCCAGGCCATTGCCACTGCCCAGTGGCAGGATGGCCATCGCGGTATCACTGTCAATAAGCCCCTGGGCTATTTCGTTGATAGACCCATCGCCACCAACGGCCACTACGGTATCCACGCCGTTCTTCACGGCTTCCCTGGCCAGGTCAGCGCCATGTCCCAGGTAAGCCAGATGGGTGATGCTCACCTCAAACTGATCTGCCGGGAAATGTCTGGTAATGGCCCCCTCCAGTCGTTTCTCACGATCTGTGCCCGCTTTGCGGTTTATGATAAAAAGGATCTTCTTCAAAAAAACTGTTTTAAGATATAATCGCTTTCAAACTCAGGTCCAGGCTTACAGCATGATGAATGATGGCTCCTACGGAGATAAAGTCCACCCCGGTTTCAGCATATGCGCGGATAGTATCAAGCGTGATGCCCCCGGAGGCTTCCGTTTCCACCTTTCCATTAATTAACACCAGCGCAGCGGTAATTTGTTCAGGGGTGAAATTGTCCAGCATGATCCTGTCCACCTGTCCTACTGCCAGCACTTCTTTCACGTCTTCGAGGTTTCGGGTTTCGACTTCTATTTTCAGCGGCAGTTTACGTTCTGCCAGGTAAGCCACGGTTTTATTGACAGCGGCGGTGATGCCACCGGCAAAATCGATGTGGTTGTCTTTCAGCATTACCATATCATAGAGTCCCATGCGGTGGTTAACACCGCCGCCTATACGAACCGCTTCTTTTTCCAGCATGCGGAAATTGGGAGTGGTTTTACGGGTATCGAGGATACGGGTATGATAGCCTTTCAGCAGCTCCACATATTGGTGGGTAAGCGTAGCGATGCCGCTCATGCGTTGCATGCAGTTGAGCACCAGTCTTTCTCCCATCAGCAGGGTATGTACGGCAGCTTCTATTTCAAAGGCCGTTTCGCCGGCCACCATGGCGTCACCGTCTTTTTTGAACGGGGTGAAGACGGCGTGCATATCGAGCCATTTAAAGATGGCGGCAGCCACTTCCATTCCGGCGAGGATGCCATTTTCTTTTATTTTCAGTACGGCTTTTCCTTTGGCAGTAGGCGGGATACAGGCCAGCGTGGAGTGGTCCCCGTTTCCGATATCTTCTGCCAGGGCGCTTCTGATAAACGCGTTCAGCGCTGCTTCATCTAACATAGGTGCATAATTTAAGCTCGCAAAGCGGGCTAAGTAAGCAAAGCACGCAAAGATCACGGAGCTTCGTTTCCTGGCTCTCTTACTTTTCTTCGCGTGAAACCGCTGCAAAAATAAAAAGTGCTCCGCAATTAATCGCGGAGCACTTAGGCCTTTTCAATGAATTTATGTGGTCAAGGTTACTTATTCTCAAATCTTAATTCGTTGAGGACCATCGATCCTCCCTTTTTCTGCAGGAAAAAGGAAAGGCGGTAATTGCCGCCGCTGGTGCTCAGGTTACCGATACCGAACCTGGAGGCTTCCCCTCCCTGGTGTACCAGTTCAAAAGACTTCACCTGGTTTTTGGAGAAAAAATCCTTGAGGATGATTTCTGCCTGTGCTTTACTATAAGAATTCGCTTTGCCGCTGATATTAATTTCGACATTATTGTCCAGGTAACGGGATAAGCTGCTTACATCGCCTTGCTTGATGGCACCCACCACATCTTCGAACGGTCCGGCCACCAGTGATTCATCCGTGCCCGCCGATAGCGCAAATGCTGAAATAATTCCTCCCAACAACACCATCAGCACAATCAATAGCTTCTTCATTGTCAGTTTTTTTATTAGAAAGTAACTTAATCAACACAAATTAAATGCGAAAACTATGCCAAACACGCTGTGTTTCAACAAAATCACACCATCGTGGTAGCAATGAATACATAAATAATAAGACAAAATTAATATGCAAAGAATTTTAAATAACTAAATAGCAAAATGCATGATGACCAGCCCTGGCATTTGTATTTTTTGGATTAGCCTTATTTTTGTAAAATATTTAGAAAGTATTCAACTGCATTATAAGTACTTTCACCTCCCGAGTTGAAATCAATAAAAACTAATTAACCTTAACCAGACAGGATATGGAAAAGAAAAGAGCCATTCTCGTAATTATGGATGGATGGGGCGAGGGTAAAGTACCTGCTTCCGACGCTATTGCAAACGCACAGACACCCTTTGTGAGCAGCCTGTATAACAAATATCCCCACAGCCACCTTGTTACCTGCGGAGAAGCCGTAGGCTTACCGGACGGCCAGATGGGCAACTCTGAAGTAGGCCACCTGAATATCGGGGCCGGCAGAATTGTATACCAGGAACTGCAAAGAATCAACGTAGCTGCGCGTGACGGCGAACTGGCCGGCAACACCGTCCTGCTGGACACCCTGGCCCATGCCAAAAACAATAACAAAGCGCTGCACCTGATCGGCCTCGTGAGCAACGGTGGCGTACACTCGCATATAGAACATCTCAAAGCACTGACCTCCATCGCCAAAGAACATGGACTGGAAAAAGTATATATCCACGCCTTTACCGACGGCCGCGATACCGACCCGAAAAGCGGATTGGGCTTCCTGGAAGACCTGCAGGCACACCTGGAAAAGTCTACCGGTAAAATAGCCTCCGTGACCGGCCGCTATTATGCAATGGACAGGGACAAACGCTGGGAACGCGTAAAACTGGCCTATGATGCACTGGTACACGGTACCGGCACCGGCACCCACGACCTGTTCACCGCTGTGAAAGCCTCCTATGCGGAAGGTGTGACCGACGAATTCATCAAACCGATCATCGTGGAAGATGAAGCCGGCAAACCACTCGCCACTATCCAGAACGGTGATGCTGTACTCTGCTTCAACTTCCGCACGGACCGCTGCCGCGAAATAACACAGGTGCTGACACAGGAAGCTTTCCCTGATTTCAATATGAAACCGCTGGAAGTATACTACACCACCATGACTGAATACGATAAAACCTATAAAAACGTACACGTCATCTTTGAAAACGATAACCTCAACATGACACTCGGCGAGGTATTGGCCAAAGACGGCTATACGCAGGTACGTATTGCAGAAACAGAAAAATATCCGCACGTTTCTTTCTTCTTCTCCGGCGGACGCGAGAAAGAATTTGAAGGCGAACGCAGGATCATGATACCATCTCCCAAAGTGGCCACCTACGACCTGAAACCGGAGATGAGCGCCAACGAAGTAACCGATGCCATCGTTCCGGTGCTCCAGGAAAAATCCGCCGATTTTATCGCCCTCAACTTCGCCAATGCGGACATGGTGGGCCATACAGGCGTATTCTCCGCTGCCATAAAAGCCGTTGAAACCGTAGACCACTGCGTGAACAGGGTAGTGACTGCCGCACTGGCCAGCAACTACACGGTATTCCTGACCGCAGACCACGGAAACGCCGACTATATGGTGAATGAAGACGGTACCCCCAATACAGCACATACCCTGAATCTCGTTCCTTTCTTTATTATCAGCAACGACTTCCAGGGTAAAGTGAAAGATGGTAAACTGGGCGATATTGCTCCTACCATCCTGCATTTCATGGGCCTCGCCGCTCCAAAGGAAATGACCGGCAACCTGCTGGTGTAGTGGTACACTACAATCCATCATATTACAAAGCGATGACCGACGGTCATCGCTTTTTTTATTTGCACTTTTATCAAAAAATTATTTTCATGACGTGTAACTTTTCTTTCACCCCTCCCGTTTAACTATCACCATTCTGATTTTTTCTCAGTCCTACGGACTGATATTCATATTTTTAGTGCTCTCGACAGATTTGCTCATGCATCGATGCGCCGTTTTTACGGCGCATTTTTTCTGACCCACATTTAAGTACTAATTTTGCCGAATGAGACATTACCGCTACATCACGGTACTATTAACCATATTCGGTTTTATAGCCTGCCATCAGGACAACAATACAACAGGAAAAACAACGGCCGCAGCCAAATTTGAGCCACTACCGGCCTACTTCAACGAAGAACGGGAACACATCCGCACCGGCAGTTTCAGTTTGCATAAAACAGTCACCCTGAACGGTGTTAGCGATACCGCCCATATCGACGGGGCCGACAGCACTGCAGTGAAAGACCTGCTGAAACCATTTGCCGATGTCGACCTGAATAAACCTTCCCTGCGGGACGAATACGATACCTCCAGCTTATACGATCCTTTCTCCGGCCGGAAATCAGTGATCTATAAGTCCAAAGGAAAACAAACATTCCCCTCCGAGATCACCATGGAACTGGATAAAAACGGGACCATACAGCAGGTTAACGTTCACAGCTATACCGTTAATATGGTATACGAATTCAGGCAAGACCTGTTATATCAGCGGAATAAAAATATCCGTATCGCCACCTACCAGAAAATAGCTTTTCTGGCACCCAAAGAGATTGAAGTCAATGTAGCCGTCACACCCAAAAACAGGATGTAACACATGACCGCAGCAGAGTTCCAGCAAATATCACATACTATACCGCTCAACGCCGGTATCTACAAATATTACGACAAGGACGGCACCCTGCTGTATGTAGGCAAAGCCAAAAGCCTCCGCAAACGGGTAAGCTCCTATTTTGTTAAAAATCATGACAACTTTAAGACACGCAAACTGGTGGAACACATCCACCACATTGAGTTTACGATCGTTGACTCCGAGCAGGACGCCTTTCTGCTGGAAAATTCCCTGATCAAACAGTTCCAGCCGCGGTATAATATCAACCTGAAAGATGATAAGACCTACCCGTATATCGTCATCAAACATGAACCGTTTCCACGGGTGTTCTTTACCCGCAATGTGATTAAAGACGGTTCAGATTACCTGGGACCGTTTACCTCTGTGGGCCGCGTCCGCGAAATACTCGAGGTGATCCGGTACAATATTCCGCTACGCACCTGTAATCTTAATCTCAGCGATCAGAACATCAAAAAAGGAAAGTTCAAGGTATGTCTCGAATACCACCTGGGCAACTGTAAAGGTCCCTGTGAAGGGCTGCAAACAGAGGAAGACTACCGGGAAGGACTGGCACAGGTCAAAAACGTGCTGAAAGGCAATCTGTCACCAGTGGTGAACCTTTTCAAAGACCAAATGCAGCAGTACGCTGCAGCGATGGAATTCGAAAAGGCGGAAATCATGCGTAAAAAGATTGCCAGCCTGGAAGACTATTCCGCCAAATCCACCGTTGTCAATACCCGCATGGGCAATGTAGACGTGTTCTCCATTATCAGCGATGGCAATCATGCATATGTCAACTATCTCCGTATTCTCAATGGTACTATTTCTGATACCAAAACCGT
Source organism: Chitinophaga sp. 22308 (assembly GCF_052045305.1). NCBI lineage: Bacteria > Pseudomonadati > Bacteroidota > Chitinophagia > Chitinophagales > Chitinophagaceae > Chitinophaga > Chitinophaga sp. 22308. Next base: position 92,750 of record NZ_JBQEOP010000004.1, on the reverse strand, counting down.
TACCCTGGAGAAACAACTGGAAGAAGGAGACGAAGAAGTGCTCAGTTACGCCATCGCCTATCTGCGGGACGTATTCAAAAGCATCACCACTGAAATCGTTGTGCCTTTCCCGTTAGAATACCCGGACAGCAGCATCACGGTTACCGTTCCCAAGGGAGGTGACAAAAAGAAGTTACTGGACCTGTCGGAGAAAAACGTGAACTATTTCAAAGAAGAATTATACCGTAAAAAAATACTCCATCTCGAAGGCAAGAGTGACATGGAGCGAAAACAGGTGCTCTATCAACTGCAGGCCGACCTGGAATTGCCGGTGCTGCCGGAGCACATCGAATGTTTCGATAACTCCAACTTCCAGGGTTCCTATCCCGTATCAGCCTGCGTAGTATTCAAAGATGGCGTGGCGTCCAAAAAAGACTACCGGCATTTTAACATCAAAACAGTACAGGGCATCAATGACTTCGCATCCATGAAAGAAGTGGTGTACCGGCGTTATTCCCGCCTGCTGGCAGAACAACAGCCGTTGCCGCAGCTTGTCATCATTGATGGTGGTAAAGGGCAGCTGGGATCAGCCATGGAAAGCATCCGTGAGCTGGACCTGATTGGCAGCATGACTGTTGTGGGCCTGGCAAAAAATGAAGAGGAGATCTTCTTCCCCGGTGATTCAGAAAGTATCAAGCTGCCATTCAACAGTGAAAGCCTGAAGCTGATACGCCGTGTCCGCGATGAGGTGCACCGTTTCGGTATCACTTTCCACCGTCAGAAACGCAGCAAGGGCACCTTTAAAAATGAACTGGAAACCATTAAAGGCATCGGGGAACAAACCGCCACGCAGCTACTGAAAACCTTCCGCTCTGTTGCCAAAATCAAACAACTTACGGAAGAGGACCTGGCGCAGGAAATTGGCGGCGCCAAAGCCAAACTGGTGTGGGACCATTTCCATAAAAGCTAATGCTATACCGCTTTTCCCACTTTTTGCGGACAACTGCGGACCATATTTTCCGCCTGTAACACATGCCGGTTGATATGTGCTGTCATAAAGCCAAAGGTATCACCCACCGACAGTTTGATTAAACTGGAGAGGGAGGTGGCGACCTTTGCCTGCTGCAGATTGATTTTTGACGCCCTGTCCATCAGTGCTTCCATCGTTTCCTGTTGTTGGATAAATTCACTGAGTACCATTCCGGCATCGGGTTGTACGGAGGGCAGATGCCCTTTCGGAGATTTCATGCGGGAGCGGAGTTTTCCTTCCGGCGTGGGTTGCATCTGTTTGGTAAACCAGGCGCCCAGCCAGCTGCTTTTAAACGTTTCCAGCGGCCGGCTGTTGTTTTGTTCCGCGGCCGTAATGGCATTATCTAATGCCGGCAGATAAAACCGGCCATAGGTATTCAGGTGTTCCAGGCACTGAAGCGCGCTCCATTTTCCCGCCTGGGGCGTGTAAGATAATACTTCCACCGGCTGACCACCGAAACGGTCTTCTGCTTTATACTGTGCTGCCAGGATCTGTCTGCCAAGTTGTTTTAAAAGCACGTTGGTGTTAACGGATGCCATATTCAAAAGATTTACTGCAAAACTACTTTAGGGGCCAACGAAAAAAGTTGGCGCAGATCAAGATTTTACAACTTTACTGATTTCAGCAGCTTGCTGAAAGTGGCCGGGTCTATGCCGAGGTAAGAGGCGAGGTATTTTTGTGGTATCAGCTGCAATACATGCGGGCTGCGGGTAAGCAGTGTCCTGAATTTCTGCTCGGCGCTATAGGAGAGGATTTCCTTGTGTCGTTCCAGAATGCCGCCCAGAGCGGCTATGGAACCGAGGCGCACCCATCTGTCGATCAGTGGATATTGCCGGGTAAGGCCGTCAAAATCCGGCCATGACATGCGCAACATACGGCTGGGCGTCAGCGCTTCAAGATACCAGGGGGAGGGGCGCTGTAGCTGGAAGGAGTCTATCACTCCGGAGAAGGAGCCGGTATAGGTAAACAGGATGGTCACTTCCCGGTCGTCTTCCAGGCTAAACAGCCGTTGCACGCCTTCTTCCACGAAGTAGATATATTTCTCCACTTCGCCGGCAACGGTGACCATGTCCTTTCTTTTAAAGGTTACCGGGGTCCAGCAGGCAGAAAGTGCTTCCCATTCTTTCTCTGGCAGGGGCATGATACTGAAGGCTGTTTTACGCAGAAGTTCCATGATCAACAAAATACAAATAACTGTGTATAAAAAGCAAAGACCCGGACGATGCCGGGTCTTTGCTTTTTATACTTAAGTACGTAAGACAGATTGATTAGTATTGCCAGAGGTCCTGTTCCTTATTAAAGATGCGGTCTTTGATGGACTGGCCTTCGAGGAGACGCATCACACCGTCTTTAATGTAGTCTTTGATCTCGCGGTTATAGGTATTGTTTTCCTTCACGATATAGCTACCGAAGAAACGCATCTCGAAGAGGTCTTCCCAGCTGATAGTGGAAGCGTCGTTGTTCTGGTTGTACACATCGTACTTGGCCAGGGTTGGACGCAGGTCAGGATAATACACCCAGAACAGGGGGATAGAAGCGCGTACGCTGCCATCTTCGTTCATACGGGACACCATTGGCGCGATACCGAGGATACGGACTTTCAGGGCAGAAGCTTCTTTGTCGAACACCCATACTTCCTTGATTTTGTACTGTCTGATAGTACGGGGGTCAAAGTCGTCGCGGGTGGTCACCATTTTCTCTTCGCCGGTTACCGGGTCAATACTGCGTACGGTCCTTTCTTCACCTGCAATCTTATTCTGTATTTCAGAATACGGGATGACAGTGGTGAAGCGGTCATCGATAGGGTTGAATGCTTCAACTTCCTTATTCTTGATAGCGTTCAGCAGAATATTAATAAACAGTTGGTTAATGCCACTTTCGTCTTCCACGTTGTATTGGAAGGGGAGGTTGATTTTCTCCCGAACATCGATCACCTGCCAGACACGTTTTTCCCAGAAACGGTCATCCTCGCGGATGTAGTCGTATACGATAGGAACGCGTTCTCTTGCGAGGTTTCTCTCTACCACACCATCTACGCGCAATGATTTGCGCGGCGTGTCCGATACCGGGGCGGTGATACCGTCGGGGCGTTGGGACGCGGCGTTAGGAGCAGGAGGAGGCGGTGTTACAGCATTCCCGGTAGCGGGGTTTACAACCGGCGCGTTCGGGTCTGTCTGTGGTGCTTCGGTAGCTGTTCTGCGGCGGGTAGTACCACCACGTCTTTGTGCTTCCGCAGCTGTTGCCAGCATTACCAGCAACATCGTACACCAACCAATTCTGTTAAATATTACTGCTCGCATATTTCAGTAATTTATGACCTGTTAATTTAATTTGAATATTGTGCTGGGCATTGTACGTACAATGCCATCAGGGCCTTTTACTTTTACGTTTTCGAAGTATACTTCATCACCCGGGCGCAGCGCACGGATAGAAGCGGCTACGTTGTTAGGGAAATAAGCGGAGTTGGCCTCACCTTCCTGGTATTCTTTGCCTTTGGCAGATACACCGATACGGTAACCTACTACGTCATATTTCACACCTTCGAATTCGAAGTCTTCCAGAGCAGCAGCGAGGCCCAGCTGAACTTTGAAGTCAGCGGCTTTCATGCTGCCACCTTTGTTAAATCCTACTTTCAGAACAGGGTCCGGAACACGTTTTACACGGAATTCTTTCTGGCCCAGCTGTTTTACTTTACCGTCGATGTTGGCTACTACATTGATCACCGCTTTACCAGGCTGGCTAACGGTTACAGTGTATTCACCGGAGCCGCGTTTGGTAATGGTGCCACCATTGATGGAAGCGGACACTGCTTCAGCAGGTACACCAGCAGCAGAGATGGAGATCGGGTTCTGCAGACCAATGTACAGTACGTTCATTTTGTCGGCAGAGATGGAGGTAGTAGAAGCACCTACGTTATAGCTTTCGGTGAAAGACTGCGTGATAGGTTCGCCACCAGCAGGGTTAGGCAGGGTGATAGTACCGGAGATGGTTTTTTCACCGAGGCCGCTCACCGGCAGGGAGTAGGTAGCCAGGCCTTCAGTAGCAGTAATCGTTTGACCGTTAACTGTGATAGTTGGGTTTACGGTAGTGCTATAGGCGCCTACTGCGATTTGAGCAGTCAGCGTTTGGCCTGACATCAGGTTTTTAGAGTTCAGGGAGATGAACGGCCTGATTTTATCAAACTTAAAGTCTTTCGCATTGATCTGACGATACAGGTCGTCGATGATGGCAGACTCAGAGTTTTTGATATCGTTCTGGAATTTACCCAGGATGGTTACCGCAGCGATGGTAGGAACCATGTTGAAATGGTAGGTAGTCCATGTTTTAGGACCAGTACCATGATCGTCGCCGCCGGATTTTCCCACTTCGATTTTCAGAGGTAAAGTTTTTGCAAATTTAGCCTGGTCTTTAGGTTCTACGAAAGTAAGCAACTGTTTGCGCAGGGCTATCAGTTTGGCTTCCAGTTCAGGGCCTTTTTTCATGTTCTCCATCACGCGGGTAGGAGCGTCCAGGTCGGATTTGGATTTGATTTCGCCTGTTTCGTCTTTACCACCGCTTTCGGTGATGATGAGATTTTTTAAGCTTTCCACGTAGTTGTATGCTTCAGCGGAGGCTTTTTTTACTTCTTCAGCTTTAGCTTTCAGCGGACCAACTTTCTCGGCGTTATCTTTCATTTGCTCCACAAACTGCTGATAAATGAAGTTGTTTTTATCAGTGAGGGCGCCGTTTGAAGTAACGATAGAGTTATTTACAATATTAAAAGCGTTTAGTATTTCAGCAGAGACGTTCAACGCGAGCATGGCCGTTAAGACCAGGTACATAATGTTGATCATCTTCTGCCTGGGATCTTTAGGTAGTGCCATAGTTCTTTAGCAGATTTAATGAATGGTTTATTAAACTATAAGCAATACTTATCTGGTTCCGCTCATGGCAGTCAGCATGTTGCCATAAACAGTATTGAGGTTGCTAAGGTTTTTGGCCAGCATGGTGATCTGCTCCTGAGTCTTCTTAGCATCATCAACACTACCACTCATAGCGGAAGCAGCTTTGTTCAGGTTGCTGTAGAAGTTGTTCATCGCTTTCAGGTGGTTGTTGGTGTCTTGCAGTTCCAGTTCGTAGATAGCGTTGAGGGAAGCCAGGTTTTTGGTCATGCCCTGCATCTGTTCGTGGAAGCTTCTGGTAGACTCAGAGGCGCTATTGAAGGAAGATACTGCGGAAGCAGCAGTAGTGTAGGCGTTAGCCACATTACCGATAGCAGCGGCAGCTTCTCTTGTTTTCTGGGTGTAGTCACCGGTAGCAGCTACCACGTCGCTGATATCTCTCATTTTATCAACGGTAGTGCCCAGTTTCTGGAAGTTTTCGCTCAGGCGTTGCAGATTGGCAGGCGTGATGTCTGCTTCCTGCAGCATTTTGTCGAGACCAGCAACAGCAGGGCTGCCGGCAACGGCTACTACCTGGCCTTCAGCATGGGAGGCACCGGAGTCAGGAACGAAAGCATATACAAAGAAGATGAGCGCTTCAGTGCTCAGACCTAAAATCAAAGCGATATCCGCTCCCCGCCAGTGTTGCAGTTTAAATAACGCTCCGATAATTACAACAGAAGCGGCAATACATACGAAAAAGTTCAGCCATTTAGCTTTGTTAGGATTCATAGCCATAGGTTAAAATTTACTGGTTAAAGTGATAAGTGTTAAAGTTCTCTGTATGGAATAGTTATTTCTCCGTGATTTGCTTAATGTGTGCATAAATAAAGGCTTTTCTGGTTTAACGGATCAGCAATTATCTAATTATCTGTGTTTGGCCCTTCTGCTCAATGCGATCGTACATCTGAAACCTACATACGATTTAGCACTATCCTGATATTCATATGTTCTGGTACCTGTTTGCAGGAAGTATCCCACATCTTTCCAGGAGCCGCCTCTGATGGCTTTACGTTTCATTTTCAAAGGCGCATCGTCTGGCACGTCCATTCTGAGATAAGGGTTCATATCGGACGTAAATGAATAGGCGTTTTCATAGAAGATGTCAGCAGTCCATTCCGCTACGTTACCGGCCATGCAATACAGACCGTAATCGTTGGGCCAGTAAGCATCGGCGCGTACGGTGTAGAAACCGCCGTCTTCCGGATAGTTACCGCGGCCAGGTTTGAAGTTGGCCAGCAGACAGCCTTTTTTATTTCGGATATAGTAACCACCCCAGGGATAAGGTGTTTGCTCTCTGCCGCCACGGGCAGCATATTCCCACTGTGCTTCAGAAGGCAGCTGGAATTTATCTTCCGTGAATAATTTTTTAGAGTTGCGGTAATCTTCCCAGAATTTACTTCTCCATTCGCAGAAAGCGGTTGCCTGGTGCCAGTTAACGCCTACTACCGGATAGTTGTCGAATGCCGGATGCCAGAAGTACATACGGGTCATCGGTTCGTTATACGCATAGGAGAAGTCCCTGATCCAGCACAGCGTGTCCGGATAAATAGGCACGTCTTTCTTAACGATGAACGTAGAACGAGGCTTGCCGAAGTTCTCCCTCAGCTTGGCTTTGTCCCAGTTGAACGTTTCCTGGTGATAAACCAGCTTTCCAACGTCCACGTCCTTGCGGCCGTACAGACGGTCAGCTTCTGTGTATATCATCGCGTCCAGTTTTTCCACTGTCGCTTTGTCTTTCCAGTTGATCTTCTGCTTCCAGTCGATGATGTCATGTCCATCATCCTGTTTAACATGGCCTAACAGAATGTGGGCGATAGAGTCCTGGACCCATTGCACAAACTGGCGGTACTCATTGTTCGTAATCTCCGTGGCATCCATATAGAAGCCGGAAATAGAGATAGACTTGTTACGCGCTGTGTAGGCATAGTTCACGTCCTCATCGCTGGGGCCCATGTGAAATGTTCCCGCGGGAACATAAACCATCCCATAGGGTACAGGGGGGGTGTACTTTGGTCTGGGGCTTACGCCGATCAGTTGCCCTTGTGCGTTTTTGGGGCCTTTACTACCGCCACAGCTGGCCAGCAGGGAAACCAGCAAAAGTGCCAACAGACCTCTTAAATAATTAAGCTTCATAAGGGTAGCTTTCATCAGAATATGTTTTTCTATAACCAGCCTGGTGTTTTTTGCCTGAATGCTAGGGAACACATTTCTCATATTTATCACCCGCTTTGTTTATATGAAAGATAGCAAATGTAATAATAAAATTTAATTTGTAGTCAACTTTTACACAACTTTTTCAATTCCACATACGTCGGTTCGGTAACTAATTTAAACGTATTTTTTAACATTTTATTATATCACCGGTCCAACATTTATTTTACATAAACCACCCTTATAACGGGCAAGTTACATAATTATTCTATTAAATTAATAATTTCTTGTATATAAAACACTGGCTTAATACAATGGTAATCCTTGCATAAATATACTAATGTATCGTTTTCCCGGTATCTGTCCTGCAACAGCGGAATTTCCGGCTGATTTTTTTCCGAGCCGATCAAAATCCGGAAAGGGATAAACCAGTTGCCCGCCTCCTGCATCCGCACACGGAAATCTTTTCCTACAACCGCTATTTCAGGAGTGCCTTTTACCAGCTGCAATAACTGGCTCGCCCACACGCCGAAAGAAGTAGGGTACCGGACCACCGTCTGGGCAATACCTGCCAAAGCCGCTACGGCCTTGTTTCCCCAATCTTTATTATCGAAAACAACCGAAAGATACCAAAGGTTCTGCACCATTATGGCATTACCACTGGGCACTGCCCCGTCATACACCTCTTTCTTCCGCACAATCACATCATTCTGCCCGTCGATGGTATAGTAAAAAAGATGACCACCATCCCCAAAATGATCGTTCACAAAAGCCGTAATATCATGCGCCTGGTACAGGTAACGGGTATCGCCGGTGATTTCCTGCAGGGCGATCAGCGCCCGTATCAGGCAGGCATAATCGTCCAGGAAAGCAGGGTATTTGGCCTGCCCGTTTTTCCAGGTATGGTAAAACGCCTGTGTACCATCGTTTTGCCGGAAATTGGCCAGCAGGAAATCCATATTGCGTACCGCCATCTGCCGGTAGGTTTCATCGCCCAGTGCCGCAAAAGCACGGCAACAGGCATGTACCATCAGGGCATTCCAGCCCAACAGCGCCTTATCGTCCAGCCCCGGGCGGACACGACTGGCCCTTACGGCCTGCAGCTTCTCCCGGCAGCCTTTCAGCATAGCGCCCAATACGGCCGGATCATAGCCTCTTTCAGCGGCAAACTGCTCCAACGGCTGTTGTATCCATAATATATTCTGCTCTTCCCAGTTGCCATGCTCCGTCACATCATAAAACTCACAGAAAGGGCCTGCCTGTTCTCCCAGCACATGGTGTATCTCCGCTTTGCTCCAGGTATAAAATTTCCCTTCCACCCCTTCAGAGTCCGCGTCCAGTGCGGCATAGAAACCACCCTCCGGCGATGTCATCTCCCGGGTAATAAAAGCCAGGGTATCTTTTATAGTCTGTGCATATACATTATTACGGGTCAATTGCCACGCGTCACACAGCACATCTATCAGCAAAGCATTGTCGTACAACATCTTCTCGAAATGGGGCGCAAGCCATTTCTCATCAGTGGAATAACGGGCAAAACCGCCGCCCAGCTGATCATACAAGCCACCCTGCAACATTTTGTCCAGCGACAGCAACGCCTGCTGCAGCGCTTCGGGATGCTTAAACGCATGGTGGTAACGCAGCAAGTACCCAATGGTAAAAGTCTGCGGGAACTTAGGCGCCCGGCCAAAACCACCCCATACCGTGTCTGCCTGCCGCAGCATGTTTTCACAGATGGTATCACATTGCTGGCGGGTAAACAGCTCCTCCCTTGGTATATTGAAGTTCACACCGGCATCAAGCCCAAACTGGCTCGACTGGTCAATATGTTGTGTCAGATTATCCGCCTGTGTTTCGATGTCTTCCCGCTTGTTGGCGAAAGCATCTGCCAGCGACAACAGCACATCTTTCCACGACGGCCGGTTGTAAGCCTTTACCGGCGGGAAATAGGTACCGCCGTAAAACGGCTTTTTATCAGGCGTAAGAAATACGTTCAGCGGCCATCCGCCGGCGCCCGTCATGGCCTGCACCGCGTCCATATAGATATGGTCCAGGTCCGGCCTTTCCTCCCTGTCTATCTTGATATTGATGAAATACGTATTCATGATGTCAGCGGTTGCTGCATCCTCAAAGCTTTCCCGCTCCATCACATGACACCAGTGACAAGCGGCGTACCCTATACTCACTAGAATGGGCTTATCTTCCGTTCTGGCCCGCTCCAGTGCCTCTTCTCCCCAGGGATACCACTCCACCGGGTTATGCGCGTGCTGCAATAAATAAGGACTGGTTTCGCCCGCAAGTTTATTCATGGAATCCGCTTAAATAATTGAAACTGGGATAGTTTTGATTGATAACGATACACGCTACAAGAATAAAAAGATTTTGACAGAATTACCAGTTCCTGAAAAGATTTTTTGAGTAGATAATAACAACCGGAGAAAACTGCTGCTGCGGCCGCTTAGCAGTAACAAAGCAGGGATGGCTACTGCCATCCCTGGTAAACTATTTATGCGACACACATTATTCGCTTATTTCTTGTTAAGACCTGCGAGGTACTGGTCCAGTGCAGCAGCCATAGAGGGTGCCTGCGGGGCCGGCGCTTTCACATCCAGTCTTAAACCTGCTTCTTCCACCGCCGCTGAAGTAGTAGGCCCAAAAGCCCCGATACGCGTACCGTTTTGTTCAAAAGAAGGCACGTTCTCGAATAATGACTTCACACCGGAAGGACTGAAAAACACGATCATGTCGTAGGTAGTCTTGCCCAGTATCTCCTTTACATCGTTGGAAACGGTTTTATAAAGGGTGGCTGTGGCATACTCACATTTGTTCGTTTTCAACCATTCCTCAATGTCCTTTTTCTGGCTGTCTGAGCTGGGGAAGAGAAACTTCTCGTTGTCCCGGTGTTTGTTCATCACTTCCAGTACACCTTTGGTAGAACCGTCAGCTCCGTAAAACACCTTCCGCTTACGATAGAGAATGAATTTCTGCAGGTACAACGCAACTGCTTCCGTGATACAAAAGTACTTGCAATCCTGCGATACTTTAATCTTCATTTCTTCACAGATCCGGAAAAAGTGGTCCACCGCATTACGGCTGGTAAAAATTACTGCCGTGAAAGCCAGGATGTCAATTTTCTGTTTCCGAAACTCCTTAGCGGGTAAGCCTTCCACCCTGATGAATGGATAAAAGTCCAGTTTTATGTTGAACTTCTTCGCCAGATCAAAATAGGGAGACTTTTCTGTTTCAGGCTTAGGTTGAGAAATTAGGATTGACTGAATTTGTTTACCTTGCAAATCTTTTTTTGGCCCGCCTTTAATCATACTTTTTTATGCTCTTGTGTTAACAATAGGCGATAATCAAGGATTACCAGTTAACCAGATATTCAGCAGCACCTTTGTTAATATTAGCACCGGCGCTACTTCGAATGCGCAAAGGTAAAGAAAAAAATGCAATTTACTGAAGGATAGGTATTGCCTAACTAAAGAATAAGATCTAATATACCGGTAGACAACTAATAATACTATAAAAAATATCGAAATATAGAGGAAAGTACGGGCTATTTCCACATCACAGAAAGCCAACACCACCAGGAACGGCACCAGCAGTACCCCCAGGATCTTATTGATCAGGTATAAAATAAAAATATAAGCATCGGCCAGCTCACTGTTACCAAACAACCAGCCACAGAAACGCAGCATCACATATTTGATACCATACACAACCGCCACCAGGACGATCAGCCCGGGAATCAGCAACCACGGCTCTGCCTGTGGAAACACCTGCTGCCGGTACAATACCAGGTAAAGATATACCCCCAGCGACACCGCAAAAAAGGTATTGAGCAGCATATTCGGGAAAGGCGCCTGTGACAGCTGGTCCTTCAGCTGCCGCTGGCTCAGCGTGGGGTTTAGGAAAGCCCTGAAGAGGTCCGCAAAATATTTGGTGTACGACAACCGGATGATGCTCAGCAGCAATAATATACCGCCTACGAGATACACGAGCCAGTCCATATTCCTAAAAGGCCGCAGGGGATTGGTGTCCCGAAAGGAAGGCCTTCCCGGCTTCAGGAAAATGTTCTCCTGCGCCAGCTTCTTCATGTACAGGTCAAATTCAGATACCGGCTTCGGCCTGGGCGCCGCCGCCAGCGCTGCGCTGTCTGTTTTGTGAGCGCTGGTGTCTACCGGCACTGTAGCCGTAGCTGGCACCACAGCGGTCTTTACCGTATCTTTCCTGATGGTCCGTGTCGTATCTTTTTTCAAAGCCACGGCAGCAGGCTTCGGTTTCGGCTTCGGACGAAGTGAATCCGGCACCGTACGGACAGCCGCAGGTTTCTTTTTGACAGGGGCAGGCACGGCAGTACTGTCTGCTGTTTGTGCCATTATCGGTAAGTAGCTGAAAATAAATAGAAACAATAACCAGTTGCGCACCAGGAAAATATTTTGCAATGACTTTTAATCGGTTTTCCAATTTCAACGTGTGCCCTCACCACACCAACCAGGGGGCAATTAACACCGTCCTGTTCACATAACAAAACTGAAACGTAATTTTGCTGTTTGCAAAGATATTAAAATAGTCCATAGTTGACCTGTAATACGGCAACAGCAGGCTATTATAAAAAACGTCCATGGCCGGAATTTATTTACATATTCCCTTCTGTAAGCAGGCTTGTTACTACTGCAACTTCCATTTTTCCACCTCACTGGCCCGCAAAGCAGAGATGGTGCAATGCCTCCTGCAGGAAATAGACCTGCAAAAGGACTATCTCGGCGGTGAACGGATAGACACTATCTATTTCGGTGGCGGCACCCCCAGCTTACTCGACACCGCAGAACTGCAGTTGCTGCTGGCCCGCCTGCACAGCACCTTCGACGTGGCTCCCGACGTGGAAATCACACTGGAAGCCAATCCTGACGACCTGGACATGGTTAAGCTCCAGTCTCTCCGCGCTGCCGGCATCAACCGGCTCAGCATCGGGATACAGTCTTTCCATGAAGCCGATCTGAAATGGATGAACCGTGCCCATAACAGCCAACAGGCGCTGGAATGTATTGTACAGGCGCAACAACTCGGATTCCGCAATATCACCATAGACCTGATCTATGGCGGCCCCACGCTCACTGACGAAGGGTGGCGGCAGAACGTGGAACAGGCCATCGCACTGGGCGTGCCGCACCTGTCATGTTACGCGCTGACCGTGGAACCCGGCACTGCGCTCGACCATTTTATCCGTAAGAAAAAAATGGAAGCCACTGACCCCGATAAAGCAGCCCGTCATTTTGAGCAACTGATGCAGTGGCTGGAAGCCGCCGGCTACGAGCACTACGAAATCTCCAATTTCGCTTTGCCTGGCTGGCACTCACGGCATAACAGCAGCTACTGGCAAGGCCGGTCTTACCTGGGCATCGGCCCTTCGGCCCACTCATTCAACGGCCACTCCCGCCAGTGGAACATTGCCAATAACGCTGCCTATATCAAACGCATCACCGCCGGCGAAGTACCAGCGGAAACAGAAAGTCTCACCAAAGAGATGCAGTTCAATGAATACATCATGACTTCCCTGCGGACTTCCGCCGGCTGCAACCTGGAATGGGTCGCTGAAAAATTTGGCGCAGACCAAAGCCTTCGCCTGCAACAGGAAAGTAAGTCACTGATAGCCAAAGGATGGATGGTACAAGAAGGAGAAACGCTGCGGCTCACCAAAGCCGGACGGCTGTTTGCAGACGGTATCGCAGCGGATTTGTTCATTTGAGCCCCGGGCCAAATTGTTAGCAGGCTATCCCTTTTTACAGGAAAAAATTTAGGGATTCAATTATCCGGGCACATTCCAAATAATCAAATCCCTAAATAAAAAAATATCAAAATAATTCTACCAGCCCAGCACGTAAGAGAAGATCAGCGGCGCTACGATAGTGGCATCTGATTCCACGATGAACTTAGGCGTATGTATATCCAGTTTGCCCCAGGTAATTTTTTCATTGGGAACAGCGCCGGAATAAGAACCGTAGGAAGTAGTAGAGTCGGAGATCTGGCAGAAGTAGCTCCAGAAAGGAACATCGGTCCATTCCAGGTCCTGGTACATCATCGGCACTACGCAGATGGGGAAATCGCCCGCAATACCGCCACCGATCTGGAAGAAGCCAACGCCTTTACCACCGGAATTTTTACGGTACCAGTCAGACAGGAAGATCATGTATTCAATACCGCTCTTCATGGTAGAGGCTTTCAGCTCACCTTTAATGCAGTAGGAAGCGAAGATGTTGCCCATGGTGCTGTCTTCCCATCCCGGAACGATGATAGGAATATTTTTTTCAGCAGCGGCCAGCATCCAGCTGTTTTTAGGATCGATTTCGTAGTTCTCTTTCATCACACCGCTCAGCAGCAGTTTGTACATGAACTCGTGCGGGAAATAACGTTCACCGGCATCTTCCGCGTCTTTCCAGATTTTGTGGATGTGTTTCTGGATGCGGCGGAAAGCCTCTTCTTCAGGGATACAGGTATCGGTAACACGGTTAAAGCCTTGTTCCAGGAGGTCCCATTCTTCCTGCGGGCTCAGGTCACGGTAGTTAGGCACTCTTTTGTAGTGAGTGTGCGCCACGAGGTTCATAATATCCTCTTCCAGGTTAGCACCGGTACAGGAGATGATGTCTACTTTGCCCTGACGGATCATTTCAGCGAAAGAAATGCCCAGCTCGGCCGTACTCATAGCACCGGCCAATGTTACCATCATTTTACCACCTTCCAGTAAATGTGTTTCATATCCTTTGGCAGCATCCACCAATGCAGCAGCATTAAAGTGGCGGTAATGGTGCTGGATAAATTGAGAAATGGGTCCCTTATTCATGTCATTTAATCATTTATACATTAACAGCCTGGCTCATAAAGCCTTAACAGCTGGCAAAGTTAAGATAATTTTCCAAGGCGAAAGGGGAGAGGTCCATAAAAGAGAAAGGTCTGTGGCGGCGCCCACAGACCTGTTCATTTCAATCAAACGGAAAGCACAACTAAAACTATGCTTTTTTGAGACGGCTCTGTACACTGGTACTGCCGCTCGCATCTGCTTTTAAAGTGGTCCAGGTATCTTTTCCCTCAAGGGTGATAAAGTAAACAACATTACCATTGGCAGCATATTCCACGATGCAGTAAATGCTGTCGTTCGGATATCTTTTATTGAGCCTGGAGGTCAGTGACAGCGGCAGCTGTTCAGGGCCCAGGTAGCGTGAAGTGGCCAGCAGTGTTCCTGCATCATCGAAGAAGGCAGTCACCTTGCTGCTGCGCATGTTAAATTTAGCTGTGAAGGTTTTGTTATCATCGGTATACCATTTTACTTCACTGGCTCCGGCAAAAGTCTCGCTAAAAGAATGTTCTATTCTGCTGTTAACTTTAGTTTCGTACGGATTTGCAAAGAGGGCGCCTGCACTAAGCAGTAATGCTGCACTCATCAAAAGGATTAATTTTTTCATGGCGGAAAAAAATTAAGAGGTTTTTAAATGTTTTTGTGTTGGTTTTTTGCTTTGATGACTCAAAACTACGACGGGAAGGGATGGTTGGTCAAGCCATACTTTACTGGTGGAGGTACTAGATAATTTGAGCTATCCGCTATCGGACGTTCGGCTGGCCGGTGGCGGACAACCGCGTATGTACCGCAGCCATGGCCTGTTTGTTGGTGCCACCTTGCCAATGTTGCATGGGCGTGTGTTAAGATTGTGTTAAAGTGGATGAGAAATGTGGTTCAACGTGAAAACCGGCATGCCTTGACTATCAGTGGCAAAACGAATCGTTACATTTGTCTGGTCAAATCATCAGAAAGGCTTTATTATGAACTATCTGGCACATGCTTACCTTTCCTTTCACCAGCCGGCACTGATCACCGGCAACCTGATCGCGGATTATGTAAAAGGCCGGCAGCAGCTGGCGTTATACCGCCCCGATGTGCAACAGGGCATACGGTTACACCGGGCTATTGATACCTTTACCGACCAACACGCTGTCACCGCACAGGCCAAGACTTTTTTCCGCCCGGCCTGTGGCCTTTACAGCGGCGTATTTACAGACCTGGTATATGACCATTTCCTGGCAACAGACACTACCCGTTTCTCTGAAGACACCCTGTATGATTTTTCCAAAGAAGTATATGATGTCATTACCGGCCGGGAAGAAGTGCTGCCGGCAAGGTTCCTGGAGATGTTCACCTACATGCGGCAGTACAACTGGCTCTTCAATTACCGTGGCAACGACGGCATGGAACGGGCCTTTCGGGGCATCAGCGCCAGGGCCAAAGGATTGGAAAGCAGTCCTGCCGTTATTTTTGCTATCTTTCTGGAACATTATGATGCCTTAAAGGACTGCTACCAGGCCTTTTTCCCTGCGCTCCAGACACATGTGGAAAATTTGTTACAAAACGAAACCCGCTAAGGGCCTGTTAAAGACCCTCAGGTTACTTTCCGGATTCACTAAAAATCTCTAGGTTTGGGGCCGCAAATTGTTTTAAAAGAAAATAAAGCTCACAGGATGTTTAAAAAAGCCATCATTTTCGCCTTTGCACTCGGAGTATTTGCCGCCAACGCAGGAGCCCAGGATAAAAAATTACCACCACTCGACGCCAGCCCCATGGACATGGCTTATTACCCGCCCATGTACCCTTATGTGGTAAAGGTGAAGGGTGAGCCGGGCACATTGGTGGCCAGGGTCATCTATAGCCGTCCACAGACAAAGGGCAGGGAGATTTTTGGTAACCTGGAAGAATACGGAAAAATATGGCGGCTGGGCGCCAACGAAGCCACTGAGATAGAATTTTTCAGACCGGTGGTCATTGCCGGCAAAAACGTTCCGAAAGGACGGTATACCATGTATGCCATTCCCACCGAAAAAACATGGACCATTATCCTCAATAAGGAAACAGATATCTGGGGCGCATTTAAATATGACCAGCGTAAAGACGTGGTGAGAACGGCCCTCCCCGTAACGCCACTGGACACCCCGCTGGACGCCTTCACCATGGTATTTGAAAAAGGTGATCCCGGTGCCAATCTGATCATCGCCTGGGACAAGGTAAGCGTAAGCCTGCCTATCCGGTGGACAGATGGCGGTGCCAGGAAATAGCACCCTCACAAGATAAAAATACAAATGGCCCAACGATGTCAAAACCGTTGGGCCATTGTATTTATATAGTATTAACTATGTTTCAAAAAGAAAGGGCGGTAAGACTACCGCCCTAAGAATTTTAACCATATCCTATGAAAAACCTAAACGAATGTATATCGAATATCCGTACCCGTTAGACTTCATTTGGTGAACGATATAAAAATGTTCGTAAGCGTGCTAAATCATTCCATCAACAATTTTTCGGACGCTAAATTGGACAATAATTGCCGTGCCCGCTAAAATGTTCCAATCACAAAAGGGAGTATATTTGAAAAACCGCCAGAAATTGTTCATTATAAAATATTTAAGACATGAAGCTGGGAACTAAACTCATACACGCAGGTGTAGCGCCCGATCCCTCCACAGGGGCCATTATGACACCTATCTTTCAAACCTCCACCTATGTACAGAGTGCTCCGGGGGAACACAAAGGATACGAATATGCCCGTACACAAAACCCCACCCGCGACGCCCTTCAAAATGCATTGGCGGCCATTGAAAACGGTACCCATGGTATTAATTTCGGCAGCGGCCTGGCTGCTACCGATGCAGTCATGAAATTGTTGTCGCCCGGCGATGAAGTTGTGGCAACCAATGATTTATACGGCGGCACCTACCGCATCTTCACCAAAGTATTTGAACGGTATGGCATTAAGTTCTCTTTTGTAGGCATGCGTGATGCCGCCAGCGTGGCAGCGCATATCACGCCTAAAACCAAAATGATCTGGCTGGAGACACCCACCAACCCGCTGCTGAACATCATTGATATTGCTGCAGTGGCGCAGATCGCCCAAAAGAACGGCGTACTGCTGTGCGTAGACAATACCTTTGCGTCTCCATACCTGCAAAATCCGCTGGACCTGGGCGCCGACATCGTACTGCATTCAGCCACCAAATACCTGGGCGGCCATAGTGATGTGGTACATGGCGCCATCATCGTTAAAAACGAAGAACTGGCCAAACAACTGTATTTCATACAAAACAGCTGCGGCGCTGTGCCGGGGCCTCAGGACTGCTTCCTGGTGCTGCGCGGCATTAAAACCCTGCATGTGCGTATGCAACGCCATTGTGAAAACGGGGAAAAAATCGCTCACTTCCTGCGTAATCATGATAAAGTGGACAAGGTATACTGGCCTGGCTTTACGGATCATCCCAACCACGATATCGCCAAACGCCAGATGCGGGGCTATGGCGGCATGATGTCTTTCACGTTGAAAGATGATAATATGGACGCTGCCAACAGGGTCCTGAGCCATACACACCTGTTCTCCCTGGCGGAATCGCTCGGTGGCGTAGAGTCACTGATCGGACACCCGGCCAGCATGACGCACGCATCCATCCCCCGGGAAGAGCGGATTAAAAACGGGCTGGCCGATTCACTCATCCGCCTGAGCGTGGGCATCGAAGATGTGGACGACCTGATCGCTGAC
This sequence comes from Chitinophaga sp. 22308, assembly GCF_052045305.1. NCBI lineage: Bacteria > Pseudomonadati > Bacteroidota > Chitinophagia > Chitinophagales > Chitinophagaceae > Chitinophaga > Chitinophaga sp. 22308. The sequence goes on along the minus strand of NZ_JBQEOP010000004.1, from coordinate 75,096 downwards.
CTGGACCAGGCCATCGGATAACACGCTCATCAATCTGATTTTAATTCTTACAGGTTAAAAATTATCTTTACCAGGTATATCATTTTACCTGGACCATATCCACAGCCTATTTTAAACAGTGCTGACGAAATAAACCACCTGTACGGTTGCCGGAGGGCAGCAGTACAGGTGGTTGACGCGTATAGCCAGGCTGCAGATGCTACATGTGACACACTATGAAGATCCAACAACTGAAGGACTTCCTGAATGCGAAAGCGGCATCCTATAATCATCCGGATTTTATTGCAAATGACCCCATTTGCATCCCGCACCGCTTCAGCGAACTGCAGGACATAGAAATTGCCGGCCTCTTTGCCGCCATACTGGCCTGGGGCAACCGTACCAGCATTATCAACAAATGCACGGAACTGATGCGGCATATGGACAATGCTCCCTATGACTACATCCGCAATCATGACCCGCGCGACCGGATGAAGCTGATGACCTTCTGCCACCGCACCTTCAACGGGGTAGACCTCCTGTATTTCGTGGAATTCCTACAGCATTACTACACCAACATCACCTCCCTTGAATTCGCCTTCAGCGGACATCTGAGCCCGGAGGATGAAAACGTTGAAAAAGCCCTGACCGGCTTCCATAAAATGTTTTTCTCCCTGGAACACCCCGCCCGTACCGAAAAACATATCTCTTCCCCTGCCAAGCATTCTGCCTGCAAACGATTGAACATGTATTTGCGCTGGATGGTGCGAAAAGATGAAAATGGCGTGGATTTTGGGCTGTGGCAACATATTTCACCGTCACAACTGATATGCCCGATGGATGTTCATGTAAGCCGCGTGGCCACCAGACTGGGACTTATATCAGACGCGAAGTCTGACTGGAAAACAGCGGTATCGCTCACCCACGAGCTCAAAAAACTGGACCCGGAAGATCCGGCCAAATACGACTTCGCCCTGTTTGGATTAGGTGTGATCGAAAAGTATGTTTGATTAAATTAATTTACGGTAATGAAAAAATTATTGGGCGCCATTGCAACCTTGCTGACATTATCCTTTGCCGCAAAAGCACAGGACTATATGTCGATCAATTACAACTTCAACAAGGGAGAACAGTTCGAACTGGAACAGAAAAGCCGTACGGAGACCTATACCACTGTTAATGAGACTCAGCAACGGGTTACCCGCGACTATAACAATATCATCACCATCGATGTCACCGATGTAATACCCGGCAAAGCCGTGCTCACGTTCCGGTATAAAGAGCTGCGATTCAATTTCAACGCTAAAAACCAGAACATCTTTGTGGATGCCAAAGTAGATAAAGCCGAAGAACCTTTTCAGGCCGGCCTGAAAAAACTGCTGGACCAGCCGTTTACCGTGGAACTGCAAAGCACCGGCGTGATCACTAAAATCGACGGCCTCGATAACCTGCTCAGCAACGCAGAAGCAGCCTTCAGTTCCCTGAAAAAAAATGAGCAGGAAGCGTATAAAAAACTGATGAAAGACCAGTTTGGCACCGACGCCTTCCGCGCCTGGCTGGAACAACTGCTCATTATGTATCCGGCACATGGCATCAAAACAGGTACCCAATGGGAAGAAAGCATACCCCTTCGCGGCGGCCTCATAGGCAGGATAGACCTTTACTGGAATCTCCAGACCTGGGACTCCCAGACCGCCAAGATTGGAGGTACCTCCAAAATCAATACTGACAAGGTGCAAACCCTGACCCTCGACGATGATATCAAAGCCACGGCCGAAATCAGCGGCACCACCTCGTCCAACTACCTGGTCATGCGCAGCAGCGGTATGCCCAGCATCTGCGTACAGAATACGGAAATGAATGGTAACTACACCTACAAAGTGAACAAAGCAAAAGGCATTAAACACGATCTGAAAGTGCCGGTGAAAGTAATCACCAACGCTTCCTACAAAATAAAACAGATGAAATAATGAACAGCTTTCCTGCACCATACCTTCAGGAGACGGCCACCTGGGCGCAACAAACATTTGAGGTGAGCGTACCACCGGGCAATATCAGTTTCGATCAACTGCAGGAAATACTGGGCAGGAGACTGGAGTATCTTATCAGCAACGATTTACAACAATTTATCTTTCTGCTCTATCGTATAGACGTGGCAGAGAAAAAAGTAAAACAAATACTCGCATATGCCGCCGAACAGGGCACTGATCCCTACCGGCCCATCGCTGCCCTGATCATCGAAAGGCAGCTGCAGAAAATAGCTTCCCGGGAAGCTTTCCGGCAAGATAACCTGCCGGACGATGAAGAAAGATGGTGAAGCATTTACGGATTTTTTGATTTCGTGACTAGTTAAATGAATATAAAAAACGGCCAAAGCGGAAACCTGCTTTGGCCGTTTTTTTATTGATCTGTAAATCAAAAAGTTCGTAAATCAAAACATCAGCTCTTTTACTTTCTCCTTGTCTTCTTTTTCCTTGTCCAGGTCGAAGAAGGTGCCGAACACGCGGTCCCAGAATGCAGAGCTTACGCCAAAACCTTTCTCCTCGGTTTTATAGTGATGGAGGTGGTGATTTCGCCACAGTGGCTTCATAAACTTAAAGGGTGGGTTCCAGGCATGAATGGCATAGTGCATGCTGCCATAAATGAGATATCCCAGCAGAAAGCCCGGGAAGAACATGAACGTATACTGCCGCAGGAAAATATATTGGCTGCCAAAGATCGCTGAAGCCAGGATCAGACTTGGCACCGGCGGCATGAACAAACGCTGTTTGTCCCGCGGATATTCGTGGTGGTTACCGTGCATCACATAAATAAAGCGTTGCACCCTGGGACTCTCACTGGCAAAGTGAAAGATGAACCGGTGCATGATATACTCGAAGAGCGACCAGAATAACATCGCGCCAACAAATATCAGGGCTACCGTTCCAACTTCAAAACCTAATGAGTCGTGGCTATAGTAAAGCATATAGCCAATAATGGGCAAATACATTCCCCAGATCACCAGGGGATGCGTTTTTGTCAGCATCTCGAGGTACTGGCTTTCAAATAATCTTGCCTGTCCTTTGTTCTTAATCTTTTCAAATTTCATGAATCCCAGTTTTAACGCGTAACAGTTACGGGAAAATGAATAAGACCCTTCTTATTTACCCCGGCAGGTAGTTTAGTCCCCGTCTGCCGATTTCAGGCACAAAAATACAATCTTCACCTTAATTGGGATATTTTAGTTCCTAAATTATCCATCAAATATTATAACGCCCGCTTTCCGCTACTGCCTGTAATTGATACGAAACTCGTTTAAATCCGGCTGGTAGGCCCGTTTGCGTTGTAACTCGTATTGATAAAGGATGTTCCCGGCATCCCGGAAAAATGGATACCCCTCTTCCTCATATTCATATTTATCATCATTTAAAATACCGTCGCGGTTCACATACACCGTTCCGGTCAGCATAAACTCCACATGATGCTCAAAATCAACGATGTAAGCCGCATCTGTGAGGAAACCGTACGACCAGCCCGTTTTATTGAAGACCCGTATGCTGGACGGTATATGACGCCCCGCACCCTTGAAAAGGAAAAACTTCGTATAGCTGTCGAAGTACTCCGTAGTGTCGTAAACGGGGTCTGTGCTTTCAGAAGGGTACTCCGACATATACCGGTACAGGAACCGGTAGTCCTCAGGCGTTATCCGGAAACGCTGCGCCGCCGGCACTGATTGCGGGAAAATCACCGATTGCAGCAGCTGTTGCAGATCCTGCAATGGCAGGTTATTATGCTTCGTAAAATCCATTGGCTCAGATACCAGGTGATCGTTTTTATCCATGTACCCCGCACCGATCCGGATGTTCCTGCTATAGTCATATTGCAGCGTGCTCACAGCGGGCGCCTGCCAGTACAGCGTTTTGCCGTTTTTAACAAACCGGATGGCATTGGTGCGCCTGTTTTCATCTTCAGACAAAGGCATAAACCGCCGGACGATACGGACATCCTTATATCCCTTTTTCCAGAGCCGCTCATGAATAGACTGTTGTCCGACAAACTCATACAGACGGTTATAGGCATCGTTGTCACTGATCAGGAATATCCGTTTGATGTAATGATTGATGGAGGGAAGCCCGCTTTTCGCGGTACTGTCAGTATGCACGGTCAACTGCCCGCTTCCGCTGCTGTCGGTAAACATCGTGGTATTACCATCCAGCCCCGGCACTTTCAGCTCCCGCATCTTTTCCAATGCCAGCAAGGCAATAGGCAGCTTCACCGTACTGGCCGGATTAAAATACTGGTCTGCGTCCACGTTGAGGTAATAATGCCGGAAATGCGGTTTGTTATTGGCATCCCGGTCAATTTGCGTGTAGATCAGCTGGTACCGGAAAGAGTCCGGATGCTGCAGCATATGCCGCAACAACGGCGTAGCCTCGCGGTTGAACATGTTTTTAAGCAGGGTATCTGTACGGGGCTGTGCCTGTGCAAAGGACAGGCAGCCGCAAAGCAACAACAACAAACAGTGACGCGTCATAGAGCAGCAATAGTGGTTCTGATTGCCAAAATATAAAATTATCAGCTGGCTACTAAGCGCTTCCTGATGTTTTCGTTAAAATTAGCTGGTGTAAGCCCGAAATGGGTGTGGAGCGACTGTTCCAGTCCGGCATCATTATTCTCTGCTTTCAATGCCTCCAGTGCCTTCGGAAAACCCTGCCGACGGACGACCTCTTCCAGCAGCAGTGCATTAATGGTAAACTTCAGGCTGATATCCCCCACACTGACATTGTTTTTAAAGGCCTGGTATAAATCCTCACCAGGATGGTCGGCAGCATATTTCTTCAGGATAGCCAGACAGGTAGCATAAGACTCGCCCCAGCCGCCATCGGCATAATAAGCCAGGCCCTCTTCCATGGCCCTGTTTACCGGCCGGGGAAGAAATTTATCACAGTAGAAGTGAATGAGATCATGCCCGTACCACGGACTGCCAACTCCACTCATGAAAATATCATTGTCCTTATCTGAATCGCCGCGCCGCATATAACTGGCGTTTGCATCATAGTCTACGCCCTTTACCCGCAGCAGTTCCTGCGCATCGCTGCAATGGTAGTAGTGCAGCTTCACCGGCTTTGCGCCAAACCATCCCGCCACAGTTGTGTTAAAGCGATCAAACCGCCGGGCAGCTGCCGTATCCAGCGTATATGGGTACAGGTAATGAATATTGCCTACCCATTGCTGCTTCCAGTCTCTGACCACATAATCACGCGCAGGATAAAAGACAAACCGGTCCTTCCTGTCCTTTCCGATGATACTGTAAATCATACGTACCACCGGCTGCCCGTCGGCCAGGCCCACGAACCCCAGTTTAACCAGGTATGTGTCTTCCTGCTTAAGTTTTATCACATTCTGTAACTGTGCCTTGTAGAAGCCGGTATCATGACGTTTGGCACTCTTCTCTATCTTCACGATTTCTTCAAAACCCATCCTGTCGCCCCGCAGATAAGCCGTGTCTGTATAAACAGATGGCAGTCCCGGCTGGTCTTTATCCCTTAGAAACCCATCCAGGCTTATCAGGAGCCTTGCTTTCAGAAGACTGTCCGCCGGGAGTTTTGCCAACGGGGAAATAACATATCGTGAAGGAGACTGCGCTACAGTTGCCATTGGCAGCACCAGCAGCAGGTAAAGGGGCCATAAAAGGGATTTCATAACAGGTATTTATCTTCCTAATTTATATAAAAAAACCGCAGGAGCATCCTTATATTTGGTCAATCATACAACCAGAACACTACAAATCATGAAACTTGTAAGTTATTTAAGAGAGGAAACAGACCAGCTGGCTATCCTTGTTGACGGGCTGTTATACAACACCCAGGAACTGCATCCTGACCTTCCCAACAACATGGGTATGTTCCTGATGATGTGGGAAGATGTGATCGATATTGCCCGGCAAGCCGATGCCAGCCTGAAAGCCGGTAAACATCCCGGCACAGCCCATGGCATAGCTGTAGACAGCGTCCAACTGCTGTCGCCCGTACCGTTCCCTACTTCCTGCCGCGACGGCTATGCTTTCCGTCAGCACGTAGCTGCCGCACGCAGAAACCGTAAAGTGGAGATGATTCCTGAATTTGACCAGTATCCCATCTTCTACTTCACCAATCACAATGCCATCCAGGGCCCCGGCGATATTCACTGCATGCCTGACCATTTCGACAAACTGGACTTTGAGCTGGAAGCAGCCATTGTGATCTGTAAAGCCGGCCGCAATATTACCGCAGCAGAAGCGGACGATTACATCGGCGGTTTTATGATCATGAACGATATGAGCGCACGCACCCTGCAGATGGAAGAAATGAAGCTCAACCTCGGACCTGCCAAGGGTAAGGATTTTAGCACAGTGATCGGTCCTATGCTGGTAACGCCTGATGAACTGGGACCTTTTTTGATTCCTGCCAAACCAGGGCATACCGGCAATAACTATAACCTGAAGATGACCTGTAAAGTCAACGGCGTGCAGGTGAGCGAAGGCAACATGGGGGATATGGACTGGACCTTTGCGGAAATCGTTGAGCGTTGCGCCTATGGCGTCAACATTATGCCCGGCGATGTGATCGGCAGCGGTACGGTAGGCACCGGATGTTTCCTGGAACTGAACGGCACCGGCAAACTCAACGATCCCAATTACACCGAGCAATGGCTGCAACCCGGCGACGTGGTGGAAATGAACATCGACGGACTGGGCACGCTGACCAATACCATCGTAAAGGAAGATACAGACTTCTCTATACTGGCGCTTAAGAAAAACGTATAGGCATGAAGGTAGTTCCGTCAGAAATTAAAACCAGCGAACTGCAGGCTTATTTGCAGGGAGCCATAGCTCCGCGCCCGATTTGTTTTGCCAGTACCATAGATGCTGAAGGCAAACCCAATTTATCACCCTTCAGTTTTTTTAATATGTTCGGCACCAATCCGCCTACGCTGATATTTTCTCCGTCCCGGCGTGTGCGCGACAACACCACCAAACATACACTGGCCAATGTTTATGCCACCAGCGAAGTGGTGATCAACGTGGTCACCTATAGTATGGTGCAACAAACGTCCCTCGCCAGCTGCGAGTATCCGGAAGGCGTGGATGAATTTGTGAAAGCAGGGTTTACGCCACTGGCATCAGAAAAAGTGAAACCGTTCCGCGTAAAGGAAAGCCCGGTACAACTGGAGTGTGTGGTAAAACAAATCATCGAAACCGGCAACCAGGGCGGCGCCGGCAATCTTGTCATTTGCGAGCCTGTACTGATACATATCAATGATGAAATATTCGACGCCAAAGGTAAAATAGATCCTCACAAGATAGATCTCGTAGCACGCATGGGCGGCGATTATTACTGCCGTGCTTCCGGTGATGCCGTTTTTGAAGTGCCCAAACCAAACACGCAACTGGGCATCGGCGTAGATGCGTTACCGTTACCTATACGCAACAGCGTTATTCTCAGCGGCAATGATCTGGGTAAACTGGGTAATGTACATGAAATGCCTTTTGTAGACCCTACGTTTGATGATCATCACCTGAAAAATATCATTCAGTACTATAGCCTCACACCGGATGAGATGGAGCGTGAGCTGCATCATTATGCCAAACAACTGTTGGAAGCCAACAAGGTAGGAGAGGCGTGGCAGGTATTGCTCAGCGCATAATAAAAACATGCCTGTAAAAACAAAAAGGAGCGAAGAATCTTCGCTCCTTTTTTATGTGATCTGAAACAGTTATTACAGGATATTCCCGAATACTTTTTTCAGGAGATCAGTTGTCCTGGCGGCAGGATTGGCACGGATAGCCGCTTCCTCTTTGCCGATCTGGTCAAACAGCGCATTAACAGCCATGGTGGTCACATAGTCCTGCAGGTTAGGGTTCGCTTTGTTGAACGTTGTCGGCAGTTTGTTATAGGTGTTCACGATGTCTGAGTAATAGCGTGTAGCGCTGGTACTATCGAGTGATTTTTTAACTACAGGATTAAAGGCTGCTTTCAGCTGATCTGTAGTTTTGCTTTTGAAAAATTCTGTGGCAGAATTGTTACCGCCTTTTACAAGATTGAGCGCATCGGTGAGCGTCATTTGTTTGATCGCGTTCACAAAGATGGGAGCGGCATATCCTACTGCTTTTTCAGCAGAACGGTTGATTTGCAGGATAGCCTGGTCCACCTGCGGACCAAGGCCGATAGCACGCAGTGTGTTACCGATTTTCACCGCATCAGGGGGCAATAACAGTTTATAAAGGTCATTACCAAAAAAACCGTCTGTTTTATTGAGATTGGCAATGCCATTAGCAACTCCTTTTGCCAGTGCTTCCTTGATAGCAGAACCAGCTTCTGATTCAGTTATACTGCCGCCATTGCTGGAAGTAGTGGTGGTAGTGTTAGTAGTGGAGTTGGATTTTCCGAGCTTTTTCAGTTTGTTCAGTAGTTGTGCCTGGCTGGCGTGCATGCAGCCAACGCCCAGGAGTACCAACAGTGTTTTTTTCAGCATAATGTTGTGATGATGATGTATTAATGTTTCAAATATATAACTTTATTCGTGTATCGTTAATAGCGGAATATGTGTCTGGTAGGCCAGTTTAGCCGTATTACTACGTTTGAAGATCCGTTCGAACAAGCCATGTTTTTTAGGAATGGTCAGAATGAGGTCCGCCTGTATGTTTTCCGCAAATTCTGTAATTCCCTGTACCACGTCCGGGTTGTCTATGAAATGATATTCCGGCTGATAGCCTTCCAGCAGGGTATCGAGCATCAGCGTTTCAAAAGGCGTGTCGGTGGAAAAGTGCCTGCTTTCATGATCGATATTGATCACATGCAGTTCTGCATGAAATGCGGCCAGCAGCTTCTTCAACGGTGCAATCGGCGTGGTGTCGGCCACCTGGCGCAGATCGCAGGCGAATACAATTTTCGTGATGCCTTTGAATGTTGCTTTCCCCGGAACAATTAACACCGGACAGGTGGTATGTTTCACCACGTCAACGGTATTAGACCCCACCAGTATTTCCTCCACTTTGCTGCCGCCGGTGATACCCATCACGATCAGCGTGGCTTCTTCCTGTTTTACCACATCGTCGATAGTGGCTGCCAGCAGGGTATTGTCCGCCCGGGTCACGATGCTGACGCCATTTGCCGCAAGGGGTAAAAGCTCTTTCTGCATCTTGTCCAATCCTTCCTGTGAGGCGATCCGCAGGTCATCGGGATTGACCATGGGAATAGACGTAGGCACGTCAGGAATAGGGACAATCAACTCATAGGCATGATAAAGCACGATACGGTCGACCTTCAGTTGTGCGGCCATTGCCAACGCATAAGTAGCGGCATTATAGGCGGTATCAGAAAAATCAGTGGGTACAAGTATAGTTTTCATATGACTAATTTTAAGATACAGAAGCGTTACTTAAAGTTAACTATGTGACACGGTATCTGAGCACTTCTGAGAAGGGTATAGAAAATTTAATGCCGGAAATTCGCGTACACGAAGAAACGACAAGACCACACCTTGTTGATCATATTAACATAAATCAATATAAGCAACAAAATGTGGTCTTATTTTATCTCTTTGCGGGCTTACTGCCCGCTAATCTTATGATCCGTTTGCCTGACTATTTTTCCAGCTTCATTTGCGGGAAGAACAGCACGTCCTGGATAGAAGGCTGGTTGGTCATCAGCATGGTCAGACGGTCGATACCGATACCGATACCGGAAGTAGGCGGCATACCGTATTCCAGGGCGCGGAGGAAATCGTAGTCGATATACATGGCTTCGTCATCGCCGCGTTCCATCAGTTTCACCTGGTCTTCGAAACGTTCGCGCTGATCGATAGGATCGTTCAGCTCACTGTAGGCGTTAGCGATTTCCTTACCATTGGCAATCAGCTCAAAACGTTCTACCAGTCCTTCCTTGCTGCGGTGCTTTTTAGTCAGCGGGCTCATTTCCACCGGGTAATCAGTGATAAAGGTCGGCTGTACATAATGGCCTTCGCATTTTTCACCAAAGATCTCATCGATCAGTTTGGCTTTACCGAATTTGGCGTCTACATGGATGTCCAGTTGTTTGCAGACATCGCGCAGTTGCGCTTCGTCCATGCCGGAGATATCGAAACCGGTATGTTCCTTAATGGCTTCGTACATCGGCACGCGGCGGAAAGGCGCTTTAAAGTCGATGGTTTTATCACCTACCGGCACTACTGTGGTGCCATGAAGGGCCAACGCTACTTTTTCTAGCAGGGTTTCGGTGGTACGCATCATCCACTCATAGTCCTTATAGGCGGCGTACATTTCCATTACGGTAAACTCCGGGTTGTGGGTACGGTCCATACCTTCGTTACGGAAGTCTTTCGCAAATTCGTACACGCCTTCAAAACCGCCTACGATGAGGCGTTTCAGGTATAATTCATTCGCGATGCGGAGGTATAAAGGAATATCCAGCGCATTGTGGTGCGTAACGAACGGACGGGCGGTAGCGCCGCCGGGAATAGGCTGCAGGATAGGTGTTTCTACTTCCAGGTAGCCAAGGTTATTATAAAAATCGCGGATGGTCTGGAGGATTTTGGTGCGCTTTACAAACACATCTTTCACTTCCGGGTTGATGACCAGGTCCACATACCGTTGACGGTACTTAAATTCCGGATCGGTTACCTCGTCAAAAACCTGTCCTTCCACGGATTTTACAATCGGGAGCGGGCGCAGGGCTTTGGACAGCATGGTCACTTCCCTCGCGTGAACGGAGGTGGCGCCGGTTTTGGTCACAAAAGCATATCCTTTTACACCGATGATGTCACCGATGTCCATCAGTTTCTTGAAAACAATGTCGTAGGCGGTCTTGTCTTCACCGGGACAGATATCGTCGCGGCGTACGTACAGCTGGATACGGCCGGCCTTGTCCTGGAGTTCCACGAAAGCTGCCTTCCCCATATCACGGATAAACATAATACGGCCTGCCAGGCATACGTCCTGGAATTGCTCCTTAGTAGCTTCCGAATAGTTATTTTTTATGTTAACGGAAGTATCATTAACCGGGTATTCCGCTGCAGGGTAGGGGTCGATCCCCAGTTTTTGCAGCTCCTGTAATTTTTCCCGGCGTATAATCTCTTGCTCAGATAATTGTGTCATGTGATTATTTGTAAATGCCAAATGGAGTGCAAAAATAACTGATTATAGGGAAAATCTTATGGAAAAGGGCTGTAAGACTACAGCCCTCTTATTTTTTGACCATATCCTATGAAAACCGGCTTAAAGGTAGCCTGTTCCACTGCTATAAGCAGCGGGAGTTAGCGAACGTGGTGAACTATTGCGTAAATGGCGCCTGTAGATGGATATCCGGCAGTATCAGGCGGCCGTTTATGGATTTTGTGAAGGGTATTTTTGAGTTATGCTTATTTTCGCCCGCCAACAACAACAAAAATCAACATCGTATTATGAGAAGCATATCATGGTTTACACCCGCCTGCCTGGGCAGTGCCGCCCTGTTGCTTGCCGCTATGCCACGTTTACAGGCGCAGGAAAAGCAGGATGTTACCTTTGAACAGGCCTTCAGAGGCCAGGCCACGGATATTATACAACCCTTACCGGTCATCAAAGGCTGGGCAGATGCGGAGCACTACCTGGAAATGCGCCGCGACGCTGCTTCCGGCCGTACGCAAGCCATGAAAGTGGACGTCCGCACCGGAAAAGCAGAAATATATACCGCTCCGGTAGACGGTCCCAGCGTGGAAGTACGCGACAGGGACATCTACTACAAAGGCGTTGACGGCAACAGCATCCGCCTGACAAATGACACCCTGGAAGAGAAAAATCCCACGCTCTCGCCAGACGGGCGCTACGTGGCCTTTACCCGCAACAATGACCTGTACAGCCTGGAAATAACTTCTAAAAAGGAAACACGCTATACCCACGACGGCACTGATGTGATCTACAATGGATGGTCTTCCTGGGTGTATTATGAAGAAATTCTCGGTCGCCCTACCCATTACCGCGCTTTCTGGTGGAGCCCCGACAGTAAACAGATCGCCTATATGCACTTTGATGATACCAAAGTGCCCGTATTCCCGATCTACAGTGAAAGAGGGCAGCATGGATATCTTGAAAACACCCGCTATCCCAAAGCCGGCGACCCCAACCCGGCAGTAAAAGTAGGCGTTGTACCGGTAGAAGGCGGAAATACCGTATGGGCCGACTTCAACGAAAAAGACGACCAGTACTTCGGCATGCCTTTCTGGACGGCTGACAGTAAACAACTTTGGATGCAGTGGATGCCCCGCAGCCAGGACAACCTGAAAATATACAGCATTGATCCAAAAACCGGCGTCAAGAAAGAAATCTACAGCGAAAGCCAGAAAACATGGGTGGACTGGTTCGATGCTGTTCCCTTCCTGCAAAACAACCAGGGCTTTCTGTTGCAAAGCGATAAAACAGGCTGGTCCCACCTGTACCTCCATAACATGGATGGTTCCCTGAAAAAACAGCTGACCAGCGGTAACTGGACCGTAAAAGACGTGGTTGCTACAGATGAAAAAAACCAGATCATTTACTTTACCGCCCGCAAGGAAGCATCCACCCGTTTCGACCTGTATAAGGTAAGCATGAAAACCGGCGCCATTACCCGGTTGACTTTCGGTAATTACAACCACATCATCAACATCGCGCCTGGTGGCAAATACTTCATTACCACCTATTCCAACCTGCAAACACCCGACAGGATGGCGCTGCTGGACAATAACGGGAAAGTTGTCCGGGAACTGGGCAACAGCAAAGGCAGCAAGTTTGGCCAGTACAACCTGTACAAGCCTGAGCTGACTACCTACAAAACCCGCGACGGACTGGTGTTACCGATGACCATTACTATGCCGGTACACCTGCAGCCCGGGAAAAAATATCCTATCCTGATCAGCATCTATGGCGGCCCTAACGCCGGCACCGTATACGATACCTGGAAATTCAGCCCCGGCTCCCAGTGGTGGTCACAGGAAGGCGTTATCCAGGTGGCTATCGACAACCGCAGCAGCGGTCAGTTAGGCAAAACCGGCATGAATTACATCCACCGTCAGCTGGGCAAGTATGAAATTGAAGACTATATGGACGCCGCTATGTGGCTGCGCTCCCAGCCCTGGGCCGATCCATCCAAAATATGCATGACCGGCGGCAGCTTCGGTGGTTATATGACTGATATGGCCCTTACCTATGGCGCTGATGTATTCACCCATGGTATGGCCAATTTTGCGGTAACAGACTGGCAGCTGTATGACAGCCACTACACCGAGCGTTATATGGACACTCCCGCAGAAAATCCGGAAGGATATAAAATTACTTCCGTGATGACCTACGCCAACCGCTATAAAGGCCTGCTCCGCATGGCACATGGCACTATGGACGACAATGTGCATATGCAAAATGTTATTCAGCTGGTAGACAAACTGCAAAGCCTGAACAAACACTTTGAATTTATGCTGTATCCCGGCGAGCGCCACGGATGGAGAGGCCCTAACGCCCTCCATGCTTCCACCGAAACGGCAAGGTTCATTTACACTCATCTGCTGGACAAGCCGTTCCCGTCTGCCTTCAATGCGAAATAGCCGCTACAGTAACCTATAAACGGGGTCCCGGAAAAATATCAGGCATGATATCCTTTTCCGGGACCTTATTTTTTTGCCATAAAGGGTGTGTAAATCAACGTACAGGAAGGTAAAGTTGCGACTTCACAGGTGATAAGGATAAACAGGACCAAAGTAAATAGGACCAAAAAATCTTGTGGGTTAAATGTAATGATTTGAATGTCAGGTAAGGGAGTAAGTATCAGGGAGAGTAATCACAGGTTTTTAGGAGAAAGAAACAGGGCTGCAAGACTACAGCCCCGAAAAATTTTAACCATATCTTTATTGAAAAACCTAACCCAAAGGTGGGCGTTTTTTGAATTAGATGTTACTCCATTTTTGTGAACGATGTATTTTTCTCGGGGAACGTGGCAAAAAAGACGGTGAACGCATATTGCAGTTAAACGCTTGCTACTTAATCATAATGTATCTTATTTTAACATATAAATTTGATTATCAGTTTGTTATATCATAAAGTTGTATTGTTTTGCCGTAAAGTCGCTTCCAGCCGCTGCGAGCTGGTTGCAGGTAAACGCATTAAAAAAGGAAGTGAACGTAAAATGATGAGTGGAAAGACCGGGATGATTTCCAGAAAGCATTAGCAAAAGTTATAAAACGTATGTTTTATTATAAATCTGTAGAGCTGCAGGGTAAAGGAATAAAAAAAGGGTGGTAAGAATACCGCCCTTGTAATAATTTTAACCATATCCTATGAAAAACCTAAAACAAAGATATACTGTGAATTTTAGTCCCAGGCTTCCATTTCCGTGAACGCTGTAATATTGTTCGTGAAAACAGGATAATGGTAAATATGTTATTATATTAATAATTTTACAATATTATAAATATATAGAATTACTATTTATAAATATGTATACATACTTACAAATCAATAATTAACATAAATTTAATGCAGTAAAATTCAAGCTTTTTATTGAATTGGCCCTTTGATATCCTGATAACTTTATGCGTTAACCTTAGAAAAGGGTGCGTTGACGGACCGTATTCCGGCGTTGGCCTCAGGCTATTCGTTGGCCGTTCCGGACGGGCTTGCCGGGCTGCAGGAGGGTAACTTCCTTGTCATCGCCCAATACTCCCAACACGAGGCACTCGGAGATAAAATTCGCGATCTGTTTAGGAGGAAAATTTACTACAGCAATGATTTGTTTGCCTATCAGCTCATCTTTCTGGTAAAGCCGGGTAATCTGTGCAGAAGATCTTTTCATGCCGATTTCCGGGCCGAAATCTATCAACAACTGATAAGCCGGATTACGGGCCTTGGGAAAGTCGTTTGCTTCTACTATTGTTCCCGTTCTCATTTCTATTTTCTCAAAGTCCTGCCAGTTGATCAATTCCATTACATTCGTTTTATCTAAAAATAACGGACTGAAGGCAAAAAAGCAAAAGTCGGGATCTGTTTGTGAAGAGCGGTCGCACAACGTGTTGAAATACGCCTACAAAAGGGTAATCTGGCATAGTTATTGTTTTTAATATTACCAAATTTTAGGTTAAAAAATAGGTTAAAGCGAAAGAACCCCACCTGCAGAGGTGGGGTTCTTTCGTTTATATACTTTCGGGAAGCGGGCTATTGCATTGACAGGCTGTCCTGTACAGTGATAGGTCCGCTAACGTTGATAATCTTTCTGTCGGTAAAATCTTCGTTGGCAATCAGTCCCCAGCCGTGCAGAGAATCGGTGGGCGTTTTAATAAAGACTTCCTTGGTGGAGTAAAAAACTTTTTTCTTGGGGTCCCAGTTCAGCTCATCGGTATTAAGACGATCCCCTTTTTTATTCACGACCACTACATTTTTGGACAGGAATATAGCTCCTTCGTCTTCCATATAACGGCCGGTATCGGCGGTGAGGGTGCTTTCCACGCCGAGGGTGTCATTAAACATGAGCACTTTCAGGCCCTGCTTGAATTTCACGTAGGATGGCTTATCCAGGCTTCTTTCCATGGCAGGGGCCATCAGCTTTGCATTTACCTTGCCGTTCTGGCTGAAGATAGCCTCGATATCTGTACCGTTTTCAACAGCCGCTTTCTTGGAATCAAATTCCATCACTGCCTGGATATCATTTTCGCAGGCAACCGCTGTCAGCGCGATACACAGATATATGAGTCTTTTCCCGATCATACGGTCAGGCTTAATCGTATTTCTTCTTGATAAACCATCTATCACTCAGGGTAAAGCCGAGAGACAACCGGTAGATATTTTCCTTGAGGGCGGTATTGTTGCTACCACGGTGGGCCACATCAAATGCAACGTTGACCATCGTGTACTGGTTGGAGTAAGGCATACGGCGCACGGGTAATCCGGCACCTACCGTAAAGCCCATGATGTTCATGTCCTGGCCACCCAGTTTCAGGTAATCGAGGCCATAATAGGCACCAAGGCGATAAGCCACACGGTTCCAGTAACCGCTGAGCGCTGTGGCATTGGGAACGAACTGTCCGCCGATAGCCAGCTTCCAGGAATTCTGGAGGGAATCAGCCTGCTCATATTTTCTGAAGTTGCTCCATTGTGTGGTATTGAAGTCCATACCCACCTGCCATTTATCCAGCTTGCGCAGAATGAAACCGGCGCCAAAGTCCTGTGGGTACACCACGGTACCTTTAGGGCCTTTTTCGGACCTCACGGAATCAAGTGTAACAAAACTATTGGAGGCGGCATTGTATATGAGGCTTTCGCTCAGGTTCTCCTGGCGAACCGACATATCCTGCTTCAGGCTTCCGGAAGCGCCCAGTGTCAGGTCCATATCCTTGTTCAATTTGGCCTTGTACTGCACACCCACTTTATAAAAGAAGCTGCTATAGCTAATGCGTGTCATATGCCTGGAAGCGTTGATATCAGCTACAGGATAAATAACACGGGTATTGTTTTCAATATTTCCGAACAGATAGCCCAGGTTGACACCAATGCTGAAATTACCGATTCCCACACCGGTACCTGCATACAGCTGATATAAACCACCACTGCCCTGGTAACGGTGCGCTACCGGCAGTTTAAGGGTATCGTAAAAAATCTGGTCTTTAGACTCCTGAATGTTGTAAGACACTCTGGTCACCGGGCGAAGACCCAGGTTCAGGCCCCATTTCTTGCGGATGGGAATACCCACCTGCAGGTAAGACAGGGTACCAAAGCCGGAGCTAAAACTTGCGTTTTTGTCGGAGATAGACCTGGCACCGGCCTCCACACCAATATCGAAAGTGGTGAGCAGCAGGTTGGAATAGCTGGCCGGATTGATAAAGTTAACAGATGTAGGATCTCCGTATGCCTGAGATACGCCACCCATACCACGGTTGACTGTATTCTGGTTGTTGTTCAGATCGCCTAAACCGTAACGCGAGTAGGGTGAATTATCCTGTGCTGTAGCATTATTTGCCACCAGGAAAAATCCAACCAGGAAGCAAAGAATACTGACTTTTGTCCAATGCATTTCGTATCAGAATTGAGTTTAAACCCTTGTCCAGTGAAAATTATGGGTCTGCAAATATCTACTTTTTAAGGCGGGAAGCAAAAAAAACCAAAATCCGCCCTGTTAAAAGCGCGTTAAAGTTAACATTCCCGAACGCTGAAAGCCTTGACAGGCCGTCATCTCCCATCAAAAATATATTTTTTTGACAATATCTTAGCGCGTTTTTTCGTGGTAAAAAAAATTTACAGGTCCCCGGCAGACAGATTCCTGAAATGACCATTGAGCTTTACCCGTTCTTTCAGGCGCTCCATTTCCGCCATCATGGGAATAACCTTGTGAAGATGCCGTTTCAGGTATTCCAGTCGCTGTACCTCATAAAAAAGATGCAACAGCTCATACTCCTCTGTCAACGACAGGCCCGCGTGATGGGCCAGATCATAGGAAGTAAGGCTGACGTCCTCCCTGGGAAAGGTTTTATGTATCTGAAGGATGGCATGCAGCTCCCGGATACCATGCAGCACCTCTTTCAACAGGCGGGAGCTACTGTTGACATGGTTTTCTGGGTAATTGACAATCGCGCCGGCATACAATTTATGAGGAATGTCCCCTATATGTTCAAGCGTTCTGAATACGCTGGTACCACGGGTAATCAGGTCCATTTCACCGTTATCATACAATTTCTGCACTTTTTCAATAGTGACCAGTGTTCCATATTCCATTATTCTCCTGTCGATGACCGCGGGAATACCAAAGGGTTTGTTTTCCGCCACGCATTCCCGCGCCAGCTGTTTATACCGGGGCTCAAACACGTGAAGGTTCAGCTGTTCTCCCGGATATACCACAATGCCAAGGGGAAATATGGAAATAAAATTTGTCATCTTACGGCTCAGAGTTTACGCTAAAGGTAAAAAAAACGGCCCGCATAACGGACGCAGAATCTGCTTATTAGCACTCATGATACGTATATATTAAATAAAAGGAATACCTTTATAAACAACATTATTACTCATTCTCAGACATAACAGATAAGGGTATCCTGCCATACCTGATCAACTAAAGACTTTGTACATGTACCAGCAATATATGGATGGACTTCTGCGTGGAGAGATAAAAGCGCTGGCCCGTTGTATTTCTCTGGTGGAAAATGAAGCGACCGGTTATGAAATGCTGCTGGAACAACTGCCGGACAACAGTCACACTAAAGTGGTGGGCGTTACCGGTCCTCCCGGCGCCGGTAAAAGTACCCTGGTCAACGCACTCATCAGCCACCTGCTGGCATCTGGAAAAAGAGTAGCCATCATTGCAGTAGACCCTTCTTCCCCTTTTAATTTCGGCGCCTTGCTGGGCGACAGGATCCGGATGGCGCAACATTTCGGAGACCCTAATGTATTTATCCGTTCCATGGCCAGCCGTGGCGCGCTGGGCGGCCTTAGCCCGAAAATCATTGAAGTCAGCGATCTGATAAAAGCAGCCGGCTTCGATTACCTCTTCATAGAAACCGTGGGCGTAGGCCAGAGCGAAGTGGAAATTGCCGGTATCGCCGACACTACCATTGTGGTAGTAGTGCCCGAAGCAGGAGATGAAATCCAGACCATGAAAGCAGGCCTGATGGAGATCGCAGACATTTTTGTGGTCAACAAGGCAGACCGTGATAATGCTGATAGCTTCGTAAAAAATCTGCGCTTGCTGGCCCATAGCAAACAGCAGGAACATTGGGAGATCCCTGTCCTCAAATCCATCGCCACCCAACAGGAAGGGATAAACGAAATTACCACAGCTATTGTCCGGCATCATGAGGCCGTGCAACACCAGCACCAGCGGCATTCCCTGCTGCTGGCGGAAAAGGCCTACCAGCTTATACAGTACCGCCGCATGCACGATATCAGCAAAAAGACACTACAAGCGGAAATACAGGCACAGATAGCACAACAGTCATTTAACCTGTACCGCTACGTATCAGAGAAGGCGGGTCGCTAAATTTTATTATCTTTGCCGCATGCGGACAACCTCTTTCGGCATATCCATCGCTTACGCAGTATTCAACTACGGCCTCTGATCCTGAGGCTGCGGGCTTTTGTTGTCCCCACTCTTTCCTCTTACATAAATTTTATTTTTCACGTATAAATCTGGTTATTATGGCTTGGTTATTCCTGCTTATAGGCGGACTATTTGAAGTTGGCTTTACTGTTTCACTGAAGTATTCTGAGAATTTTTCAAAGCTGTGGCCTTCAGTGTGCTTTTTCATCTGTATTACGCTGAGTTTCTTTTTCCTGAACAAGGCGATCAACAACGGCTTGCCCATTGGGACTTCCTACGCTGTATGGACAGGCATCGGCGCGGCAGGAACCGCTATTGCAGGTATGATCTTTTTTAAAGAGCCGGCGGCTATGTGGCGTATATTTTTTCTGGTGATGCTGATCGGTTCTATTGCAGGACTGAAAGCCGTTTCCGGAGGCGAATAATAATATTCCGGCAGGGCGCCCGCATCAGGCGGTGCGCCTTGTCTTTATCAGCGGCCATGACACCAGTACAGCGATGATGACCGCTCCTGTTACCGGCAGCGCCGCCGGCAGATAATGTGTCAATTCGAGCATCAACACAATGGCCGTCAGCCAGGCTCTTGTAACGCCGGCAAACAAAGCCGCCATACCTACTATCGCGGCCAGTACGGGGCTCGTCGCCACACCAGGACATATGCCCAGCGCCACTACCGCCAATAACATTCCTATGGCCCCTCCCATAATGAGCAGGGGCGTGATAGTGGTCCCCGTATTATTTCCACTGGTGAAAAACAGCCAGGCTATCAGTTTCACAATACCCGCCACAAATAACAATTGCAGCGTAACATGTGCCCGCAGCAGATCGCTGCCATAGGCTTCCCCGTTACCCAGGCTTTCCGGCGCCAGGTAGCCCAATACGCCTATGGGAACAGCTGTCAGCAGCAGCCACCAGGGATTGTGCTGTCTGAGCCGTTCTGCCAGCCGGGCAAGGCCGCGGGAAGCCCGGACAATGCCTGCGGACATCAATCCGATGACCAATCCCAATACCATATACATCAGTAAACCGGGACCGTTCAGGAGCGGCAGGGGACAATCCACCGTAAAAAACGGTTGCATGTCCCGGAAGCAATAGTGGGCGAGACCTCCCACTATAATAGCCGCCAGTACCGGCAGCAGGGTAAACAGTGACCTGCTGACGAGCCACAGCTCCAGCGCCAGTAGCAGGGCTGATACCGGAGCACCGAAATACCAGGCTACTGCCGCAGCCGCTCCTGCCACCAGCAGGAGATGCGCTTCGGGGCGGGAGATCCGCAGCAACCGCTGCCCCTGGATGGCGGCGGCGCCGGCAATCAGCATCACAGGTCCTTCTACGCCCAACGGCGCGCCGGTGCCGATATTAACGGCCAGCGCAGGCAGTTTTAGTGCCGGCATGCGCTTCCTGAGCAACAGCAACGACAAACAGGCGCCAGCTACCGGGATGAACAGTAACCAGATGCCCATCTCACTTTCTGCCAGCAGGCGTGCTTCCGTTGTTAGTTCCCCGAAAAAGGCCAGGCTGGTTATAAGCCGGATGAGCCATAACAGCCCTATTCCCACGCCCACAGTGAGTATTCCCGCTCCGGCGCCCAGCGCCGTGAGGTAAAAAACACGTCGTAAATACCCCTCCCCGGGAATTATTTTAAAATTTTCTTTGTCTTCGGATAGTACGGAGTGGATACCAAGACCGTTTTTATATAAGCGTGTCAGAATATTTTTCATTACGATAGTTCAAAATACCTGGTTAACAGGTGATCAAAACTATACAGTTCAACCGAAAATCTCAAATTAATTCAAACCCATATAGCTGCGCAAAACAGAAAGGGTACCGCAAATAAAAATGTTGTTGCAATTGCACAATGTTGCAACTGAATAGGATTCCTTACTATATTTGCACATGACCATTATCTAATTGCAGCAGTTCAAAACGTACGTAAGCTATGATTAACGCAGCTGAGCGGTCATCAATGATTCCCGAGCCCCAAAGCACTTCTGTTGATGCACAGGTATTGATCAAGATCAAACGCATGATGCTGTTCACACATGAAGACGAACAATATCTGACGATGGCAGGGGAGATACTGGCGCCTCATGCGGAAGAAATATTGAACCAGTGGTATGAGCATATTGTCAGCAATAATTATCTCGCTCACTACTTCACCAGCAGCGGGGCGCCTGACCTGGATTACCTGAACAGTCTCCGGCCTCATTTCAATGCCTGGATCACCAGCTTGTGCCGTCGTCGTGACAGTCACCGGTGGTGGGAATTTGAAGAGCGTATTGCCCGGCAGTTACAGTTGAGGAATGTTCCGCTTGACGATTTACATGCCTTGTCACCGGTATATCTGCGGTACATGACAACTTTCGTATTTCCGGTCAGTGAAGCCGGCCGTTATTTTATCAATCATGCAGGATACAGTGGGCCCGAAGCCGCCGCTATGCACCAGGCCTGGTTTAAGGCCGTGAGCCTGAGTGCTTTATTATGGATTTATCCTGGCGGGCGGCCGGCCCCTTTTTGATATTTTTCCCTCACCCCCCAAAAACTATATTTATGGAAGTGGCCGTATACAAGGCTTGCGCAAAAAAGAGGACAGGAGGCGTTCTTCTCTTTGACATTATCGTACCTCCCGATACGGCATTTGCCGCTGTATTGGCCTATGGGAGCGCTTTTCTACAGGGCCGCCTGCAGGAAAACCTGCCGGTAAGCAGCCGGGACTGCCGGTTTAGCTATACCACAGAAACCGTTCCCCGCTGGGAGCTGCAGATATCCGAACAGGGATATTATATTCACGAATCCCAAGGATGTCACTAATATGCTATTTACAAGCAGGCTTTATTATTGTACCTTGCCCCGCTAATTAAGGACAGTAGTAAATATGGGGAAAGTTTCCACATTCAGCCCCGCGCAGCAGGCAGAAAACACACCAAGCAAAATTGTGGTTGCTCTTGAGCGCTTATCAGAGGCTTTCAGGGTGCTCCTTTGGCAGGAGGCCACGCAATATGGGTTGAGTCCCATACAAATTCAGGTACTGACGTTCCTGCTCCATTATCCGGAAGAGCAACGTACGGTGACCTCGTTGGCGTTGTATTTCAACATGACAAAAGCCACCATCAGCGACGCTGTGAAATCGCTGGAGCAAAAAAATTACCTGGTAAGAAAGCCGAGCCAAACGGATACCAGGAGCCATTCCCTGCACCTGTTGAAGGAAGGACGTGCCATCGCCAAAAAGGTAGAGCACTTTGCCGCACCGATGCAGGAAGCCGTAGCAGCCAGTCCTGTGAAAGAACAGGGCATACTGCTGGAGCAACTGATGCAGCTGATTTATCAGCTGAACCAGCAGGAGGTGATCACTCATCAGCCGATGTGCTTCAATTGCGAACATTTCGCAAGCAGCAAAAAAGGCCCTTATTGCAATGAGCTGGGAATCTCCCTGAAGCAGGCCAACCTGCGGGTAGACTGTCCGGTATTTGAAACCAGAGACTAGGCCGGGATTCAGCGCTTGTCCGGTGTGAGTGTTTTGTTGTATGTTTTCGGGAGATGCCAACTATTTTTCCTGCCTTTCAGCAGAACGCTCCTCCGGGAGCCTGTCAGGGTTGCACCCGCGGCAATTGTAAGGTCATTTCATTATCTCCGGCCAGGAACCCCAGCTTTTCGTAGAGCAAACGCCCGTCTTTGCTGGCATGCAGGCTCAGTTTACCCGTGTTACGATCCTTTGCCTCTATTATGAGCCTTTCCATTAAGGCCCTGGCAATCCCTTGCCCACGGTAAGCGGGCAGCGTATATACATTGAGGATATAGGCCACCTGGCCATCGAGGTTATGATAGAGGGGAGGCTGGTTATAGAAAACGATACCTGCGCTGGCCACTATCACGCCATTATCTTCGGCAAACAGGTTTACAAAATCTCCCTGGGGAAGGTGTTCCTGAAGGTAAGCAGTGATCTTTTCCTGCAACAGCACGTCACGGGAGGCATCTGCCTGTGGGTACACTTCTTTAAGAAACTGAAGACGCAATGATACCGTTTGTGGAATGTCCCGGATATCCGCTTTGCGATAGGTAATCATAGTGACAAACAAAAGGGGTTAAAACATTGCAGCAAACGCAGGTTATCAGGATGCTTCCCTGTTGCTTTTCCACCAGCGGAAAGCCAACAGGCCAATGATGGCCAGTGGCGTAAATGCCAACATCAGAATACCATTGTTCAATCCTTTTGCAGGACCTTCTCCCAACTGCTGTGCTGTTTTGGTACAAAGTGAGCATTGCGCCATCAGCGGAGAACTCATCACCGTCAGCATTACAGTCAGCAGAAACAAACACAGCTTATTCATATCGGCATATTTTAATCAAAACAAAATTAGGTCATCTAACGGAAAAATACCGTCGAAATATATCAATGGTAATATGGAGAAATCATGATATACACAATTACACCGGTTACAGCCACATAGAACCAGAGAGGCCAGGTAATGCGGGCAATTTTACGGTGACGGGGAATATCGTTCTGGAAGCCACGCAGCAGGGTGAACAGCACCAGCGGCACAATAATACCAGCCAGTACAATATGCGTGAGCAACAGGAAATAATATACATAACGGATACCGCCAAGCACCGCTTTTTCAGCAGCATCCACCACGCCGTTGTGGTCCACATCGCCAAAGCGGGTTTCGGGCGCCAGGGCATGATAAGTAACATATGACAACAGGAAAATAACAGACAACCCCACTGCAATCAGGTTAGTGGTTTTGTGCGCTTTTACCTGCTGATTTTTGATGAAGTAAAGACTGGCCACCAACAGCACCGCAGTAGCGGAATTGAGGATAGCATGGAACAACGGGAGGATTTTGATATCAAAGCCGGGATGAAAGTCAGGCTTCGGCAGGAAAAACAGTAAAGCCACCAGCGCAGGGATCACGACAGAAACGATGGCAATAGGTGTGTTTAGATTTTTATTCTTTAGTTCCATAATATGTTCCGGATATGAGAAAGGTGGACAAAGAAAGGTGAAAACCCTTTCTTTTATCCACCTTTCACGATTATTTTATGATTAATCAGCTAAAATTCTTAAACAAACCTTTCAGGAATTTCCAGAATCCCGGGCGGTGCCTGTCTTTTTCAAGGTACAGGGTGGCGATATCTGTTGCACATTGTTTAACGGCATTGGAATCGAGCCCGTTGTAATATCCTCTGATATGTCTGTTTTTATCAATCAGTATCAGCTTTTCCGTGTGAATGAAATCATCCGGTCCGCCATCACCTTCTGTTACAGAAACGAAGAAGTCGTGTCTGGCGAGGTCGTAGATTTCCTTCTTATCGCCAGTCAGCAGCCACCAGTTGTCCGGATTCACTTGGTAGTCATATCCGTATTTCCGCAGCTTTTGTACTGAATCTCTGACAGGGTCTACTGAGAAAGAGAGGATCTGGAGCAGCGTATCTGTTTTACCGTAAGCACTCTGGATCTTTCTCAGGTTTTTAGTCAGGGTAGGGCAGATAGAAGGGCAGGAAGTAAAAAAGAAATCTACCAGGATCACTTTACCTTCCATATCCTTCAGGCTTACCTGTTGGCCCAGCTGATTGGTCATTTTAAAATTCCTGATCTGGTGGAAAACGGTGTCGTAAGTGGTTTTGCCATTTTTAACGATCGTGTCCACTCTTTCGGGAATGTAATACTTTGGAATAGGTATTACGTTTTTCCCGTAATGATCTACAATCAGGTAACCTGTCAGCGGTACCAATATAGCCAATGCAACTCCTAATATAGCCCTGCGTGAGATGACGCTGAAATTTAATAGTCAAAAACTTAGTGGTGTCCGTGTCCGTGTCCGCCTTCAGCCGGTGCAGTTTTCACTGCTTCAACCGGTGTACCTGGTTTCAGGTCCCTGTTCAGGTTTTTCCATGAATTACCTTCATACAGGAAAGCGATAATGAACCAGATAAAGAGCAGCAAAGGAAGCAGAACAGTGTAGATCAAGTTTTTGATTTCGCTGCCAAGGTGCATGAACTCGGAAACGATATAAAATGCTTTCACTACTGTCAGTCCGATGAACACAGCGTTCAGCAGTACTCTGCTGGGGAAACCTGTTTCCAGGTGTAAAAACGCCAGGCCAACTTCTACCATGGTTACAGCCAGGAGAATCCAGAAAGTTTTCCAGATCTTTTTGGTAGATGAATCATGATGTGCATGTCCTTCTGCGGTATGCGTATGCTCCATTCCTATTGAGATTAAATAAATTCTAAAATGCGATAATTCTAATTACAAACCTTGTATTCGTTGCAGCTGATACTTCCCGATCAGAGCAGGTAGAAGCAGGTGAATACGAATACCCAAACCAGATCTACAAAGTGCCAGTAAAGACCTACTTTTTCCACCATTTCGTAGTGACCTCTTTCTTCGTAGGTACCTTTCAGTACGTTAGCGAGGATGATGATGTTCAGTACAACACCAGAGGTTACGTGCAGACCGTGGAAACCGGTAATGGTAAAGAAGAAGTTAGTAAAGTTAGTAGAAGCCATTGTACCGTCCACGTTGTGGAAAGGATTGCGGCCCCACCAGGCGCCTTCGTGGAACAGGTGTGTCCATTCCCATGCCTGACAGGCCAGGAAGCAGGCACCACCAACGATAGTCCAGGTCAGCCATTTGGCAACAGCTTTTTTATCTCTCATGTGACCGGCATGAACGGCCAGTACCATGGTTACAGAGCTCATGATCAGGATAAAGGTCATCAAGCTCACGAATACCAGTGGCATGTTGGCATGGCCCATACCAGGGAAAGAGCGGAAAACCTCGTTCGGATCAGGCCAGGAAGTGCTGGAGAAGCGAATAGTTCCGTAAGAAATCAGTAATGCTCCGAAAGTGAAGGCATCTGATATCAGGAAGTACCACATCATCAACTTGCCATAGCTCACATTAAAGGGAGAGTATCCTCCGTCCCACCATTTTTTCTTCGCTGTAACTGCTGTGTCCATTGTTAGTTTTATAAAATTTTACAAAGTTTATCTCGCGATACTTAAAAAAATCAACAGGTAGATCCACAGCACATCCACAAAATGCCAGTAGGTAGCGGCTACTTCGATGGGTACTGAGGAGTAGGTACGAATGCGGGTCCGGTAGGCCCTGGCAAACATGATGAGCAGTGCTACCACACCGCCCAATACGTGCAACATATGCACGCCTACGATAACATAAATAAACGAAGCGGAAACAGGCCCGTTGAGGGGAAGTCCGCTATTTTTCAATTGTGAAAAGCCAATCCATTGGCAAGCAGCGAAAATTACGCCCAGTAAGGCAGTAATGGTGATCAGCTGCTTGTAACGCTGCATATTTCTTTCCCTGAACTGTTTCAGGGCCAGGTGGACAGTCAGGCTGCTGAGTAAAATCACAGCAGTAGACAACCAGAAAATATGCGGCAGTTCAAATGCCAGCCAGTTAGCCTGCGATCTCTTCACAACGTATGCACTCGTAAATCCGATGAACATCATGGTAATACTACCCATTGCTATCCATAGGGAATACTTGTGCGGATGAATTTTCTTACGTTGTATGCTCATTGTATGCATCACTCCTTCTATTTCTTTTAGGCCTTGTCCAGCAGCTGTGCCAGCTGAACAATGGTCAGGTAAATGTATGAACCAAACATCAGTTTACGTGCTGCCGGAACATCATTCTTTCTGTACAGGTTAATCGCGCGGTACAGGAAAAACACACCTGCCAGAATAGCCACGATAGCGGAAATACCGCCTGTGATTTTGAGCAGGTAGGGTGCTACACCGGCAGGGATCAGTAACAGGGTATACATGACCGCCTGTAATGCGGTGAACTTGTTAGGTTCGCCATTGGCAGGCAGCAGTTTAAATCCTGCACGGGTATAGTCTTTATGTGCAATCCAGGCGATAGCCCAGAAGTGCGGGAACTGCCACAGGAACTGGATGGCAAACAGTGACCAACCGCCTTCGGAAAGGTTGTTGGCGCCTGCGGCCCAGCCAATGAGCAGCGGCATGGCGCCCGGAATACCCCCTACCAGTACAGCCAGGGAGTTCCATTTCTTCCAGGGTGTATATACGAAACCGTACATCACCAGGGAGAAAAGGCTCAGGGCAGCGCTCAGCCAGTTAAAGCAATAACCCATGATCAGGAAACCCGCTACACCGGTTACCGCAGCAACGATGATCGCTTCCGTTTCGCTCATCCTGCCGGAGGGCAAGGGGCGGGTGGCGGTGCGGGCCATCAGCTTATCGGTATTTTTTTCCCATATCTGGTTGATGGTATTGGCTGATCCGGAAACCAGCAAACCACCGGCAAATAACAAAAGAACTTTGATCAGGTCAAACTCCACACCCGGCACCAGCAGATAAGCTACCACAGATGAAAATACCACCATGAAGGTGAGATTAAACTTCATTAACTGAGAATAATCCTTCACCTTACTCGCTACTGCATACGATGACGACAACTTTATGGAGTTTTCTTGCAACATTTTATTTCTATCCACATCCCGGGTTTTAAGTCCGGGACAAATTTACAAACATCACGGTGAACAAGATTCCGGAAAGCAGTTTATTTCTGCGCTCCGGAATCTCATCTTATAAGTTAGTGAGCTGACTCGTTAGGACCAATTGGTTCTGTCTGTGGGATGAAGTCTCTTCCATCCTTGCTGTAGTCATAAGCCCAGCGGTGAACTTCAGGAATTTCACCAGGCCAGTTGCCGTGACCCGGGTTGATCGGCGTAGTCCATTCCAGGGAGGTAGCTTTCCATGGGTTCTGTTCGGTCAGTTTTCTTCCTTTGAAAATGCTGTAGAAGAAGTTGAACACAAACAGCAGCTGTGTAGCGAATACCAGGATTACCACGATACTGATAAACTGGTTCAGGCCACCGAACTGATTGAAGGAAGTCCAGCTGGAGTAGTCGAAATACCTTCTTGGCATACCGGCCATACCTTCGTAGTGCATAGGCCAGAAGATCAGGTAAGCACCGATCAGGGTTACCCAGAAGTGAATATAGCCGATAGTATTGTTCATAAAGCGGCCATACATTTTCGGGAACCAGTGATAGATACCGGCGAACATACCGAAGAATGCGGACACACCCATTACGATGTGGAAGTGTGCGATTACAAAGTAGGTATCGTGCAGGTGAATATCGATAGAGGAGTTACCCAGCCAGATACCAGTCAGACCACCAGAGATAAAGGTGCTCACGAAACCGATAGAGAACAGGGACGCCGGCGTAAAGCGGATGTTACCTTTCCAGATGGTGGTGAGCCAGTTAAATACCTTGATGGCAGATGGCACCGCGATGAGGAGGGTGAGCAGTACGAAGAAGGCACCGAGGAATGGGTTCAGACCAGTAACGAACATGTGGTGAGCCCAAACCAGGAAGGCCAGGATACAGATAGCGAACAGGGAACCGATCATGGCGAGGTAGCCGAAGATTGGTTTACGGGAGCTAACTGCCAGTACTTCAGACACCATACCCATGGCAGGGAGAATGATGATGTATACTTCAGGGTGGCCCAGGAACCAGAACAAGTGCTGGTAGAGGATGGCGCTACCACCTTCGTTTGCCAGGGCTTTACCTGCGATAAAGATATCAGAGAGATAGAAGCTGGTACCTGCGTGACGGTCGAACAACAAGAGAATGAAGCCGGACAGCAGAACAGGGAAAGACAGTACGCCCAGGACAGCGGTAAAGAAGAATGACCAGATGGTTAAAGGCATTTTGGTCATGCTCATACCTTTGGTACGCATGTTCAGCAGGGTAGAGATGTAGTTCAGACCACCCAGCAGCTGCGAAACAACAAACAGCGCCATGGAAGTCAGCCACAGGTCAACACCTATTTTAGAACCGATGGAAGCGTCTCCCAGTGCACTCAGCGGAGGGTACATGGTCCAACCGCCGGAAGCCGGTCCTGTCTGAACGAACAGGGAAGCCATCATAACGAGGCTGGCCAGGAAGAAGAACCAGTAGCTCAGGCAGTTCATGAAAGGAGAAGCCATATCGCGGGCACCTACCTGCAGGGGAATGAGCAGGTTGGAGAAGGTGCCACTCAAACCAGCGGTCAATACAAAGAATACGAGGATAGTACCGTGCATTGTTACCAATGCATAGTAAGCTTCGGGAGTGATACGGCCACCTTTAGCCCAGTGACCCAGAATGCTTTCCAGCCAGGGGAAAGTAGCATCGGGAAAACCCAGTTGCAAACGGAACACCACAGAAAAGAAAGCACCGATGATAGCCCAAACGATACCGGTGATCAGGAATTGTTTGGCAATCATTTTATGATCAAGGCTGAATACATATTTCGAGATGAAATTGTCTTCATGATGGTGCTCATGATCATGATGATCATGCGCGCCGTGCATTACCTCCTGTTGACTGTGCAATGTTGCTTCGTTACTCATAATCGGTTCTGTTTATTAATAAACCAACGCCCGGGAAGTATCGCGTTTGTCAGTTTGTCTTTTATTATTGGTTAAGTACTGCGTCAAAAATTTCTTCTACACAAAATTACGGCTTACCGATATTCGCTGCCACTGTTTTTTGTGTGCTGTCGGCCTTTGGCGCTTCAGCAGGAGCCGGGTGGGCCAGGCTGTACTGCAGCGGTTGTTTGGCAACCCAGGCGTCGTATTCTTCCTGAGTTTCAACAACAATCACGCCTCTCATAGAGTAGTGACCGGAACCACACATCTGATCGCAGGATATTTCGTAGGTGAAATCCGGGTTACCGGTTTTTTCCTTCATTTGTTTGGTGGTGAACTTAGGCGTAAACCACAGGGTGGTAGGGATACCAGGTACAGCGTCCATTTTCATACGGAACTGAGGTAAACCAACGTCGTGAATTACATCACGGGAACCGATTACGAATTTTACAGGTTTACCTACTACCAGGTGAACTTCAGTTGCCATGAAGTCGTCTTTGCCCAGTTGGTCGTCCCAATCCATACCCAGCGGGTTGCTGGCAGCTTCGTCGATTTTCTTGAAATCGCGGCGGCCGAGCGCACCGTCTTTACCCGGGTAGCGGATGAGCCAGTTAAATTGTTTACCAGTGATTTCAACCACTGCTGCATCTTTCGGCGCATCAGAAGTCAGCTGGAACCAGTGTTTCAGACCGAAAGCCACCAGAACTGTCAGTGCGATGGCCGGGATAACGGTCCAGATCACTTCCAGTTTGTTGTTATGCGGAAAATAAAATGCTTTACGGCCTTCTTTTTCCTGGTATTTGAATGCGAACCAGAACAAAAGGATCTGCGTAGCCACGAACACGACACCGGTGATGGCGAGAGTTACATAGATGAGGGTATCTACACCTTCACCCTGCACAGAAGCAGATTCGCCCAGGATCTTGCCTTTCAGCAGATTATTACAATAATACACGCCGATGAGCCCCAGCACCAGGAATGCTATCAGCAGGAAACCATTGATACGGTTACTTTGCTGGCGCGCTTTCTTTTCTCCCTTCAATATGGACACATATTCGCTCGCCTTCGCAATCTGGAAGATGACTATGAATATGAGAACAATAACTAAGACTGCTAAAAATCCTGACATTGCTATATGAAATAATTAAGTTATCTAATGCTTTTCTATTGCTAAATCTTCGTTATCACCATATTAGGTGTGGTGAACAATACTTTCTTTCAGGTAAGGATGATTTTTCGGTACCAGCGGAGCTTTGGTCAGCGCGTTGGCAACCAGGAAAATAATCAGACCAACGAAGCCAGCGCCCAGACCCAGTTCATACCAGGGGAATACCAGGTGTTTGTAGGTGCCGGGGCCCACCATCTGCCAGAAATCGAGCCAGTGGCCGGCGATTACTACAACAGCGATGAAGGCTACGGAAGTATAGTTACGTTTGGTGTCTCTCTTCATGAGGAACAGCAACGGCGTAATAAAGTTGATCAGGAGGTTCAGGAAGAAGATAGGTCTCCATTCGCCCCATACGCGCGGCTGGAAGTATTCAGTTTCTTCCGGCATGTTAGCGTACCAGATCAGCATGTACTGGGAGAACCAGAGGTAAGTCCAGAAGATGCTGAAAGCAAAGATAAATTTACCCAGATCGTGCAGGTGCTCTTCATTCACATAAGTCAGGTAACCGTGTTTTTTCAGGTATACCACGAACAATGCGATCAGGGACAGGCCTGATACCCAGCTGCTGGCGAAAGTATACCAGGAATACATGGTGGAGAACCAATGTGCATCGATGCTCATTAACCAGATCCAGGGAGTGGTGGAGCCAACGCTCAGGGTGTAAATCACCAGGAAACCACCGCACCAAACGGTATTTCTCCAGATGAGTTTACGGCCGGTTTCTGGTTTCAGGTCCCAACCATCTTCTTCGATGGACATGTTGCGGAGTTTCAGGGTAAAGAAAATCCACAGGCCCAGGGTGAGGATGGTAGCGGTAGTATAGAATCCTTTGTTCAGGAAAGCGGATTTCCAGGTCAGGACTTTGTCTTCTGCTACATGATGTGCGTTGATCCAGTGGTAGATGTGTTCTTTACCACCGAAAACGATGATCATCACAATGATAAACAGCACAGCCGCCAAAGCAGGAACTGCCATGGAGATAGCTTCAGGAACGCGACGGAAGGCGATCTGCCAACCACCGTGCGCCAGTGTTGTGGCTGCAATAAAAAAGGTGCTGGCCAATGTAATCAGCAAAAAGAAGCTGCTGTTTTGCAACAGACCGGCCCAGAACCGTGTCGAATTCTCACCTTGAAACGCAATTAATCCGATCAATAAAGTCAGCAAGCCCACGCCCATTAACACGAAGCTGGTCTTTTTTAATCTTGCCGGTACTACAAATTGGTCTTTCATTACTGTATATTAAAATACTTGTTTGAAATTCAGTTTTAACTCTCTCTAACTTATTTAGCTTTTGCGCTGTCTGCTGCCGGAGCAGCTGCGGCTGCAGGCTGTGCAGCAGCACCAGGCTGTTTGCTCTTGATGTAAGCGGCTATCTTCCAGCGCTGTGCCCTGTCGAGCTGGCTGGCGTAGCTGCCCATCATGTTATAACCATAGGTCATTACGTGAAACAGGCGGCCTTCGGAGTAACCGGATTTAGCACCGGCTACCAGGTTGGCAGGAGCTGCAGAGTAAGGACCTTCGCCCCCTTTGTACAGCGGACCGTTACCATCCAGTGCAGTACCATGGCAGATACCGCAGTAAATATTAAATAAACGTTCACCTTCCTTCAGATCATCAGCGGTGATAGTCAGCGGATTTTTCACCAGATTTGCCTGTGCCGTATCTGCTTCTTTCAGATGGTAAGGCAAAAGTTCACCTCTCTTAACTGTTCCGTCCACTGGCTTCAGACCTGCCAAACGAGCACTGTAAAACTCATACGCACGGGATTCATACATGTCGGGCATATAAATCCTGCCGGGCTTTCTGTTGTGCTCCCCTTTATTACAGGCTGCCAGGAAAGCTCCAGTTGCCAATGCGGCTACAATCAATATGTTAGAAGTCCTTTTCATCAGAAATTATTTATTCTAGCTTTCATTAGTTCTGCTTCCAGTATCTAATGGTTGCAACTGTATTTTTTTGCTGTTAATGTATTAAGCGTTAACCGGACGAGCGTAAACGTCTTCGTCGTTCTTGTCATATCTGCCATACCACCAGCCGGCTTCTGCCCGCTGTTCATTGACATCATGCGCACCAGCTTCATTGAGGAAGCGTTTGATTTCTTCCGCATTGGATTTTTCGGTGAGCTCAATAACCATTACAAACTTATCATCAGTCTGTCTTGGATGGAAGATATGTTTCTTTACGCCTGGCATTAACTGGCAGAGATAACAGAATGTCATCACCATACCCACAGCGGCGAACAATACAGTCAGCTCGAAGGTAATGGGAATGAACGCTGGTAACGGGAAGTGTGGCTTACCACCGATGTTCAGCGGCCAGTCAACATTAAATACCCAGCTCATGAAAGTTAAAGCCGTGGTGGTACCAGTGATACCATATATGAAACCGGCTGTGTGCAGGCTGGTTTCCCTTAAACCCATCGCATGATCCAGGCCGTGAACAGGAAAAGGAGTGTATACATCGTGCAACTTGTAGCCAGCAGTGCGAACTTTTTTCACTGCCGGAAACAACACTGCCTCATCGTCAAACAAGCCTACAACAAAATTTTTAACAGCCATATATTTAAAAATTCAAATTCCAATTAATTAATTCTGTCAATTCATCTATTAGTGAGCATGTTCGTGGTGAACAGCTTTTGCAAATTGCTCTGCTGATTCTCCTTCGTACACTTCCATTTTCTCTTTGAAGTTCTCACCGGAAGTTTTCAGGATAGCCTTGATCTCAGCCACTGCAATTACCGGGAAGTATTTAGCGAACAGGAAGTAGCAGGTGAAGAACAGACCGAAGGTACCCATGTAGAAACCAACTTCTGGCCAGGATGGACGATAGTAAGACCAGCTGGACGGCAGATAGTCGCGGTACAGGGAAGTACAGATGATCACGAAACGTTCGAACCACATACCGATGTTTACGATGATGGACATTACGAAAGTCACCATCACGTTTCTTCTCATTTTACGGAACCAGAACACCTGCGGCGTGATTACGTTACAGGTCATCATGATCCAGTAAGACCAACCCAGCGGACCAGCAGCGCGGTATTTGAAGAAAGTAGCGAACTCGTAAGGGTTAGCACCGTACCATGCCATGAAGAGCTCAGTCAGGTAAGCGCAACCTACTACGGAACCTGTCAGTACGATTACCTTGTTCATGGCTTCCATGTGGCCCAGGGTAATGTATTCTTCCAGGTGTAATATTTTACGGGTGATGATCAGCAGTGTTTGTACCATCGCGAAACCAGAGAAGATCGCACCCGCCACGAAGTAAGGAGGGAAGATGGTTGTATGCCAGCCGGGAATAACAGAGGTAGCAAAGTCAAAAGATACGATGGTGTGTACGGACAGTACCAGCGGAGTGGATAAACCTGCCAGTACCAGTGACAGCGCCTCGTGACGTTGCCAGTGTTTGGTAGAACCTGTCCAGCCGAAAGCAGCCACACCGTATAACAGCTTGCGCAGTTTGGTTTTAGCCCTGTCACGGATGGTAGCGAAGTCCGGAATCAGGCCGGAGTACCAGAACAACAGTGATACAGTGAAGTAAGTGGAGATCGCGAATACGTCCCACAGCAGCGGAGAGTTAAAGTTAACCCATACCGGACCGCGGGTGTTAGGATAAGGCAGGATAAAGAATGCCATCCATACACGGCCCATGTGAATGATCGGGAACTGGCCGGCGCACATTACCGCGAAGATGGTCATCGCTTCTGCCGCACGGTTCACCCCTGTACGCCATCCCTGACGGAACAGCAGGAGGATGGCCGAAATCAGGGTACCGGCGTGACCGATACCTACCCACCATACGAAGTTGGTAATGTCCCAACCCCAACCGATGGTTTTGTTCAGATTCCAAACACCCACACCGAAATAAATTTGCCAAAACACTGAAAATGCGCCGAAGCCCAACAGTGACAGTGATATTAAAAAGCCTACATACCACAATTTACCAGGCTTCCCTTCAATGGGACTAATGATATCTTCCGTTACCTGGTGATAATCCTTAACCCCGTCAACTAAAGGTTCTCTCAGTGTGGATTCGTATTTTAAACTCATATTCTATAAGCTTTTAGCTGCTAGCTTCTAGCTACTAGCCCTTGTCTTTTGTTATGATCTCAGATTCTGTAACTTCTTTTGTTATTTTTCTCCTTTAACGTTACCTGTTAAAAGATCTTACGCGTGATGCGCTTCTTCCTTGTGAGCAGATTCTTTCTCTGCTTTAGGAGCGGCATCTTTGTTTCTGATCTTAGCCAGGTAGTTGATAGAAGGCAGTACGTGTGTTTCTTCCAGCACGTAGTACATTCTTTCAGTTTGCTCTTCGTTACGGATCTTATAGATTTCGCTGTTTTTGTCGTTGATGTTACCGAACACGATCGCATCAGCGCCACAAGCCTGCTGGCAAGCTGTTTTAGCAGCACCGTCTTTCATCGGATGGCCGGCTTTTTTAGCTTCCAGTTTAGCTTCCTGTAAACGTTGTACGCAGAAAGAGCATTTTTCCATCACACCACGGCTACGAACCACTACGTCAGGGTTCAGTACCATGCGGGTGAGGTTATCGTTCATATCTGCTACATCATACAGGTTGTTTTCAAAGCTGTCCGCACCGTTCCAGTCTCTCCAGTTGAGGCGACGAACTTTATAAGGACAGTTGTTAGCGCAGTAACGGGTACCGATGCAACGGTTGTAAGCCATCTGGTTGATACCTTCAGAGCTGTGGTTGGTAGCACCTACCGGACAAACGTTTTCGCAAGGAGCGTTATCGCAGTGTTGGCACAGCATCGGCTGGAACACTACTTCCGGATTGTTTTCATCTCCGCTGAAGTAACGGTCGATGCGGATCCAGTGCATTTCGTGCCCTTTTCCTACTTCCTCTTTACCTACTACGGAAACGTTGTTTTCTGCCTGGCAGGCAATGGTACAAGCACCACAACCGAAACAGGTGTTCAGGTCGATAGACATGCCCCATTTGATACCAGGGTATGGGTGAGTAGAATACAGGGTAGCGTCGCTGCGGAAGTCTTTACCGAATTTCTTCAGTTCTTCCCTGTCTTCGTTTACTTCTTTAGGATTGTGTTTGAACTCTTCGAGGGTCGTTTCTTTGATGATAGGACGGCCTTCGTAGCTGTTGTGCGTTTGAGTTAAAGCAACAGGGTATTTTTTACCGGTAGCTTCTACAGCGGCGTCAACTGCAAAGTAATCGAAAGTCTGACCGTTGAAGGTTACAAACGGATAGGCGTTCTGGCCGATTTCAGCGGCAGCGCGGCCTACGTTTTTACCACGGCCGTAACCTACCGCGATAGCGATCACTTCAGGGTGCATACCCGGGATGATCAGCATTGGCAGCACGATTTCTTTGCCGTTGGCTTTTATTTTCAGTTCTTTCTTTTCAACGTTGATTTCGTAATCGTCACCCAGCTCAGCGGAGAATGTTTTAGCGAGGGTGTTGGAGATACAAGCGTAGTTGTCCCAGGTAGCGCGGGAGATCGGGTCAGGCATTTCCTGCAACCATGGGTTGTTGGCTTGTCTACCGTTACCGATGGCTACTTTTTCGTACAGTACCAGTTCGTATTTGCCACCTTTTTTAGCGCTGCTGATTTTAGCTGCGGCGCCGGCGATGTCGCCAGCGAAGGAAGCGCCACCCAGAGCCGGAGCTGTGGCTGGTTCTACCACGCCGTCCTGCAGGGCTTTGTCCCATGCTTCCTGGCTGCCCAGTTTGCTGATCCATTCAGCTTTCAGGTAGTCTGCCCAGGTAGTGGTGTTGCCGGTCCATGCTAACAGGGAGTCCTGTGCAGCGCGGGTTTTGAAGAGCGGGGAGATGGTAGGTTGTGCGAAGCTGTAGTAGCCTGGTTTGCCCTGAGCATCGTTCCAGTTTTCCAGGAAGTGGTGATCAGGAGCGGCATATTTACACAGTTCAGTGGTTTCGTCGAGGCGGTCGTTGAAGGAGATGGAAGTTTTCACTTTCTTCAGGCCTTCGCTGAATTTAGCGGCGTCGAAGTAGTCATAAGCGGGGTTAGCGCCGTATACTACTACAGCACCGATGCTGCCGGCGTTCATATCGCTCACCAGTTTAGCCATGTCTGCGTCGATACCCTGACGGTAACCGGAAGGGTTGGCCCAGTCGATAGTGGTGCCGTTAGCGCCTACGATGTTGTTGATGGCGTTTACGATCAGCTGAACGTTCACGTCGTTGGAACCGCTTACTACCAGTGCTTTGCCAGCGCTGGCTTTCAGTTCGCTGGCAGCCTTCTTGATGCCTGCTTCCACTTTAGCGTCCAGTTTGGGAGCGCTAACGCTGCCACCTACGGCGGCCAGCAGGGCCAGTGCTACGGCACCGGCTTCAGAAGGTCTGTGTGTATATCTTTCGTCCGCGTTTGCACCGGTGAGGCTCATATTGCTTTCAAACTGGAACAGTTTGGACATTTCCGGTTTTTTAGCGCTTACCTTACGGGTTTGGGCAAACTGACGGGCATATTCAACCGGGTTGAGCCAGGTTCCGATGAAGTCGGCGCCAAGGCTAACGATGGTTTTAGCATTTTCGAAGTGGTAGGAAGGAATGGTCCTTTTACCGTAGGCAGCCTCGTTCGCGAGCAGCATACCGGAGTAAGACACCGGATCGTATACTACGTGGCGGGAGTTTGGATACTTAGCCAGGAAAGCGTCGATTACTTTCTTGGTAGTAGGGCTGAGGAGGGAAGTGCTTAACAAAACAACCGGCGCACCGCCCAGTCCGGCCAGTGCAGCGCCAACTTGTTTGTCCAGCTCTGTCCAGGTTGTTTCAGTACCGCCGA
Organism: Chitinophaga sp. 22308; assembly: GCF_052045305.1. Classification (NCBI taxonomy): domain Bacteria; kingdom Pseudomonadati; phylum Bacteroidota; class Chitinophagia; order Chitinophagales; family Chitinophagaceae; genus Chitinophaga; species Chitinophaga sp. 22308. The sequence goes on along the minus strand of NZ_JBQEOP010000004.1, from coordinate 37,711 downwards.
TAGTCGGGAAACGCAGACGGGCCACGTCGTACAGGCTCAGTACAGCACCTTGTACCTTAGCGGAGGTAGAACCACCTGTAATGGAAGACAGGGTGTTACCTTCTATTTTGATAGGACGGCCTTCGCGGGTTTTCACCACAACAGGCACGTACTCGCCGTCGATGGCGTAAGAAGAAGCATAATAATTGGCTACGCCCGGAGTGATCTCTTCCGGTTTGTTCACGTAAGGGATAGCCTTATGAACGGGAGTTTCGCAGCTGGCAGCGATAGTAGCGGCAGCCGTGGTAAAACCGAGGTATTTCAGAAAGTCCCTGCGGGGGGTAGTAGCATTCAACAGGCCTTCACTCTCAAACGGTAATTCTTCTCTGAATTCGTTCTTCACAATTTCCTGATGCGCTTCGGTATTGTGCAACTCCTCCAAGCCTTTCCAATACTTTTTTTGCTCCATGTTATATTAACGAGTTACGTTTATAAATTTTGATATCTTCTGAAACAGGTCATGATTTTCTGTAAGCAGAAAATCATGACGCGTTAAATCCTTTCTAGTAGTGACATTTTTGACATTCAGTACCACCTACCATTTCAACAGTCACACTATCGATCTTCTTATCTTTAATATCCTGATGAAGTTTCTCGAAGATGCTGTAGTAGTTGTTGTCAGCGAACTGCACTTTGGTAGTACGGTGGCAGTTGATACACCAGCCCATTGAGAGGTCGGCGAACTGATGTACTTCGTCCATTTCGGTGATGGCACCGTGGCAGGTCTGACACTGTTGTTTACCGGCCACTGTGTGTTGGGAGTGGTTGAAGTAAACGTGGTCAGGCAGGTTGTGGATCTTGGTCCATTCGATAGGGCGACCTGGTTTGGTATACTTACCTTTTTCAGCGTCCCAGCCTACGTAATCGTATAATTTCGCGATTTCCGCAGTACCGTCAACTTTTTTGCCTTCAGCAGTAAACAGCTCAGGGCCGGAGTACTCTTTAATGGCTTTGTGACAGTTCATACAGATGTTCTCGGAAGGAATCATAGCGTGCTTGCTCTTCTCGGCACCGGCGTGGCAATACAGACAGTTGATCTGGTTGATGCCGGCGTGCACTTTATGGCTGTAGAAGATCGGCTGCTCAGGCATGTAGTCTTTCTGACGACCCAGCCCGATAGCTCCCTGGATGGTGAAATAACCGCCTACCATGAAGAGCAGGAGAATACCCAGTGCGATGTAAGCCTTGTTTTTGTAGAAGGGGATTGGCTCCGGAGTAGGATGACCTTCTTTATCACCAGCAAGTTTGTTCAGGTTGCTGTTGATCTGCATCAGGATCAGGGCTACTACAGCCAGGATCAGGGTGATGATACCAAAAAGAAGACTGTTGTCGCTGCCTTGCTCTTTAGCACCGGCACCGCTAGTAGCAGGACCTTCTTTAGGAGTACCTACAGGTTTCGCCTCTTCAACTTTGATGTACGCCAGGATGTCGTCAATATCTTCATTGCTTAATGAAGGGAAAGCCGTCATCGCGGTTTTGTTGTACTCATTAAAGAGGTCGTTGGCGTACTTGTCGCCAGACGCCAGTACGGAAGCGGAGTTGTGGATCCACTGGTGCAATAATTTCTTATCGGACCAGCGACCTTCTACACCCGCCAGTGCAGGACCTGTCAGCTTCTTATGGACATTGTGACATGAAGCGCAGTTTTGTTGGAAGATTTGCTTACCCTTGGCAGGATCCGCTGCTTTTACGGCAGAAAACGGAATTACTATACTAGCGCATAGAATAAGCACACTCACAAAATGCTTGCGCAAAAGAATGGAAACACGACGATACACAGCCTATATAGTTTAGATTTGACCTAAAGTTTCTTAAAAGTGCCAGCAAAAATAAGACACAATGTTGACAATTTACCAACAATTCTAAAAATTATTTGCCTTAAGAAATGCTTCATTTTTGCTCCCTGAACTGTAACTTTTCTGATGAAATCCTTTATGCTGGCTAATTTAGGAGTTATGCCCTCCGGACCTTTCAAAACTTATTATTTTCATTGAAAGTTCAATCCCCTTTTGCTGACAGACCTATAAGTAGGAGGACAGGCGTTTTCAGCGGGATATAATATTATTATATGCAGATCAAAACTTCATAGCGGCTCCCTATATCCTTGCCACATAATATATTATATGATCTCTGCCGCCTTAATTTACGGTAAGTATCTTATTTTTACCCTTAATAACCTGCCACCGGACAAGAATGTTCAAATCTGTCTGTAAAATATTAGTCCCATGCGTAAACTCATTTGCTTAACAACCCTGTTTGCCGCCCTCATGGCCTGCAACAATCATCCAACCTCCAAAACCGCCACCGACAGCACCGCTGCCGGCCAACAGCCCACCACTGCCGCCAAACCCCATATCACAGGCACCTACCAGGGTACGCTGCCCTGCGCCGACTGCCCGGGGATGGACTACCAGATCAGCCTCTTCGACGACCATACCTTTACCGAACTGGTATCCTACCAGGGAAGGGGACAGGGAATCGCCTTCACAGAGAAGGGTACCTGGCAGCAAATCAACGATTCCATCGTCAGCATCCGGAAAAAAACCGATAGCACCTCTTTCCTGGCATCCGACAGCAAACTCCTCGTACTCGATAAGCAAGGCAAACGCATTGAAGGCGCCCTCGCCAGCAACTACGTCCTTAAACCGGTAGAAGGCGGCGACCGCCGCGACCTGCTGGCCCAAAAAGCCGGCGCCGGCATCACCTTCACCGCCAACGGCAACGAACCTTTCTGGAGCCTCGACCTGGAAGCCCGAAAAATCCTGTTCCGCACCGCCTCCGGCGACAGCCTTGTGGCATCCCTCCCTGCGCCCAGGCCCAATACCGACACCCTGAAGGTATATACCACCCCGCAGCTGACACTTACCATCCGTAACACCATGTGCACAGACGACATGAGCGGGCTCATGCGCCCAAACAGCGTAGAGGTGAAGACAAAAGAACAAACTTATCATGGCTGCGGAGAGTACCTGAAATAACTCCCGGTCAAAAAAACATCTGAAATAGTACCTTTGCGCGTAAAACAGTACTGTTGAAAAATATTGTCATTTTCGCATCGGGTGCAGGAAGCAACGCGCAAAAGATCATCGATCATTTCAGAAATTCGGATAAAGGCAGGGTGGCCCTGATTGTATGTAACAAACCCGGGGCAGGGGTGCTGGACATCGCCCAACGGGAAGGCATACCCGCCGTTTTAATTGACAAAGAGAAATTTTTCCATACGGACACATATGTACAGCTCCTGCAGGAGCAAGGTACGGACCTGATCGTGCTGGCCGGTTTCCTCTGGAAAGTGCCGGCCAACCTGGTACAGGCATTTCCTAACCGGATCATCAACATACACCCGGCCCTGCTCCCCAAGTACGGAGGCAAAGGCATGTACGGACACTTTGTACATGAAGCGGTGGTGGCTGCCAGGGAAACCGAAAGCGGCATCACGATCCATTTCGTCAATGAAAAATATGATGACGGAGAACCCATCCTCCAGGAACGTTGCATCGTTACTCCTGAAGATACTCCGGAGACTGTTGCCCGCAAGGTGCAGGCACTGGAGCATCAATGGTTTCCGCTAATTGTGGAACGAATATTGCTAAAATAACAGACGGTGTGCGGCCCCACCAGCTGCCGCACACCGCCCGTCAACCCTCACCCTTAGCTACCTACTAACTGTATGAAAAAGACTTTGTTGCTTATCGGAATACTCTCTTTGTCTTTTGCCTTCTCCTATGCCCAGGAAGATGGAAAACGGTTCAGGTCTACCTATCTCAAAATAAATCCCACTACCCTGATCAATGAACTGGACATCGTTCTCGAACAGGACATCACTGATAAAATCAGTATAGAACTGGGCATCAGCGGCATCTATACCGACTACCCCGACTATGTGCTGGCCAAAAAGATCGATATCGGCCAGAAAAAACCGGACATCACTACAGAACAGTTTGTAGATGGCGCAGGACTGGGATTCAGGGCAGGGCTTCGCTATTATCTGATCACCAAGGAAATAGGCCCCAGCTCGGCAGCCGGAACCTACTTTGAACCGGTACTGATCTTTAAAAAAGTGTTCTATTCCAACCAGGACGTAACCCTGAACAACAATACCTACACCAACTCCGCCTCCAAAGATGTATATGCCATACAATTACTGGTAGGCCGCCAGTTCCGCAGGGAGAAACTGGTGCTCGATCCCTATTTCGGCATCGGCCTCCGGGGCAAAGCCTACCACTCGGATAACTATGTGCTCGGCGACGACGGAGTGGTAAACCGTAACAAAGGCACGCTGGTAAGCGTATTGCCCAGCCTGCACCTCGGTATCAAACTGGGCCTCCGCCTTCGTAAATAACCATTATCTAAAAAGGAACTATCACCTTCGCACTGAAATTACGCCCCATATTATAAATGCCTGTGCGGCCATTGGGGGAACTGCTATAGTATTCGAAATATTTCAACCGGTTCATGTTGGCCTGATAGGCTACGTCAAATACATTGTCCAGCTGGAAAAACAGTTCCATCACCGTCTTCCCCTTCCTATTCACAATACCGGAGCCTGCTCCCACATTCATCAGCGTATAGCCGGCAGTGTAAGTCTCGGTATTATCAACTCCGTAAAAATGATGCTGTGCAGAGAACCGGTCTGCGCCCACCCGTACATAGGCTTTGGAGAAAACGCCAAAGTTGCGGGATGCGGTGGCCTTGACGGCTGAACGTATATGCAGCGGCGGTATAAAAGGCAGGTAGCGGGCTGCATCGCCATGTAAGTCAATGAGCGCCTGGTTGCGGTTACGCCCTTCCGTATAGGCGGCGCTGTTATCCATGGTCAACCAGGGCACGGTACGCGGATGCAGATTTACACTCACTTCTGCCCCATACAGCCGCGCACCGGATTGCTGGTAACGATACGTGGCGTTGCCGGGCACTATCACCACCGGCTCGCCAGCAGCATCATACAATCGCGCCTGGTAGATGTAATTCTCGATGTTATTGTGAAACACTTCCACGCTGATGTCCAGGTCGGGCAGATAAGCCAGAAAACCCAGGTCCTGCTGGAGACTGAATTCCGGCTTAAACTCCCGGTTGCCCAGGTATACGATGTGCGCGCCGGGGTCAAGCCCGTTGGAACCGATTTCCGTTATATTGGGCGCCCGGTAGCCCCGGGCAATGTTAGCCTTCAGTAACACCCGCTGGCTCAGGTTCCAGGTAACGCCCAGACTGCCGGAAATACCGGTGTAGTTATGCCGGAAAGCGGGGAACTGCAACGTTGCGCCGGCGGTATCCGGCAGGTCGTATTTTTTATCGAAACCATTGTCCTTGTTGGGGCCTACATAAAAATCGTTCCAGCGGATATACCGGCTATCATATCGAAGGCCACCGGAAATGTCCAGTTGGCCAATGGTTTTCTTCGCAAAGAAAAACCCGCCGATATCAAACAGGTTGTAATCCGGAATGGGGAAGTCTGTAGCGTTACGACTGCGGTTACGCTGGTACATGCCGTTTACGCCCACTGTGGTTTCCATGCCGGCGAGGGCAGGCAGGTTGTACCGCAGATCGTAGTTGAGCGTGTTGAGCACAACGTACAGTCCCGGCTGGACTGGCATTTCCGGGTGATTATATTCCCGGCGCACGCTCTGTTGCAGGCCCAGCAAGGCGTTGATGTCGCCTTTGCCAAGCTGCCAACGGGTACGGTTATATAACCGGTAATGTTGAATATGCTGATGCAATGGGTTCAGGGTATAGGTGCGCAGCTCATTGTCCGGCACGATGGGCCTGTCTTTGATATCGTCATCGGCATCCTTTACCTGACGGGTAAATTTACGGGTCAGCGAATCCCGGCTGCCATCGGGGATTTCCTGGGTATTATCATACAGGCTGGCGCCCCATTGTGAATGTCCCCAGGATTTATCCACCCGGGCCAGCGCGGAAATGTTGTATTCACGGAAAGCAGTGCCATACACGAAACCATCAATTTTATTGCGATAGTTGTGGGCGGTTTTCATGGTACCGCGCAGTACATATTTCCAGTCATTTTTGCTGTAGGCCAGTCCCAGTGAAGAGCCGACCATGCCGTTGTTGGTTTGATAGTCTGTCAGGAAACTGCCTTTGAGTTTGCCCGGTCCGGTTTCCGGCACGTCGGGAATCATATTGATAACACCGGCGAGCGCATCGGAGCCGTAAGTCAGACTGGCAGGGCCTTTTACAACTTCCGCCCTTGCTATTCCGTACTGATCTACTTCGATACCATGTTCATCGCCCCATTGTTGTCCTTCCTGCCGTACACCGTCGAAGAGCGTTAATACACGGTTGTACCCGAGGCCGCGGATGAAGGGTTTGGAGATGTTAGGCCCTGTGGTAACGGCGCTCACGCCGGGTACGCCTTTTACGATCGCATCAATGATATTGCTGTTTACGTGCATGTTCATGTCCCTCTTGCCTATAACGGCAATGGGTATAGGATTTTTGCGCACGGCCGTAGCTCGGGACACGCCTGTTACCACCACTTCGTTGAGTTTCGACAGGTCTTCTTCCAGCGCGATGTCCAACGTAATGGTCTGATTGCTGCGGATGCTTTTTTTCAGCGTCACTGGTTGGTATCCGATCATGGATACTTTGATATCGTACGTTCCGGGTTGTACGTTCCGGACCACGAACGTTCCCTGTTGATCCGCCACAGCACCGGATTTCAGCGCTGGTATGGCAATGTTTGCAAATTGTACCGGTTTACCGCCGGCAGTAATTTTTCCCGTGATGGTCCCCTGTTGTGCTTGCGACGATAGCATCAACAACAGGGCACCCAGTAGTGTAAATAAATGTTTCATGCAAAATCTGACACTTGTAGGTAAAGCAGGCGCACGGGGTCCCGGGATAAGTGATGACACTTCCCCGCGCGACGGCGGTTATTTTTTCACAAAACTATAATCTTATTTTACACTAGCCTCAATTATTATTTAGGCTAATCTAAATTTAGGTTTTTATACTCGGGAGATGAATGGGCCGGTGGCGGAACACGCCATGCATAAAGGAACAAGGTTGTCAATAACAGCAGGAAGGGCCCGTTTGAATCTATCGGCAGAAGTTACATGGCCGGAAAAGGATCGCGGAAAATACTTCCCTGTACATAGAGGTCCACTTCCGCTTCAGTGCAGAGACAATGGTCCAGCTCCGCTGTAATAGTGGCCTTGTCCATATCCTGTCCGATCAGCACCAGTTCATTGTAACGGTCAGCGAAACGTTCGTCCCAGCGGCTGGTGACCAACTGATACGTTTCTTCATCCAAGTCCCATTGCTGGCGGGGGATGGCGCACCACCAGTAGCCTGCTTTCTCCGCGCGAAGGGAACCGCCGGCCTGGCTCCAGTTGACCGCCAGCTTCGGTCGCGACGCCAGCCAGAACAGTCCTTTGCTGCGGATGATGTTACCCGGCCAGTCTTCATTGAGATATCGCCAGAAACGTTCCGGGTGGAAGGGTTTCCTGCTCCGGTATACGAAAGAGCCGATACCATATTCCTCCGTTTCCGGTGTATGCTCCCGTTCCAGTTCCGCCTGCCAGCCGGCACTTTGCGAGGTTGTTTCAAAATCGAATAAACCGGTGTCCAGTATCTGGTCCAGCGGCACCTGGCCGTTTACCGCTTCTGTAATCACAGCGGTGGCATTGAGCTTACGCAGCAGCGCTTTCAGATTCCCCAGTTGGTCCGGGGTGACGAGATCACATTTATTCAGCACAATGACATTGGCAAATTCCACCTGATCGGTGAGCAGGTTCACAATGGTCCGCTGATCGGCGGTATCTGTTGTCAGGCCTTCGTCCTGTAAGCGTGCGCTGCTGCTGTAGTCCCGCGCGAAGTTGTAAGCGTCCACTACGGTCACCATGGTATCCAGGCGGCTGACGGTGCTCAGGTCTATGCCATTGTTTTCATCCTGGTAACAGAATGTTTGCGCTACCGGCACCGGTTCTGAGATACCGGTGGATTCAATCAGCAGGTAATCGAACCGGTTTTCCCTGGCCAACTGTTCCACCGCTGTGAGCAGATCATCGCGCAGGGTACAGCAAATGCAGCCGTTGCTCAATTCCACCAGTCGCTCTTCTGTTTTGTGCAACGTGTTTTCATTCTTCACCAGTTGAGCGTCAATATTCACTTCGCTCATGTCGTTAACGATAACGGCCACACGAAGATTTTCACGGTTATGTAACACGTGGTTCAGGAGCGTAGTTTTCCCTGCGCCGAGGAAACCACTCAGCACGGTAACGGGCAATTTTTTCATATAATATAGTTAGTGATGCTTATGTATTCTGCAATAGCGGCGATGGCGCTGATTGAGCAGGTGCGCGCCAACGATAGCGCCGGCTCCAATGCATATCAGGGTGTATTCCCAGGAGGCCGCGGCGGTCCAGAAATGTCCGGCCAGCAGCAGGGCAAAACCCGCAATAAACAGTAACAGCGGCAACAGCCGGCGGTGGTGGCGCAGGTATCCCTGGCCCAGGGCCAGCACGCCTATGCCAAAGGAAAACAGCAACAGGCAATACTCCAGCAACGTGTTTTCCGTTATTTCCATTCCCAGTAGCGGGAGCGCAGCAAATACCAGCGGCAGCAGCGCGCAATGTACCGCACAGATCATAGAAGCCCCTATTCCTATCATGTCCAGATTCAATCTTCTAAATATATTCTCCACCTTACCTGAATTTTGATCCTGTCGCAAAACTATGTAATTTTGCAACAATGTTGCAAATAAAAAACAACATGATTTGAACATATTTTTAAAGATAATTTCTAATCGGTTGATCATCTATCTAAAACAGGGTAAAATAGCTTTACATGATTCGTGTCTGTCAAACAAGTGTTACCTTTGTGCATTGACTAATTTTTGACGTTAAACAGCGGGGATTTTTCACCTATGTCTAAGAAAGCGATCTTATATATTGTATTTTTTACCGTGCTGAGCCTCGGATTTCTGGGATATGCCGGTTATGTTATTAAAGGGGAACGGGGCACTTTTCTGGGTAAGGAAAAATTACCGGTCCTCGGCGCACCGGGACATACCGTTCAGGGCTTTTCCTTTACAGACCAGGACGGCCATACCAAAAGCAAGGCAGACGTGCAGGGCAAAATTTATGTAGCGGAATATTTTTTCACTACCTGTACCGGTATTTGTCCGAAGATGAATGCCAATATGGAAAAAGTATACGCGAAATATAAAGACAAACCGAACTTCCTGATCCTGTCACATACGGTAGATCCCGAACATGACAGCGTTCCGGTATTAAAAGCCTACGCCGAAAAACATGGTGCAGACTCCAAAAACTGGTGGTTCCTCACCGGTAGCAAAAAAGAGCTGTACGCACTTGCCCGTCAGGGATACCTGGTGGATGACGGCACCTACACCGGCGACGAAGACTTTGTACACACGCAGTGGTTCGCACTGGTAGACAAAACCGGGCAGATACGCGGCCTGTACGAAGGCACCAAAAAACAAGACGTAGACAAACTGATTGACGATATAGACCGATTAATGGAAGAATAAAAGTTTTTTTCATCATGGGTACCAAACAACAATTAACAGAGAGAATCAGCGCCTTACTGCGGGACAGCAAATTGAGCATAACAGATACCAGAGTGAAAATCCTGGAGTTGTTCATGAAAAGTAACGGAGCACTTGAACACAGTGACTTTGAAAAACTCGCGGGCAAATCATTTGACCGTGTGACCGTATACCGTACCCTGCAGACATTTCTTGAAAAAGGTATTATCCATAAGATACCGACCACAGATACCTCTGTACGTTATGCTGTATGCAAATCCGAATGTACAGAACATCACCATCATGACCATCACATACATTTCAAATGCGAAACCTGTGGCAACACTACCTGCCTGGATGAAACCGATGTGCCCAGCATACAGCTGCCGAAAGGTTACGCCATGCACAACGTGGAAGTAGTGGTAAACGGTGTATGTAAATCCTGTAAATAATTCAGGGATTTTTTGATTTATGATTTTTTGATTTCGTGAGTTAAAAAATTGGCAATAAAAAAGCGAAGACCAAAACGATAGTCGTTTTGGTCTTCGCTTTTTTATCCACAAAAAATCCCTAAATTTTTTCGATCTCGCTTTTCATAAAATCAGCCAGCTCTTTGATGTATGCCGGAGACAGGTCAAACCGGATACCGGCAGCTTTATACAATTCAGGCAGTGTTTTGGTGCTTCCTAAACTTAACGCCCGTACGTAGTTATCGAGTGCCTGTTGTTTGTTTTCCTTGAACTGCTTCCACATAGCGATAGCCCCCAGTTGAGCGATACCGTATTCAATGTAATAGAAAGGCACTTCGAAGAGGTGCAACTGCCGTTGCCAGTTGGCGGCGCGGTAGTCTTCATATCCGCTCCAATCCACCACATCGGGGGAGAACTCGTTCAATATTTCCAGCCATTTGGCGGTACGTTCTTCTGTAGTATGTTGCGGACGCTCGTATATCCAGTGTTGGAATTTATCGATTGTTGCAATCCACGGGAAAATGGTCAGTGACCTTTCCAGTTGTTGAAGACGGGCGCGGCGCAATTCTTCTTTATTATCGAAGAAAATATCCAGATAATCCATTGCCATCAGCTCCATGCTCATGCTGGCCACTTCAGCGATTTCCATTGGATATTCTTTAAAGGCGCTCAGCGGCAGGTTATGGCTCAGGAAAGAATGAACAGCATGTCCACCTTCGTGTACCATGGTGGTAACGTCGCTCATCTGGCCGGCTGCGTTCATGAAGATAAAAGGCACGCCAGTTTCCGCCAGTGGGCAGTTATATCCTCCGGGGGCTTTACCGATGCGGCTTTCCAGGTCGAGGCGGCCTATTTTCTTCATTACCCGCAGGCAATCTCCAAAGAAAGGCCCCAGCTGGTCGAAGATTTCGATTGTTTTAGTGATCAGTTCCTCTCCTGTCTGAAAGGGTTCAAGCGGCTTTACGCCTACTGGTTCAGCCTCTGTGTCCCATGGCCTCAGTTTGTCCACCTTCAGTTTAGCCTGCTGTTTTTCCAGTATTTGTTGTACCAGCGGCAGGATATGTGTTTTCACGGCTTCATGGAACAGGAAACAGTCTTCTTTGGTGTAATCAAAGCGGCCCAGTTCCACGAACTTATAATCGCGGTAGTTGGCGAAGCCTGCATTTTTAGCTACCATGTCCCGTTTTTGTACGAGGCTGGTGTACAGCGTGTCCAGTGCTTCGCGGTCCTGGAGGCGGCGGGCGGCGGTTTTACCGAATACTTCCTCTCTCAGCGCGCGGTCTTCATTTTTCAGGAATTTGGCCGCCTGTTGCAGCGTATATTCCTGACCGTTAACAGAGATGGTCATTTTGCCGGAAATAACGCCATACTGCTGTCCTGTTACGCTCAGTTCAGCCTGTAGGGGAATATTCTCTTCGCGGAAAAGTTTTACCTGTTTCTCTACGTTGCGCAGATAGGTTTTATACAGGTCCTGGTCCAGTTCTTTCAGGAAGGGACTGCCCAGCAGTTTTTTATTGATGGCGTCTGCATAGGGTTGCAGGCGGGGCTGTATCTCCATGCAGAAGTAGGTGAAAGCATCTTCCAGTTCTTTATTGGTGGTATCGCAGGTCATTTTGATCTGGCGCCAGCAGGCGTCTTCGCTGACCACCGCTTCCAGTTCGCTGACGTCTTTCAGCCATTGTTCCAGGTCTGCCACGCTGTTGATGTTTCTTTGCTGCAGCGCTTCATAGTATGGCTGCAGGGCGTCCCAGGTAGTCACTTCAAACGTTTCCGGCAGAAAATGACGGGGGAGTTTTTTTATATCTGCGTTCATGTGCTGATGTTTTACTGAATTTTTCGGATTTGGAATTTAGTCAATTTACCTCAATTCCCACAAATGAATCAGGCTTCCGTTACAGTGAAGTACTGTATGCGGAAGCCTGAAAGATATTGCTGATTTTCGAATTTTCTGATTTTCGAATTTAAATCCGAAGATCAAAAAATTTCTACATCGAAAATTACTCTTCTGTTTTTTTCTTGCGGGGTTTAGCCGCTTTTTTAGGTTCTTCACCTTCGGCAGCAGGAGCATCTTCTTTTTTAGCTTTTGCTTTCTTAGGTGCTTTTTCCTCTTCGCCTTCAGCTGCAGCAGCTTTTTTAGCGCGGGTTTTCTTAGGCTTCTCTTCGCCGGCGGCTTCTTCAGCAGCAGGTTCAGCAACTTTTTTCTTTTTAGCAGGGGCCGGAGCGTCTTCCACTTCCACAGCTTCTTCCGCTACCTCTTCACCTTCGGCCAGGATTTCCTCAAACTTCAGCAGATCGTTCGCTTTGAGGATACCAAACCATTTCACCATTTTCTTCATATCGCTCACATATACCCTTTCGTCGTCGAATTCAGGATATACGTTTTTGAAATAAGCTTTGATCGCGTTATTGTCTGCTTTACCGTCAATCAGCGGAAAAGCAGCCGCTTTTTCGTCCATGGCTTTGAATACTTCAGCCAGGTTTACGTTTTCACCGGTAGTGAAAACTTCAATACTTTCCAGTGGAGTAAAATTATGCACGCGGGAAGATACAAACCTTGTGCTTTTATCTTCCAGTGACCTAACGATGGCGCCATCTTGTTTGCTGGCAATTAACTGAAACAAACCGCCCAATCCGGTTACTGCAACAATTTCTCTGTACTGCATGTTCTAATTTTTAGGAAGCGCAAATATAAATAATTATAATAGATTGCCCGCTGACAAATTTTCACCTTGAAAATGCCGTCAGCAAAGGGCTGGCATCAATTCAACTTTCGTGCCATGACCAGGGGCTGTTTCCAGCGTTTGACCCGGCCTTTGAGGTCAAATATTTCAATAAAAAATATATAAATACCTGGCGGCAAAAGTACTTTATTTTCTCCAAATCCATCCCAGTAGAGATTTCCTTTATTTCCCATTGTCATATTCCGCGCCAGGTAACGGATTGGACGTCCATCGGCAGTAAAGACCGTTACATTGCCCACCCATTCGGCATGGGGGAGCGTCCATTGCAAAACCGTGCGATTGGTGGCGGTGGCATCGTCCGGACAAAACACTGCCGGTTCCAGCGTAACCCGGGCATTGTCTGCCATATCGGGCCATGTATGGGAGTTAGCGTATCCCGGAGTGGCGTATCCAGCGGAAGCAGCCGCTGATATCCAGTTAACGGTATGGCCGCTGTCTCTCCGTTCCAGGGCCACGCCTTTCGGCTGACTTGTCAACGGAAAATGAAAATCTGACAGGTATCGCACTTCATCCAACACGGTACTGTCGGCAAGTAACAGCAACGTCCCGCCCTCCGCAGGCATAGATGGCAGACTGGCGATCTCCTGGATATTTTCAGGGCTGGCGCAGCGATAGTAACCACACAGGCGGTCGGCCTCTGTAGTAACGGCCAGCCACTGCCCGGGCATCAGCAGGCGGCTGTTGGCAGCCAGTCTTTTTTTGGGACCTGGTTGCCCGTCTGCCTTTCTGACGCAAAGAAAAATATGCTCCAGGCTAACAGCATGCGTGCCGCGGTTATGTAGTTCTATAAACTCCGGTATACCTGCGGGCGGGTCAAACAACAGTTCATTGATGACCAGCTCCCCCAAAACCGGCGCCTGTGGCCGCGAAAACGGCAGGCTGTTTTTAATGCTGCTTTCGTTCCCTGCACAATCGGAAATGCCATTTACGGCCACTGTGCCCGAATCTATTGCCGATGCCAGCCGGAGGGCTACAATGTTAAACAACGGGGGCAGTACTGTCACAGCAGCCACCGGAGAAGAGCCGGCCCGATAACCGGCCAGGGAAGCCGCTTTCTGGCTGTCAAGCGTTTTACTGAAATGAAGCAGGAGGTGCAGGCTATCGGGCATCTCTATAAAATAAAGGTCCGGCCGGGTATCATCTGTGATACGCCGGGCCACGGAATTATAGGCCCCTGGCGTACCTCCCGCCGGGGAGGAAGAAGCCGCCCAGTTTATTCTGCCGCCGCAGGGCAGCGACGGGTCTATCATTTCAAGGCTGCGGCCTGCCCGGGAGGCGGCGGGCAGCACATACCAGGAAGGTGTGTAAGCCACTGCATGCATCACTTCCCGGCGGTTATTATATAACACCACCAGCCCGGTGTCATCGGGCAGGGCCGGAAACCGGTCCACCGGCAGCACATTAGTCCCCGTAAAGCCTGCCGCCGCGGGACAGAGCAGCAACAGGCTGTCCGGCTGCAGTAAATAAGACGGCAGGGCGACTTCCCGCTTGTTTACCGCCAATGTCCAGTGCTGTAACTGGACAGCGCGGCTGCTTCTGTTGCGCAGCTCAATGTATTCAAAAGGCGGTAAACCTGCAACGGACGAGGGTTTTATCATCATCTCGTGAATCACGACGTCATAAACAGGGACAGCGGCCGTGTCGCTGCCTGAGACAACCTGCCACAGCAGGGCGATACAAACAATGGGTATATTCATGGTGCAGTTGGGGGTTAAGCCTCAAACATACAGGTAATCTGCCAGTTGTATGTTAATGCCGTCTTAACGCCGAATAAATACCTTCGATTGTTATGAAAAGCGGTGCGTATATATTAATTTTGGGACTCCAAAAATTAAAATGTAAAACAAAATGAAAGTTGCCGTAGTAGGAGCGACCGGTCTGGTAGGCTCAAAAATGTTACAGGTGTTGACAGAGCGGAATTTCCCTGTCACAGAATTGATTCCCGTGGCTTCTGAGAAGTCCGTAGGTAAGGAAGTAACATTTAAGGGTAAGACCTGGAAGGTGGTGAGCGCTGATACGGCTATTTCCATGAAACCTAATGTGGCTATTTTCTCTGCCGGCGGCAGCACCTCCCTGGAGTGGGCGCCTAAATTTGCGGCAGCAGGCATTACTGTGATCGATAACTCCAGCGCCTGGAGAATGGACCCGGATAAAAAACTGGTCGTTCCGGAAGTAAATGGTGATGCGCTCACACAGGAAGACAAAATCATTGCGAATCCTAACTGTTCTACCATACAGATGGTGCTGGTGCTGAAGCCCCTGCACGAAAAATACAAGATTAAAAGAGTGGTGGTATCCACTTACCAGTCTGTAACCGGTACCGGCGTAAAAGCTGTTACCCAACTGATGAACGAAAGACAAGGCATCAGCGGGGAGATGGCATATGCTTATCCGATTGACCTGAACGTTATTCCTCAGATCGACGTGTTTCTCGATAACGGCTATACGAAAGAGGAGATGAAGATGGTGAACGAGACCAAGAAAATTATGCGCGACGATACCATCAAAGTAACGGCTACGACTGTACGCATTCCGGTAATGGGTGGGCATAGCGAAGCAGTGAACATCGAATTTGAAAATGATTATGATGTCAATGAAGTTCGTACGCTGCTTTCCCAGACGCCTGGTGTGATCGTGGTAGATGATCCGTCCAGGGCACAATACCCGATGCCGAAGGATGCACACGACAAAGACGAAGTGTTCGTTGGCCGTATCCGCCGCGATGAAACACAGCCTAACACGGTAAATATGTGGATTGTGGCTGATAACCTGCGTAAAGGTGCTGCTACCAATGCTGTGCAGATTGCGGAATATTTGCAACAAAAGAATTGGTTGTAATCATACTGTCGTGCTATGTAATTGTGTGCCGTAATGCACCCTAAACGTAGTCTCGCGTATGGCTATACGAAAAACGAAATCATAACTCCTTAAAAGCAAGCGTCTTATCGCTTGCTTTTTTTTGAATATTTCACAATAGCATAACACACAAAGTGTAAAAATTACACGGAAGTAGTATTGATTTGTGGCTTATAAAATCCAATTTTGATAACATAATCCTATGCCAACTAAGCTTTTTGCAAAAAGAGTAGTCCAATTTTAGAGAGATGCCGGATATTTTCGTTATTTTCTAATCAGAAAACACCCTTTAGTCCTATGAAAACCAACACCAATCGTGAGCTTTTGTTAATGCACAAGTTTACTGAAGAGTGGAGCACCAATTTTTCATCTCAGGTGTCCAGAATCATGAATATCGTGGACCAGCAGGACACACTGGATGGAATAATTCCTACCATCGAGGTGGCAAATGTTTACAATCAGCGGTTTGCCCACGCGCGTACAGACAAGGAGAATTTACTGAAGAACAGAAAAGCGCGTCCGTTTGAATTTCTGATTCACAAAAACTAATCATTTAGTCATTTTTCCATTTTGTTATTTGGCTATTTAAAGCCTATGCCAGGCCAATCTACCCAATGCGATAGTTAAAATAATAAAATGAAAAAATGACTAAATGGGTCAGTCCATTGCACGGTTAATGAATGCAATCAGCGGTTGCATGAGCGCAAATGTTTTTAGGATTTCCCGGACGAGTGATGGCTGCAGGCAGGCATCATCCGTAATGGGGTGTGATACAATGAGGCTTTTTAATTTCAGGTAGGCTATAGCGGGATTATCGCTCTGATATCCCTGGGGTACCGTCTTGAGGGCGTCGCCTTCTACCTTTCCGAAATGTTTGATAAAACCCTTATTGGCGATGATGCGTTCAAACTCGTCAAAGTTGTAGTCAATTTCCTGCCGGACTTTTTTCAGCTCAGGGGCGGGTGGCATCCAGAGGCCGCCGCCGGCAAAGCTATTGCCGCCCGGTTCCAGGTGAAAATAATAGCCCGCAAGGGTAGACTTCTTTCCGCCAGCCTGAAAGGATGCGGCCATATTTATTTTGTAAGGCGTCTTATCTTTCGAAAACCTAACGTCTTTGTATATACGAAATACACAATCTTTCAACTGCAGTCCGGCAAGCGTGGCGTCCTGTTTGGCCATACCATCTATCAGTTGCTGGACCATGCTTTCAAAATCTGCTTTGGCAGTCAGATACTGATCCCGGTGCTCATCGAACCAGACCTTATTATTATGCTGTTTCAGTGATTTTAGAAATTTCAACGTGGAAGGCTGTAACATTGGTTATACTTTTTTTATAGCAAGATAATACATGCGGCTGATAAAATTTCCCCGGGCTAAAGCCCGGGGCTACGATCTGTTTCAACAGTCCGGTCTTGCGATAACGCGGAGGTGCAGAGGTGCATGAGATAACAGGCTGAAGCCCGGGGCTACGATCTGTTTCAACAGTCTGGTCTTGCGATAACCCAAAGGTGCAGAGGTGTATGAGATAACAGGCTGAAGCCCGGGGCTACGATCTGTTTCAACAGTCCGGTCTTGCGATAACCCAAAGGTGCAGAGGTGTATGAGATAACAGGCTGAAGCCTGCGGTCACAATGTTTCAAATATCAGATCTTGCGATAACGCGGAGGTGCAGAGGTGTATGATATGACCGGAAAATACAAAACTGCAAAAGAGGCCGGCCTTTGAGCCCGCCTCCTTCGCAGCAAGGGTTTCCCAGTCTCTCTTTCCTACATTAGTCAGATTTTGGTTATTAAAAGTGGTAAACAGCGGCAAACAGTACATTTGCCGTAACATCGGCGGGTGTTCCACCGGATTTATTGAAAATATCCACAGACGCTTTATCTACTCTGAATTCAGGGATAATGGTCAGGTTTCCTGCCTTATAATTAAGGGAAAGGGTACCAGCCACCACACTGCCTCCGCCCGGCACGGCGCCAAATACTTTCACACCGTCTTTGTCGCTGAAATATTCTCCCCGGAGCGTGAGTCCCACTTTTTGGGTAAAATCACAATTCACATACAGGGCAGACCCCCACCAGTTGGCACTACTGCGTTCTTCTTTAGGTGCACGGGTATTGAGGTAAGTGCTGTAGGTACCGTTGTAACCCAGTCCCAGCACTTTATTTACCTGATAGGTGGCTACCACATCTACCTGATGGTTCTGTACGCCGAGCGTATCTTTTCCTTCGAGATAGTTGAGATAAAGTTTGATGGGCGTTTCGGCAGGAGCGAAGCCCAGCTGTGCGCCTATATATTTATGACTGTTTAAGGTGACTGATTTAAGATCGGTAGGATTAAACACGCCTACCATCGCGCTCAGGGAGGAACTGAGGGTAATATCTGCTTTTACGCCGGTATTAAAAAACGGCCCATAGCTGAACATATAACTCATGCTATAGTTCCGGTTCTGGTAAGCATCTACCAGCTCATATCCTACATGGGTTGCGTAACTGCCCAGGCTCAGCTTTACTTTCTCTGTCAGCTGATAGGACACATATAATTGCTTGATGGCCATTGACAGGCCGTTTGACGGTGACGGCGGTTCATTATAGGAGAATTCACCAGCCCTTTTTCCGAAGCCGAGATCGGCTACTATGCTACCTTTTTTAAATCCATGCTCCACTTTAAGCGAAACCATTCCCAATTCAAAGGAGTTATGGGAATTGGTGAAGCTGGTTTTATTATCTGTATAATTACCGTTCAGGTTATATTTATAATAGACGTCCGCAGAACCTGAAATTTTGAATGCCGGTGCCGGCAGGGTGTCGGAGGATTGAGACCAGGCAACAAAGGAGTTACCCATAACAAATAAGGTCGTTAGCATTCGTTTCATGTACTTATAGTTTGGTTGATAAAATGGTAAGCAATGATGCGGCCTTCTCCTGCGGATTGTTTTGGGGACGTGGCGCGTGCTTGCGCGTGCTGATGCTACATAGTTAGGAATGGATAATTAAGAAAGCGTTTCACTATTTACAGCATGCTATCTCATTAATTATCCATTCCAGATCTTTCAAACGATATCGTCTATACGTCTTAATAAAATTGATAAAGGTCAGAATCGAACTCAAAGAACTTACTATCACGGAGGGTCATCACTGGTGCAGCTTTTCAGGAGTGCACCAGTTCTTCTTCTTTAAGTGATCCGTTGTCGGTTACACTCAGCATGGCAGGATGATAGTGTTCATTGTGCTGGGTAGCGTCCAGACCGAGTGCTTCTTCGTCTTCAGTAACCCGCAGCGGATGAATGAGGTTGATCAGTTTGAAGATAGCATAAGACACGGTGAAGCTGTAAGCCACTACCAGTAACAGTCCCAGCACCTGATTTTTGAACAGTTCGAAGTTTCCGTAGAACCAGCCGTTGTTGCCGCCTTCGTTAATAGCCTTGGTAGCGAAGATGCCGGTCAACAGCATGCCTACCATACCACCAAGTCCATGACAGGGGAACACGTCCAGTGTGTCGTCGATGCTGGTTTTTGATTTCCAGTGAACCGCCATATTGGAAACAATGGCAGCAATAAAGCCGATGAATATACTTTGCGGGATAGCAACATAGCCGGCTGCCGGTGTAATAGCCACCAGGCCTACTACTGCGCCGATGCAGAATCCGAGGGCCGATGGTTTTCTTCCACGGATCACATCAAAGAAAACCCAGGAAAGGCCAGCAGCTGCAGTAGCCGTATTGGTAGTGGCAAAAGCGGTGGCTGCCAGAGCATTAGCACCCAGTGCAGAACCGGCGTTGAAACCAAACCAGCCAAACCACAGCAAACCAGTGCCTAACAGTACAAAGGGAATATTTGCAGGCTGCAGTTCTTTCTTTTCAATATGGTCTTTTCTGCGTTTCAGCACCAGGGCACCCGCGAGGGCAGCGCAACCAGCAGAGATGTGTACCACTGTGCCGCCGGCAAAGTCCAGTACGCCCAGCTTAAAGAGAATACCATCCGGATGCCAGGTCCAGTGTGCAATAGGAGCATATACCAGGATGCTGAACAGCACCATGAACAGTACATAAGAAGTAAAACGAATCCTTTCCGCTACCGCGCCTACCACCAGCGCTGGCGTGATGATGGCGAACTTCATCTGGAAGAGCGCAAACAACAGCAACGGGATTGTGGGAGCCAGGCTCCAGGGAGCGCCGGAACCAACATGGTTAAACATAAAATATGTAGAAGGAGAACCGATAATGCCATGATAAGACTTTCCAAATGCCAGGCTAAACCCAACAACTACCCATACTATGCTGATCAACCCGGTTGCAATAAAACTCTGCATCATAGTAGAGATCACATTTTTCCGGTTCACCATACCTCCGTAAAAGAAGGAAAGGCCGGGAGTCATCAAAAACACCAGAGAAGAGGCTACAAGAATCCAGGCGATGTCAGCCGTATTATATTTACTAACATCTGAAAAATTGGGGAGAGCTGGAATAAAAATTCCAATTACTGCTATTACCGCCAGAAAAATAAAGGGGAGATAGTCTTGGAATGAACTTTTCTTCATAGCATTTGATTTTTAAATTTCTTAAATAAAAGTAGACATGAAATTTAAAACATCAAATAGAAGGGCCTAAAAATAGAATTATTTGAATAATCGCTACTAAAATTAGGATTAACTCAATCATATACCAATAAATAATAATATCAATCTTTTATTCTATTGTTCCGAGGTACATTTTGCAATCGATATCATAAACATAATAAACTATTAATCAATTAATTATAAATCAACCTAAGAGGCTTAAGTTTTTTTCAATAAAATCAGGGAGAGGTGTTACTATGATCAGCTGTAATCCTTTACAGTAAATTGTTTATCAACTTTATACACATATATAATATATCACTGGATTCTTAGTTTCTCCAGTGATATATTACAAATAATTCTATATAATGTTTTAAAAACGGAGAACAATTTAATGTTTCATATCCTGCAATTCCCGCTCCATCGCAAACATCTGGTCGCGTAAACGGGCGGCTTCCATAAAGTCGAGGTCTTTTGCCGCTTTTTCCATATCCTTCTTCACTTTCTGAATAGCTTTTTCCATCTGCGGAATCGTTTTGGCCGAAGCTGTCGTTTCTTTGGCCAATTGTACGGCATCTTCCGCTACCAGCGACACATCATGCACGGCATAAGGGGAGGACTCGTCAAAATGTTTGATTTCCAATACAGATGTCTGTCCGAGTATCTGCTCCTTGCTCTTACGCACGGTCCTTGGCGTAATATTATGTTCCACATTATACGCCGCCTGTTTTTCCCGGCGACGCGTGGTTTCATCAATCGTACGCTGCATACTGTCCGTGATATGGTCCGCGTAGAAGATCACCAGCCCGTCTACGTTACGCGCAGCACGACCGGCAGTCTGCGTCAGCGAACGCTCATCACGCAGGAAACCTTCTTTGTCGGCATCCAAAATAGCCACCAGCGACACCTCTGGAAGATCAAGCCCTTCCCTTAGCAGGTTCACGCCCACCAGTACGTCGATATTTCCTAAACGCAGGTCGCGCAATATCTCGATACGCTCCAGCGTATCCACCTCAGAGTGGATGTAACGCGACTTAATATTAATACGTCCCAGGTATTTGTCCATCTCTTCAGCCATCCGTTTGGTCAGCGTAGTCACCAGCACACGGTCGCCTTTCAACACCCGTCTATCTATTTCATCCAGCAGGTCGTCTACCTGGTTCACGCTCGGACGTATTTCAATAGGCGGCTCCAGTAGGCCCGTCGGACGGACCACCTGTTCCACCACAACACCTTCTGTCTTTTTCAGCTCATAATCGCCCGGAGTAGCGCTCACGAAGATGGCCTGGTTCACCATGTTCTCAAACTCATAAAAATTGAGCGGCCTGTTGTCCATCGCTGAAGGCAGGCGGAAACCGAATTCCACGAGGTTTAGCTTACGGGAGCGGTCGCCACCATACATACCGCCAATCTGCGGAATGGTCACGTGGCTTTCATCGATCACCAACAGAAAATCCTTCGGGAAATAATCCATCAGGCAGAATGGGCGGGTACCAGGCTTACGGCGGTCCAGGAAACGGGAATAGTTCTCAATACCGCTACAGTAGCCCAGCTCTCGGATCATCTCCACATCATAGTTTACCCTTTCGGACAATCGTTGCGCTTCTATCAGTTTCCCGTTGGATTTAAAATATTCCACCTGTGCATGCAGTTCATCCTGTATTTCGTAGATCACCTGCTGCATGATGTCTTTAGGCGCAAGGTACAGGTTGGCCGGGAAGATGGCTGCATTGTCCATTGTACCGATACGTTTTCCGTTCTGTACATCGAAGCTTTCTATTTCTTCAATTTCATCACCAAAGAAGGTAATACGGTAACCATAGTCCACATAAGGCAGGTTGATGTCTACCGTATCGCCCTGTACGCGGAAATTCCCCCTGTTAAAATCGCCGGTAGTACGGCTGTACAGGGAATTCACCAGTCCATGGAGGAAGGCGTTCCGGCTAAAGGTCTGTCCCTGGTGGATACGGATAATCCCGTTTTCATATTCGGTGGGGTTACCCATACCGTAAATACAGGAAACGCTGGCCACCACAATAATATCACGGCGCCCGGAAAGCAGGTTGGACGTGGCCCTCAGTCGCAACTTGTCCAGTTCTTCATTGATGGCGAGGTCCTTTTCTATATAGGTATCGCTCACCGGCATATATGCTTCAGGCTGGTAGTAATCATAGTAGGACACAAAGTATTCCACGGCATTCTCCGGGAAAAATTGTTTAAGTTCTCCATATAACTGGGCTACCAGGGTCTTGTTGTGGGTCAGCACCAGGGTAGGGCGCTGCACATTCTGGATTACGTTGGCCACCGTAAAGGTTTTTCCCGATCCGGTCACCCCTAAAAGTGTCTGATATTGTTCACCTTCCAGTACTCCTTCAGTCAATTGTCTGATAGCTTCCGGCTGGTCACCAGCGGGAGCATAAGGCGCATGTATCTTAAATGGCATATTGAAAATTTCATTTGAGCAGTATGTAAAAATACTAAAATGACACATGTCAAAGTGTTAAAAAAAGAGCTTTACTTTTGCCCTTTCAATCACTGACTTACTCATGAGAAAAAAGATCCTGACGGGCCTGATTCTGGCCCTTTTACTTCCTTTAGCCAGCTTTGCCTGGGGGCCTAACGGGCACCGCATTGTAGCAGAGATTGCCTGGCAGCACCTGACGCCACAGGCTAAAAAAGCCATTGCCAACATCCTGGGCCGCCAAAGCCTGCCTATGATCGCCAACTGGCCTGATTTCATCAAATCCGACACCACACACCAGTACGACCATACCAACAAATGGCACTATCTCGATTTCCCGGCCAATGTCAGCCGCGCGGAATTTGACAGCCTCCTGAAAGCAGCCACCGGTGAAAACCTGTACACTCAGACACAGGCGATGATCCGTGACCTGAAAAACAAACAGCTGGCCAAAGAAAAGAAACTTTTTTCCCTCACCTTCCTCGTACATATGCTGGGCGATATGCACCAGCCGCTGCACGTCGGGCGTGATGAAGACATGGGCGGCAACAAAATCAATGTCATGTGGTTCAACCAGCCATCCAACCTGCATCGCGTATGGGATGAACAACTGATCGACTTTCAACAGCTCAGCTACACGGAATATACCAAAGCTATCGACATCGCCACTCCTGCGCGGGTCAAAGCCCTGCAAAGCGGCACGATCGCTGACTGGATGTTTGAATCTCACCTGCTGGCAGACAAAGTGTACGGCTACACTAACCCGGACGCTAAACTCAGCTACCGCTACAACTATGTGTTTGTGGAAGACATGAACAACCAGCTCCTGAAAGGTGGCCTGCGCCTCGCCACCATCCTGAACGGGATCTTCAAATAATTTCCTCCGGGCTATCATAATAAAAGGAGCGGCCAACCTGAACAGGTTGGCCGCTCCTTTTATTATAACTTATCTGGTCTATACCAGGTCGATGTCGAAGTTTACCAGCTGTACAAACTGTTCCAGACGGGTATTCAGTTCTTCATGCGTTACTTCTGTCAGGCGGGAAGTACCAAATTTTTCCACGCAGAAGGACGCCATAGCAGAACCTACGATGATCGCAGTCTTCATGTTTTCGAAGGAGATATCGCGGGTTTTGGCCAGGTAACCGATAAAACCACCTGCGAAGGTGTCACCTGCACCGGTTGGGTCGTATACCTCGTCCAGCGGCATAGCCGGAGCGAAGAACACATGGTTTTCGTGGAAGAGCAGCGCACCATGTTCACCTTTTTTGATGATCAGGTAGCGGGGGCCCATGGTCAGGATCTTTTTGGCTGCTTTCACCAAAGAGTATTCACCGCTCAACTGACGTGCTTCGCTATCGTTCACCATCAGCAGGTCTACTTTCTTCAGCACTTTCAGCAGGTCTTCCATGGCCACTTCCATCCAGAAGTTCATGGTGTCCATTACGATGAGCTTAGGGCGGACCGTCAGCTGGTCAATTACGCTCATCTGTACCTGCGGTGTAAGGTTCCCCAGGATGAGGAATTCGCTGCCCTGGTAGCTTTCCGGGATAACCGGATTAAAGTCCGCCAGTACGTTCAGGTCAGTCACCAGCGAATCGCGGGTGTTCATGTCCATGTGGTATTTACCGGACCAGTAGAAAGATTTTTCGCCTTTCTTCACCTGTACCCCGTCTAATGCCACACCTCTGGCAGTCAGCGCGTCCAGCTCAGCCTGTGGGAAATCTTCACCCACCACGGAAACCTGGTTAACCGGTTGTACAAAATTAGAAGCAGCCCATGCGATATAGGTGGCGGAACCGCCAATGATTTTTCCTGATTTACCAAAGGGCGTTTCAATTTCATCAAACGCCATTGTGCCTACGACTGTAAGAGCCATGTTACTTTCCTGAAGTTTATTAGTTTAAAATTTAATACAAAACCAGGCAAAGGTAACATCTTCCGGAGAAAGGAAAAAAGGTTAAATCTTTACCTGTTTCCACGTACCGCGGCGGAATAACAGTACCCCTGCTACAGCCATCATGGACTCCGCAATCGCAATAGCCCAGAAAACGCCCTGAGGGCCCCAATTGAGCCATATCGACAAGGAATAGGCCAGCGGCACCTGGAACATCCAAAGCGCCACCAGATTGATCAGGGTAGGCGTACGGGTGTCGCCGGCACCGTTAAACGACTGGGTAATTACCATCCCGTAAGCATAAAACACATAGCCAAGGCTCATCAGGCGTAAACATTGTACACCATAGCCGACCACATCGGCCTCGGGAGTGAATAATTTAATGATCGCCGGAGCACCTGTCAGGAAAACAAGGCCCACCACCCCAAGAAAGACCATATTCAGGAAAGCCGCGCGCCACACCGACTTTTCCGCCCTGTCCGGCTGTTGTGCGCCCAAATTCTGCCCTACCAGGGCCGCCGCTGCGTTAGCCATGCCCCATGCCGGCAAAATCGTAAAAATCACCACCCGGATGGCGATCGTATAGCCTGCCACCGCGTCTTTTCCGAAATAAGATATAATCCTCACCAGGAAAATCCAGCTGGCAGAAGCGATCAACATCTGCGCAGTGCTGCCTGCAGCGAGCTTCAGGACAGATACGATCGTGTTCCAGGCAGGCGACAGCTGCTGCCTGGTAATACGGATCAGGTCTTTTCCTCTTACCAGATGATACACCTGGTAACAGACACCGGTACCACGGCCAATGAAAGTAGCCAGGGCAGCCCCTTGCAGCCCCATGGCCGGCACCGGTCCCCAACCGTTGATCAGCAGCGGACAGAGTATAATATTCAACCCGTTGGCCAGCCACAGCGAACGCATGGCCAATGCTGCATCACCGGCGCCCCGGAAAATACCGTTGATCAGGAATAATAATACAATCACCAGGTTGCCGGCCAGCAATATTTTCGTATAACCAGTACCGTAGTCAGCCACTTCTGCCGAAGCTCCCATCAGTAATAAAATATCTCGGGAAAAAAGAAATCCGATAACGCTGATGATCACCGAGAGCACCAGTGCCACATACAGCGCCTGCATCGCGGCATGGGCCGCTTCCTCATGGTTCTTTTCACCGGTACGCCGCGCTACCACAGCCGTAGCAGCCATACTTAACCCCATGGCAAAAGTGTATACCAGCGTTAATACAGATTCCGTTAAACCAACCGTGGTAATGGCATTCACACCCAGATGGCTGACAAAGAAAATGTCCACCACCGCAAACAACGATTCCATGGCCATCTCCAGCACCATGGGAATAGCCAGTAAAAATATAGCCCGGTTGATACTCCCGGTCGTAAACTCTTTTTCTGTTCCGGCAACAGCGATACGAAACAGTTCAAAAAAATGAACCACACGTAGCCGTGCCTGTTTAAAGAAAGGCATGTCCAATATGTTAAAAATGTAAACTCAGTGTCTGCAAGCAGCCACCATTAAGCATTCAGGAGGGAAGGGCAAACGTGGAAGGTCCACGTTTAAATTAGTCTTTCATATGCTATCATTTTTACACCAGTACGATGTAAAACAAAAGTAGCCGTTTTTTTGAAAAGTGCAAATTCCGTAAAGGCACGAAAACCGTTGTTGCAACGCCTACCTGGCAGGCTTCCATAAATTATATTCCGTTAAAATCAATACAGACAACCAGCTGACACATTACAGGCAATACCTGTCCGACTATTTTTGTAAAATGGTTGTAACATTTACTACTGTCCTTCGTTTAACATCCCAGTAGGCAGCGCGCTAAGCCTTTTAAGGAAACCAATAACAACAGGAAACCTAAGTCAACTTAACCAATTAACCTTTTGTAAAACAAACATTATGTTTAAGTTTCACCAACACGCTCTCAAAGCGGGAGTCGTAGCTGCTACTGTACTGGGCATCGCTTTCACCGCCTGCAACAAGGATGACGGTCCTCCTGCTCCACCTGCACCGCGCAGCACCACTTTCAAGCTACGTGGCACCGGCACTGATGCAGCCCGGGAAACAGGTTTCATTACTGTTCTCGAAAATAGCGACAGCTCCATCAACGTAACTTTATCCCTGGGAAAAAACAAGAAAGACACCACCCATCAGGTATATTTCATTGGCGGTAGCTACACCGCTCCTACAACTGATACACTGCAAGCCCTCGATGCAAAAGGCAACGGCGCCGCGCTGACAGTGGAACTGTTTAAAAACGTAAAAAAGATCAGCTTACGGCAGGCCGGCGGCGCTACCAAAGAAATACCTTTCAAATATAATGACGCTATTGCCTATGCAGGCCATCTCAAGGTAAAACACAGCCGTTTCTCCACAGATACGATTGCGATTGGCAATTTCGGCAAATCCAACTAAACGCTTTATACCACTTAAAACTGTTCCGGTATAGTGTGATGAAAAGAAATAGCCGGCATTACGCCGGCTATTCTCCTGTTTTTTATTAGGATATGGAAAAGTAATCCGGGACAGGTCCCGCTTACTTTTGTTCTATTGTGACGACTGATTTTCGCTGGTATTATTTGTCAGCACAGGCATTTGTTTGCGCAACACTTTAAATTCTGTACGCCTGTTTTTCTGACGGCCTTCCGGATTGTCTTTATGGTTAGGCAGTGAATTGGGGGCAATAGGACGGGACTTGCCGTATCCTTTTGCGATCAGCCTTTGAGAAGAAACGCCTCTGCTGATCAGGTAATCCACGCAAGACTGTGCACGGGCCTGGGACAGTTTCAGGTTAAATTTATCAGATCCTACACTGTCTGTATGTGCAGACATTTCAATCATCAGTTTGGGGTTATCGTTTAACATGTCCACAACGGTATCCAGTACTATTTTGGATTCAGGGCGCAGCGTCGCTTTACCAAAATCATAGTAGATGTTGTTCAGGACAATTGGTTTCTCTACTTCATAGTGTTTGAGGCAGAGGGTTGGATTGTCGAGAGAATCTACCCTGGTAAGTTCATCTGATTTAAAGTAAAGGCTCTTGGTGAAATAGTTCTCTTTCTCAGCAATGATTTTATAATAACGCTGCGGATCTACTTCAAAGGAGTAGCGGCCGGTAGCGTCAAGTGTTATTTTGCTCAGTGTTTTCTGTCTTACTGTGTCCAGCAGCGTGATGGTCGCTCCGGCCAAAGGCTGGCGGGTATCACAGTCCACGATCAGGCCACTCGCCATTTTCCGGACCCTTTTGATGCTAAACACTTCCAGGCAACAAACGGACTCTCGGTCAGAGCTGATAAATCCCTCTGCAAAAGGATGCGCATTGTCCATTGCAGTATAATAGATATCATCTTTAGGAGAATTCAGGGGTTTGCCCATATTCACGGGAGTAGACCAGGAACCAAAATCGCCCTCGCTCTGGAAGAAATCCAGTCCGCCGAGGCCTACGCGGCCGTCTGAACTGAACACGAGCACATTTTTCTCGGCATCATAAAATGGCGCCTGTTCTTCATCTTTCGTGTTGATAGTAGTCCCCATGTTGCGGGCGTTGCCAGGAGCATTGCTGTTCATCACACAATACCAGATATCGTATTTACCCATACCACCGGGCCTGTTGGAGGCAAACAGCAGGTACCTGCCATCAGCCGTGATATAAGGCTGCATGGAGTTATAACCGTCCATATTGATATTGCTGCCCATCTTTTGCGGCTCTGTCCAGCTACCGTTTTGTTTTGTACTTAGGTAGATGGCAGCCTGTTTCACGCCGTCTTTGACTGACCAGCGGGTCATGTACATCGAGTTACCGTCCGGGGAGATAGAAGATACGCCCTGATCATATCCTTTGGCCGCCGGTATATTCAGCTTCTGGCTGCTGCTAAAATCGCTGCCGGTGCCACTGGCCGTATAGAGGTCGTTTATGTAGGGTGTGCCTTTTTTGTCCTTCTTCTTTTCAGCAGGCTGTTTAGCAGGCAGTGACGGCGTTTCCGCACGGGAAGAAGTAAACATCAGGGTATTGGGGCCCATTACCACCGGCGCGTAGTTGGCGCCGCCTTCGTTCACATTACCGGACAGTTTGGCAATGGTATAGCGGGGTTGTTTGCTGGCTTCGCTCAAAGCAAATTCACAGTTGGCGATTTCCAGCGGCACGCGGGTAGACAACTCATCTGCGCCGGTATAACTGGATTTAAATTCATTGAACTGTTTAAGCGCCTCTTCATACTTTCCGTTAGCTCTCAGGCATACGCCATACCAGTATTTGGCTTGTATATATTGGGGGTTGTTGAATCCCACCACCTGGGAATACCAGGTTTCAGCGTTCCCGAAATCATGGTAAAGCCGGTAGGATTCCGCCAGCCGGGACACCACCTGTTGATAGTCTTTAAACTTACCGCTGGGAGGAGCTGCGTTGGCGATGGCATATGGCAATATCTGTTCCGGTTTCACCTTAAAGGTGCCCAGGGCTTTATTATAATACTGTGCTGCCGAATAATAGTCCTTGGCGTTGTAATATACGTCTGCCGTATGCTTGAAATCAACTACGTATTGCGCCTGTATCGAATTAATCAGTCCTGCAAAAATTACCAGTACAAGAAGTGTAATTTTTTTCATGAAGGTTCTAATTTAAATAATGTATCCACTTCTGTTATATCCACTTATGTGACGTTATCCTTATAATCTCGGGCAGATGAAGTATTCTTCATTCAGCACCCTTCTTTTCCTGCTGATAAAGGAAAGGGAAATTTCAAAGCTCTGGCTGCCGTTGACAAGGCGACGCATATTCGATGTATTGGCGTCATAGCTGAGGCCAAGGACAAATCCTTTGAAATGGAAGCCGGCAAAAGGAATGACGGCATCATTAAAACGGTAGTTGCCGCCCACCAGGAAATCGAAATCGGGGTTTACCAGCAGTTGAGCATACATACCCGCCACTACTTCTTCGGCGTTGCCCTGACGCATATAAAGGCCTGTAGGGGTGAGGCTTACCGTTTCATTGAGTTTTATTTTGGTACCGCCATGTACGAGGTAACGTACCGGCAGCTTCTTTTCTTCCCCTGAGCTGGCAAAAGGATCTTTCGGGCCGGTGAGGTGTGCTGCTGCAAACCCAACGAAGGGATTGAGCATATGATTAGGATTACCATCGAAGAACATGGCGCCGGCGCCGGCATCAAAAACAGTGGAGGAAGTGGTTGTCACATTTTCACCATTGGCAATGCTGGGATCGAAGCCGATGGTAGGCTTATATTGACTACCAGTCTGGAACTTGGCCGGATCTACCCGGCGGTTGATAATACCGGCCTGAATACCGAATACGATCTGGCTGGTTTTAGTCTGACCAAACCGTACGCCGGTATAGGATACATTGGCCATGGCGTTGAAGTAATTATATCCGGCATCACCGGCAGACATATTGAGAACATTGAGGCCTACTCCAATATTCTTGTCAGTGGCAGCATCTACGGAAACACCGGCGGTAGAGAAGGGTTTTCCATAGTTCGCCCATTGGTTACGGTAATTTCCTGACACCCTGTAATCTCCGTCAATTACGCCTGTCAGCGCCGGGTTCAACCAAAGCGGATAGGCATAATACTGGGAAAAATGAGGGTCTACCTGGGCAAAAGACTGCCAGGGCAACAAACTGCTCCACAAAAGTACTGCAACAATTAAGATCCTTTTCATAGGAACATTTTTTACTTGTTCAAAATTGGCCGGGGGTGCAAACCGGTGCCTGGCATGCACCCCGGCTAGTTCTTTATTTGATTAATCTACGGGTTTCTG
The DNA here is from genome assembly GCF_052045305.1 of Chitinophaga sp. 22308. Lineage (NCBI taxonomy): Bacteria > Pseudomonadati > Bacteroidota > Chitinophagia > Chitinophagales > Chitinophagaceae > Chitinophaga > Chitinophaga sp. 22308. The sequence goes on along the minus strand of NZ_JBQEOP010000004.1, from coordinate 7,401 downwards.
TTCCTGTCATTATCTCATGAGGGTGACGTTACCTTTCTTCGTAATCACCTGTCCATCCTGCATGGTCGCTCTCACGATGTATACATATACCCCTACCGGTTGTTTCTGTCCGCTCATGGTACCATCCCATCCCTGACGTTGGTCTTTGGAGGTGAATACCAACTGACCCCATTGGTTGTACACTCTGAATTCGAGTTGCGCGATCGCTGTTCCGTACACATACAACACATCATTTACGCCATCGCCGTTCGGGCTGAAGAGGTTTGGTATGAAGATGTTGTTGCCTTGCGGGTTGGATGTTGTACAAGTCAGCGTACCCAGTCCGCTGGTTTCACAATCGCTGGCGCCGATGGCCCGTACACCGAAGTTCAGGGTCTGGTTAGGCTGCAGATTGTTCACGGTATGTGAAGTACCGCTTGGGCCTGTGCTTGGAGCGCTGAAGGTTGCACCACCGTCGAGGGTCACTTCGTAGCGTACCGCTCCTGGAACAGCGTTCCAGGTGAAGGTGACGCTGGTAGCAGTGATGTTGCTGAAGGACACATGCGGTGCAGCGAGCGGTTGCAGCATGCTAACGATCACCGCTGTTCTTGCGCCTATGCCTACACAACCACCAGACGGGCTTGCAGCTTCCACGTAGTAGGTCGTGGTCGTATTCAGCGCAGGTGTAGTGAACACCGGACCGGTAAATACTGGTGTGCCGCCGGTAGGTGCGGTGTACCAGTTGAAGGTGACACCCGCCGTTGTTGAACCGGCTGTCAGCGTGGCTGATTTACCCGGGCAGATACCGTTTTCGTTGCCGGTCACTGTCGGAGCGGCCGGAGCGCTGATCAACTGAACGCTTACAGCGGTGCGTGTTGCACTTGGACAGCCGGTAGCATTCACTGCTTCCACATAGTACATCGCGTTAGCGGTAACCGGTGGTGTTGTAAAGCTGCTGCCGGTTGATATCGCCGTTCCGCCGGTTGCGGTGGTATACCATTTATAAGTGAGCGTTGCATCAGGGTTCTGCACACTCAGTGTCACGGTCTGGCCCTGACAAGTCTGAAGTGTTGCATTAGCCACCACCGGTACTGTCGGAGCTGCATTGACGGTGACATTCACTGCTGTTCTGCTGGCGCTTACACAACCGCCGCTGGTAGCAGCTTCGAGGTAGTAAGTCGCGTTACCGCCCGGTGTGATGGTGTAGTTAGCACCGGTGAATACTGGCGTACCGCCGGTAGCCTGTGTATACCATTTGTAGATGACGCCTGCCACACTGTTCTTCACGGCCAGCGTCACGGTCTGACCAGCGCATGTTGTTATCGGATCTGCCAGCGGAGCGTCGATAGTGGTGATCACGGTGGCTGTCACACTCACGCTTGAGCTTGCGCAGCCATTATTATTCTTCGCCACCACATAGAAGGTAGTGGTACTGTTCAGCGCACCGGTAGTAAAGCTTGGACCGGTGGCCAGCAGTGTTCCGTTAGCCGGAGCATCGTACCAGTTATAAGTAAGCGCAGGGTCTGGTGCCTGGATGCTGAAGGTGGCGTTGCCACCGATACAGATGGTCAGGTTGTTGGACGCTACAGTCGGCATTGCCGGTGCAGGGTCTACGTTCACCACAACCGCAGTTCTGGTGGCGCTGGAGCAGCCGGTGCCGATATTGGCCTGTACATAGTAGGTAGTAGTGTTGTTTACGGCCGGTATGTTGTATACCTCACCGGTAAAGAGCAGGGTACCGCCTACTGGTGCGTCATACCATTGATAAATAAATCCTGGCTGGGCATTCTTCACAGATACTGTCACACCGGTACCTGCGCAGGTCCTGAGACTGGTAGCTGTTACATCCGGAGCAGCAGGAGCTGAAGTTACCGTTACAGTAGCTTTTACTCTTGCGGAAGGATTACCACACAGCGCCGGATCTCCTACAGCTTCCACATAGAAGTCGGTGGAGGCGGTGAGCGGCAGGGTAGTGTAAACCGGTCCGGTGAAGACTGGCGTACCACCTGTTGGTACGGTGTACCAGTTATACGTGATATTGTTCACAGGTGAGATCACACGCAGTGTTGCAGTAGATCCTGTGCAGATGGTCAGTGCATTGGATTCGAGTACTGGTGTTGGTGCAGTGCCCACACTTACGGTCACTTTCGCTCTTACCACGCTGGTACAGTTACCGTTGCTGGCTTCAGCATAGAAGTCGGTCGTTACGCTCAGCGGGTTAGTAGTATAAGTGTTGCCGGTTCCTAGCAGCGTGCCGCCGGTAGCAGCATCATACCAGTTGTAAGTGGTACCTGCAACAGGGTTCTGGATGCTGAGTGTTACTGTGCCGCCTGCGCAAACGTTGAGCGAAGTGGCTGCAACAGTCGGAGTAGCCGGTGCTGCGTTAACCGTTACGGTGATGGCAGTCCTTGGACCAGGGCAGCCGCCGCAGGACCTTGGACAGGTGCCGCCAACGATTCCTCTTACATAATAAGTGGTGGTGCTATCGGCAGTGAAGGTGTAGCTGGTGCCGGTGAATACCAGGTTGCCAGCCGCATCATTCCACTGGTAGTTCACACCCGGCTGCGGGTTCTGCACGGTCAGTGTCACACTGGAACCGGAGCAGGTATTAACAGCAGCCGGTGTTACCACAGGTGCAGGCGGAGCAGTAACTACTGTTACTGTTGCAGTAGCACGTGGGGAAGCGGCGCCACACCTGGTCGGATCTCCTACCGCTTCCACATAGTATTGTGTGGTAGTCGTCAGCGGTGGTGTGGTGAACACCTGTCCGGTGAAGACTGGCGTGCCGCCTGTTGGTGTGGTGTACCAGTTATAGGTAAGTGCATTGTCCGGGTTGAGGATCATCAATATGGCCGGTGTGTTCGTACAGGTGGTCACATTGTCGGATACCAGTACCGGTGTTGGTGCAGTACCTACGCCGATGGATATTTTAACACGGGTAGTATCGGTACAGCTACCTGCACTTGCTTCCACATAGAAGTCAGTGGACACGGTGAGGTTTCTCACGATATATACCGGTCCGGTGAAGAGGGCAGTACCTCCGGTGGCCACATTGTACCAGCGGTAAGTAAGGGTATTCACCGGGTTCTGTACGGAGAGGACTACGGAGTCACCTGCACAGATATTAGTGTTGGAAGCGGTCACAGTTGGTGTCTGCAGGCTGGTGATGTTTACATTCACCGCTTTGGCAGTACCTGCTGCGTTAGCGCAGCTGTTGCTTCCTTCTACGGTCACATAGTAGGTAGTACTTGCTGTGATCAGCCCTGTGGTGTAAGACGGACCTGTGAACAGCAGTGTTTGCAGATTAGCGTCCTGGTACCATTTGAATACAGGGTTAGTCACAGTGGTGGTGGCAGCTGTCAGTGTCACCGTTGTCTTCGCACATGCTGTAGTATCATTGAGGATGATATCTGCCGCAGTGGAGCGTTTGTTAACGGTCACATGTGCTGCTTTCAGGTCGCCGGCAGCGTTTTCACAGTTGCCTGCGCTGCTTACGCTTACGTAGTAGGTGTAAGTACCTGGTGCGAGGCCGGAGACAGACAGCACACCGGTTGCGCTAACACCTTGTGTGATCGGGCCGGTCTTATCCGGATTAGCATACCATTTGAATACCGGGTTCACCACTGTAGTGGATGTCGGTGTCAGTACAGCGGTATCACCTGCGCAGATGGTTTGATCTGTTACATTGATATCAGCTGCGGTAGATGCGGTGGTCACCGTGAGGGTGATGACTGCGCGTGTACCGGCGGCATTTGTACAGTTGTTGCCGTTTACTGCTTCTACATAGAATTTATAGGTACCTACGCCGAGGTTGGACGGAGTGGTATACGTGTTGGTGTTGGAGGCCAGTTTAGCACCGCCGGTAGCAGCATCGTACCAGTTGAAGTTTACGCCGGGCACTGCATTTACGCTGAAGGTAACCGGGGTATTCAAACAGGTGGTCACACTGTCTTTGGTGGCAACCGGAGTAGCCGGCGTACCGTACACGGTTACTGTTGCAGGCAGGGAAGCCGCGCCGCTACAGTTGTTCCGCATAGCTCTTACAGTATAAGTGTAAGTACCGGAATCGAGGGTTGGCGGTGTCACGTAGGCAATGCTGTCGAGCAGGTGGTTACCGTGACTGTCGTACCAGCCATAAGTTACACCGGCCACAGGGTTCACCACGTTGATCGTCGCCTGCTGACCTTTACAGATATTGGCGTTGGTCACCTGTACAGTTGGCTGCACGATAGCACGTTGTGCGTAGTTGAAGCCTAATTCTGTGAGGGCGCCCACAATACCTGATTTCAGTTTCACTTCCACACCAGTGAACGGCTGGGTTGGTACGAAGGACAGCAGTGCGCTTCTGCCGCCACTGAGCAGGTTGAGATTGACGAGCGGGTTAGACACCAGTACGGAGTCTACTGCCGTATTACCATTGTAGGCTGTCAGCTGCAGGCTGGCCAGTACGGCGGCAGAAAGCACCTGGCTTGGGTTGGTGACCATCACTTTTACAGTATCGCCCGGAGTGGAGACACCATTGAAGTAAGCTCTTTCCCAAACGGAAGCATTCAGTACGCCAAGGTCTATAACGAGGGAAGAGTAAGTATTGGCGCTTTGGTCAACGGCCAGTTGCGGGTTGTACACATTGCCCAGCACCAGGAGGCCGGAGCCGCCGATAGTGAAGGAGCTTGCACCTTCGCATGGCACAGGGTCCTGCCTGTCGCTGATGGTGACAGCGGTTACCGGTACTCTTGCAGAAGTACAGGAGCCGGCGCCAGGTACGGCAGCTACTACCCAATAGGTAACGGTACCGATGGTAGCGGATGCCGGTGCGGCATACTGCGCACCTTTAAACAGGGTGTCTGTGCTGGTCTGGGTAGCGAACCAGTAGAATTGTGCATTAGCGGTAGAAGCAGATGCAGTAAATACCGGTTGCTGGTTGACTACCACGGTGTCAGGGTTCGGTGTTACGGTCGGATCAGGCAGTGATGCTGCTGTGCTCACGTTAACAGCCGTTCTGGTGGCAGAGATAGTGTTACAGCTGTCATTCACCGCTTCTACATAGTAGGTAGCAGGTGCTGTTACATTGACAACTTTATAGGTAAATCCGCTGTCGGTGTTCAGTTTGGTACCGCCGTTAGCTACATTGTACCAGTTGTAGGTGTAGCCGGCCAGCGGGGTGGCGATAGCCAGTACCGCATCTGAACCCGGACAAACTTTCACATCATTGGACTGTACGGTCGGCGCAACCGGAGCAGCAGCCACTTTCACAGCGACCTGTGTTCTTGCTGTGCTTGCGCAACCATTGCGGTAAGCTTCCACAAAGAAGCTGGTGTCTGATGTCAGCGCACCGGTAGTCAGGGAAGTACCATCTTTACCGGTCAGGTAAGTACCGTTGGAAGTATACCAGCGGTAAGTAACGCCTGCTGCCGGGTTCTGTACGTTGAGTGTTGCCGTGTTACCGGAACAAACAGCCACCTGAGAGGCCTGTACAGCAGGTTTGGCCAATGCACGCTGTGCATAGTTGAAGCCTATTTCTGTCAGGGCGCCTACGAGGCCGGATTTCAGTTTCACCTGTACCGCGTCAAACGGATGGGCCGGTACAAATTCGGCGATAGCCTGTGTACCATTGCTCAACAGGCTGAGTTTCACCAGCGGATCGCTGACTGTCACAGAATCCTGCGGAGCATTGCCATTATAAGTGGTCAGCTGAACACCGCCCAGCAGTGAAGCAGACAATACCACACTTGGGTCGGAGAGCAGTACCCTTACAGTATCACCAGGAGCGGAGAGGCCGTTGAAGCCTGCTTTTTCCCATACCTCTGCATTCAGTACGCCGAGGTTGATCACGAGAGAAGAGTAGGTGCTGGCATCATTGTCCACTGCCAGCTGCGGGTTGTATACGTTGCCCAGCACGAGGAGACCGCTGCCACCAATAGTCTGGGTAGTGGCGCCTTCGCAAGGCACTTGTGTTGGTGTAGTAAACTGTCCGTATACCACTACTACCGGCACGCGGATAGAAGAGCAGGAACCGCTGATGGATGCTTTCACCCAATAAGTCACGGTGCCTGGCGTGTTCTGAGTAGGCGGTGCGTAAGTCGGACCGGTGAACAGGCTGTCATTGCCGGCCTGGCTGCCATACCAGGTGAATGTCACGTTAGCGGCATTGGAGCTGGCTTTCAGAACGGCTTGTGTACCGATGTTGACAGAATCAGGGTTAGGCGTTACCACCGGTGCGCTCAGCGAAGCAGAGATCACGATGTGGAATGCCTGTCTTGGAGAAACAGTACCGCAGGCGCTCATCGCTTCTACATAGAAGGTAGTGTCTTTGGTGATATTCGGTACATTAAATACATATCCGCTGTCGGTATTCAGTTTGGTCCCGCCAGTGGCCACATTGTACCAGTTGTAAGTAAGCTGGCTGTTCGGATTGGATACCGCCAGTGCTGCACTGGTACCTGGGCAGAGGTTCAGGGTCTGATCGGTGCCTGGTACAACAGGAGCAGGAGACACGGTAACGGTTACGGGTATACGGTCAGGATTAGCGCAATTGTTGGCGCCCACCACCTGTACATAATAAGTAACCTTACCTGGGGTCCTCAGGGTATCGGTAGTATAAGTATTCTGGCTGCTCAATACGGTGGTGCTGGTAGAATCAGCATACCAGCGTACAGTAGTGCCGGCAGCAGGTGTTACTGACAGGGTTGCTTTCTGGTTCACACATACAGTATCTCCAGTACCACTGATAGTTGGGTTCGGATAGAGCACGCGTGCGCCATAGATATCAATAGCATTGAGCAGATTGAGCGTGCCGGTGAGTCTTACTTCCACGCGGTCATAAGTACCGGTAGCACCTACGGTGGCGTTGAACTGCTGGCCGCTCAGCAGACGCAGGGTCAGCAGGTTGGCCAGTGTATCTGCTTTCACAGCAGTAGAGCCATTGTATTGAGTGATCACGATACCGCCAAACAGGCTTACATCTGCCAGGCCGCCCGGAGCTGCCATGGTCAGGCGGATGCTGTCGCCTGCGGCTCCCGGGTTCGGGAAGATGAGCTGTTGGAACACAGAGCCGCCGAGTAAACCTACCGGCATACTCAGGGTAGTGAAGTTTGTTTTAGAGCTGTCGATGTCATTGGTCGGATTCTGCACAGAGCAGAGGATACAACCAAGGGTGGTGCCGGAAACCTGGCTGGTTGGCACATTACAATCCGGAGAAGGAATAACCGGACCGGTCACTACTACGTCTACACGTACCCGTGCAGAAGAGCAGGCGCCTGGAACGCTTACGGCAGCGAAATAGCTGTAAGTGCCCGGATTATTAAACGGACCCACCACGAAGCTGGTACCAGTACCGGCGATGGTGGTAGTCGTAGAATCAGCGTACCAGTTAATTACCGCGCCCGGAACAGGTGAAGCGGTGAGCGTTGCCTGTTGGCCGGT